>NZ_AYVN01000003.1:0-618459 GCF_000502815.1 Mesorhizobium sp. LSJC269B00
ATCCATCCGGGTTCGAAAGCAAAATGTCTTTGACGGCAGCGCTGGCGGTCTTAACTTCAGTCTTGGTCATGGCGGCGTTCCTTCGCGGGAATCAGGTGACGTGAATAATCACCAGCCTGCCATGACCGCCCCCTCTCAGCGCAGAACTCTCAGCACACTACCGGGGCAATGTGCATCGGTGCCTAATTTGCATAACACCAAGCAAACACAAGGGATTGAGGCTGACTTACCTTCTCCGTTGCTTGCAGGAATACTCCTTCATTGCAATGGATTTGCACCATCTGCTCCTGCCGGTCTCCCGCCGCACCTGGTGTTCCGGCCCTTTCAGGGGCTCGGCTCGATCGGCGTGACCACCCTGATCAAGCATCGACATAGCCGTCGAATACCGCTTTACTCTCGGCTGTCCGTTCGGGGCATGGCGGGGTGCCTCCCCGATCACGAAGCAGCACCCGAACAACCCCGTGACCAGCGCGTCCCCGCTTCCGAGACTTTCTCACTCAGTAAGGCTATGCGCCCGCCGCCACCTGCGGGCTACGCCGGCATCAACCGGCGGGCAGATGGGCCGAGGGCAATAAGCGGGCCTGGCGCAACGCCGCCAGATCAGCCGAGCCGGTGCAGAAGCAGGCGACGGCCAACTGGCGGATGACGATCTCGAAATGCGCGACAACGGCCTCGGTGGATACCGTAGCCGCGCGCAGCACGCCGGCTGCCTGCCCGGCGATGTCCGCGCCGAGGCGGATAGCCTTGGCCACGTCGACGCCGTCGCTGACCCCGCCCGACGCGATCAGCTTCACCGCTGGCAGCGCCCGACGTACCGCCTGCACGCTGGCCGGGGTCGGGATCCCCCAATCGGCGAACGCCATCGCAACTGTACGGTCGGCGGCATCGGGGGCCCGCTCGCCCTCCACTGCGGCCCAACTGGTGCCGCCGGCGCCGGCGACATCGATCACCGCCACGCCCGCCTGAACGAGCGCACAAGCCACCGAGGCAGAGAGGCCCGACCCCACTTCCTTGGCCACGATCGGCACGCCGACGCTACGTGCGGCGCGAGCGATCTGGGCCAGGACGCCGCGCCAGTCGCGGTCGCCCTCCGGCTGTACCGCTTCCTGCAGCGGATTGAGATGGACAATGAGTCCATCGGCCTCTAGTGCATCCACCGCCCGGCGCGCGAGGTCCAGGCCGTCGGCCTCGCGCAGTTGCGCGGCGCCGATATTGGCCAGCAAGGGAACGTCCGGGGCCAGGCGGCGCAGCGCGCGCGTCAGCCCCTGGGAGTTGCGGGATTGCAGGCTCACGCGCTGCGAACCGACGCACATGGCGATCCCCAAGGCTTGCGCTGCCTCGCTCAGATGGCGGTTAATGGCCTCGGCGCGTGGCATGCCGCCGGTCATGGAGCTGATCAGCAGAGGCGCGCGCATGGTCTTGCCCAGCAGCGAGGCGCTGAGGTCGATCTGGGTCAGGTCCAACTCGGGCAATGCGCAGTGTTCGAAACGAATGTACTCCCAGCCAGCGGCCTTGGCCCGTGCCGTTGGCCGATCCAGCACTATGTCCAGATGGTCGTCCTTGCGCCGGCTCAACTTGGTGTCGCTGATGCTCGCTCCATCCGCGTCATCGGGCGACGGCGTTGCGTCGGGTCGGACCGACGGCAGCGCGCGCACGCCGCCGTTTTCCGCTCGTTCAGGCCGGCGCACGCTGGGCTGCCCCCGCAAGGTCGCTGCGGTAGCGACTGTTTGAGGTCTGGTAGTACTGCACGCCGATGGCCGCCATGGCTTCGATCAGCGGTCCCCACGGCCGGGGAAAGCGTTCTTGCGCCATCACCCGGTGCAGCATGCGTGTGTGGCCGGCCAGCTCGTCCTTGAGGAACTCCACGACAGGCATGGCCGGATAGCGCTGCAGCAGCAGGATCGCCGCGTTGTTGGCCTCGCCGGCCGACCTATCCTTTTCTTGTCCATGCAGATCGTTCTGCAAGCGCCCTATCGCGGAGATGAGCCGCAGGACCTGGCGAAACGCCGGATGCGCGCGCAAGGTCGCCATGTCCAGCCCCCACAGCAACGACAGGCAACAGAACACGTTCGTGTAGGCGATCGAATCCACGCCGTTCTGCAAGTACTCGGCGTAGGACCAGCGCTCTGCCCCTGCCGCCTGCGCGTGTCCGGCGCGCAGCGCCGCGCAGTAGCACCGGGTATCCTCGAGAAGCTGTGCATAGTCGCGACGATCGTAGGCGAGCCCGGCGAGCGAAGCGCGCAGCACAGCACAGCCCTCGAATCCTGGTAGCGCGCACGGCACGCCCTGCCCCAGCGCCTGCTCCACCGCGGCGAGCTGCTCCTGCGCGATCAGGTCAAGGTCGTTGCAATCGTCCAGCCAGAACAGCAGCGCCAGTTCGCGATAGAAGGCCACGATCAGCGTTTCGTCCAGCGGATCGCGGCCGGTGCGGGCGCTGGTGTCGCGCAGGCTCGGATGGATGCGCTGTAGGATATACTGGCCGCCCCTGACTGCTTCCAGGCCATGCTCGTCGGCGAACCCGGTCAGGGAACGCCCCCATTCCAGCACCTGCTGCAGCGCGCGATCGGTCGGGATCATGGCCCGGCTCCTGTTCCCTCGGCCAAAACATGCCGCCCCCAACGAAGCGCCAGCCACAACCCGGCGAGTTCGGCCACGCGCACCACCCGGGTCGGGCAATACAGTTCCTTGCCGATCCACAGCGGCGTCTGGGGCAGTGAATGCGCCACGTGGCAGGCGAGCATCCACTTCAGCGCCCGCGCCACCGCCTGCGCGATGCCCCGGCGCCGGGTCGGCTCTTCGCTCCCGTCCATCACGTGCAACGCGAACAGCGCATAGGCGGTTTCCTCGAATGTGGACGCGCGACCGGCGCCCCAGCCGCCGTCATCGCGCTGCGCCTGCAGCAGCGCTGTCAGCGCGCGCTCCTCGCGCCACTGGGGCTTGCCTTGCGCGAGCGCAGCAATCGCATGCGCGGTGGGATACAGCCACGAAACGTGCCATTTTTCGTTGTCCCATAGACCGTGCGGGTTGCGATTGGCCTCGACGTAGGCGCTGGTGCCGGCGGCGGGTTTTCCTAACATTCGCAACGCATGCAGGGCATGGATGTTGGTCGACACCGAGGCATTGCGCTCGCCGGGGAAGGTGACGAACAGCTCGCCGGTTTCGAAATGGCGCAATGCATCGACCGCCGGGTCGCGGCCTGCAAGGCGAAGGACGCACAATGCAACGGCGGTGTCGTCCGCATCGGCCGCGAAGTGCAAGGCCGGGCCCAGACCGCGCACGCCGAGGCGGGCGTCAAGCTGCGCGATGATCACTTGCACCGCCTCGGCGAGCGCGGGATGCGCGAACAGACCGGCCAGATGCAGGGTGTACAGCGACCAGCATGGCTCGAACACATTGATCGGCCAGACGTTGGGAACGACACCTTCGATGCCGGTGCGCGTTGCCCGCGATGCCGCCTGCAGATACCCGTCGGTGCGCCCGACCTGCGGCGTTCTTCCCTGTGTCACGGCGTGCGCACGCCACGCGGCGGTGGCCGCCGGACTGATGCCGATGCTGCCGTCGTCGTCCGGGCATGCGGTGGCCGGCGACGCCCCCCAGGCTTCCCAGGAGTGCAGCAACGGATGGCCGCTCGGCAAGGTCGCCACAGCCCCCAGCTTGACCAGGCGTGCTTGCCGCAACGGCAACAGCGCCGGGTGGCGCGGAAACGCCAAGGCGCCCAGCAAGGATGCGGCCTCGTCGCACAACTGCGGCAGGATCAGCTCCGCGCCGATGGGCGCGTCTTCAGGCACCGCATGCGCGTAGGGATCGGGCTGGCGCTCGAGGAACCGGATTGCAGCCTGGACTGCGTCGGCGGCGCCGGGAAGAGGATCGGCACGCTGCAATGCCAGCAGCGCCGCCCAGGTGGGCGCATGGCGAAACAGCGGGAAGTCCGCACCTCCCCATCCGCCATCGGCCTGTTGCTGCGCGATGAGCCACGCGTATGCCTCGTGCCGACCGGTGACTTTGCCGTCGAACTGCAGAGCTCGCGCCGTGTCGTATACGGACGGACCGACGCTGCCGCCGTCGCTCATCTCGCTCAGCAGGTGGCGCAATTCGGAAAGGATCTGTTCGGACAGCGCGTTCACGCGGGATTTTCCTTCTGCAGAGGGCTATGAGAACAGAAACGGGCAGACGCCGCGCACGTCGCCGCCGACACGAACACAGTGCAGCATGCAGCGCCCGCCCGGCCGATCGCAGCAGCACAGCGGCAAGTCCTTATGGATGGGCGCGCTCATGCGTATGGCGCGGACAGATAGACGTTGGCCCGCTGCAGCATCTGCGCCAACCCTTCCGCACGCGCCCCCAGAGGGGCGATGGCCTCCCCGGCGTCGTGCAACAAAAACAGCGCGAACTGGCGCGCTGCCTGCAACCCCATGATCGACGCGCAGGTCGGCTTCTGCGCGGCCGCGTCCTTGCCGGGGGTCTTGCCAAGAGTCGCGGTATTCGCCGTCGCGTCGAGAATGTCGTCGGCCACCTGCAACGCCAGGCCATAACAGGCGGTGTAGCGATCGAGCGCACTGTACAGCGTAGTGTGCGCGGCATCCTCCGCGATGGAGTATAGCGCGCCCATGCGAACCGACGCGCGCACTAGCGCTCCGGTTTTCATCCGGTGCATCGCCAGGATCCTGTCCAGCCCGGCGTGCTTTCCGACCAGCGACAAATCCATGGCCTGCCCGCCTGCGGCACCCTCGGCGGACACCGCCTGCGCCAGTTCACGCACGAGCGCGATACGATTGTCGCCCGGCGCATCCAGGCTCGCCAGGGTCAGGAAGGCGTGGGCCTGCAGCGCATCGCCGACCAGGATCGCAGTGGCTTCGCCGAACTTTACGTGCACGGTCGGAAGGCCGCGGCGAAGCACGTCGTCGTCCATCGCGGGCAGGTCGTCGTGGACCAGGGTACAGGCGTGCATCATCTCGATGGCGGCAACGACGTCGTCGAGCATGTGCGCCGGCGTGCCCGCCAGTGCGCCGGCAGCCAGACAGAGCAAGGCTCTGGTGCGCTTCCCGCCATGCAAGGTGGCGTAGCGCATGGCTGCCATCAGCTCTGTCTTACCGTCGTCTTCGGCGCAGAGCAGACGCGCCAGCGCCTGTTCGACCCGCTTTGCGCCGTCCTGCATCCAGATCTCCGGGAGCAGCCCGCCAGATGCGCCGCGCGCCTGCGCGCCCAACCCGCCGAATGCGGAAACGCCAGTTCGGTCGTCGTGTATTGTGGAACCGGTTTGCATGTTGTTCATGTCCTTGTAGCTGAGACGGCCACGGCGAGCGCAAGTCGTCACACGAGTGCGTGCGCTGAGTGCAGCAATGCCGCGCCCCGCCGGCGCCGCTGCCTTGCCACACAGGGCGTGCGACGCCAGCTCATGAGAAGCCTATGCGGATTGCCATGGACGGATGTGCGGTCGGGTAATAGCGCCGGCCTTTTTCGACGTCGCTCAGCAACTGCGGCCGCACCCCGGCCTTGTGCATGGTCAGCGCCAAGGCGATGCAGAACTGCACCATTTCCAGCCATACCAGGTGGTAGCCGATGCAGACGTGTGGGCCGGTACCGAACTGCAGCATGTCCACGGGCCGGACCGGTTCTGTGCGTAGCAGCCACCGCGCCAGGCGGAACTGATCAGGCGCCTCGTGCAGCAGCGCCGAGGTCGAGAAATGCAGCAGCGGGATGCATAGGTGGGTGCCCGCGGGAATACGCCGTTGGCCGAGTTGCAATTCCTGCAGCGCGCGACGCGGCAGGAGCGTGGTCGCCGGATGCAGGCGCAGTGTCTCGCGGAACAGGGCCTCGGCGACCGGACACTGCGCCAGGTCCGCGTGCCGGGTCGGCACCGCGCCCACGCGTTGCGCCTCCTCGACCAGGGCGTCCCACAGCACAGGCTGCCTCGCCAGCTCGATCACGATCCAGGCCATCGTCGAGGCAGTGGTGTCGTGACCGGCAAGCAGCAGCAAGCGAATGTTCGCGACCAGGACGTCATCGGAGAGCGGACCGTCGCTGCTGTCAAAAGCGCTCACCATGTCGTTGATGAACCCGGTGCGCGCGGCATGCGCGCGCGCATCGCGGACGAACCGGCGCAACTGCGCGTCGATCCAGTCGCGGGCGGAGCGGCCGCGCCGCAAAGGCAATCCGGGCAGGTCGACCGGTGGCGCGATGATCAACTGCAGCAATTGCCGGTACTTGCGATGCCATCCCGGCAGGTCCTGCGCGGGGATTCCCATGAGGCTGAAGATGAGCTTCAGCATCAGGTCGCCGGTCTCGCGCAGGATAGTTACCTCGCCGCGGGCGCGCCACGCCTGCACCCGCGCCTGGATGACCGGCGCGAACAGGTCGCCGATCCCGGCCTGGGTCAGCCCCTTGGGCAAGAACGCTGCCTTGATGGCATCGCGCGCCTGCCGGTGCGCGCCGCCGTCCAGGGCAACCAACGTTCCGCCAAGCAATTCGGGCGCGATCTCTTCGATCAGCGCCGAGGACACGTCCTTGTGCTTGAGCAGAGAGAATGCGTCCGGATCCACACAGGTCATCAGATGTCCGGCAGGGCCGAAATCCAGCCAGAAGTGGCTGCCCAGCGTCCGTTCTGCGCGTTGCAGCAGGCGCGGCAGGTCGCAGACAATGGCGGGAAGATGCCCGACCAGGGGGAAAGCGCCGGGCATGACCGGGATGTCGGATCGCAGCCGGTGCCGACGGTTGAGTGGGTTGAGCAGTATGTCCATCAGCAGCGCGCCGCCGTCGCCGATTCGGTGTCGCCGGCAGGGCGCGCGGCGCAGCTGTTGCCACCGTCGGCGTATGTCGGCACATGCGCCAGCATGCCGCCATCGATGCACACGACCTGGCCGGTGATGAACGCAGCATCGGCGGAGAGCAGGAACGCCACGAGCGCGGCCACGTCCTCGGGGCGGCCGACGCGCTGCAGGAGCTGGTGCCGGCGCAGATGCCGTTGCATGCACTCGTCCAGCTTGGCGAGGAGACGCTCGGTCATGATAAGACCCGGCGCAACCGCGTTGCAGCGAATCTGCGCATGACCGTACTGGGTGGCGAGCGAAGCCGAGAGCATGTTCATCGCCGCCTTCGACGCGCCGTAGGACGTCTGCCCCTTGTCACCGCTGAGCCCTTGGCACGACGACATGTTGACGATCGCGCCACCGCCGCGGTCGATCATCCGTGGGATGGCCTGCCGGCAGCAGAGCAGCGTGCCGCGCAGATTGGTCGCCATGGTCTGGTCCCAGACTGCCAGGTCCAGGTCGAGGATCGCGCAGTCGCGCGGGGTCAGATGCATGGCGCTCGCATTGTTCACCAGCAGGTCGACCCCCCCGAAGTGCCGCTCCGCCGTCTCGAACAGCGCTGCCACCGCCTGCTCATCGGCGATATCCATGGCTATGGGCAGCGCGTGGCCTGCTTCGGCCGCGATCTGCGCGGTGCAGGCGATGGCCGCCGAGCCATCAATGTCGGCCACCACCACTCTGCCGCCCCCGCGCGCGATGGCGAGAGCGCATGCCTTGCCGATGCCGGCGCCGGCGCCGGTCACCACGGCCACCTTGCCTTCAAATCTTGCCATCGTGTCTCCTGAATTGCATTGGTCTTTCGCAGCATGCCGCTCGGCCTGCGCCGGAGAAGGCGCAGGGTCCGCGCTGGCGCGCTCGTCATGGCCAGCATCGCTTTCGATGACCCGAATGGCGGCGACCGGGCACTGGTTGGCCGCAAGCCGCACGGCGGCGTGCAGCGCCTGCGGGACCGTCGCCACGCACACTTCGGCCACCCCGTCCGGTTCGCGCTGGCGAAAGGCGCCCGGCAGCGTCAGCACGCACTGCCCGGTAGTTCCGCACAGATCCTGATCGACCACGACGCGCATCTCAGCCCTCCTGCCGATGCAGCCGCACCGGCAGCGCGCGGAACGTCCTAAGGAACGCGGAGGGCTCCCGGGTCGGCTGCTCGGCCAATGCCAGCGTGGGGAAGCGCGCCTGGATCCGCGGCAGGCTCTCGGCCAACTGCACCCGGGCCAGTTGCGCACCAAGGCAGAAGTGGATGCCGTGGCCGAAGGCCAGCATGATCTTCCCGTCGATCGATATGCCAGGACTGGTGCCGTAGAACCGCACGGGATCGAAGCGGTCCGGATCGGCGAAGGCGTCCGGGTCACGATTGCCGGCCGCGATCAGAACGCGCACGTCCGCGTTCTTCGGGATCACCACGCCGCCCAGTTCGATGTCGCGCTGGGCGATACGCGGAATGGAGCTGAACATGGCGGGCGCGTCGTAGCGCAGGGCTTCTTCGACGAATGCCTTTACCCCCATGGCATCTCCTTTCAGCCAGTGCCGCTGTTCGGGATACGCCAGCATCGCCAGGACAGCATGGCCGATGGCCGCGGCAGTGGTGGCGAAGCCGCCCAGCAACATGCCCCAGAGCATGCTGATCAATTCCGTATCCGACAGCATCTCGGCATCGCCGTCGTGTGCGCCGACCAGCATTGACACGATGTCGTGGCTGGAATCGGAGCGCTTGCGCTGTATGAGGTCGCCGAAGTAGGCCTGAACCTTGGCGCTGGCCGAGTCCGCCGCGGCGAGCTGGGGATCGCTGGCGTGCGGGCTCAGGCCTTCCAGAATGGCGCTGATGCCGGTGACGAGCCCGAGAATGTCGTCCGGGGGCATGCCGAACAGTTCGCCGAAAACCAGCATGGGCAAGGCCAGCGCGAATTCCCGATGCAGGTCCACCGCATCCCCGCGCTCCAGCGCGGGCGCCATGCCGTCCAGGCGCGCTGCGACAATGCGAGCGATGGTCGGCCTCAGGTTGTCGATCTGGCCGATGGTGAAATCGCGCGAGATCAGCCGGCGCAGACGCGTATGCGTTGGTGGTTCCTTCATCGCTAAAGTGGACGCCAGCAAACTTAGCGACAGGCTGGTCGCCGCACGCGGGAAATAGCGCGCCAGTTCGCCCGGCGCCGGTCCCCGAAAAGCATCGCCAGTGGCTTTAAGCGCCCAGTAGATGTCGGCGTGGCGGCTCAACAGAAAGAGGCCCGACGCCGCGCGATGTACCGGATCGTGCTCGCGCAACCACCGCATGAATGGGTACGGGTCCTGAATGCACGCTGGCGACGCGAGTTCGGCGAAGGCGTCCCGGCATGCTGCCGTGGTTTCTTGCACGTCCATCTTGGTCACCTGTTGGTTGGCTGATCTGATCGGCGCGCGGCAGGGGCGCCGGAATTCGAGGACATCGCGATTCCTCGTGGCGTCCGCGCATCACCAGAGCACCGGGAACTCCACGAACCCGCCAGTGATGATCTCCTTGCGCAACTCCAGTTCTTCGGGCGCCACCGCCAGGCGCAGCGCGGGAAAGCACTGGAAGATCGAACCGAACACCGCTTTTAGTTCCAGCCTGGCCAGCGCCAAGCCGATGCAGCTGTGCGGCCCGTAGGAGAACGCCAGGTGCGGGTTTTCGTCACGTCCGATGTCGAAGATTTCCGGGTCGTCGAAATGGCGCGGATCGAACGACGTCGCCGGCAGGCCGACCAGCACCTTGCTCTCTGCGGGAACATGCACGCCCGCGATGGTCACGTCGGTCCTCGGATAGCGCATGATGCCGTCCCAGCCGGCGCCCGGCGGGTACATGCGCAGGATTTCCTCCACGGCCTTGTCCACCAGGGATGGATCGCCCACCAGGCGTTCGCGCTGTTGCGGATGGCGGAACATGGCCAGCAGGCCAAATTCGATCTGTGCCACGGTGCTCTCGTGCCCCGCCACCAGCATGCCTGCCGCCAGGCCGATCGCCTCTTCCTCGGTCGCCTTGCCCTGGTCGACCGCCGCGAGCAGATCCGTCAGCACGTTGTCGCCCGGATCCTGGCGCTTGTCCCGCATCTTGCCGCGAATGTAGGCGCGGAGTTCTTCCCAGGCCAAGCGCGACGCGCTTCGCGGGCCGCTTTCATGCTGGTGCGTCATCACCTCGTCGGACAGCCCTGCAAAAAAGGCGTGATCCTCGTAGAGCACGCCCATCAGCGCGCCAATGACCATCGCAGGAAGCGGAAAGGAGAGGTGGCGCCGCAGATCGGCGGGCTGGGGCTGGGCCGCCAGCGTCTCGAACAACTGCGCGGCGATCGCCTCCACCTGCTGCGCGAGCTGCTTCACCCTGCCGTTGCTGAAGGCCGGCGCCACGATCGTGCGTAGCCGCGTATGCTCGCCCCCCTCGTGCGAGACCAGCCATCCTGGCGAACCGAGAATCACCGAATCCGGGGTGAATGCCGCCGGCGGCATTCCCGCGGGCCGGAACGCCGCGTCGGTCAACACCGCCTTGGCCTCGTCATAGCCTGTGACCCACCAGCCTTCGTGCCCGGACGGGAAGCGCACGTGGTGGATCGGACCATTGGTGCGTAGCGCCAACATCTCGGGCGATGGCTCAATGTGATCGAGGCGCCACATCGGCAGCGTCGGCAAGGGTTGTTCGGACATGGTGGCACTTCACTCAATAGCGAGGGCGGAAGGTGACCGGCGGGCGCTGCGGCAGCGAAGACCTAAGACGGCATATAGATGACGTCTCCGAAGGCAGACCGATTATCAAGAACGGCTAACGCGTAACTGTCTAGGCACATCGCGCGGCGAGATGCGGAACGTTATCTTGCACCTTCGAGGTCAGGACAAAGTCGGCGCGGTGGGCATTTGAGCCGCCGCCGGCCAAGCTTTCCTGCGCAAGGGTCGACAAGGGCGGCGAGCTGTTGGGTAAGGGCGGTTTCGCCGAGCACACCATGCCCATAGACGCTATCCGACGCGGATTTGACATTTTGCTTTTCTTTCTTCGTTCCATTCGTGCCATCCACGAAATGAAAGTCGGTCGGCGGCTCCCGGCCCGCAACGAAGAGGCTTCAAAACTCGTGCCAATTTGGCCGACCGAAGAAAAAAATCTGTGATGCTTTTAGGGGCTTAGCCTGAGGCCAGAGAAGAGCTAGGCGAAATAGGCCGGTGTCGCGGGCCAACAAAGGCGACCGAACAGTGTCGGACAGAACGCCTCGGCGACCTTTAGGTCGGGCTTGCGACATTCTGGTCCAGTTTCGAACATAAGAGGGCGGCAAACAGACACGATTGGGGAATTCGATCCTCACGGGGCCAAGGCGCTTGCCCAAGAGCGCGCGCTCATGTTGCCGCGAAAGGCGCGTGTTCGCGGTGCCTGCGCACCCATGAATGCTAGCGGCACACGCTACGCAATGACTGGAGTGCCCGCCAGCCTCAGGTAGTGCATCGGCTCGGCTTCCGGTCTTCTTTGCCCAGCCGGGGCCGAAGCGCCGAATATCCGCACCATACAGCATCGTTGTTGCCTGTGTGACGAGGCGGTTATAGCGCGCGCCAGATCTTCTAAGACACGGCCTCCGAGAAGGAGGGGGCGGTCAACAGCACCTCTATTCGAAATGGCACGCCGCTTGCTGCTCCTGGTTAGAGCACTATCAAATCACGATGAAAGCGACTTGCACCATGCCCGACACGCGAAGCTCTAGACCGTGGCCTAAGGAGACGGTGCTCCTTCCAGCTGAACATCGGGACATCGTCTCCTCCGGAAGTCCGTTCTGGATGGCCGCTTTGCGCATGGCTGGTCCGATGCCGGCACGCCAACACGGGCCGCGCGCGCAAATGCGGTTTGCCGGTTCTGTTCAGCATGTGAGTGCCGAAGAGTCCCCGTCAAAGGGTCCCCCAAGCCAAGGTCAGCGGGTCACCGCCACATATCGACAACACGCTGAACCAGTCCAGTGACGCGGGTCTGTTGCGTAAAGTCACATTTGAGGCCTGCACATGCTTGCGACATTGGCTACTTCCGGCCGCTATCACTTTTCCCTGGGCACGCGAGCGAGTGATCGATCCCGCTTGCAGCGCCATAGCCGTGGAAAGCAAACGGCTCGACGGTGTCCAGCTCGCTCAGATCGATTGCGTTCGGATGGCAAAGGCCAGCAGCCAGGACGTCCCCATACGTCGGGATCAGGAGGTTGCGAGCCGCGAGTCCTTCCGTGCCCGAGCATACGAGCCTTTTCTCGGTATTGCGTCAGCCTCTGCCAGAAATCAACGGCAGTTTTCTTCTTTAGGAGCAACTTGATGACATTTCAAAAGAAAGTTCCCTTCGTTACCTTTCTCACGCGTGTTCACGATAAGTCGGTCCAGGGGCCAAATCCATATCGCTGGGAAGAAAAGACATCTGACGACTACTTTGCCGGCAAGCGGGTCATCCTGTTCTCGCTGCCTGGCGCCTTCACTCCGACCTGCTCGACCTACCAATTGCCCAAGTTCGAAGAGCTCTATGATGAGTTTGAGAAGGAGGGAATTGACGCGATTTACTGCCTCTCAGTCAACGACGCCTTCGTCATGAATGCGTGGGGGAAGTCCTTGGGCCTGAAGCAGGTCAAGCTCATCCCCGATGGCTCAGGCGAGTTCACACGCAAGATGGGCATGCTGGTTGCCAAGGACAATCTCGGATTCGGGATGCGCTCATGGCGCTACGCCGCCCTGATCAACAATGGCGTGGTGGAGCACTGGTTCGAGGAGGAAGGTTTCTCCGACAACTGCGAGGCCGACCCGTATGGCGTCTCATCCCCGCAAAACGTTCTTGAAACGCTGAAAGCCGCCGCATGACCTAGAAAACGTCTCACTGGCGCCATTGCAGGCCCCAAGAGGCTCCTCGACAGGATTATCGCACTCACCATGCAATCTTCAGCAAGCCTGTTTCAGCGCCAGAAGCAATCCATCGTCGCATCGCCTCAACTCATTGAGTCGATTCGCTTGCTGCAACTGGCGCATACCGAACTGCATCAGTTCGTGGAGCGGGAAATCGAGAAGAACCCGCTCTTGGAATCTGCGTCAAACGATGGCGGGCCTTTTGACGATGCTTCGATTTCAGGAGCGGATCAGCCTCTCGGCCCTGGTGCAAACGCCGTTGAAGGACTGACCGGGGCAGGGTCGCCTGAACGGCTCGGTCAATGGAAATCACTTCGCAACACGACCAACAACCCGCCGGGCAATGGCCCTTCCCTCGACGAGTTTGCCACCCTCGCCGAAACATTGCACGACCATGTCGCTCGTCAGATCGCCCTCACTGCGTTCACACCACAGGAGCGGCTGATCGCTGGCCAGCTTGCCGCCGATCTGGAAGACACTGGCTATCTTCGGGCAAACCTTTTGGAGCTGGCCGAGAGCCTTAATGTCCATGAGGCTGTTGTGGAACGGGTTCTCGGAACCTTGCAGCAATTTGATCCACCGGGAGTTTTTGCGCGAAGTCTCAGAGAATGCCTCGAGATCCAGTTGCGCCAGCGAAACCGGCTCGACCCGGCAATGGCAGCTTTGGTTGCCCATCTTGAAATGCTTGCGCGACGCGATTTTGAGGCACTAAAGCAGCATTGCGGCGTCGATGAAGAAGACCTTCTCGACATGATGCATGAGATTCGGGCGCTCGATCCCAAGCCTGGGAACAGATTCCAATCCGGTGCGTCTGAATCAATTATACCCGACGTCTGGGTCACGCCATCGCCGCAAGGCGGGTGGCAGATCGAACTTGATCCCGCCACGCTGCCGAAGCTGCTGATCAACCAAACCTACTATGCCGAAGTCACGCGTCAAACTGCCCAAAATTCGAAAGATAAAGCATTTCTCGACGAATGCTTGCAAAACGCGAACTGGCTAATCCGCAGCCTGGATCAGCGCGCCAAGACGATTGTTAAGGTTGCGGCTGAAATCGTGCGTCAACAGGATGCCTTTTTGGAACATGGCGTCGCCCACCTGCGGCCTCTCAATCTCAGAACCGTCGCTGACGCGATCGGCGTGCACGAGTCGACGGTAAGCCGGGTGACCTCGAACAAGTACATGCTTACCCCGCGCGGCGTCTTTGAACTGAAGTATTTTTTCACCGTCGCGATCGCGTCCTGCCAAGGCGGCGATGCGCACTCCGCCGAAGCTGTCCGGCATCGGATCAAAGCGATCATTGCCGCAGAATCTCCCGGCGACGTGCTTTCCGACGAGGACATCGCTGTCCGGCTGAAGGAAACCGGCATTGATGTTGCGCGCCGCACCGTCACAAAGTATCGCGAAGCAATGAACATCCCCTCCTCCGTGCAACGCCGCCGGGAAATGCGCTTGTGTTTTTAGATTTGGGTCAAGGCAGCCAACATCACGTTGCATTGCATCAAAGTGGAGACTTCGTCCATGACCCGATCCGCAGCAGGCGTCATGAACGCTGTTCTGCACGACCCAGAAAAGCCCGTCCCACCGTCTGGTCCCGCATGGGGTGCCATCATTTCGCTTTCCTTGGGCACCTTCGGGCTGGTCACGGCAGAGTTTCTGCCTGTCAGCCTGCTCACGCCCCTCGCGCATGATCTCGGTATCAGCGAGGGNAGGGAGCGGCTGGACAGGCGATGACGGCGACAGCTACCGTCGGGGCGATCTCGGCGCCGACGGTGGCCATCATCACAAAGCGCCTGGACCGCAGGACCGTCATGTGGGCCATGACGCTGCTGCTGATCCTGTCGGACGTTCTGGCGGCCGGCGCGTGGTCGCTGGCGGTTCTCCTGACTGCACGCGTCGTGCTCGGCATAGCGCTCGGAGGCTTCTGGTCGATGTCGGCAGCACTGGCGATGCGGCTCGTTCCAAGCCACCTCCTGCCTCGCGCTATGTCGATCATCCTCACCGGCGTTTCCGTAGCTACCGTCTGCGCAGCTCCAATCGGCGCTTATGTCGGCGAGATCTGGGGATGGCGAAGCGCCTTCATGCTCGCCGCAGCCGGCGGCGTCGCTACACTGCTCGTGCAGCTCATAACCATTCCGAGACTGCCTCCGATTGGAGTGACTAGCGTCCGCAGCCTGCTGGATGTGGCAAAGATTCCGATGGTCAAGGTTGCGCTTTTTGTCATCCTGCTGGTGGCTTCCGGCCACTTCGCCGGAATCACCTATATCCGCGCCTTCCTCGAAAAGATTCCCGCGCTTGACGTTGAGACGATCTCGCTTGTGTTGTTTGCTTTTGGCATCGGCGGATTCTTCGGCAATTTGGCCGGCGGGCTTCTGGCCGAGTACAGTCTCAAGGCAGTCGCGGCCCTTGCACCGCTGCTCATAGGGATAGCGGCTGTTTCGCTACTGACGGCGGGAGCATCGGCCTTCGCCTCGGGGATTGCGGTTGGCGCGTGGGGCTTTGCCTTCGGCGCGGTGCCGGTGGGATTACAGACGTGGATGGTGCGGCGGGCCGTTCCCGAGCAGGCCGAAAGCGCCGGTGTGCTGATGGTCATAGCATTCCAAGTGGCAATCGCAGCCGGCGCGATTTTCGGCGGACTATTGGTGGAGAATGCGGGGATTACCAGCGCCATTGGCTACAGTGCTGTTGCCACGTTCGTCGCTGCCCTCATAGTGTTACTGCTCGGGCCGAAGCGCGAAACCTAGACCGCCTGACAGGAGAATCCAGCAGCGCAGCAACCCATCACCCGAACAGATTGAGGCGGACACCATCACCGCCCTGCTTGAGGCCGAAGAAGAGGAGCGCGAAGAGGGCGACCCTAGTCGACACGAGCAGACCCCTGAGGAGAGAGCCGCTTGGCCTGACCTCACAGACGAGGCAAGAAGGGGATGCCAGAGGGGCACCTTGAAGCCCTTGGAGAGCACATCGCCGACCTCCTGCGGGAGTATCGCGGGGCACTGGCGAGACGTAACCCCGAGATCGTCAGGGCGGAGCTTCACATTTACCTAAAGGCGCACCAGCTTCGGATAGACCCCTCCTCCCCTTCTACCGTGATGCTGGCCTTGCGGTGCTCAAGGGGCACGTGAAGGCCTATGAGATGATGGGGAGAAGGCGGGAGGACATCCCTACGCCCCAGCCTAGCGCCGGCAAGGGGCCGCTCCTCTCGGAGGCTTATGACCTGTGGCAGAAGGGCAGCCCAGCGAGGGGAGGAAAGCAGCCCCTCACCCCATACCCTTCGCGAGGCAGAGCGGCCGATGCGCTACTTCACTCAATGGCATGGCGACGTTAGGCTAGGGGACATCGGGGAGGACAAGGCCCGAGACTTCCGCAATGCGCTCGTCAAGATGCCGACGAGGATGACGGACAAGCAGAGGGCCTTGCCGCTTAGGGAGTTGCTTGCCGGGGACCTTGGGCCGCATGAGCCTGTGCATGGAGCCCAATCTGCTGTCGGCTATCGTCAGTGGGGCGGAGAAGGAGGGTTTGGTCGATGCGGTGTCGGGCTTCACCAATCCCTTCAAGCGCCTCGCCCTCACGGTAGACCGGCGCGGAGAGGATGGCAGGCGGGCACCGTTCGCTGAGGCGGACCTCAAGGCCAACTTCGGGACAGGGGTCTAAACCGCAGGGAAGCGGCCTGAGGGCGGCGGTGGTGATGCTGCTTACTGGTTTCCTATCATCGCCCTCCTCTCAGGGGCGCGGCTCAACGAGATCGCTCAGCTTCGCATTATGAACCGCACCGGGTTTTCCGGAGGCCGTTTCGTTTGAGTCACGCCGCCATGGCTGGCTCCTCCAGGCTGGCATAATAGCGTTCCTCGGCTTCGGCCGGCGGGATGTCGCCGATGGGCTCCAACAGCCGGCGAATGTTTGAACCAGTCGACCCATTCAAGGGTCGCGAATTCGACGGCTTCGAAGTTGCGCCATGGTCCCCGTCGATGGATCACCTGGGCCTTGTAAAGACCGTTGATCGTTTCGGCGAGAGCATTGTCGTAGCCCTCGCCGACGCTGCCTACCGAAGGCTCGACGCCGGCCTCCGCCAGGCGCTCGGTGTATTGGGCGGCCTCTGTCGCTGTGATGGATGAGCCTGCCCCCCTGCGCGGGNCCCGCCAGCCGACGATCCTTCGCGCATAGGTGTCGACGACAAAGGCGACATAGACGAAGCCCATCCAGGTCGCGACGTAGGTGAAGTCGGAGACCCACAGCATGTTCGGCGCCGGGGCATGGAACTGGCGATTAACGTGATCGAGAGGGCAAAAGTGCGGCCTTGTCGCTCACCGTGGTGCGGATCGGCTTGCCGAGGATGATGCCCTCAAGACCCATGGCCTCATCAGGCGGGCAACCGTGCAGCGGGCGACGTCGAAGCGCTCGCGCTGCAACTGCCGCCAGACCTTGCGAACGCCGTAGACGCGGAAGTTCGCCTCGAACACGCGTCGAACCTCATCCTTCAAAGCCTCATCCCGCTTCGCCCGAGCCGACAGCCGGGAAGGGATCGATGCGCTTGGCGACATGGTCGTGGTAGGTCGACGGGGCGATCGGCAGCACCTTGCAGATCGGCTCGACTCCATGCGCCTGGCGGTGATCGTCGATGAACGCGATGAACCGGCGGTCGAGCTTCGCCTGGGCAAAATACGCGGAAGCCTTGCGAAGGATCTCGTTGGCCTGGCGAAGCTCGCGGCTCTCGCGCTCCAAAGCCTTGAGTTTCGTCGCCACATCCGTAGGCACACCGGCGAGCACGCCACTGTCGCGCCGGCCTTCTTCACCCACTCATGCAGCGTCTGCGCCGTGCAGCCGATCTTGGCGGCGATCGACGAGACCGCCGCCCACCGCGAGGCATGATCGCCTTCGTGACCCAAAACCAGCCGCACCGCACGGGCTCGGACCTCGGGAGAGAACTTGTTGGTCGCCTTGCTTGTCATGGCTCCACCTTCTCAGGAGTTGGAGCCTCCGATCAACCCGGGGCGGTTCATAGAGCAGACTCACTGGCCCGGATAGCGTTGCCCGTGCCGTCTCTACCTAGCTCCGGATTGGCGCGGGGTCGATGGGCACGGGGGGAAATCGCTTTCGCAGCCCCTACGAGTTGGCGTCACAAGTTAGCGACCCCAAAACTTGAGAACTATTAAGTGTCTCGCAGACGGATACCTCGAAGCCGCTCAAATATGGCATCTGGCTGCCATTCGGCTCTAGCGCACACCGCCGTCATCTCCGCATAGCGGTCCAATGGAGCCATCCGCTGCAAGCTCCTAAGCATCTGCATTGTGTCTTCAAAGAGGGCCTTAAAGCGCGAGGTGTCAGATGCCCACATAATCTCGGATGGGGCCGCTTCGGGGGATTTTTTTGGAAGCGCGGCCACGATGATCAGACCGAGAATCTGACTCTCACCATGGCTTTGAGATACCCATTGAAGATGGTTATAGGCTTGGCCGACATCCGCCGCGTTTACCACACTGTCCTGCCGCTTTTTGCTTTTCAACTCGACCAGAATGCATTTTGAGGCCGAAGGAGATAGCCAGAGAACGTCAAGTGTGCTGTTCGTGTCAGACTCTTGTTCAGGGCGCGTCGCCTGGAATCCAACCAACTCGCCTAGGGTTCTCAGTGCTTCTTCGTGTTCACTCGCGGACCTGCTCTGGTCGAATAGCGGCGAAATCCTGCGCTCATATTTTGCAAAATGGTCGTTCTGAATCCTCACATCGTTGATGAAAATTTCAAGCAACCTGGAATGAAGTAGATTCCTCGGCTTTTGTTCCTGCGCCGCCGACTGGGTTGACTGAGGAATAGGCAGCGCAAGAGTATGATTTGTCCGGGATTTCGCTTCGGAGTATTGCTTTGCTGCGGCTTCAGTATCTCCTTCAAGCTCATACGTCATTCCGATTTGGATGTTGTACCACCCTGCTAGCCGTCGATCTGCTACAACAACCCTGTCCACGATTTCACCGAGCGCCATCCTCGCAGCTTGGGAATTGCCATCCCAAATGAAAGCTCCAAAATCAGCCTCAGCTAGGGCAGCCTCCGTAAGTAGCTGGTCATTGTCCGCCGCCTGCAAGCGTTGCTCTTCGGTAACGTCCAGACCGCGTACCGAATCTGTATAGTAAGCGAGCCAGTTTGGGTCACGGCTGACCATCTGGTTCACCAAGGCAGGGAATGTCGTAATGTCTTGAATTGTGAATTGCTGGACCATTGATTTGCCTAATAACAGTTGCCGTCTGAGCAGATCCGGAAGATGGGCTAGGTTGCGCGGCGTCATTAGCCAGGACACGAGCTGCGGATCCACTGCAAAGATAGCCGAATAGTCGTTGCGTCCGCGATTTGTTCGGCCAAACATCTGAGTGATGCGATTAGCTAGCTTGGCAGCGAAAGAATTCCGCATTTCCAAGAAATCGAACAGGTAGGACTCGTACAGCGAAAAGCCTGTCGGCAAGCCGTCAGCCAGCATTACCCGACAGGTAGCATGGGGCAAGTCGATCCCATCCACACGGCCAACCAACACGAAAGCGCCTGGGCTTGTAGATTTCCGAAAGGCATCAAGCGCTTCGGTAAATTGTCTTTGCGGCGGGGGCGACGCGATTTCACGATATTTCTCTGCAGCCGCATAGCTGGATGTAGTAATGAGGAGCTTATTAGAGCCTGCCAAGTACGCCGCAACGCGAGCAGGTTTGACATTGCCAACCCCCGCTTCGGTGAGCCTTGACGACTCCGTTAGTATGATCATCCGCTCGCCCATGCCAGCATCACTCTCCGGCTCAATTTTGAGCGAAGGTCGCTTTCCGAAGGCGCGGCAAAAATCTACCTCGCTGGTAAGAGTCGCCGACAAATAGACTCGCCTAACTGCGGGATCGGTAAGGTAGTCGATACGCTTCGAAGGGAGGAACGCGGGAGCAATCTCGATGGAGGAGCGGGAGATAAACATTGGGCAGACGTGGAGATGGTCGGCCAAATGTTGGAGCGCATAGGCAGTTTCACCTTCGTAGAGGCCGTGCTCGCGGAGTATCCCGAGTAGGTTCTGCTCTTTGCTGAGCGCAAGCATAGCTGGCGGAGGAACCAGCACCACGCGATGGACAGAGCCCCCAGAAATAACGTTGTGATAATAATCGGCCCGGCCAATTGCCACAAAATGGGGTCTAATGAGCTCCACAAGACGAGCAAAAAGCTGAGCATGGTCGTCAGAAGATATTTTTAGCGTATAGCAGTCTCGTATTATTTTTTCTGCAACGTGTGCATCGTCAAAGATAATTGCCTCCGGTCGGTTATCTCTCTTAAATACTGATCGGCTGTTAAAAAGAGCCTGATAATTTGTCAGGCAAAACCCTTGCCCTGTGATATAAAGTTCGTTTGAGAAACTTCCGCCCATACGCGTGGAGTGAGGGAAGCCCAACTTGTTTGTCACTTCACGAGAAGTTTGAGTGACCAAATCATTTGTGCCGCACAGATACAGGACACGCGCAGTACCCTCGTTGACCAAGCTTTGGGCGATGAGAAGGCCTACCAGTGATTTGCCTGCGCCGGTATGCAAGGAAATCAAAACATCTTTCTTGTCTCTCGCAAGATTCCATTGTTCCAATGCTTTTGATTGCCCCTGCCATAGATCGTTGGGCGACTCAGCGAGAGCGGGCGCATTCCGAAAGATTTCGACTGGATTTGTTGGGCGAGATGCACCCGAAGGCCTATTCAGGCTGCTGAAATCAAACATGACGCCAATCCTCCAATCAAAGACAACATTTTTGCTGAGTCGCCCCGTGCGAACAAGCTCACCACTGCGAAATTTCCGGCGTTAATCGAAATCTATTCGGCCGGGTCTTTTCTTAATACTCGCCGACGTTATTCTGAGGGCAGCTGTACGGCCTCCACTAGTGCCCTCTTCGCCTTCTCCGGGTCCTGCCCCGCGTAGCCATGCTGGCTTAGATCCAGGCTCTTCGCCCGTTGGCTATCCGATGCCCGACCACCCAAGTTATAGTCCACTCGTCAAAGCTCTCTGCCCCTGCAAGCATGGTAGATGCCTATCCTCCGGGGGCAGCACGAATGCATTTTCGGCAAGCGTCCTAGCCCTGAACGACCTGATCTTATCCTTGTAGTGCTGGGCGGAAGGGTTACGCCCCTTGAAGGGCTGGCGGTGGCGATACAGTCGCGCACCGCGATGCCACCCGACCACCACGCGCGGATCTTTGCCTTCCTCCGGAGCCGTCCAAACGATGTCGATCCCGTCGACAAATTCGTCGTGCTTGCCTGAACCCAAATTCTGGATGCGCACCTGCCGTTCCAATTCGCCCTTAATCGTCTCGAAGCGCCGTAAACGTACCCGTCATTGGCTGCAACAAAGTTGCATTCTTCGGCGCAATAACCCTGCTTACTCGAAATGCCCCGCCACCGAGAGGCGGGTCATCCGCGCTCCGCCCGGAGTAGTCGTTCATCCACGCAACATTGCAGAACAAAATAGGCATTTCTCAGCCTCTATGGGACGTCATGATGGATTCGATCGAAGGTTCCTATGTCAGCCGAGTTGGTTAGTTGAACCGTTTTGACGCGAATTCTAATCGAGCCTAATCCAGCTGGTGAATGGTAGATTGTGGCACAACAGCCTTGGCGATTTCACATAGGTGCTTGTGGTGCGTGAGATAGATGACCTGACCTGTGTTCGCCATCTCCCCAAACAATCTAAAAACTTCCTCCGAGCGAATATGGTCGAAGGTTTCCATGATGTCGTCGGCGATGAAGGGAACCGAGGGCCGGAATTGGGCGAACTCGTAATAACCGGCGAGCCTCAGTGCTAGGTAGAGCTGAAAGCGCGCGCCCTTTGAAAGCGCATCGGTGACCTTGGATTGCCCGTCACCCTGCACCGCGATGAGAACCTCACCACCTTTTACAGGCTGGGTTGTCAGCCCCGAATACTGGCCACGCGTCATTAGCTTGAACGCGTCTGATGCGCGCGCCATCATCCCGGAGCGGTGGCTCTCACGGTAGAGCCGCAAAGCATTTCCGGCCGACATAATGCCAAGCTTCAGTTCGATATAACGGGTGGCCTTCTCCTCGATTTCCAACAGGGTCGTGCGCCGTTCGGCATCCAGGCGAGCAACCGCACTATCACCGCCGATTGCGTCCAGCTTGTCGGCCGCGCGCGTCTGCCGGATCAGCTGTTGCTGGATGGTTTCATCGAACTGGCGAAGCCGCTGCTCGCCCTCAGCCTTCTCGACCGCGAGGCTGTCGAAATCGATCGCGTCCAGGATCGAGCGTGCCTGGTCGAATCCATCGACTGCGAGTTCCGCCACTACCCGTTCCTCAAGTTCGGCGACGGTAGTGCGCAAGCCGTCGCGCTCACGCAGCAGCTCGTCGCGTTCGACTACCTCGGACAGAGTGGCGACGCCAAAGACGCCCAGCACTTCATTCTTGCGGCGTTCGTGTGCCGAAATCTCGGTGTCGAGGATTTCGCGCGCCTCCTTGAGGCGCTTCAGCTCGTTGCCGAGGCTTGCCTTCGTTTCACGTGTCCGCTCGGCACGCTCCAGGCGCTCGGCAAGGCGGGTGGCCAACTGCTCCGGCTCGCCATCCTTCGTCGGCTCGTCGGCTTCGACCGCAACGGCGATGACCTCGACCAGAAAATTGGCCCTGTCGGCCTCCATCTTGTCGATACGCAGCTGCAGATCCTCCCGTTCCTGCAGGCTTCTTGACAGTTCGGCCAATTGATCGAGCACAGCGCCAACGCCTGACGCGGACAGACCGCTTTCGAGCCACGTTCCCTTGAGCGCTTCGGTAATGCCGGCCAGCCATTCCTCCTCGCGACGCTCCGCCACCCCTACCGCAACCCGTCGGGCAGCTAGATCCTCTTCTTTGGAACTCACCATCCTGAGCGCCTCGGCATACTCGGCGTCCACCTTGCGCTGCCGGTCCAGAAACAGCTCCGCGATGGCCATGATTGCTTCGAGGGTGTCGCCGGGCTCTGATACTATGCCGACACTTTCCAGCGCCGCTCTCATTTCCAAGTGTATCTGCTCGCCGGCGTCAGCGGCTCGCTCGGCTTTCAAGCGAGCAAGTTCGATCTGCTCCCAGGCAGCGAGCGCATCGCTGCGCGCCTCGATCTGATCCTCGATCCTTTCGATCAGGCGCTCAGACGAAGGTTCCAGGGCTTCTCCGAGGAGGTCGCTGGCGGCCACACGGATTTCCAACAATTGGGTATCCGCATCCTTGACGAGCTGTTGGCTTTGGATGCCGTTTCGTGACAGGTTGGCCGTGGCCTCGGCCAGGGCACGCGTCATTGCCCGGATCTCGGCCAGATCCGCCGCGCCGGCCAGCCGGCCTGCGCTGGCAACGTCATCGCGCGTCAGTGCCACGGCAAAATCGTCAGCGGTGTCACCAGTCAACACTGCGCGGTGCGTTGCCCACGCATCATCGCGGAGACGGCGGATGGCGGCAGCCGCTTCATCGTCGACAACGTCGACCGAGGCTCGAAGGGCATCCAATCGTGCGGCGAGCATTGCATGGTGGCCCTCGTATTCGGCGAGGCGTTCGGCAAGCACCGCGGTGTTCCTTGCCAGTACTGACGCTACTGTCTTCCAGGCGGCAATCTGCCCGGCGCTCGGAACCGCAACGTTGACGAGAGCGAGGGCATCTCCGTTCCATGGACGCAAGCGAGCCAGCGATGCCTTCCATCGGATTGTTCCCGCATCTCCCGCCTCGCGAGCCGTCTTGATCTCTGCCTTGTGTCCGCTTGCTCGCGCTTTCGACAAAGCCGAGCCCAGCCTTGCCCTGGCGGGTTCGGGCACCGCCCTTTCCTCGCCGACCCGCTGCCTTGCCACCTGCAACGCATCGAGTGCTGCCGCCGCCTCGTCGCGGGCGGCGCGCGCGCCCGTAGCAATACCGGACCTCTGCTCGACCATAGCGCGAACGACGCCAACTGTGACGGCAGGCAGAAGCAGTGCGGCAGGATCCGGCTCGGAAGACCGGCCCAAGGCGGCAAGGCAGCTTGCCACGGTGTTGTTGAGGATTTGCAGCCCCATCCTGCGAGTGGGCAAGTCAAAGCCAGCCGCGGTATGGCGCACCTTGCCCTCCGCAAGGCTGCGAATGCGTTCGGAAATCGACAGGATCCGTTCGTCCTCGTCGACCGCAGTGACTTTTGCCGACAGCCGCTCGACCTCATCGATGTTTGCGGACAGTCGCGTTCTGAAGCTGGCATCGTCATCGATTAGTTCGGTGACACTTCCCGTCCATGTCCGGGCTGGGGAGGTGATGTCCGGCAGCTGATCCAGCCGGGCAATCTTGCGGCGCATATCCGCCAGCATCGGCGCAGCACGTACGTAACGAGCAATGGTATCCAGCCTGGCCACCAGCACCGCCCGATCGCTGATGGTTCGGCCGTACTGCTGCGATGCATCGAGACGTTCGGCCTCCAGCCCCTCATAGGTCGATGCAAGTGTGTCGATCGCATCCCTGCGCGACTTCACGTCAACAAGGCGCTTCTTCAGCAGCGCCAGTTCGGTGCCATGCGCCTGCTTCCGATACAGCGCGTCTGCTTCGGCCTCGAGGGCGTTCAACGTGTCGCTTGCGTTCCCAAGACCGGCGCTGGCCGTGAAGAGGAGCTTGCCGAGGTCGCCCCGCGATTCCAGGATCGATTTTCCGCCGGCTTCCAGCGTCTCGTCATCGAGTGAAAACATAGTCGTGTAAGCGTCACGCGACAGTCCGGCGAGATGCGCCGTGATCGCCACCTCGCTCATCGATTGGCCCGTCGCGTTCAATAGCGAATTAGTACGCTGTTTCGTACGCGTGAACGTGTGCTCGGAGCCGGCCAGTTCCAGAACCCCACCGATGCGCATGGCGCTGTACTCATGCAGGAAGTTGTAGCGGCTCCGTTCCTCGATGCCGAACAGCAAATCTAGATAGGCGGAAAGCGCTGTCGATTTGCCGGCCTCATTCAGGCCAAACACGATATGCAGATCAGGTCCGGATTCCGGTTTGGGTCCGAAGTCGATCGTACCATCGGTGAACTTTCCATAGCGAATGAGGTCAAGGCGCTGCAGCCTCATGACGCTCCACCGGACTTAAGGCGGGAAGTCACCAAGTCTGCGCCCTTGGAAAGCACCTGATCGAGGAACCGTTCCAGCCCGGCTTCGTCCTTCCCAGCAAAATCCCGTCCGTCGGCCGGAAGGTCGGCGACCATCCTTTGGACGAACGCCCTCGCCTCGGCGCGGAAGGCATCCGAGGTGGCATCGGCGCGCATGGATTGCTCGAGTTCGAAAATTGGATCAGCAATATCCTCGGCCGTCTCCGCCCGAGGTGGCGCGAGGTCAAGCTCGAGCTTCTCCACCCACGTATGGCCTAGCTGTTCCGCAGCCTGTTCGGCTTCGGCAAGAAGGAGATCTCTGTCGCGGATCAGCGCCCATAACAATGGTGATGTTCCTGTTAGGCCAACGCGGGCCACAGCATGACGCGACCGGACGGCGGCCCGCATCTCTTCGAGTGCGTTTCGAACACGCGCGACGGCCTCGGACCACTCCACTGCTCCCGTAAGGTCGACGCTGACCCTTTCGAACTGCGCAACGCAGGTCAGCCTTTCCTCGATCTCCACCGAACGGTCGTCTCGCACCGTCACAAGGGTGACTGATTTCTCGCCGGCCTCGTTGATATCCCTCCCCTGCGGTATTCCCGGCATCACCACCGTGCTTGCGCCGGAATGGACTTGGCGAAGATGAATGTGGCCAAGCCCCCAATAGTCGAAACCGTGGGCGTGCAGGTCAGCGATGCTGCAGGGCGCGTAAACGTCGTGACCGGGCGATCCGGCCAGACTGGTATGCATGATGCCAATATTGACGGCTCCTTCGCGAGCAGCCGGATATTTGGGCAGCAGGCTGTCCGGCGCCTTAGGGTTCGCAAAGCTCAAACCATGGAAAACGACGTCCACACCGCCGGCTGTCTGCAATACCGACTGAGCACGACCGCCAAAAATGGTCACGGTGTCAGGAAACACCAGCTGTTTGGAAATCCGCGACAGGGCGTCATGATTGCCGCGGATCTTGAAAACCCTGATGCCGGCCTGGTGCAGGCGTGTCATCTGCGCTGCCAGGAACCGCGCCGTCTTCATCGAGGTTTGATCACCATCGTATAGGTCGCCGGCTATTACCAACGCATCCACGCGTTCCTCTAGGCAGAGATCCACTATCGAAACGAATGCCTGGCGGCTGGCGTCGCCCACGAGCCCGGCAAGATCGGGATTACGCATCGCGAGCGAACGCAGCGGCGAGTCGAGATGAATATCGGCCGTGTGTACGAATCGAAATGCCATTCGGCCTCCGCCAGCAAAAGAGGTGTTCCGAGCTTCAACAGAGATTGCAACGAGGGCTCTACAATGCCCGGTCACACTTCAGCTAATGCCTCGCTCGCGGACTCGCCGGCCACCAACAAACCGTCTTGGGGCCGCAGCAAGCCTTTGGCAATCAAATCGGCGACCCCAGCTGAAATCAACTGCCGCAATTGTGCACTTGTGGCTTTGAAGCCCAGCATTCTCGCAACGGTTATTGCGATTTCTTCCTCCGTCGCACCGAGGTTGGATTTCACGACTTCCATGGCGCCTTGGGCGACTTCGTCCTGCGCAATCATTTCGGGCTTGCGCAATCCAGCGGACACGACGCCGCTGCGATCCCTGAGACGAACAGGAGCACCTGGCTTGAAGCAGAAGCTGCCTCGACGGGCTACTGCACCACCTCTCTGCGCTAGGCCTACCCCTCGCTCGATTGCATCCTGAATCCTGCCACCGGCCCGCTGCAGACCCCACGCGCCCCGAATACGCGAAACTATTTCGTCGACATGGATTGGTGTTTCTATAGCCACCACCTGCTCGACCAGTCCGGCCATGATTCCGCTGGGCGTCTCGTGGAGTTCGAACGATCCCGGTCGGTTTAGTTCGGCCTCTTCGTAGGCTCGATTGGGTATCTCGGATCCCTTTGTGCTTTCGAGACCGAGTTCCGTCACGTTGCCTCTGTCGACCGTAACAACCTGCACGGCTACAGCACGATTTCTCTGGACCCCCAATTCGGCCCGCTCATCGAGCTCTTTTCTCGCAGCCTCAATCGCTAATATGGTTCGCTCCAGCTGCTCGCGTGGCCTCTGAAACCAGTCAGCGTTCCAGATGCGATGGATTATCCAACCATGGTCTTCCAGAACAGACTGCCGTAGCCGGTCTCGATCTCGGGCCGAGCGCGACGAATGATATTCTGCGCCATCACATTCGATGCCAAGAATATAGCGGCCTGGCCTCTCCGGATCAGCAACCGCGAGATCGATGAAGAAGCCTGCAATGCCAACCTGAGCATGAACCTGGTAACCCTTTCCGATCAGCGCGTTGGCTACCTGCTCTTCAAAGATTGAATCCATTTCGCGAACCGTGGCCTGGGCAAGCGAAATTCGCCCTGTTCTCGCGTAGTGCAAGAAGAGCTTGAAGGCGAAGATGCCTTTCCCTTTGCCACGCTCCAGGTCTATGTCCTCGTCTGTGATGGACGCGAATACTTCGCAGCTGCGCTTGGCGCGGCTTATGAGGACGTTGAGCCGACGCTCGCCGCCTTCCGCACCAAGAGGGCCGAAACGCATGGCCATGTACCCCTGCGCATTCTTGGCATACCCCACTGAGATCATGATCACGTCGCGCTCATCGCCTTGAACATTTTCAAGGCTCTTGACGAAGAATGGCTCGCTGGGGTGCGCGTGAAAGAACTCCTCCGTATCGGGATTTAGTCGCCGCAGCCCTTCGAGTTCATCCTGGATCGCGCGGCGTTGGCTAACCGAAAATGTTGCAACGCCTAGAGTCTCTCGCGGGTTCACCTTCGCATGACGGATGATCGCTTCGGCTACTGCTCTCGCCTCTACCGGATTGGTTCCTGTGCCACCGGAATCGAAGACCCCCTCTGGCACATGATGAAACCGCAACCCCATGCCTGCCTCTTGAGTATAGGGGCTTGGCACGATGAAAAGCCGGTTCTCGTAGAACTGGCTGTTCGATACGGCGATCAGAGATTGGTGACGGCTACGGTAGTGCCAGCGGAGCATACGCTGCGGCAAGCCGCGGGCCGTGAACAGGCCGAGGATGCTTTCGATGTCGGCGACCTGCGCGCCCTCACCCTCGTCATCTTCAGACTGCGAGCCTGTCACCTTGGCGAAGAATGTCGTGGGTGGCAGTTGGCGTTCGTCGCCAACAACGACCACCTGATTGGCCCTGGCGATCGAGCCGAGCGCGTCCACAGGCTGTATCTGAGACGCCTCGTCCATCACAAGAAGATCGAAGGACATCCTGCCGGGCGACAGGAATTGGGCCACCGAAAGCGGGCTCATCATGAACACTGGCTTGAGTGCCTGGATGGCAGGCCCTGCCTTCTGCATCAACTGCCGGATAGGCATGTGGCCCCGTCTGCGCGCCATCTCAGAACGAAGCAATCCGACTGGTCCAGCTCCGCCGTCTCTTGAAGGAATTTTTCGGTGATGAGCCGTCACAACTTCGATGGCACCGGCCTTGATCCTCTGTCGGTCCAGATCCGCGAAGTCACGTACAGCCCTGGAATGCAATTCCCCGTCGAACCTTGCCAGCTCCGGCTCATCGGTCGCCATCGCTAGAAACATTCGTTCGTAGTAGGCCATATCGAAGACTGATCGCGCCGATCCTGTTGTAATCTGGCCGTCGGCCAGGCCGTCTATCAACTGTCCCAGTCCAGCCTTTCGGGCTGTTTCGGATCGCTCTCCATAGGCAACCCATTTTGAGAGCTGTTCCTGATGATCAAGCCACCCCTCCAGTCGAGAAACAACCTCGACTATCGCGACGTCTGGAAAATCGTCTACTCCAAACAAGGAGGGAGCATCGGCTTTCAAATCCCCTGCAAGCGCCTTCAATTCCCGCGCTGCCGCTTGGGCCGCTTCACGCGCTGAACGCGCCAAGTTTGCGATCTCTTTTCTTTCAGGCAACCGCGCAGCCAAATGCCGGATTGAGCCATTTTCTCTCAGCCAAAGTTCGGCTTGCGCGAGAGCGGCCCAATCGGATCCTCGACCGAGCCACGACGAGCCGAATGCGAACTTGCCAAGGCTTTCCCCGTCCTCGATCTCTTGATCAAGCGCTTGTAGTCTGCCTAGTCGGCGTAGTATCTCCACCCGCTCACTGATCAGATCTGGAACGTCAGTCAGAACCTGTCGTGACGCGTCATCGGCTTGAGCTACAGTGCTTGCCTTCGCTTCCATCATTTGCAGCGAGGCCCGCTCGGCGGAAGCCACGTCACCTTGCAGGGATGACGCAAGGTGGCCTAAATCGTTCCAAAACCCCTCGATAATCGGCTGACCGATGTCGATCACCTTACGAACTCGGACCGCACGCGCGCCCGCTTCAGAGCGCTCCGCCATCCGCCCGGCTATAATTCGCGGTTCCGAGCCAAGTCCCCTCAGCGTGCGCATCCACTCCACTAAGGCCTGGAGTGGTGCCGAAGACGATCTCTCACCGCGCCAATCGGCTCCGAAGGCGGAACCGCCAAAGGCGTCGCCTTCGCGCACTTTTGCTGCGGCCGCCTGGCCCTTCATTAGAATGTCGAGGAGACCCACTATCTCCGCCGCAGGCGCGCTAGGGGCCACCAAAATAGTCCGCACAAGTGCAGTGGCACGACGGTAATCGCCATTCAATGCTTTCAATATTCCCGTGTGCTCGGCGAGCGCTTGCCGCGCCGCGGCCACGTTGGTACTCCAAGCGGCATCAACAACTTTGCCCTGAAGCTCGGCTCTAGCAGTCTCTAGCTTTGCTACGCTGTCGGCAAGGTCACCAGCCTGTTCCAGCCCGGAGTCCCAAACTGTGGCTGCGAATGCCTCAGGGCTCGCATCGGGGGCTGCCGCAACTCTCTCGCCGGTCATCACTAACCTGAGGAGTCCTGCAAGCGTGTCCGGTAAAACCGTAGACCCCAGTTCTTGATTTAGCCGCTCAGCTTCTTCTCTTAAGCGTGGGAGCAACACGGTTAGCTGGCGCGCACGAACGAAACCATCTTTCGGAAAGTCTGAAGGAAGCTTAGCAAGCTCTGTCTCGAGACCTTCAATTGGCGTGTCGATAGCCGTCGCCACCAACTGCTCCGACAGTTCCTCGGATTTGCGGTTGAAATCTGTTCCTGTCCAGAGAAGCGATGCAATGTCCTTTGGACGCTCATCCCAAACCGGCGAGACTAGCGCCTCGGCAGGAAGTCCAGGTGCGGACGCGAGAAGCTCAGCGCGATCTTCTACCTCGCCGCTGTCGCTGAGGATTTGCGGAGGCTTCGCCTCGATCCGCTCAGCAATATCGGCCAGTTTGGCGTGCAGAGCCTTTGCTTGATCCAGCGACGACGCAATGCGTGGGACGAGCCTCTCAATGGTCGTTGGTAGGACGACATCCAGGCCAACTCCCCGCCATGGGTGGTGGATCGGCAAGCCGATCTCGTTGATCCGCTGAGACACGTCATCGAGAAGTTTGCGACGTTGCGAGACACCGTCATTCGTCCAAGCGGTGGCATCCTCAAGTTCAATATCAACTGTCTTTTGCCCGTTCTGCCTTAGTCGGGTTAGCTGGCCAAGAACCTGGTATGGAGTGAGTTCGGACGTTCCAAATGGAACATGCATCCTTGTAGCATGTGCATTGAGTTTATCCCTAGCCTCCAGCAGGCGTTCAGTAAGGGAAGAAGCAAGCTGTCCGCGAGGCGATCCGAGTTGCCAGGTGCGCCGCAACTCCTCCAGCATCATGCGCTTGTTTGCCTTGTTGCTATGGAGCTCAAGGCAGGCGTCCCCCACCCCCGCAGTGTCAAGCCGTCGCTTTACGACCTCAAGTGCGGCCATTTTTTCCGCAACGAACAACACGGTCTTTCCATCGGCAACGGCCGACCCGATAATGTTTGCGATCGTCTGCGATTTTCCTGTCCCGGGAGGACCTTGGATAACGAGGTCGCGACCCTTTCTTGCATCATGGATCGCCAGCGTCTGAGAACTGTCACTGTCGACGATATGCAACATTTCGGCAGGCGCGATATGCGGATCAATCGCAATGTCGTCCGACATCAGCGGTTCGCGTGTTTCGAAACCATCTGAAAGAAGCGAGCGGATCTTCGGTTGTTCGATAATCTTTGCGCCATCCGGCCAGAGATCCGGATCCAGGTCACGGTACATCAAGAACTTAGCGAACGAGAAGAAGCCGAGCACCATATCATCGGCAAGAACCTGCCAACCCTCTTTGGTCGACACTGCTTCGGCAACGGCTTCGAGATAGGCCGAGACGTCGAAGTCGTCTCCTACTTCAGAACGCGGCAGGGCGAGCTTGTGAATGCGGTCGAGATAGAGTTCCAAGGAGAGGTTTGCGGTAAGATCTTCCGTACGAGCTCGCAGCCGAAACTTTTCTCCAGCGGCCCCTCGCTCCAGCCGTACCGGGACCAAAATGAGAGGAGCCTGACGGATGTTTTCTTTGTTGCTCGGGTCAATCCACTTCAGCATGCCAAGGGCCAGAAAGAGGATATTGACGCCCTGCTCTTCCTCAAGTGTGCGGGCATCGTGGTAGAGATCAAGGAGCCGGCGCTGCAGCCCCGTTGGGGTCATCCTCGTCTGAAGCTTGGTGTCAGAATGTCGCGCAGATACCCCTCTGTCGTCGAATCCTTCGTCCTCAGGCTGAGCAAGAGCAACGGGGGAATAGTCGATTTCCTCGTCTGGAGGGCTGCTTTCAACCTGGCCTGCCTTCGGCCGATCCGGCTTGCCGGCCAGGAAGGTAAAAGCCTTTCCTTCGCTCACCAGCAATCGATAGATCTCAGACGACCTCTCGTCGACAATATCGATCGTCTTCGCGCTCTTTGAAAACCGTGGCACATTCAAAAGTCGGTTGCGAGCAGAAAGGTCGAGCAATTCCATCCTGGCTCGCTCGAGCTTTTCCTTTAAAGGCAGATCGCTTTGGAAGACCGATTTTTCAACTTCCGACACTCACACCCCCCTGATAGGCTGGACACATAGAGCCTAGACAAGGGCAGTCCGCAACATAAAATGCTGGTTTTTCAACCTCGAATGGCTGCCACCAACACTTCAATCGTTTAGTATTGTGAGCACTGCGGCTTGGTGGAAAAATTGCGGATGTTTGTTTAATGTTCCGGACACTTCGCATCCCCACCTTGATCTCGAGGTTCCCTTTCGGACAAAATGCCATCATACGTGTGGACGAGGTGTTGGCAGCTCTGGCATCCGCCTCGCCGGCCACGACCAACTGGCGCACAAGCCGACTTCTTTTTGAATCGGCCTCCTAATTTCATTCCGAGAAAACTTGTAGGCTCCAGCGCGGAAAGATGGTCGTGTTTACGGAAAAGGTAACTACAAAGTCGTGACTTCGGGCTGATCTGCGAAGGCACCATGGTGTTCAAAGCGCCGAACTACAAGGCAAACCAGCGCCAGCGAAAAAGGCGCCTATGAATGGTGCAGAGGCACGTTACAAATCATGCAGCTTGCGTTTCGCAAAGGATCGGAAATTGAATAACAATCGCTATTCTCATCGTCGCCGCGCGCGACCAAGGCGCGGCGCTGAACCAATCGTCCGCAGACGTTTCTCTCCAGATGTGCGCTTGCCTCTGATCCTGGTGATCGTGGTGGCCTTGGCTGCTTACGCGACCCACTATTTTACAGGCTCGGGTGACCAGTTACGTGGTCTCGATATAGCAAACTCGGCCGGGTCGAGACGGGCGCCGATAGTAGGCATAGCATCGGTGATTGATGGAGACACGATAGAGATCCACGGGCAGCGCGTCCGCTTCAACGGCATCGATGCACCCGAAAGCCGCCAATACTGCAATGACGCTAGCGCACATCAATACCCCTGCGGGCGCCGGGCGGCCGAAGCATTGGCGAATTTTCTTGCGGCTTCGCAGCCTGTCCAATGCACATTTGTTTCATGGGATCGGTACCGTCGCTTCGTCGGTGATTGTCGGCGCGCGGACGGTGTCAGCGCCGCGTCCTGGATGGTCGAACATGGCCAAGCCTTGGACTGGCCCCGCTATAGCCACGGCGCCTATGCGCAACAGCAAACTAATGCTGAAACCGCAAAGGTTGGAATCTGGATTGGGACGTTTGACAACCCTTGGGATTGGCGCGAACAACATGCCGAATCTGCGAGCCCAACCAAAAGCCCCCTTGGGCTTGTCAGCCGTCGCCAAGTAGCACAGAGCTACTCATGCCAACCTCGCCGCTTGTGCACGCAGATTTCATCTTGCGAAGAAGCACGTTGGTATCTCGCCAACTGCTCATGGGGGAGCAAGTTGGATCGAGATAGCGACGGGATTCCGTGCGAAGGCGTTTGCTGACCTGGGCTCACGCTTTGAGCCCATCCCCAACCATCACTCCCTAGTGTGCGCATTTAGCGTTATGAATTGGCGGTCGGAGCTTCGATGCAATTGCGCGAGTGCCGATAGAGCCTGGCAAAAGGGCTGGCTGACGTTTGTCTTGGAAAATTCCACCAGCTCGTTAAGTCCGGACGGGCTAGAAAACCGCAACGCTTCGTAGCGGCATACAGGGATCTGCCGATTGTCTTTGAAGCGCTTGTCAGGCCCGCCGTTTTTGTTTGGGTGAGCCCAGGTGTAGCTCACGATCTCCGCATCAGATGGAACTTTGCCGGTCTCGATAAAATTACTCGGGGCGAATTGGGTCTGCAGATCGGCATATCCGACTGCGCCGTATCGGTTTCCGTCCTTCACCAGCACTAGGTCAGGCATGAAGAAGAGCACCTGCCGACCCACATGGATTGAAGGAGGAGTAACGTTGCTGCGTACAACCTTCGGCAAGGAGCTTGTAAGGGTCGTGGGCTTTTTGTCGACCAGCATGCTGGCCCCGGCATTTCGCTTCCAAGCAGTCAGATCCTCTATCTTGCCGCCGGCAGCGACATGCCATCTCCCTGCGCAGCCGGTGAGAGTTTCGAACGCGCCGACAAGTCGCCCGTAGGCGGCCTCCGCGTCTTTTTCCAGATCGTAATAGAGCACGCTCACCCGGCGGTAACTGTCAAACCATTTGCCAATGAGCATACCCGGCAAAAAGGCACCGATGCCCAGCACCGGTGCGGCACCTCCGAGCTTGGTCCCCACAAGGAAACCTGCAATCCCGAACAAAACCGCGAGTGCTACGGACAGCCGCGTCTGCGATTGCCTGGCATTGATTTCATCGAGCACATTGGCGAATGTCTCGTCACGCATTTCCACCACATCGCGGGACTCGATTTCTCTCATCACGACGCCGTCAGAGACGTATTCCGGGCGCGAGGATTGTGGACGGGGTTGCGGCGCAGATGGGGTCTGAGAGAGCTGAACTACCTTCTTCGCGCTGGCCTTGCCTAAAGTGCCACGATAGTAGAGCCCACCCACGCCGGCGTGGATGTAGTGACCTCTTGGCCCAGTGCCGATGCGGAGGCCCTTCACGCCAACGGAAGCGCCAACCCCACCGGACGAAAAGTTAAAGCGGAATGGTCCCGCACTGATCGATTTTCGAACGTAAAACCCCATAGCCCAATCCCCCCAACTCAACTGCCGTACCGACTAAGGCGCCAGTCTCTCGTCCCCATTCATGGCTTGGCGCCACCAACCGGCGCCAATTTTGATCGCTGCCTCACCCTAATCTCGATGCGCCTTCGAGCCCGTACATCGCCAATCTGCGCTCCGTCGGTGAGATGATCGCCGGGCAGGATGAGCTGACCACCAGACATCGGCAAAATCGTAAACCCCTTTAATGCGGGCATGTCACTGAGCACACTTGTAACTGAAATCGCGCGGGCCAGCCCAAGACCGGCATTGTCGGCGGGATGGAGTGAGCCGATTTCCACTTTCCCTGACAGGACCGGTTGGAGCCCCTTGTCCATGTTGGAGGATTCGCCCGCCATTGCCTGTTCGTCCGTGTGTCCAATTACCTCAATCACGTCGACACCGTACGAGGTCGCAGTCCCGGCGATGGTCTTCGCAAGATCGCGCAACTTTGTTTTGAAGGCATTCGAAAGCTCTGCGCTTCCGGTATCGAAATTATAGCCATCCAGTTCGCTGAGACTGATGATCGGCGGCCAATCGTGAGGTTTTGCTGCTTGCGTCGGCTCTGCAGCCTCCTTGAGCACATCAGCCAGATCCTGCAGCCCTTTGTCGGTGCCGGCGTAACCAAATTCTCTCAAGACCTTCGCCGCATCTATCATGGCCTTGGTCTGATCAATGCTTATGTCGTTGTCCGCAAGGACTTTCGCGACAGGGGCATTTCGCACGACCTCCTCCAGAGAAATACCTGCTTCCTTGACCGACTTAACAGCATCCTTGGCCAGGACCAGCTCGCGCCATTGTTCGTCGGGAACGGTTCCTCCCCTCGTGGGCTGAAACACCGCTTTTATCTGAGCCAGAAGCCGCTTGTTCTCGGCTTCGAGCCTCTGCACGTTTTCCTTGTTTGATTGAGTGGCTCGCAGTGCCTCATCGGTCTCTTTCTGCTTTTTCGTGATGATAGCACCGGCTGCTAGCAACAGGCAGAACACCAAAAGCAGCATCGTCTCGGCCATGGTCAGGCCCAGTATCAAACCGCGGCCAAAACCCTTGCGCTCGAAGGCGACCGAAGTCCCGCCAGCGTCACTCACCTGCCCCACCAACTGGTTCGCTTAGGCGGTTCCGTTCGTTCGGCGGGAGGCTCGCTTCCCAGAGTTTGGAAAGCGTCTGGTTGGGGCTCAGGCTCGACCCGAATTGGTGCGCTCTCGACGGTGTCATTTGCGGCCAGATCTGCCAGTGGCTGTTCAATCGCGATAGGAGCGTTGAGAGGGGGAACATGCCTCGGCGCGTGAAGGGTTCTTCCTGCCAAGGTTGCGACAAGGTCTCCGGTGTCCTTGCTTTGCTTTTGCACCACTGCGGCAAGCGCCTGGGTCAAGCGTTGTTGCGCTTGGACGCTCTCCGCTGTTTGCTCTGCGGCTGCCACAGCCTTTTCCACACCTGCGGCCACTTTAGCCACAGCATCAACGATGCCCGCCATGCGGGCTTCTTGTTCCTGCGAAGCCGTCTCTGTTTTGACAGCATACTGAGCGACCGCGCTGCCAAGAAGTTTCACCATCGGCGCCAGATCGTTCTTAAGGACCTCATCAGGGACGACAACCTTCTCCAACTTGGTGGCTACGCTTTCGGCCTGTTCACCCAGTCTGCCAACTGAAGAGGACATTGAGCTGTTGGCTTTGTCGAGCAGATCGGCTGCCGCCTCGACGCGCTGTGCGATCGACGAGAACTGACTTTCGATCTGCCCAAAATTGTGGCTCAAAGCATTGCTGAGCTTTCCCGAGGCCTCTTGAACTGGTCTGATCGATTCCATCGCGATTTTATCCAGGGCCGATCTTATGTGCTCTCCGTTCCGCTCCGCTTGAACGGCGATTTCGGCAAAACCCTCCTCCAACATCTGATTGCTTACGCGGCGAAAGTCAGCGAATTCCCTGGTTACACTTTCCATCTCGGCTCTTACACGCCGCGTCATATCCGCGAGTTCGTGCCTGACCGTCCGTTCGATGTCGGCAGGATCGCGGCGCATCTGATTGTAAAAGATCCGCAAAGCAATGCCCGTGATCGTCGACGTCACCGCGATACCAAAGTTCCTCACGATTGTGTCGGTGGATCCTTCGGAACCAAACTGAAACAGCGATACGCCGAGACTCGTCAACGTAAACAGGAAACCCATGTAGTAGAGATTGTCGCCTGTTTGCTCATCGTGGAGCCGTAGCTTGCCGGTGAAGACGGACGCGGCAAGATAGATGAGCATCAGGCACACCGGTGCGCTCGCCGCCATTATAGGGTCTGCGCCCGACAGCTTGGCTATTGCGATGAACACGCAGCCACCCAGGGTTAGCGTCGCAAAGACGAAAAGGGGCAGGCTCGGATGTCCTAAGAACGACTCCCCTCGCTTCTTGGCCATTAGTTTAACCCCTCCAACCCTACCAGCTTCTCAAAATCACCATGATGGCTTTGAACCCACCGGGTCCAGAACTCTGCATGTTCGAAAGAGCCAAATGGCTTCTTCGCCCTATCGACGTAGAGTATCGTAAACCCGACGCCATCGAGCGATGTCCCGTAAGTCCTGTCAGCCGCGCTATCAAGGTACTTCTGATAATCGAGACCCGAACGATATTGTGAGTACAGCGCCGTATGTTCGATCATATCTGACGCGACTATTATTCGCTTAGCGGTCTTCTCTTTCGCCAAACTGCTATCGAATAGCGACAGTTTGATTTTCTGAATTCCGGCCATGATCGGAGATTGGCTCGCGGATTCTCCATTGGGAATCTGGTCGGGAAGGTTCGTCAAAGGGTCCTCGAACGCATCTTCCCATTTCTTCTGCCGCCGAGACGGATTGTTCGTCCAGCTGTCGACCGTCGAGCCGTCGCCCGGATTGCATCCATCAAACATCACAGTCAGGTCGCCGGGCCTCGCGCCCAGCGTCAATATCTTGAGATAGCCGCCAGGCTCGACGCGCCCAATGGTCTTGCGGAATTCATTCTTCAGATCCGCCATGGTTATCGGCGAAATCGGGTCGGTGGCGTCGATCAAGACCGCTGTCAGGCTCACAGGTCCGTTCAGTGGGCAATTCGTGCTGATGTCGATTTGGTCCTTCCCGGATCTCGACCACATCCAAACAAAACCGGCCAGCATCACAGCCGACAGCACGGCCAATCCGGCTGCTGCGACAATTGTGCCGCCACTGCCTTTCTTTCTTCTGCGACCCCGCCTAGCCATTCACGCTATCCGGATGAAGCTTGTCGAGATCTCGGTACTGTTCGATCCCGCGCTCGCATTCCAGCCCGATGAGCCGCACCTGAGCGTTGAGTTCTTCCTGCGCGTCACGAATTGAGGCGCCCAGGTCCTTCTCGCTCCATTCATCGTCGGACGATATCAGGGGTTTTATGCGCTCAAGTTTGTAGGGTGTGGCAAAATGTTTTGGCGCTGGCTCTGTGCGGGCCTGGAAATTGGCCTCCCTGTACTTTGAGAGAAGCTGGTTGCAGGCTCGCTCCAGCTGGTCTTGATGCTGCGCAAAGAGCGTCAGCAGCCTCGACCGATGGTCGATGATCGCTCGATGCTCCCTGCGTCTGCTCCCCAGCCGCTTGACGATGTCCTCCACCTTCTCGTTGTGCTCATCGCGCACCTCTTGCAGAGCCTCGATGAGCTCGCTCTTGCGCTCGATGTAGTCTTCCCGGCGAGCCACCAATCTGTTTTCGACACCCGCATAGCCCGGGTATGGGTCGAGAACGAACCAGCCGTCGATAAACGCAAAGATCGAAAACATGAGACCAATGCCGAACAGAAGCCAGGATTTCACGTCCATAAGGCCAGCCGGATTGGCGAGCATGCTGCGCACGACCTCGACGCCGGCTCCGTCCACAAAGGACCCGCTAACCTCGCGGTAATGCGCAAGCGCTAGGTTTATGGTCAATGCCAAGCCGATATAGGCCACTATCGACAGCGCGCCGATCAACTTCACAAAAAGCGATCTGTGAGTCACCAGGCGTGCACAGAATATTGCGAGCAGCAGAGCGGCGCCGATGTTCAAAAACGAGAAAGCGGCGGCTTCGAGGAGCCCGCCAAAGAATCCCTGTTCATTTCCCTTTGCGAGGAAATTTCCGTTCATCGCCGTTTCAATGAGGAACAGGAAGATTAGCAGGGACACTCGGAAACCATGGGCCGCTCCGTGTTGAACCCTCACAGCCCGGACAAGCCCGTGCTTCTGTTTGAACCAGTCGTGTTCTTTCTCCGCATCGTTGAGCGATTTGCGCAATCCGTGAAGTTCGTCCAGGCCCACCGCGATCGAGGCCTTGAAATCGGAAACACTGGCGGCGTTCGCCTGACGGATCAGACCAAACTGCTCTTCAAAGTCGAGGCCAGCCAATCGGCCGGAGAGTAGCTGTAGGCTGTCTTCGAGTGTGTGATGTGCGGCCTTCTTTTCGTCCTCGACCCTCTCGATAACTGTGTGCTCTATATCGTCGAAATTCTTGGCCGTTTTCGGGGGCTGGTTAGCCTCGCCTCGCTGCGTTCCCCGACCTTCAAGATCCATTTCGCGATCAATTTTCGCGACATCCAAGCTATTGAACAATTGGGTGCTGGCGCGGAAATCGTGATTTGCCTCTAGTAGAGACTCCCGCAGTTTATTTAGCTTTTCGAATTTTATTCCCACAGCACCGCACCCATTTTTGTACCTCTGCCCGCACAAATGGCTTCTATGCACAGTAGAAGCAAAGGGCAACTGCGTCTTCGCAACTTTGCGGTCCACTGCTCACGAGACGATCGTCTGATGTAAAAATGACAACGATAGCTGCCGTGGCAAGCGGACTCGGGCCAATGAATAGGCCAGGCAGCATACTCTTCTCCGCCGGGCTTTGTGGCGAAGGAACTGAAGATCACGCCAATGAGCTGCTAAAAATCGACTCCAGAGGCGTTCGCGCAGTAGCAGAAGCGCGCGCCCTCGGCGCGCACCACGCCACCAAAGTAAGCGCCGTCAATCTCGACCTCGCCTTCAAGGGTTTCGTTCTTGGTTTCAGCCGACAGGCTTCGCGCAGCTTGTGAGCCAGCACAAAGGCGGTCTTGTACTGCACGTCCAGATCGCGAGAGAACTGGACCGCCGACATGCCCTTCGCGCCGTTAACAAACAGGCAGATCGCGGCGAGCAGATCGACAAACGACAGCTTGCGCCAAGGCGAAGATCGTGCCCTCGTAACCGAGAACTGCGCCCCCGCAAGCGGCGCACTTGAACTTGCGACGGGTCGGAATGTCGTAATGATCCAGGCACCCGCATTTCCCGCAAACAGGCTCGCCTTGAGTCGAAGCCCAGCGAAGGCGCTTGAACGCGTCGTAAGCCTTTTCCTCGCCACCTTGTAAATCTCTTTCAGAGAAAGGGAGCGGCTTTCGGCGGAAAGGAGGAAGTGTGGGGCTATTGTCATCATATCCGGTTATATGCGGGGCTTGTATCGCCAAATACAGGGGCCTGTACCACCGACTGTGATGATATTTTTTGAGGCGAGGCTATGGCAGGCAAGGACGACCCGCAGACCGTCGAATACGAGACGAAAGCCAAGAACCTTTTGAAGTCAGAGTTGAAGCGGAAGGGCGTTACCTATGCCCAACTCGCCGAAAAATTGGCGACTATGGACATTCACGAAACCGAGCGTAATTTGAACAACAAAATAAGCCGGGGGGCTTTAGCGCTGCGTTCTTACTGCAATGCTTAGACGCTATCGGGGCATCCTCATTGCGGCTTTCGGAGTAGTTTTACTCGGGGCGGCCTTACCGCCAGACGAGCGCAAGAGCACTCAGCCCCAACATTCCGAACAGCATCAAGAGACCATAGGCAACCCTGTTGCGGCAAGCCTCCGCCAGTCCAACAGGCAAATGAACCCCCAAGTTACACTAACCCATGCCAAGCAGGTCACGATGATCGCAGTTCCGATCTGTGTGCCCAGTGGAACGCTGCCGACGCTGCCCAACAGTCGGCGAACTGGACCACCATTGGCGCTATCGTGGGTGCTTTCACGCTCGCCGCTGCTATGGCCGCTGCTTACTACGCCAAAGAGGCTGCTAGGCACACCCAGCGCAGCGCCGACATTGCCGAAAAGGCTTTGCTCGATATCGAGCGCCCGTATTTGTTCGTCACCGCCACCAAACCGTTGGTGGGGGTGACGCACGATTGGGCTGACAAGCCCGACAACAAAAGACCAATTCCGGAAGCGGCATACTCGATCAAGAATTTCGGACGCACTCCTGCCATCATAAACGAGATTCGGGCGAGCCTCCGGCTTTGCAACTTGCCGCCAACTCCGCATTACCATCCCGGAGAAATCAATGACGTTGAACGGGTGCTCGGGGCAGACGATGCTCTTAGCCCTGCAGCTTTTGATCGCGGCGGCCCTATCACAAACAATGTGCTGAATGAGCTTTTCCTGTCCGATACTCACATAGGGGCGGGTTCCCTTCCATATGTATCTGTATGGCGAGATCACTTATACGAGCGTCAACGGGATCACCGACCAATTCGGATTTATCTACCGCTACTCGCCTCCCGGCAATACGTTCCATTTGCAGGACATTCCCGGCTACACCTACCGCCACCGTGACGTGAAGAAACATAAGCAAAACGATGACTTATCGGCCTAGACTTGCTCCGAACGCGTAAAAGCGGCCTCGGGCGGTTGCAAGATCGCTACAATGTTTATTTTTGATATCCGCTCGGTAAGGCGCTTTTCGCTTAAGCAACTAGGCGTTCTCACATTTTTTGTTCAAGAACAAGGCGTTACACAACTTTCCTACGAGGCGAAAGCGCCTTAAGTGTCAACGTTTACATACGCGAAAGTGCCTAAACATCCTGCCTGCTGCGGATGGAAAAACGCTGACTGTAAAAGCCCGCCAACCTTTCGGCGGGCGGGCTTCCACTGCCGGAACTGGAGAGTGTCATGTCGACAGCCCCGACAGGTCGGAAAGGGGTCGCTGGTTAGCGGCGCGAGATCAGCAAGCAGAGCCGGCGCAGCTCACGATCATAGGTATCTTCGTTGCTAAGCACTTCGACGCAGCGCTTCTTCATCCGAGTGACCTGGGCGTTCGACATATCGCCGACAACGCTAGCCAGATTCGGGGTGCTCGAAGCGGTCGGGTTGCTGGGGTTGGCGGCTGGATTGGTTCCAACGCCGACATTTACGTCGGTACCGACCCCGGTGACGACACCGACATTGGCGCGGCCGGTGCCGATGGAAGCAGTCGCTCCGCCAGTGCCGCCGACGGAGGCTGCGGCATTTGCCCCAGAACCGCCTAGGGATACGCTAGCCGTAGCGCCGCTGTTGCCGCCCACATTAGCGCTGGCGCCTCCGCTGCCGACGGATACCCCGCCGACGCCTCCGACATTAATTCCAGCTGCAGTCGCTGGCATGCAAAGAATTACGAGAACACATCCGGCAGTCAGACTGCCCGTAAGAATTTCAAAAATTCTTGCCATAGTACGCCTCCTTGTTGCCCTGCAAAGGATGGGACATTTTTTGGGACCTACGGACCCCATAGTGACGCACTAGAGTTGAAAAACAACTTAACGGCCCGCGAAAGATTCGTTCTAGGATCATTACTTGGTAATTCTCAGGAGTCAGATATAATAAAATTTTACTTTGGCTCCTACGTGATTTTTCCATTTGTCAGATAATATCATTCCCTAAGCACTCCAGGTGCGGTGCAACAATGTTCAGGGATGACCGTCCGGCGATCAGTAAGCGGCTACTACCGCCGATCGGACATACAACGCTATATTAGCACCTTTTGACGAACCCGACCGGCGGGCCGAGCCAGAATCCCGTCAGCGCAAAACCTGCAAAATCGCTTCCGATGCTCACCATTGACTAGCACGGAGGAAGTTCTGAGCGCCAAACACGGTGACCATCAACCTACGGCCGCTGGTAACTGTCGACGTCGAGCATTTCGCCTGGTTGAAAGCTATGTGGCGCCGAAGCGGAAGAAAACACTGCAGACCCCGTTTCCTAAAATCGTATCAGTTATAGAGGAGCAAACACGCCAGAAGTGAGATGACGCTGCCTAGCAGTTGGTCTGCCGTCAGGCCGGAAAAATAGACGAGATCGAACGCCAGTACAGCCATCGCTCTAGCCACTCATGAATTGGAAAACCTAACGAGCTGGTCACCAAGTCCGGCCTGCTCAAGATCGCGCAACGTGTCCTTCAACTCCTTGCGCTTGTAGCGATTGATGATGCCGGCTTAGGTTGTGGCGGCATCTAACAAACATTCGACTCGCGCCTGCCATGACGACGACCTGCCGAAGCGAGCATCGCGAGCGCACAGTATTCAAATCCCCCAAGGCGTCCGTCGAGATTTGACAACAGACAGATGGCGCGGCGCGAGCTCTGACGCTGTACGACTGACGCAAGCGGCTCTCAATCCTGGGCGTTGTCCTTGGTCCGTGTGAGGCGGCTTTCGCCTTCCTCCGGGCCGAAGCAGCTTTCGAAATCATTGCAGTCCCGGCAACTGGGGGAGCTGCACAGCGAAAAGCCTTCGGCCTCGCAGAGCTTTCGGTAAAAGTATTTTTTCCATTTCATGTTTTGGGTGTTGCCGGCCGCCAGCGTCGGAAAATGCGAGGCGAGCAGGCGGCCGAGGTCGCTTCGACTAAAAAGGCCAAGGTCTTGCCAGAGGTGGTCATTGCGCATGGCACGCCGGGCGATGATCTTGGCGAAGCGGGCGCTTGCCTTGTCGTCGGGCCGGGCATGCGCCAGCAGCAGTCCGCGCAGAAGTTCTTCTTCCAGATCCGGCTCAGGCTCGCTCCCCTCTTCCAAGGCAAACGCGTTGATAGGAAAAGCAGGGAAACAGCGGGACAGGACATCGCGCAACTCGGCGCGCGAAAGTCCGGTTGCCTCCGTCGCCGTCGCCTCGCCGGCCTCGATCTCCTCGAGCGCACGTGAAAGCACACAGGCAAGCACATGCTGGTCGAACCTTCTCTCCAGCTGCGGCCATTGGCCGGTGCTGAGCCGGGCATAATGTTGGGCAAATATGGTGCGTTCTCCTGGTTTCGCCCTATCAAACCATGCAGAGACCCGGCCTGCCGCAACATGGGTCGGGCAGTTCTTCGGTACGGCACTCCGGGTCGCCTCGCGTCGAGTAGTTCGGCAATTCTCGTCTGGTCCATCGGCTCTGGCGCAGAATTCTGTGATTCGAAGAGGTTCGCGAACCCCGGCCCTGCCGTTTGCGCCTCACGGGGAACACTGGCGCCGGAATTTGCCCCGCAGAGTTGGACGTGAACCGTGCGGGACAGAGGTCGCGTGCTGAGTGCGGCCACATGGTTCAAGCCGCCAGACTCACGGTTGAATGCCGTCATCCAGAGCGTCAGCGAGTGAGTTCCAGCGCACGTTCAGGACAGGATCGCGCGCCTCGTGATGCAGGCAGTTCCTCCCCTTCCGCAACTTCAATGTCACCAGGCAGGATGTAACCGTCATTATCGAGTTTAAAGATGTCCGGCGCTTGCGCCGCGCATCGCGCGTGGCCCTGGCATTTGGCCTTTTGGACGATGATGCGCATGGCGCTGCCTCCATTGTCTGTGCCCGGGCTCGGGGCGGGCCTAAGACCAGTCCAGGATCAAATTTTCGATCCCGAACACATGGCCGCCAGAAGTTATCGGCGCCGTACCCTGCTTGATCCTGAAAGCCGGGATGCGCGCCAGCCACTCCTCCAGGCCAATGACAATCTCGCGCCGGGCAAGGTGTGAGCCAAGGCAACGGTGGGGACCATAGCCAAACGCTGCGTGGCGGTTGTCCTCCCGCTCCAAATCAATCGTGTTGGGGCATTCGAATTCCGCCGGGTCACGATTGGCAATCATCGTGGCGCAGGAAACATAGTCCCCCTTCCGGATCGGCGCGCCTTCGAAGTCGATATCTTTCGTGGCCACGCGGATCAACTGAATGGGCGGATAGGCCCGCAGCAATTCTTCGGTTGCGAGCGGGATGCGGTCCGGTTCGCTCCGCAGCAATTGCTGATCTTTGAGGTTGCGTGCGAGGTACGCCAAGTCAAAGCCTATAGCTGCTGCGACCGTGTCGAGCCCAGCGACGAAGACAAGCACGCCGATGCCGCGGACTTGGGTGTCAGTCAGCCGGCGGCCCTCGACCTGTGCCTGCACTATAAAGGTCATGAAATCGTCAACCGCCTCACCGCGGCGCATGGCTGCAAGTTCGTCGATGAATGCCACGATCGTCCGGGCAGCCACAGGTCGTTCCTTATCGTCGCCGTGGAGCAGATCTTTCCCCCAGCCGACGAATGTATCGAGTCGGTCATCAGGCAACCCCAGAAAGCGAAGAAAGGTGCTCACCGCGAAAGGAAAGGCAAAATCCTTCATCACGTCGCAGCTTGTGCGCGACGCGGCGATCCTTTCGATCAGCTCGACCGCCCGTTCGCGGACAGCCGGTTCCAAAGCCAACACCCGCTTTGGCGAAAGCAGCGGATTAAGCAGTGAGCGAAAGACGCCATGGGCCGGTGGATCGAGCTCAAGCGGGATCGTCGGCCAGTTCTCACCCAGTATGGAGGAGAAGATGCTGCGATGGCTGGAAAAAGTCTCTGCGTCCTGCAGCACCTTCCGCTGGTCCGCGGCACGGGTGATGACCCAGGTACCCCGGCCATCTTGCGTGTTGTAGCGGGAGTAAAAGATCGGAGGCCCGTCATGTACGCAAGCGACAGCTGCGTGTGGATCCCCGTTGGGTGTTGGTGGCATCCCTGGCGATGTAAACAGGCTGAAGTCCCTCACCATTTCGGGCGGGACATGATCTGGAACGGGGTTGGTCGCCATTTTGTTTTCTCTACATTGGCGTTCATGGCTCAATTGAGATTGCACCGCTGTTCATAAAGTCGATTTCCAGCATGGGCACGTCTCTTGTCGGGCGCCTTCTAGATTCTGTCGCCTGATACAGCCCACCTGCACCAGCGCGGATGAGATGGGTTGCGAAGTCGATCAGAGGGGCATCTCCGCCGCGCTCCGGTCATGAAGCAAAGCGGCCGCTTCCCCGTTAGGGTTGAGAGACTGGTCAATCACCTCTGCCCTGCTGATCAAATTGTCGAAGCAAGTCGCGTGCCGGATAGGGTAGCCATGGCGGTGCACCAAGCAATGCCAGCCTGCGCTGGGTCTGCCGCTGATGATCACCTGTCCATCATTCTTATGACAACGTCCGACAACCGACATCCGTGGTCGGTTTTGTCGAGCCCGCGACATCGGGCTGTTCGGCTTGGCTGTTGCTGCACAGCCTGCCGGGCGACGAGCGAGTAGATCGCTCGCACGGCCCGGATTGAGCAATGACGCGATCCAGCGCAAGGATCGGGTGCGGTCCGAGAAGACCCGACGGCGCTTGCGCGAGACGATCGGAAATATCAAAAAGGTCAAGCCGCGCTTCGGTTCGGCGCTGATGGCGTATGCGTTTTATCGCTCGCAGGCGCTGCAAGGCTTTTCGGCAGACGGCGATGCACTCGTGCGCACCGGTGCCGACCGGCGACCAGCTTGACTGTATAGATGCGGTCCATTCCGGCGTGCATCACCTGACCATGCGCATGCGCTACGACGGCATCCTTTCCGCTCATGGACCTAGATTTGCTCGCGAGCCGCTGTCGGAACGTGGTGCTGAGTCCTATCGCGGCCAATTCAATCCGAGGACCTGTCGGCAGTCAACACACCCCTGGAGGTCGGACCGGGAACGCGTGGCAGACTCTCGGCCAGAAACCGCCAGTCGCTGCCCTCGCGTTCGCCTTCCTTGCGCGTGCCGAAGAACTGGATGATCATCTTGCCGTCCGCGCCATAGGCTTCAATGGACGTAACGTGACCATCCCTCGTCGGCTTGCGCACGGCCCAGACCTCGCGGATGCGATGGGTCCTAAGATGCAGATGGAAGGTCTCTTCGAGCACATTGATCCGCGGCCCGATCTGCTTGACCGACCTGATCGGGCCGGAATGGATCTGAATGCAACCACGATTGCCGACAAAGCACATGATCGGCATCTCGTCTTCGGCCGCCTGTTGGAACAGGGCGCCAATGGCATCATTGTCGAGTAGCCAGGCGTCATCCTCGTCGGCCATACGCATCGCCTGGCAGCGGCTGAGCTTCAGTGTCTTCAACATATGGTAGAACTGATGCACGTCGCTTAGCCGGCCCCAGTGCTCGCGTAGGTCGTCGACCGTGGTGGCGTGGTCTGGACTCACTGCGTTATCGCGCGCCCCGCTCGCCTCGAGCGATATGATCGGCTCCTGGTCGGGGGATACAAGCTCTGCCGTCAGATCCTGATAGGCCTGCAGGTTCGAGGCGGGCGTGAGATGAGCTTTGTGCATCGCCTCGCCGGTGGCATCAAAGAATTGCAGGCTGCGGCGGATCTCGGCCCCCTCGCGCTTCTCGACGGCGAAGCCATACGCCCACGCTTTCGGGAAGATGCGCAGGTCGATCTCGTCGCCGAGCAGTATGGCATGCTGGTTGCCGGTGACCACTTTGCCGTAGACGCCAATCTTTTGGTGCACGGCACTTTCGTTGCTGGTGACCGCCATCACCTCGCCGACCGCTTCGAGGCCGGTCAGCAGATCATCGACGCGCGGCTCGATGCGCACCGCGCCGTGACCACAATGCGCCGCGACCAACTCGGCTTCCGAAATGCCCAATCGAGCGGCGAGATCATGCTCCCGGATCTTCGGATTGTCTTTGCACGCCCGCCGGATTTCGTCGGGCGACGGTTTCTCGCGTTGGTCCATGCTTACCCCTGTTTCTACGACGTGTGAGGATCATCTGCCCTGCCCGGGAACCTTCAGCCGATAAGGCGCGCCGAAATGCTCGATCCTGATCTGCTGCTGGCCCATGAACAAGGTGTCGCTGGACAGCGTGCGCACGGCGTCGCACCAATGCGAAAACCGGCGAGCAGCCACATGCCGATGGCATCCCATCGAGCCGGTCGGCGGCTACTGGGCGGGTGGTGAGCCAGTATGGATGTTGTCGCAATCGGCCAAGCGGGCATTCGGATGCCACGAGCGGCGCTGCTTTGCCAACAACGCGTATCTGACCACGGTCCTGACATGTTACTCCCTTGCTTCGCCCCATCCATCGCGATGGCACCCACGGCATGGTTGTGGATCGGCATGCTCTTGCCGTCTCGCCAAACGGAGCTTCAAAAACCGTGCCAATTGCGCCGAGGCAAGCTCAGAAGAAGTTCTGTCCTTGGTGATGTGAGTTCACCCAAGAACTCAGGCCAACATCCCTCGTGCCGGACCCGACAAACCCGACAGCACGTGTCGATTGGCCGACACCTTATCAGCAATCAAGAGGCACCAGTGCGAGAGATGCCGCGCTGTGTTGATACGTTTTTTGGCTTTGGCACGGTGCATGCAACGTGATGGGCAAGCAGGTCGCGGACTGAGGAGAATGGAGCCATGATTACGCTCACCGACAACGCTGTTGCCGCCTTCAAGACTGCTCTTTGCCGTGCCAGCGAGCCGGCGGAAGGCTTTCGCATTATGATCGAGGCCGGCGGCTGCGCAGGCTTCAAATACTTAATGGGCCTGGAGAGCGTGTCGCGCGAGGGCGACGCGATCACTGACACAGATGGGGTCAAGCTGTTCGTGGACGCGGGCTCCCAACCCCATGTAGCCGGCATGACCGTCGACTTCCTCACCGGGCTCCAATCTTCCGGTTTTGTCTTCGATAACCCCAATGCGCGCGAAAAGTGCGGCTGCGGCAAGTCCTTCAGTTAAACGCCCGAAGCGTCTGTGCGGCCGACAGAGTGATTTTGCGGCAGAGGAGACTTATATGGCCGGCACAACAGATGTCCCCATCCTAAAAAACAAGACAAGGTCAAAGCCGATCTCGGGACCGCCATTCGCTCCCAGTAGGATTCAAAGAACGTCGCCTCCCGAAGCAGCTCGGTTCCTGGTGGCACCCGAGCTGCTTGCGGACAAATCGCGCCGCTGCGCCAAATTCGGCTCATCGGTAGCGTTATCGCGTTCGGGCGTCCTTACCTGCGGGCTGACCTACGGCCACTGCGAACATGTCCATATCGACGGAGATCCGGTTTACGTCAAACACTCCGGGCGCCTGCGCGCGCTGCCAGTTCAAATGATCATCAACGGCATGCGCCAGAGGCTCAACGAGTCGGTCTAGCGCTCGCGTCATTCTGTTTAACTGAGGATCGCACCTATGAAGCCTGTCTACCTCGACAACAACGCAACCACACGGGTCGATCCTGAGGTCGTGCAAGCGATGTTGCCGTTCTTTAGGGATCAATTCGGCAACCCTTCGTCGGCACACGCTCTTGGCGCCTCAGTCAGTGCGGCGGTGAGAAAGGCGCGGAGGCAGTTGCAAGCTCTGATCGGCGCGGAGTTCGAGGATGAGATCACTTTCACCTCGGGTGGGACAGAAAGCGACAATGCAGCGCTTCTTTCAGCGCTCGAGGCGGCGCCCAACCGAACCGAGATCGTGACGTCCGCGGTCGAGCATCCCGCCGTGCTGACGCTCTGCGAGCATCTTGAGAAGACCCGCCGCCTCAAGGTGCACAGGATCCCGGTGGATTGCCGTGGTCGGCTCGATCTCGACGCCTATATGGCCGCCCTCACCCCACAGGTTGCAATCGTGTCAATAATGTGGGCGAACAACGAGACTGGTGTGATCTTCCCCGTGGCAAGGCTTTCCGAGTTGGCCAAGGAAGTGGGCGCCCTATTCCATACCGATGCTGTGCAGGCGGTCGGCAAGCTTCCGATGGACCTGAAGTCGACCGCAATCGACATGCTGTCGCTCTCCGGCCACAAGCTGCACGGGCCGAAAGGGATCGGTGCGCTTTTCGTAAAACGTGGCGTCGATTTCCATTCGCTGATCAAGGGGGGTCACCAAGAGCACAACCGGCGTGCTGGAACCGAGAATACGCCCGGCATAGCCGGGCTCGGCACGGCGGCCGAACTCGCCTTGAAATTCATGGACGACGAGACCACACGGGTAAAGTCGCTCCGCGATCGCCTGGAGGGCGGGATCCTCCAGCGCATCCCAAGCACCTGTGTCACTGGTGATCCCTTGCAACGGTTGCCCAACACCGCAAACATCTCCTTCGAACATGTCGAAAGTGATGGAATTCCACTTCTCCTCAGCCGCATTGGCATCGCGTGTTCCTCTGGCTCGGCCTGCACCTCCGGCTCTCTGGAACCAAGCCATGTCCTAAGCGCGATGAAAACGCCACACGCGGCAGTCCGCTTCTCCTTGGCGCGGGACAACAGCGAAGAGGACATCGACCGGGTGCTCGAGGTCATGCCGGGAATCGTGGGGAAGCTGCGCAGCTTTTCCGGTTCTGGGCCGGGTAGTCCGGTCTATGCGTGAGCCGCAGAAGAACAGGCTGCCTGTCATGACCGGTCATGTCTCCCTCAACGATACGACCTTGCGCGATGGCGAGCAGGCGCCGGGCGTCGCCTTCACCACGACGGAAAAGCTGGAGATCGCTGAGTCTCTTGCGGCGGCTGGCGTGACAGAGATCGAGATCGGCACGCCGGTCATGGGCGTCGACGAGATGGAAACAATTCGCGCCGTGGTAGCGCGGCGTCTTCCGGTTCGGCTCATGGCCTGGTGCCGGATGACGTCGTTGGATCTCGATGCAGCGATCGAGAGCGGCGTCCAAGCGGTCAATTTGTCGCTGCCTGCGTCGGACATCCAACTTGCCGCCAAGCTCGGCCTCGACAAGGCGGGAGCGCTCCAGGTCATCGATCATATGGTCAGGCGCGCCGCCGATGCCGGCTTCTTCGTCGCGGTGGGCTGCGAGGATGCCTCGCGGGCCAATCGGGATCATCTCGCCCGCGTTATCGAGACGGCCGCACGCGCCGGCGCAAGCCGCGTGAGGCTGGCCGACACAGTCGGTGTTCTCGACCCGTTTTCGACCTTCGAACTTGTCGCCCAGCTCGTGGTGCAGTCTCCAATCGACCTTGAATTTCATGCGCACAACGATCTCGGACTTGCTGGCGCCAACACGCTGGCGGCGATCCGCGCAGGCGCGCGCCATGCCTCCGTCACCGTCCTGGGGCTCGGCGAGCGTGCGGGCAATGCCGCGCTGGAGGAGGTGGCCGCCGCAATGGCAGTCTTCGACGGCGCAGACACCGGCATTGAGCTGACCGCATTGCCCGACCTCGCCGCCCAGGTGGCTTGGGCCGCCCGCCGGCAGACCGCAGCCACTAAGCCGGTCGTCGGCGCCGATGTTTTCACCCACGAATCCGGCATTCACGTCGCAGGGCTGCTGAAGGACTCGCGTACTTATCAGGGGCTCGATCCGACTCTCGTGGGCCGCTGCCGGCGGATCGTCATCGGCAAGCATTCCGGCGCCACTGCGATTGCCCATGTGCTGAGCGAAAGCGGTCGCGATCTCGACCCGGATCTGGCAGCCGCGATGGTGGCCCGCGTCCGACGCGAGGCGGCCGAGACCAAATCAACCGTCACTGCAACTCGACTGGTCGAGCTCTACGATGGAATGTGCAGCGAGGCATCCCTCATCGAGCTGTGCGGGTCCAAGTCAGCCGTGCGCGAGCGCACAGAGGCCACAGTTTTGCGACCAGGAAGAATGCAATGAATTGTTCCGCTGACAGCCGCCCCATGGATGTCACCGACATCCTCGCACGACTGAAGCGCTTGTCGGCTGCAGAGGAATTCTTCTCAGTCCTAGGCGTCGCCTATGACCCGAAGGTACTGAATGTCTCGCGGCTCCATATCATGAAGCGTGTGGGCCAATACCTCGCCGAAGAAGATTTCTCCGGTCTGCCCGACCAGGTGATTGCCGCGAGGGTGCGCGCGACGCTCGAACGAGCTTACGAGGACTTTGCGATTTCCTCGCCGCTCACGCATCGGATTTTCAAGGTGCTCAAGGACCACGATCCGAACAAACCTGCCGCGCCGGGTCACACCTTTGTTCCGTTCGACTCGGTACTGAAGCGGTTCGGACGGGAATGATCGGCGACAAGGGTGCGACGCGACAATGTCGAGCAGCCGCCAAATGCGGTCATCACCACAGCGCCGTCAGAAGCAACCAGCCGAAGTTGTAGGAAAGGGGGAGCGCAAGAGACTTGGCACGAATAATGCGGACAAAGGAGATAACCGCAATGCCGGACCCGGACAGGAGCCTAGAGAAACCGCCAATGCACATCGTAATCTGCATCAAGCAGGTGCCGGACTCGGCACAGATAAGGGTCCATCCGGTCACGAACACGATCATGCGCCAGGGTGTTCCGACCATCATCAACCCTTACGACCTGTTCGCCCTCGAAGAAGCGCTCAGACTGCGCGACGCACATGGCGGCGAAGTCACTGTGCTCACCATGGGTCCGCCCATGGCAGAGGACGCGCTGCGCAAGGCGCTCGGTTACGGCGCCGACCGAGCGGTGCTCTTGACCGACCGCTATTTTGCCGGCTCCGACACGCTGGCAACCTCGTTCGCCCTTTCCCAGGCAATCGCGAAGATTGGCGAGACGTTCGGCACGCCAGACCTCGTCTTCACCGGCAAGCAGACGATCGATGGCGACACCGCCCAGGTCGGGCCCGGCATCGCCAAGCGCCTCGGACTCCTGCAACTGACCTATGTCGCGAAGATCCCTTCTGTCGACCTTGCTGCACGCGAGATCAAGGTCGAGCGCCGTTCCGAAGGCGGCACACAGATGCTGAAGAGCAGGCTCCCTTGCCTCATCACCATGCTGGAAGGCACAAACGAGATCCGCCGGGGCTCGATCCAGGACGCCTTGTGCGCCGCGCGCAGCCAGGTCTTGAAATGGAGCGCGGCCGACGCCGGCATTGAGGATCTCACCAAATGCGGCCTGCGCGGTTCACCGACGGTCGTCAAACGTGTTTTCGCCCCTCCTGCTCGAGCTGAAAAGGCGGCACAAATCGACACCGCCGAGAAGGCCTTGCGCGATGTCGCTGACGAACTCATCACCGCAATCTTCACCCGCCAGCCGGCGCTGGAACATGAGCTCGCCTTTAACGGCGGCGCGTGACGGCAAGGAGCAAAACGATGTCGACCGCGAACGGAGAAACCCCTCGCCCTGCCGCCGGCCGCGCCGGCATAAAGAAGGAATTGCCCGCCCATTTCAAGGACTATCGGCACGTTTGGGTTTTCATCGAGCTCGAACGTGGCGAGGTCCATCCGGTATCATTCGAACTGCTCGGCGAAGGCCGCAACTTAGCAGACAAGCTTCAGGTCCAGCTTGCAGGCGTCGTGCTTGGACCGCCGGGAGAGGCCGTCGGGAACGCCGTTGCCGAAGCATTCGCGTATGGCGCTGACCTTGTCTACATCGCCGAGGCGCCCCTGCTCGCCGACTATCGGAATGAACCTTTCACCAAGGCGCTGACGGATCTGGTCGATACCCACAAACCCGAAATCCTTCTTCTCGGTGCCACCACACTGGGCAGGGATCTTGCCGGCTCCGTGGCGACGACCTTGCAGACGGGGCTCACGGCCGACTGCACCGAACTCGATGTGGATACCGACAGTTCGCTCGCCGCCACGCGTCCGACTTTCGGCGGTTCCTTGTTGTGCACGATCTATACGCTCAATTTCCGCCCGCAGATGGCGACCGTGCGGCCGAGGGTCATGCCCATGCCGCAGCGGACGGATAAACCGGTCGGGCGTATCATCCGGCACAAGCTTTCGCTTGCCGAGGACGAGATCGCTACCAAAGTCCTCGGCTTCCTGCCGGACAATCAGTCGGCGAAGGCAAACCTTGCCTATGCCGACGTCGTGGTTGCGGGAGGCCTTGGTCTTGGCGCGGCGGAGAACCTGCAGCTTGTGAAGAACCTCGCACGAGCAATCGGCGCCGAGCACGGCTGTTCGCGTCCGTTAGTCCAGAAGAGCTGGATGCCAGCTGATCGGCAGATCGGCCAAACTGGCAAGACGATCCGGCCGAAGCTTTACATAGCGGCCGGGATTTCCGGCGCCGTCCAGCATCGGGTTGGCGTGGAAGGGGCGGATCTCATCGTGGCCATCAACACCGACCCGAACGCGCCGATTTTCGATTTCGCTCACCTCGGAATCGTCACCGACGCGATCCGCTTCCTGCCCGCACTGACGGAAGCCTTCACCCGGCGGCTGTCGCCCCACAGTCGCGATAAGCTTTCGAGCTAAGGGGATGGACATGATCGAGGAAAACTTCGACGCCATTGTTGTTGGGGCAGGCATGTCCGGAAACGCAGCTGCTTACACCATGGCCAGCCATGGCCTGAAGGTGCTGCAGTTGGAGCGGGGTGAATATCCGGGCTCCAAGAATGTCCAGGGTGCCATCATGTACGCGAACATGCTGGAGAAGATCATCCCGGATTTCCGGGATGATGCGCCTCTCGAGCGGCATTTGGTTGAACAGCGGCTTTGGGTGATGGACGACACATCCCATACCGGGATTCACTATCGGTCGGACGACTTCAATGAGGCGAAGCCCAACCGGTACACGATCATCCGTGCCCAGTTCGATAAATGGTTTTCGCGTAAGGTGCGCGCGGCCGGCGCGACCGTTCTGTGCGAGACGACCGTGACGGAACTCATCCGTGATGCCAAGGACAGGGTGATCGGCGTCCGCACAGACCGGGCGGGCGGGGCCATCTACGCGGACGTGGTCGTTCTCGCAGAAGGTGTCTGCGGACTGCTTGGCACTCGAGCCGGCCTGCGCGAGATGCCAAAGCCGCAAACCGTGGCCCTCGCCGTCAAGGAAATGCATTTCTTGCCCGAAGAGGTCATTGAGCAGCGGTTCGGCGTAAAGGGCGATGAGGGCTGCGTGATCGAGGCGGTGGGCACGACCTCCCGCAGCATGGCCGGGCTCGGCTTCCTCTATACCAACAAGGAGTCCATCTCACTGGGCATTGGCTGCCTCGTCTCCGATTTTGCCGCGATGGTCGAGAGCCCCTACGTTCTCCTTGATGCCTTGAAGAGCCATCCTTCGATCCGGCCGCTGATCGCCGGCTCGGAAGTGAAAGAATATTCCGCACACCTCATTCCCGAAGGCGGCTACAAGGCTATTCCGCAGCTCTTTGGCGATGGTTGGGTCGTGGTCGGCGATGCCGCGCAACTGAACAACGCGATTCACCGCGAGGGTTCGAACCTCGCCATGACCTCCGGCCGCATTGCGGCTGAGGCAATCGTCGAGGTCAAGAGCCGCAACGGTCCGATGAACAAACGGAATCTCGCCCTTTACAAAGCCATGCTGGACAAGTCCTTCGTGGTCAAGGACCTGAGGAAATACAAAGACATGCCGGCCTTGCTCCACACCAATTCCAGCAATTATTTCACGACTTATCCGCGGTTGATGTCGCAAGCTGCGCAGAACTTCATGCGTGTCGACGGCACGCCGAAGATCGAGAAGGAAAAGGCGACCACGGCGGCCTTCATCAAGGCGCGCTCGCGCTGGGGGCTGGTCAGCGACGCGGTCCGCCTTGCATTGGCGTGGCGCTGAGGGGAGACGATATGACCAGCGCAGCGACGAAGTCACGTGTCGAGGACAAGCTTTACCAGAACCGCTACTTGGTGGATTCCGGCCGCCCGCACATCAAAGTGCGACCGCACCAGAAGCCGAGCGCGAATTTGCTCGCGCTGACCCACGTCTGCCCGGCGAAATGTTATGAGTTGAACGACAAGGGTCAAGTGGAGATCACTGCCGACGGCTGCATGGAGTGCGGCACCTGCCGGATTTTGTGCGAGACGAGTGGTGAGATCGAGTGGAACTATCCACGCGGCGGTTTCGGAATCCTCTTTAAATTCGGATGACCGGCGCACGCACACTTAAGGCGGCGATCATCCAGTACAGCTGAGTCTCGGCCATGCCATTTTTTGCTTTAATCGCCAATGAATGAAGAGACATTGCATGAATACTGTTCTTGCATAATTCAGCCTCAGATAAAAAATGCAGGTTCACTCTGGACGACAACCGCTGAAGTCGTCTCTATGAGCCACCGGGCCGCAGATCGGGTCGACGAGGCCCTGAACCGCCCAGGCACTCGCCGCCTCATATCACAGGCCGTAACAGATCAAGCGAATTGCGGCTGCCGGCCAGTCGCATCGGCGCCTCCGCAGCAAGGTATCTCCTCTTACGGCCGCATCCGAACCATGCCGCTTGTCGCCCGCATCTGACGGCACGCAACCGGCTGATCGACGCGATTGACTAGGCCGGTTGGGTTCTTCCAGGGCGGCTCGTATCCTCGGCCTCACGCCATGGCAAATCAGCTACGCCCTGGGCCGGCATGGTATCAAGGTGAAGAAATTCCAGACGTCGCGATGACGTCAAGCGTAAGCAGCCCGGAGTGGTCTCGCTCACACTCTGCGCGCCCGAGGCTGCTAGCCTCGCGACCCTATTTGCTTGTCCACTGTCGTAAGCCCGACAAAGGTGTGTCGGAGCAATCCGAAGGAATCTGACACGAGAAGCCTATTCGTGAACCGAAACAGCTCTTTGAGCTGGCATAGCTCTTGCGCTTTGAACTGCGACATCACGCAGCAACGGAGCCGTTCATGTCTGCACCGGCAATTTCGCTTGAGAGCCTCAGCACGACATTCGGTGACCAGTTGCTTGGCACCATGAAACCCGGTGGCTGCGCGTCTTCGTCCTGCGGCTCGTCGACAAAGCCCGACGACACGGATCCGGCTGTCTGGGAGAAGATCAAGGATCACCCCTGCTTTTCAGAAGAGGCGCATCACTATTTCGCGCGTATGCACGTCGCGGTCGCGCCGGGCTGCAACGTCCAGTGCAACTACTGCAATCGCAAATATGACTGCGCCAACGAAAGCCGGCCTGGGGTAGCCTCTGAAAAGCTGACGCCCGATCAGGCGCTACGCAAGGTGATCGCGGTCGCCAATGAGGTGCCGCAGCTTTCCGTGCTCGGCATCGCCGGACCGGGCGACGCCTGCTACGACTGGAAGAAGACGAAGGCGACCTTCGCCAGGGTCGCCAGGGAAATCCCAGACATCAAGTTTTGCATATCCACGAATGGGCTGGCGCTGCCCGACCATGTCGATGAGCTTGCTGACATGAATGTCGATCACGTGACGATCACGATCAACATGGTCGACCCTGAGGTCGGCGCAAAGATCTATCCTTGGATCTTTCACGATCATCGCCGCTACATCGGCATTGAAGCCACCCGGATCCTGCACCAGCGGCAGATGTTGGGCCTGGAGATGCTGACCGCGCGGGGCATCCTCACCAAAATCAACTCGGTGGTGATCCCGGGCGTGAATGATGAGCATCTGATCGAGGTGAATAGATGGATTAAGGAGCGAGGCGCGTTCCTGCACAACCTTATGCCGCTGATTTCGGACCCGGCCCACGGCACGCACTACGGTCTGAGCGGGCAGCGCGGCCCAAACGCCATGGAGATGAAGGCTCTTCAGGATCGTGTCGAAAACGGCGCCCAGTTGATGCGCCACTGCCGGCAGTGCCGGGCAGATGCCGTGGGCCTGCTCGGAGAAGATCGTGGCCAGGAATTCACAGTCGACCGGATTCCCGGCGAGGTCACCTACGATGCCAGCAAACGCAAGGCCTATCGGGAGCTGGTCGCGGAGGAGCGCCGTGATCACGTCGAGGCTAGGAGAGAAGCGATCGGATTGGTCAAGGCAGCGAGCCCCGGCAAGTCCCTTCTCTTCGCGGTGGCGACCAAGGGCGGCGGCCGCGTCAATGAGCATTTCGGCCATGCGAAGGAATTCCAGGTTTATCAAGCCTCGCTGAAAGGGATCAGCTTCGTCGGGCATCGGAAGGTGGACAAGTATTGCCTTGGCGGCTGGGGCGCAGAAGCCGCCCTCGATGGCGTCATCGCAGCGCTTCAAGGCATAGATATCGTGCTGTGCGCCAAGATTGGAAATTGCCCGCAGGATCAGCTCGCGGAGGCTGGAATCAGAGCCATCGACGCCTGTGCCCATGACTATATCGAGACAGCAATCAGCGCGATTTACATCGCCGCATCTGGGACCCCCACACTCGCGGCGACGGCCTGAGCTGTCTCATTCATTCGGACCAGGAGTTAAAATGGCTTTCAAGATCATCGCATCCCAATGCACCCAATGCGGCGCCTGCGAATTCGAATGTCCTTCCGGCGCGATCAAGTTCAAAGGCGAGAGCTACGTGATCGAGTCACAGAAGTGTACCGAATGCGAGGGGGTCTTCGAGGCGCAGCAATGTGCCTCGGTATGTCCGGTGCCGAAGACCTGCGTTCCTGCGTAACGGACATTGGACTGCCGACATGGTTGGGGGCTGCCTACGCAGGACGCCTGGAACGCCTTGTTCGCAATCTCAGCCGCAAGAGAAATCAGGGAACGGACATGTCGCTCGGACGCGAAGAGGAGATCGAAATCCGCAGGCCTCCACGATTCATGCCTGGAGAGCGGGTACGTGCCACTCGCCACATAAAGAATGACGGCACCTATCCTGGCAGGGAGATCGGCGAAAATCTCGTGCGGAAGGGGGACGAGGGATATGTGCGCGACATTGGCACCTTCCTCCAGCAGTTCTTCATCTATGCGGTCGAGTGGATCGACCGTGGCACCGTCGTCGGTATGCGAGCGCGTGAACTGATGAGCCTCGACAAGGCCGAGGCGCCCTGCAGTGCTGAAAGCAATACCAATGAAGGGACGGCCAGATGAAAGTCATGATCCGCAGGACCGATGCTGGTTTGTCGGCGTATGTCCCCAAAAAGGACCTCGAAGAGCCGATCATCAAACTCGAGAAGGAAGAGTTGTGGGGCGGAACGGTCACGCTCAGGAACGGGTGGCGGCTCCTCCTACCCGATCTCCCACATGATACGCGTCTGCCGATCACCGTCGAGGCAAGGAAGATTTCCGAAGAGGGCTGATGCTGCCCCTAGGTGCGTCGCGAGGAAACGAGATGAACACGATCCTGACATCGGGCCACCTCGTCATTGTGCGGGACAGTTTTGCTGAAAAGCTGCTTGACCTGGCGAAGGGAGCGCTCGCCGCCGATGAGGTGATCCCCTATCTCGGTCCGGGTCTTCTTGAGTTGAACTGTGTGGAACCGCCTGTGCCGCATACCCCGGAGGTTGTTGCAGCGGCACTCAATGCACGGGCTCCAGCGCCTTCCAGGATCCGCACCAATATGTGGTCGGTTGCGCAGTTCATCGAACAGCGCCGGCATCGCCGGACGCTTCAAGCTTGGATGACCGACATATTCGCAGCGCCGGTGGGGCCGACCCCCTTCCACGCCTGGCTCGCAAGGCTGCCACTCTCCCTCATCATCGACAGCTGGTATGACAGCGCGATGCGCACGGCTCTGGTAGATACCGGCCGAACGGACGTCGTTGAGATACAAGGCGTCACGCGCGCGAATGAAATCGGCAACATTTGGACGAAAACCTACGATTTGTCCGGGAGGGAGCTCGACCCCCGATTGGGGGCCAAGACGGTTCTCTATTCACCTCACGGGAGTATTACGCCCGCGCAAAACTTTCTCGTCGCAGATTCCGACTACGTCGAAGTCCTGTCCGAAATTGATATCCAGACACCGATCCCAGACGCTGTGAAGGAACGGCGCATCACCCGTGGATTTTTCTTCGTTGGCTGCCGCTTCAACGATCAGATGCTGCGCACCTACGCCAGACAGATCATGAAGCGCTCCCGCGGTCCCTATTGCACCGTAATGGACGCCGAAACCCTGACCAGAAACGAAGCGCGTTTCCTTGCGGCAAGCGGAATCACGGTGATCGACATGCCACTAAGTCAAGCGGCGGCTCGGCTTGTGGGAACGGGCACGGCTGCAGGTTGAGGACGGGATTAACAATGACGGATGCCTTTGATGATGTCTGCTTCGGCTTTCCTCGAAGGCGCAAAATGCAGTCGGGAATACACCCGTGAACAGTGATGCTGCCAGTAGCGCAACGAACGCACTGAATTCGTTGACCCATGTTGAAGCGGCGCGCTGGGGCCGGGATTTGAGTACGCTGTTGCGCATCACGCGTATGAATCTGCGCCATCCGTGGCAGGTTGCCCTCGCTATGGGCTCGACGATCATGGCGGCAATCCTCCAGGTGCTCATTCCCCAGCTTCTCGGCCGGGCTGTCGACCAGACCCAGACAGCTATCGGGGGCGGCGTCGCGGGGGCCGCGGCAGGACAAGCGCTCTGGGCCCCGGCTCTCCTGCTGCTCGCCGTCAGCGCGCTACGCGGCGTTTTCACGATGGCGCAGAACTATTTTGCCGAAGCCGTCGGGCATCATGTCGCGTACGAATTGCGGCTCGCCTACTACGACAAGATCCAGCGTCTCAGCTTTTCCTTTCACGACCGGGTCCATTCAGGCGATCTGATAACCGCCGGAATGCTCGATCTCGAAGGCGTGCGGATGTATTTTTCCACCGGGCTTATGCGGGTGCTCCTGCTGACGATGCTGATCGGGATTGGCGCTTACATGATGATCTCGACCGATCCCATGCTCGGCTTGGCCGCGCTCAGCTTCGTGCCTTTTGTCGCTTGGCGCTCATCGACCACACAGCTTAGGCTGCGCGCCACCTGGCTCGACCTCTATGAGCGCCTTTCGGTACTAAGCCGCGTGATGAAGGAAAATCTCGCAGGTATCCGCGTGGTCCGCGCTTTTGCGGCTCAGTCCTATGAGATGCTGAAGTTCGACGGCGCTTCCAAGAACGCGCTCGGCCTCGCCAACGATCTCGTTGACATCTACGTACCCAACACGTCGGCGATGACCTTGTCCTACTTTTTCGCAATGGGATTGGTGCTTGGGATCGGTGGCAACAAGCTCGTCGCTGGCGAGATCAGCGTCGGAACCATGGCGACCTTCCTGACCTTCATGACCATGCTGCAAATGCCAGTCCGCCAGATCGGTCTCATGGTCAATGCGTTTGCCCGCGCTTCTAGCTGCGGTTCGCGGCTTTTCGGTCTCCTCGATCAGGAGATCACCATCAGGGATGCTCTCGAGGCCAGACCGCTTGAGATAAGTGACGGCACTCTGCGCTTCCACAATGTCTCATTTGCCTACCCCAACGCCGAAAACCGCGCCATTCTGAAGAACCTCAGCTTTGAGGCCCGGAGAGGCGAGACGATCGCGATCGTCGGTCCGCCGGGTTCCGGCAAATCGACGATGGCTCATCTGGTCCCCCGCTTTTACGACGTGACCGGTGGCGCCATCACGTTGGACGGCCAGGACATACGCAATGTCACCCTCGAGAGCCTTCGCAAGGCGGTCGCGGTTGTACAGCAGGATGCGTTCCTATTCACCACAACGATCGAGAACAACATCGCTTATGGCGATCCCTGGGCGAAGAGACAGCGAATTGAACGCGCTGGAGAATTCGCCCAGCTCCACGACTACATCCTAGGGCTCCCGGCAGGGTATGAGACGGTCGTGGGCGAACGCGGCGTTTCTCTCTCTGGCGGCCAGCGCCAGCGTCTCACGATTGCTCGCACCATGATGCTGCGCCCCTCCGTCATCATTTTCGACGACTCGATGGCCGCGATCGATGCCGGCACCGAGCTGCGCATTCGCGCGGCGATGCGGCGCTTCGCAAAGGATCGGGTGACGATCATCATCGCGCACCGGCTGAGTGCGCTTAAGCATGCCGATCAAATCCTTTTTGTCGATAACGGCGAAATCGTAGAACGCGGCACGCATGAAGAGCTTCTGGCGAAGCGGGGACGCTACAGGGCCCTTTACGATCTCCAGACGTGCCCGGGTGATAGCATTATTAGCCAGGATGGGGGCGCCCGCTGATGGACCAGGGCCGCGGCGAACTCGAAGCCGAACCTGACGACGGGAGACGCCCTCCGCGCGCGGTCGTCGGCTCGCACCGGATCGAGGAGGAGATGTTCGGCCGGGCTTTCGACAAGAGCATCCTCCGTCGCATCTGGGGCTTCGTCCATCCCTACCGGGCAAAGGTAGTTGTCACGATTGTCGCGATGCTGATCTTCACCGGGACGCAGCTTCTCATCCCCTTGATCATCCGCTACGCGATCGACCTCGGCATGAACCCGGCAAGGCCCGATCGCTCAGCCCAGCTTGCGGCCGTCGGCGCGTTCCTTTCGGCGATTTTGGTCAATTTCGCCGCCGGCTACATGCAGGAAGCCTTGGATGGGAAAATGGCCGAAACTGTCCTGTTCGACATCCGCCGCGCCATGTTTGGCCATCTGCAAAAGGTTTCGCTCTCTTTCATGGACAAGACCGAGGTCGGACGCCTGATGTCGCGCCTGCAAGGCGACGTTAACTCCATACAGGAGTTCCTGGAAACCTCGGTATATTCCCTAGGCGATGTTGCGCTTCTCTTCGGCATCGTTTTCGTAATGCTGTGGCTCGACTTTCGCCTCGGCCTCCTGACGCTATCGGTTCTGCCGATCCTGGTGATCGTCCGCATTGTCTGGTTGCCGCGTGCCCGCGACGCCTTCATGGCTGCACACGAAACCAATTCCGTCGTCAATGGCGCGCTGGCCGAAGCCATTCACGGCGTGCGGACCATACAGTCAATGGACCGCCAGCAGGTGAATTTCAGTCTTTTTGACGATCGGGCCCATGCCAACCTCAGGACCCACCTGGTCGCTGCCAGATATGCACTGGTCATGGTGCCCCTCGTCGATGGCATCACCGGCCTCGCCTTGGCCGCCGTTATTGTGGTCGGCGGCTCGATGGTCATGAATAGCCGTATAGATGTGGGCGTGTTGGTAGCCTACCTATTTTACATCCAGCGGTTCTTTGACCCGATCCGCTCACTCACCCTGCAATATTCGGTCATGCAGCGCGCCATGGCCTCAGGCAAGCGCCTGACCGATGTGCTCGACGTCAAGATCGATGTTAAGGACAAACCCAATGCCGAGGTGCTTTCGCCCGAAATGGACGGCTCGGTCGAGTTTAGGGACGTCACCTTTGGCTACGATCCGAACCGTTCGGTTCTGAAAAATGTCTCGTTCAAGGTCAATCCGGGCGAGACGGTCGCACTAGTCGGACCGAGCGGTTCTGGCAAATCGAGTGCGATGGCCCTGGTCCACCGCTTCTATGATGTTCAGCAGGGTCAGGTGCTGGTTGGCGGACATGATGTACGCGACCTCACCCAGGAATCGCTCGGCCGCCAGGTCGCCATGGTGCTGCAGGAGCCATTCCTGTTCACCGGGACGGTCTTCGAGAACATTCGATACCAGAAGACGGAAGCCACGCGCGACAAGGTGATCGAGGCGGCCAAGGCTGTCGGCGCGCATGACTTCGTCATGAGCCTCGCCGACGGGTATGAGACCCAACTTGGCGAACGGGGCGACAACTTATCTCTCGGCCAGCGCCAGCTTATCAGTTTCGCCCGCGCCCTCGTCGCTGACGCCAAGATCCTCGTGCTCGACGAAGCTACCGCCAACATCGACAGCTACACGGAATTGCAGATTCAGAAGGCTCTGATCAAGCTGCTTGAAGGGCGGACTGGCCTCGTCATCGCCCACCGTCTCGCCACGGTCCGGGGGGCCGACCGCATCATCGTGCTTCAGAATGGCCAAGTTATTGCGACTGGCAACCACGATGAGCTAATAGCCATGGGCGGCCTGTATTCCAAACTCTACTATCTCAACTACGCCTCCTTCGACGACCTTCCCGAACACGATACCACCGTCCAAGCTGGCTCTCAGACCTGACATCTTGGCGGCCTTGTGGTAGTGGCGTTGACTTTCGGGCGTGTCGGCAGACCACTCAGGCCACCGCATCCGGCCAGCAGCCAGCATTCAAGAACGAGCACTCCTCGCAATTCGTGAAGACCGGCTGCGAACGATTTCCTCCAGCATCGTATCCGACCGCGGTGCACCACCATCATCGGGCGAGCTCGCTGGAGGTGTTGGCTGGGCGTCGCAAAGCCGCTCGCGAGCGCGCCCTCAATAGCGCTGTAGCGAGTGACGGCTTTGCCACCGACGGCCGCTGATGAAGCTGGGCCGCACCGACGCCGCCCCGGGCGAGAAGAACCTCCTGCGGCTGGCTATGGGCAACGACTAGCGCCAGCGCGACGAGCAGACGCGTGCCGGCATCGTGACGCGCTCGGCTACCCTCTCCTTAGGATCGTGGATGTTCACACGATGGCCCAGACGCCAGCCAACGCACAAGCTGGTATCCTGTGCCGTCTGCTCGTCGTCAGTTTGGCCTCCTCTCGATTGCCCGCCCCACCACGTGCACGCTCGATCACGTGAGTGTGAGAGCGCTGCACAACGATTTAACCTCAGACCGCGAATTTCATGGTCAGCCAAGTCGAGCCATGATTTCGGACTGAATCGTCCTCGCGGTGTAAAGGGAAGCATCTAGCGGCAGATTTCCAAATGCCATTTGACAAAGCAGGTAGTTGGCACCTGCCTCTTCCAACTGATCTAGCAGAGCTTTTCGCACAGACTCTGCTGATCCTACCACGCACAATTCACTCTCGACTGCCGCATCGAAGGTCAGCGGCAAGTTTGGTGGAGTGGGGATAGCGTTAAGCTCGTAAAGGAATTGGAAGCTCTTGAGCCAGCGTGCGTAAGCAGGTGCCGCGAGCGAATAGGCATGTGTGTCACAACGCCCAATCACGACCATGCGGAGCAATCCGACAAATCTCCCTTGATCCCCCCCGCCTGCGTTGTCCTCTCGATAGGCGCGGAACGCATCAGTAGTTTTGCGAACAGAAGAGGAAGGTCCTACACACGCGATATTTGTTCCATTCGCAGCGGCCCAAGCTGTGGACTCGGGTCGATTGGCAGCGACCCATGTGGGCGGATGTGGACGCTGATGAGGTCTTAGCGTCAAAGGAACGTCATTGAGATCAAAATGGCGGCCTTGATAGCATAGCGTGCCGACCTCCCTCGAATTAACAAGTATTTGCATAAGAATTTCGCTGGCTTCGGCATAACGGCCCGGCACCGCGTCCGCACCAATCCCGAAGTAGCCCAATTCGGTCGGGAGAGCACCGCGCCCTATGCCCAGTTCGAGCCTGCCACCGCTCAACTGGTCCAGCATACAGATCTCTTCGAACGCACGCAGCGGATGATAAAGCGCAAGCAGCATCACCAAGGGTCCGAGACGCAAGCGCCGGGTGCGCTGGGCGACGCTCGATAAGAACAGATTCGGCGATGGACCTCTCCCATGGGGAGTACAGTGGTGTTCTGCGAGGTGATAGGCATAGAACCCTAGCTGATCGCACGCCTCTGCTAATATCAGGCGATCTTCGTACTGCCGGCCTATATCGCGGCCATCCTCATCCAAATGATCGAAGATGCCGAAAGCCAGGTTTGAAGGAAAGACGTTTGTCACTCTTTAAGTCCCCGATTTTAAAAGCAGGCTGTTTTCTTGCTGGGATCACCCGCAAGTCGGAAGAGATGTGTGTGATCGCCGATTAGCGTCAGCGTAACGAAGAAGCAGAGCCTGACGCTTCCCTGCCCCTGGAGCTTGGCACCGTTAAGCTTCCAGCAATGTCGCCAGCGGCAGCAAGAAATTCATCCATCTGCTCTTTTGTGCCGATGCTGACGCGGATACAGTGTTCCAAGCCTTTGTCCGGAAAAAACGCGACAAGTATCTTTTGCCTCTCCAATGCTGCTTGCCACCATGAGCCGTCCTGTCCCGCGGGCACACGGGCCAGCAAGAAATTTGCGCGGGAGGGTGTTACGGAAAATCCGAGTTGCGATAGTGCAACTGTCACTCGCTCTCGTTCATCCTTGATGTGCTTGTGGTTGTCTGCGTAGGCGCCGCGATGCGCAAGCACGCTGATACCAACGGCATGCCCGATCACGTTCATGTTGAAGACGTTCTGGATGTTTCGCAGCCTTCCAATAATTTCAGGGTGACCGAAACCGAAACCGACGCGAATGCCGGCGGCGGCATAGCTTTTCGAGAATGACCTCAAGATCAGAAGGTTCGAATACCGGTTGATGAGGCGCAGTCCGTGATCGGGTGCAAAGTCGACGTATGCCTCATCAAGGATAATCAAGCGGTCCGATTGTGCTACGAGGCGTTCGATATCGCTGATCGGGAGGAATGTTCCGGTCGGATTGTTTGGATTGGCCAACATAATAAACTTGGCGTCTTTTGCCGGACCGGAAAGCAATTGCTCCATTGGCAGGGAATGAGCTTGACATCCGATTTCGAGGAACTCAGCGCCCTGAAGCATGGCAAGTTTGCGGTTGAACGAAAACCCTGGCGACATCATCGCAACCTTGTCGCCGGGTGCGAGGAAAGCTCTGTAGATCAGTCCGAGCAGTTCAGACGACCCGTTGCCAGCGATGACCTGATCCCTGGAAACGCCATAGGTGCTGGACGCTGCTTCCCTCAATCTGAAGTTATCGTCATCCGGATATAGATACTGGCGCTTGAGGGCCGCCACTGCACTTTGCATTATGATTGGCGGCAACGGAAACGGGTTCTCATTCGTATTCAGCTTGATAAAATTTGCGTCCGGCGCTGGTCCGTTGGACGGCAGAGCATCCAACTGTCGTGTCACTTGCGAAAGAGCCGAAAGCACAGTTTGCAGTTTTGCATCGGACATATTTAACTCCGTTTCAGTCACACAGGGGCATCCGTATGAGCTCGCAACGAGAGCAACATGGCGGACGGGATTGACGATGGCAGGGTTGCCTTTCACACAATGGTCGCAGCGCCGGCTGACATGGGAATTCAGCCAGGCTGTCCTCGGTCGAATCGAGTTGACGCGCACGCGGATCTGCATCGCTGCGCGGCGCCAAGGCGCTAAGCGGCTCAGCTCATGCCCAGGGTCATGCTTTCAAAGACGCTTGATCTCGACGCCGTATTTCCTCAGCACGTAGCCAATCTGTCGCGGGGTCAGCCCAAGCAAGCGCGCTGCCTTTGCCTGCACCCAGCCACATCTTTCCATGGCAGCAATGACGCGCTCTATATCGGGCGTCCTCGCGCCAATTGGGTGGGTTGCGCCGGCAAGCGGGTTAGTCGCGGCCGAACTGGCGGCCTCGTCCGGGGGCGTGGCCAAATTCGCTGACTCCGGCAGGATCGGCGGTGGTTGCAGCGCGGCCTTGCCCGATCTGCACTTCCACAGCGCCTCGGCAAAGCATTGGCCTTGGGAGCAGGCAAAGTCGTTTCTCCCGATTGACAGTCCCTCGGCCAGGATCGCTGTCCGGTGCACGCAATTTTCAAGCTCGCGAATGTTGCCGGGAAACTCACATTTCATCAGCACTTCAATCGCACGCGGATCGAAGGTGAGCGTACAGCCGTTCTCGTCGTTGAACTTCTTGAGAAACTCAGCTGCGAGGAGCGGAATATCGCTGCGCCTTTGGCGCAATGCTGGTACCAGCAAGGGAACCACGTTGATGCGGTAGTATAGGTCGGCGCGGAACTCATTCCTTGCAACCGCCTCTTCCAGGTTCCTGTTCGTGGCGGCAATCACGCGAACATCGACCTTGATGGTCTGATTGCTGCCGACGCGCTCAAACTCCTGCTCCTGCAGCACGCGCAGTAGCTTTGCCTGGAACGAGGCCGAGATCTCGCCAATCTCATCCAGAAACAACGTCCCCTTGTCAGCGAGCTCAAAGCGCCCCTTGCGGGAATTGAATGCGCTTGTGAAGGCACCCTTCTCATGACCGAACAATTCGGATTCCAGGACTGTCTCTGGGAGCGCTGCACAATTGAGTTTAACGAAGGGCCGCTTGGCGCGCGGCGACAACTCGTGAATTGCCTTGGCAGCCAGCTCCTTCCCGGTACCGGACTCACCTCGCAACAGAACTGTGGTTTTTGCCTTCGCTACGACCGCGATCTTCTCCAGCAGGGCGCTTATCGCCGGACTGTCACCAATCATCCCCTCGACGTGAACCTTTTTGCGCCGGGGTGCAGGGTGCTTAACATCAGAAAATTTCGTTTGCAGCCGATGTTCCAGCTCCGGCGTTCGCTCGCGGTCGGCCGCGGAGAAGCGATGCAACTTGACTGTCTGTCCCACCATGTTGGCAATCATGGTAAGCAGCCGGACATCATCGTCGAGCCGATAGCTTGACCTGCTTTCCAAAACCCGGTCCAAAGTCAGCGCGCCTATGGCGTTCCCATCAACACGAATGGGAACGCCGATGAACGACACGGTGTCGGAGGCCCCAAGCACCTCGATATCAGCGGCAGTGAAGGTCGGATGCATCGCTATGTCCTCGGCGAGGATCGGCGTGTCGGTCGTCACAATCTGGTCGATGGCGTTGCGCGGCAGGCGCGACCGGGAGGGCTCATTGCCGTTCGTGCCGCAGCCGCTGGCCACTGTGATGTCCAGTCCGCCCTCGGCATCGCAGAGAGCGATGATGCCGTGCCGCATCTGCACAAACGAGTGCAGGAGGTCGACTACCTTGGCCAACTTGAGTTCGAGCCGGGCGGCATCGGCGAGTACTTTCGATATTTCGAAGATGCCGGTTAGCGCGCGCTCGTGCAATGCCACATTCGCAGGATTCGTGTCGGGCTTTGGACAACCTTTTATCGCATTCGGCAGCGATATGCCGCAGTCGCGGGCATTCTGTTCTGACTTGCTAATGTTGTGGTGCATGTGATCCTCGATCTCGCGCCATCAAATCTAGGCTGGCGGCATGTGCGCCCGCGACGTGGCGGGCACGCGCGAATATGCTCCGACGTGAACTCGTGCCGCCGCCGTGTGGTCGAGTGCAAAGCGGGTCTAGCCCTGACGCATCGCTTGGCTACTCCCTCCACGAGGCTTGGCCATGTTATTGGCTTGCCCCGGGCAAACACACGTTGTTTTCAAAAGACTGGAGCGAGGCGGCATAGTCAATCGAGCTTTCTTTCATCTGTGAAAGGAAACCTCGCGGCCTATGATAGGATTCATCAGTTCTATCTTTGCGTTGAAGCAGAAATACCTGGGCCGGCCATGCGTTGCCCGAGCGGCTGACCGCGCGGAGTGTAAATGCGAGGCCGTGCCATTCACCAGCGCCCGCGAAGGAGGGTCGGGAGCGATAATAACCGCCAACGGCAGCACTGGTCGGTTGCGGCAACCGCCATCTTTCTCGAGTTGATCAGGCGGCGGCGATGTCGGCCTAGGCGGTGCTCGCAACTTCTGAATCGCATCGTCGTGGTCAGCACCATCACCGGCCTGGGGCCGAAATCGGCACACTCAATGAGCGTATCGAAAAGTCTGAACAGATTACGATGCGACCGCTTGAAAACGGCTGCCCCTGCTGCGGGCGTTGATTTGCAAAATGGGTCGTCCAAAAGGCCGTCCGAATTTATTCTGTGATTGCACTGGCTGCATGGTCGTAGGCTGTCTAGAAACGAGCGCTTCCGAACAGGGGTAAGTTAGCCTGTCGTCTGGACGGCCTTGAACAGGCGACCTATTGGTACGCGCTGGCGCCAACGATGGGGCCCGGTCCAAAGCCGGCTAACGAGGAACCCACCACGCTCTGTGCAGCAAAACCGCTAGCCAGAGGGATCGACCGGCAGCACTCTGCCACAGACCATCAAGGGCGTTGGGACCGCGGCCTTGCCCGCTGGTCTGACACCGCATTCCTCCATCATTGGCGAGCCCACATCAGTTCAGGTGATGCGGATTCATCTGGCATGGGTATTGCGGCGGCGTTGGTGCAGCGTTCGACCGGAGCGCCGCGATAGGGAGAAGCCCGGGAGAAGTCACGCCACCTCGATCCGGTCAGGGAGAGAGAAACAGTGTCAGCTGCACAAGTCCGCGGCGCGAGTCCCGCGCCCCGCAAACCCTTCTACACCAAGCTCTACGCCCAGGTGCTTGCCGCCATCGCGCTCGGCGTCGCAATTGGCTATTTTTATCCGGAGACCGGCGAGAGCCTGAAGCCGCTGGGTGATGCCTTCATCAAGCTGGTCAAGATGATCATCGCGCCTGTCATCTTCCTGACAATTGCGACCGGCATTGCCGGCATGAACGATCTTCATAAGGTCGGCCGGGTCGCCGGCAAGGCAATGGTTTATTTCCTCACCTTCTCAACGCTCGCGCTGATCGTCGGCCTCATCGTCGCCAATGTCGTCCAGCCTGGCGACGGCCTGAACATCGATCCGGCCTCGCTCGATGTCCAGGCCGTGAATACCTATGCCGCAAAAGCCAAAGCGCAGTCGGTCACCGGCTTCCTGATGAACATTATCCCGCCAACGATCGTCGGTGCCTTCGCGGAAGGCGACATCCTGCAGGTGCTGTTCTTCTCGGTTCTGTTCGGCATGGCGCTTGCGATGGCCGGAGAGGCTGGCAAGCCTGTCGTTTCCTTCCTCCAGGCGCTCATTGTGCCTGTCTTCAAGCTCGTCGGAATTCTGATGAAGGCCGCGCCGATCGGCGCTTTTGGCGCGATGGCCTTCACCATCGGCAGATATGGCATCGGTTCGGTAGTCAACCTCGCGATGCTGGTCGCGACGTTCTATTTCACCGCCTTCCTCTTCGTGTTCGGGGTTCTCGGCGCAGTCTGCCGTTACAACGGCTTTTCGATTTGTTCTCTCATTCGTTACATCAAGGAAGAGCTGCTGCTTGTCCTCGCAACGTCCTCCTCGGAGGCGGCGCTCCCGTCGCTGATGGAGAAAATGGAGAAGGCGGGCGCCAGGCGTTCGGTTGTGGGTCTCGTCATCCCGGCCGGATATTCGTTCAATCTGGACGGCACGAATATCTACATGACGCTAGCGGCTCTCTTCATCGCACAGGCGACGAACACGGATCTGTCCATCGGCGATCAGGTGCTGCTGCTGCTCGTAGCAATGCTTTCCTCCAAGGGCGCTGCAGGTGTGACAGGTGCGGGCTTCATCACCCTGGCGGCTACGCTCGCGGTAGTTCCGAGTGTTCCCGTTGCTGGGATGGCACTGATACTCGGCATCGACCGATTCATGTCCGAATGCCGGGCGCTGACGAATTGCGTCGGCAACGCAGTGGCATCCCTCGTCGTCGCACGCTGGGAAGGAGAGTTGGACCGAGCACAGATGAAAGCTGCCTTCAGCGGTCATCAGCTTACCGAGGCATCAAACCGGCTACCCTCCTGCAAGTAAGGTGGGCGGCCCACGACCTGTCAAGTCGCTTAGCTGGCCACATAACTGAACGACCGACCCGCAGCCTCTAAACGGCTCCTCACGGACCATGTATCAGAAGCGCTAAATGTGTGAGTGCAAATCTTCACCGCCCTTTAAGCGAATGAGCCTTTCAGTATACCCGGCCGGTTTACGTCTGCAATGATGTTCGTCCAACACGCTGTGCCCATTCGTATGGGACGTCTTCGTTTTGCCACCCGAAACCGAAACGCGTTAGGCGGACAGAGAGCCGGCCCGCGTCAAAAACCAATCAGAATAGGACCTATGACCAAGCGCCCCACAATTGCCGATCTCGCCCGCGAAGCCCGAGTCAGCGTAGCAACGATCGATCGGGTTCTGAACGCCCGCCATCCGGTGCGCGAGGAGACCGCGCGGCGGGTCCACGACGCCGCCCAGGCGATCGGCTATCATGCTGCCGGGCTAATCAAGCAGCGGTTGCGGCGAGACCTACCGCACTACCGTCTGGGCTTCATCTTGAGAAAACCGGCCCAGCATTTCTACCAAGATTTTGCGCGCGAGGTCGAAGCATCGGTCAATTTGGCCCAGTCCTTCCACGGGATTCCGCTCGTCGAATTCGCCCCGTCACATATGCCGAGCGACCTGATCGCGCCGCTCAAGGAGTTGGGCGCACGCTGCCATGCAATCGCGATGGTGGCACCGGACCACCCGAAAATCACAGCAGCGGTTGAGGACCTCAAGGCCAAGGGCATTCCGGTTTTCTCGCTGCTTTCCGACTTCGCCGCCGGCGTGCGACAGGGGTATATCGGCCTTAACAACCGCAAGGTGGGGCGCACGGCCGCTTGGATGGTGTCCAAGGTCGCAAAACGGCCCGGCAAAGTGGCGGTGTTTGTCGGCAGCCATCGTTTCCAGGGGCACGAGCTCCGTGACGTCGGCTTTCGCTCCTATTGCCGTGAGAACGCGCCCACGTTCGAGGTGCTGGATCCGGTCATGAACCTCGAGAAGCGGCAGATCACCTACGAGGCAACGCTTGATCTCATGCAGCGGGAGCCCGAGCTCGTCGGCTTCTATGTCGCCGGCGGCGGCATGGAGGGCGCGATCTCCGCGCTCCGAGAAGAGGGCAAAAGTCGGGATCTCGTCGCGATCGTGAATGAAATCACACCTGAGTCTCGGGCAGCGCTCGCAGATAACATCGTCACGATGGCGGTCGCCACGCCAATGCGCCGGCTTTGCCAGGAGCTGATAACGCTGATGACACGGGCTATCGAGACCGGCACCGCTGAAACACCCGGACAGACATTTCTGCCGTTCGACATCCATCTGCCGGAAAATATATGAAGGCGGAAGCGCGAGGGAGATTGCCTAGATCCGCAGCGTCAACCTCCACCGGCTTCACTTGCCAACATGCCCCACGTTCTCGTGCAGGGGGTGTGGTCAATGATCCCGCACGGCAAGAGCCGAGCGAGGCCAGCACAGTCCATTTGGGGTCGACCTCGTCGACCGCCATCTCCTCGCCTGGCTGCACGTGAAAAGCCGCGGCACAGCCGGCAAGGTAGGAATTTAACCGGGCTAACCATCTTCTGGGACTTCGCACGCAAATCGAGGCGGCAGTCAATTCAGTAGCAGCCCGGGCGTGTGTTCTGCTCGTTCCGGCCCCTCGCACTTAGCAAGGAACTGCGCCGCTCTGCCGGGCCAAAGGCCCGACGCCCGAAGGGCAACCGCTCCTACGCGATCGCGTCCGCCTCCAGAAGCCGCCATCGAAAAGAATGCTCGCGTCGTCACCACCTACGGCCAAAGCGGGCAATCAAGGCAGCTGGCATCACTCTGCCACACATCCTCGACGAGCAACTCGCCTGAGATCAGCCCCAGAACGTAGGTAACACGCGCCGCGCCGGCGCTTGTCGAACATGCTGATCAGCCTGTCTTACAGGCGGTGATTAGGTGGGGCTCAACATCTTCCGGGACTTCGCACGCGATTTCGAGGTGGCAGTCGGTACCAAGAAACGAAAGGTCGGATCGGCGTGCCCGAGACGCTCAATGATTTCAGGCAAAGGCGCCAGGCGAGATGCCTCCTGCAACATCATTTCCCGCATCCACATGCTTGCCGGATCACTATTGTGAAGCTCAGGCCATTGGACGGCTTCCGTGAATGCAGGAGGAGGAAGTGGCGGCGGAAGTTGGACAATCCGCAGGGGTGTTGTTTTTGCGAAATGCTGCGCCAGCCGTAAGGGCATGGTCCCGATGCGGTTGGTGCCTGACAGGACGGGCGGGATCAGGCTAAAGCCCTGTACGACAACTTCGATACGTCTCTCGAAACCGTGCTCGAGCAAATACCATTCCTCCATGGTGGGCTGCCGGGTGTGTCTGAATTTGAGCACAACATGCCCCATGCACAAGTATCGCTCGAATGTAAGTGGCTCCGACAGCTGCTTGTTCGTGCCGCAGCCTACGCCTACGAGCTTATCTTCGAACAGGGCTGCGCGAGGATGTTTCGACATGAACACTTCCGGCATAATCAGAAAATCAACGTCGCCGCGCCGGAGAAGCTCCTCGGGGTCGTCGCAAATAGGCAGACATTCAAAGCGAACGGCGGGAGCTTCCCGCGCAGCGCGCTCTACTATCGTCCTAAAAAATACGAGCGTGATGTAATCGGAAAGCATGATTCGGAAGAGGCGATCCGATTGGGCCGGGTTGAAGGCGTCGGGGGAAATAATCGATAGCTGGATGTGCAGCAATGCGTCCCGGACTGCTGGGGCGAGCCCGTCGGCGCGCGGCGTCAAAATGAGCTCGCGGCCGTTCATCGTAAATAGCTCATCGTTGAAATAGGCGCGTAGCCGAGCAACGGCGGCGCTCATGGCCGGCTGGCTCAGGTTGATACTGCGAGCCGCGGCAGTGACTTTACGCTCCCTCATCAGAGCGTCCAGCACAACGAGGAGATTTAGATCCAGCCCTTTAAAACGCATGTCATGTTCTATCCAACGTGTGGATGCGTATCATTCAAACAATCAATTTTACGAATTTACGAGCCATGCATTAGAGGAACGGAAAGTGAGCGACGTCAAGCTCAAATCGACGACACGGGCCGGAACTCGAGAGAGCGTCTGGCTCACCTTCGCCAACGACAACGGCTGAGTGCAGCCACCAACGCCGCTTTGGTCGAGTAATGCGGCCGCAAAAACCAATATGAAGAGAGGTCCTGAATGCGCCATCAGGTGCAGTGGAAGTTGTGCTGGGAAAACGAGTTGCAGCTCTCCGATCACGTTAAGCTCGCCGAGTTCTTTCGTGATACGTACGGGCCGACTGGGGCGTCCAACGCAGAACCGTTCGAAGGTAGTCGAAGCTGGGCCGGAGCCAGGCCTGAACTCCGCGTAATCGCCTATGATTCAAGCGGTGTAGCGGCTCACATGGGCATACTGCGCCGTTTCATCAAGGTCGACGCGGTCGACCTGTTGGTGGCTGAACTGGGCCTGTACGGGGTACGTCCGGACCTTGAGGGTCTGGGAATCGCCCATTCAATCCATGTCATGCTTCCAATACTGCAGGAGCTTGGCGTTCCATTCGCTTTCGGAACGGTCAGGGACGCGATGCGGAATCATGTTGAGAGGTTCGGACGGCGATACAGCCCTATGGCCGTTTTGTCGGGAATTCGCGTGCGCTCCACCCGACCAGAGGCCCGCCTCGACCTGCCGCCCACACGCATCGATGACGCACTCACAATTGTTCTGCCAGTTGGACGGCCGATCAGCGAATGGCCCACGGGCACGATGATAGATCGGAACGGACCAGAGCTATGAGCCGGTCCGATTGCTTGTACGAAGTGCGCCGTGAGTGCTCTGACGGCACCGGCCGTCGAAGCGTTTATCTGACGTTTGACGACGGTCCCAATCCACTTTTCACACCGGAGATTCTCGACGTGCTGGCAGAGCAGCGGGTGCCGGCGACTTTCTTCGTCATCGGCGCCTACGCCTTAGAGCACCCATATCTAATCCAACGGATGATCGCAGAAGGGCACGAGGTAGGCAACCACACGATGTCTCATCCGGATCCGTACCAATGCGGTTTCGGCGAAGTGCAACGTGAGGTCTTTGAAGCGAACGACGCGATCATGAGAGCGTGCCCGCAGGCCTCGGTCCGCTTTGTTCGCGCGCCCTACGGCGCCTGGAGCGAAGAAGTCTGCACAGCATCACAGATCGCCGGGCTGGCGGCCCTTCATTGGTCCGTCGACCCTCGAGATTGGTCTCGCCCTGGAGTCGAGGCGATTATCGATAAAGTGCTCGCCTCCGTCCGGCCGGGCGCAATTGTACTCTTGCACGACGGATGCCCTCCCGGCGAGTTGAGCCAGGGCGCTCACGCCGGCATGCGCGACCAGACGGTCACGGCGCTGTCCCGGCTGATTCCAGCACTGCGTGAGCGCGGATTTGTAATCCGCTCACTTCCTCAACATCACTGAACAACGAGATCCCATGACTCTTCTTGGTACAACCAGCACTGTGGCCATTTCGCTTTATGCACTGCTCTCGACTGCCTATAAGAGCATGCAAGGGCTTTATGCTATGCCGACAAAGGATTCGTCGGCGTTGGAGGTTCTCGCCGGCTCCGACAAACTGCCCAGCGTGGATGTCATCGTCCCCTGCTTCAACGAGGATCCGCGCACGCTTTCAGAGTGCCTGGCTTCCATTGCAGACCAAGAATACGCCGGAAGACTTCGGGTCTATTTGGTTGATGACGGTTCTGGAAATCGCGAAGCCTTAGGAACTGTCCACGAAGACTACGCGCGCGACCCCAGGTTCGACATCATTTTGCTTCCCGAGAATGTTGGAAAGCGCAAGGCGCAGATCGCCGCGATACGACGCTCATCAGGGGATCTGGTGCTTAACGTTGATTCAGACACGGTACTCGCGCCCGACGTCATTTCCAAGCTTGTACCGAAGATGCGAGATTCAGCGGTCGGCGCAGTCATGGGTCAGTTGACGGCCAGTAACCGAACCGAGAGCTGGCTGACCAGGCTGATAGACATGGAGTACTGGCTGGCTTGCAACGAGGAGCGCGCGGCACAGGCTCGCTTCGGTGCCGTTATGTGCTGTTGCGGCCCATGTGCCATGTACCGCCGGTCTGCGCTCCTTTTGTTACTGGACCAGTACGAGTCGCAATTTTTTCGGGGCAAGCCAAGCGACTTCGGTGAGGATCGCCATCTCACTATCCTGATGCTGAAAGCAGGCTTTCGAACCGAATACGTTCCGAGCGCCATCGCGGCCACAGTCGTTCCGAACAGACTCGGACCGTATCTGCGCCAACAACTCCGTTGGGCACGAAGCACATTCCGGGACACACTGCTTGGGCTGCGCTTGCTGCCTAGCCTAAATAGCTATCTCACGTTGGACGTGGTCGGACAGAATCTCGGCGCGCTACTCCTCGCCCTATCGGTATTAACGGGCCTCGCACATTTCGCACTGACAGGCACTGTGCCTTGGTGGACAGGACTGATGATTGTGTCCATGACCATGCTCCGATGCAGCGTGGTAGCATTTCGTGCTCGACAATTTCGATTTCTTGGCTTTTCGCTGCACACGTTCATCAACGTCTTTCTCTTGCTTCCGTTGAAGGCCTACGCGCTGTGTACCTTGAGCAATAGCGATTGGCTGTCGCGAAGCTCTGCTGTCGCTACATCGAACACTGGGGGAAAACAGGCCCCCACCCAAGCTCCGATCACTGGTTCCAGCAGGGCAGAACTCTCGCCCCATTCGGCTCCGCTTCGCAGGCTCAGTCTTGCGCGGGATTCTTCGGAATTAGTCCTGTCGGACAACATTTGCGGCGACGATTGATCGCAAATACCTAATGGACGAGAGGTGCACGAGTTTGACCCAGAACGTGAATCATCAGTTGCTTGATCGGGAATTGGCCGCCGACGATCCGTGGGGCCTCGACGGCAATCCATTCGAGCGGAAGCGCCACACGCAAATGCTCCAGCTGGCGCTTGCCCAAGGCTCCATTACAAATGCCCTCGAAGTCGGGTGCGCTGCCGGCGCATTCACGGAAAAACTAGCCCCCTACTGCCAAGGGCTCACCGTCATCGATGTCGTGGCGCAAGCGATTGCTCGAGCACGTCAACGGATAAAGGAGCCGTCGCGCATCAACTGGATAGTCTGCGATGTTCAACAGTTTTCGACCGACGAGTTGTTTGACGTGATCGTTGTGGCGGAGGTCCTCTACTACCTCGGAGACATAGCCGAGATGCGCGCGGCCGTCAAAAACCTGGTGCGGGTGCTTGCGCCAGGCGGGCATCTGATCTTCGGATCGGCAAGGGATGCTAATTGCCGTCGCTGGGGTCACGCCGCTGGTGCTGAGCCGGTCATCGCCATGCTGAACGAAACGTTGATCGAGGTAGAGCGGCTTGAGTGTCGGGGCGAGTCGGTCAACGAAGACTGCTTGCTCGTCCGTTTCCGGAATCCGATTTCCGCTTCCTGATGAATCTCGAATCTATCGCCGTTAACGTGGAGACACTATGCGCATCTGTGGTACCAAGCTGACCCATGATGGGGCGATCGCCCTGGTCCAGGATGGACGGCTCGTCTTCTGCGATGACCAGGAAAAGCGGCACAACGATCCGCGATACCAACCCATCGATAATCTCGACGCAATTGTCGCCGCTTTAGCGGAGCAGCGGCTAGATCCTTGTGATGTCGATCAGTTCGTTATCGACGGCGGGGATGACGAAGACGAGTCACAGTTTCAGGTCGGCAGGGAACCAAGCAACCGCCAGTTTTGTCGTCCCTCTCGGTAAAATGAACCCATGTCCATGATAGCGATCGACCTTACTGACGTAAGCAAAACTTATGACAAGCTCGTTGTCGACAGGCTGTCGTTCCGCGTTGCGGCGGGGGAATGCTTCGGGCTCTTGGGACCGAACGGCGCGGGCAAAAGCACGATTGCGCGTATGGTCCTCGGCATGACATCGCCTGATGCGGGGAAGATTACTGTGCTCGGCGCTCCAGTGCCGGCGCGCGCGCGTTTGGCACGTATGCGCATCGGCGTGGTCCCGCAGTTCGACAATCTTGATGCCGCGTTCACTGTACGCGAGAACCTGTTGGTGTTCGGGCGCTACTTCCGGATGAGCAGACGCCAGATCGATGCGGTCATACCATCGCTGCTTGAGTTCGCCCGCCTCGAGAACAAAGCGGATGCGCGCGTCGCCGAACTGTCCGGCGGCATGAAGCGGCGCCTGACGCTTGCGCGTGCGCTCATCAATGACCCGCACTTGCTGGTGATGGACGAGCCGACCACCGGCCTCGATCCGCAGGCCCGCCACCTGATCTGGGATCGGCTGCGGTCGCTGCTGGCGCGGGGCAAGACTATTCTTTTGACTACCCATTTCATGGAAGAGGCCGAGCGGCTGTGCGATCGGCTGTGCGTTATGGAGGAGGGGCGCAAGATCGCCGAAGGTCGCCCGTCCGAACTCATTGACGAGCAGATCGGCTGTGACGTGGTGGAGGTCTACGGCGGCAATCCGCATGAACTGGGTGCGCTGATCCGGCCGTACGCACAGCGCATCGAGGTGAGCGGTGAGACGCTTTTTTGCTATGCACCCGATCCGGAGCAGGTGCTGGCGCAGCTACGCGGGCGCACGGGTCTACGCCTTCTGCAGCGTCCCCCCAACCTCGAGGATGTGTTTTTGCGGTTAACCGGGCGCGAGATGGAGGACTGAACAATGGGCGAACGTTATGCGGCGGGCATGCCCGCCAATGCGTGGAATTGGGTCGCGGTTTGGCGCCGCAACTATCTTGGATGGAAGAAAATCGGGCTTGCATCGGTTCTCGGCAACCTCGCCGATCCGATGATCTATCTGTTCGGTCTCGGCTTTGGCATCGGAACAATGATAGGTCCTGTTGAGGGCACTTCGTACATTGCGTTTCTCGCGGCTGGCATGGTTGCCACGAGCGTGATGGCATCGGCGACCGCTGAAACGGTCTACGGGAGTTTCGGCCGCATGGGCGACCAGCGCACCTGGGAAGGAATGCTATGCACTCAGCTGACGCTCGGCGATATCTTACTCGGCGAATTGGCGTGGGCAGCCACGAAGGCCCTCATGGCGGGCACAGCAATCACTATTGTTGCCACCACGCTCGGCTACGCATCGTGGCCATCCATCCTCTGCTTGCTGCCAGTCATCGCTCTCAATGGCCTCGCCTTCGCGAGTCTAGCGATGGTCGTCACGGCGCTTGCGCCCAGTTATGAATATTTCATATTTTATAATACGCTTGTTATTACACCCATGCTGTTCCTTTGCGGCGCGATGTTTCCGGTCAACCAATTGCCCGGCGCTTTTCAGTATGCTGCCTCCTTATTACCGCTCGCACATGCAATCGACCTCATTCGTCCAGCGATGCTTGGCCGTCCGATTGACAAAATGGGCCTGCATATCGGCGCGCTTTGCATATACACAGTTTTGCCCTTCTTCTTTTCGATTGCTCTTTTTCGTCGAAGGCTGATGCGTTGACGCTACTCACCATTCGAATTGAATGTTTGGTCGCAACCCATTCACACGCCGCCTAGATCAAGACATGCGTTTTAAGGGACTCGATCTGAATCTCCTCGTTGTGTTGGACGCTCTGGTCAGGGAACGTAAAGTCACCGCGGCGGCCCGCAGTATTAACCTGAGCCAGCCGGCAATGAGCGCCGCCGTTGCTCGGTTACGCGCCTATTTCAGCGATGAGCTATTTACGATGAGCGGCCGCGAGCTCATTTTGACACCTCGCGCTGAGGGGCTCGCCCCAGCAGTCAGGGAGGCATTGCTGCACATCCAGCTATCGATTATTTCCTGGGACGCCTTCAACCCAGCCCAATCGGATCGTCGCTTCCGGATTATCCTTTCCGATTACATCACGCTCGTATTTTTTAAGAAGATCGTAGAACGTGCTGCGCGGGAAGCTCCCGCCGTCCGCTTTGAATGTCTCCCTATTTCCGACGACCCCGAGGAGCTTCTCCGGCGCGGCGACGTTGATTTTCTAATTATGCCGGAAGTATTCATGTCGAAACATCCTCGCGCAGCCCTGTTCGAAGATATGCTCGTGTGCGTAGGCTGCGGCACGAACAAGCAGCTGTCAGAGCCACTTACATTGGAGCGATACTTATCGATGGGGCAGGTTGTGTTCAAATTCGGGGACACCCGGCAGCTCTCCATGGAGGAATGGTATTTGCTCGAGCACGGTTTCGAGAGACGCATCGAAGTTGTCGTACACGGCTTTAGCCTGATCCCGCCCGTTGTATCAGGCACCAGCCGCATCGGGACCATGCCCTTACGGCTGGCGCAGCATTTCGCAAAAACAACACCCCTGCGGATTGTCAAACTTCCGCCGCCACTTCCTCCCGCATTCACGGAGGCCGTTCAATGGCCTGCGCTCCACAATAGTGATCCGGCAAGCCTGTGGATGCGGGAAATGATGTTGCAGGAGGGATCTCGTATGATTCCCCTGCCTAATAGCACCGGACGTCTGAGTTGTCCCCAAATTGAGAAACTGCCCCCCCCTCGACTATGAGAGGAGGCATGGATGGCGATCCCCCGCCGCCTGCGACCCCGCAACTGCTCAGCAGAAGGGCGAAGCGCACGAGAGTGCATCCATTTCGTAAATGTGTGCCTATCCAAGCAATCGATTTCTGCAACTGTCCGATGACGAATATGAACGCGCCTGAAGGTGTGGAGGCGGAAGCCTGTTCGGGCCCTTGCGGCCGACCACGATGAATCCCTTCCAAACTGTCAGCCGGACGGTGTTGTTGACCCGCTCCATTAAATGCCGGGACCAAACATATTCGGCGGGAGCACTGATCCTGAACCAGCGAGCGGATGCAGTCGGTTGCCGGTCGGGGAGCAATATAGGGAGCTGGGTCGCCAGCCTCCGGAGACTTACGTGACAACCATTCCTTAAAGGATTCAGCTTTGAGACCCTTCCCTCTGACTTCCGCGATTTGGGGCATTGTGTTGATCAGCGGCGTGGTCAACGTGCTTGCGCTCATCTCGCCGCTGTTCATGCTTCAGGTCTATGACCGCGTTCTGGCAAGTGGCAGCGTATCCACGCTAGTGGGGCTCGTCGTGCTTGCTGCGGGGCTTTATGCGTTCCAATGCCTGCTCGACATTTTGCGCGCCCGCGTGCTGCTGCGGATTGGCGAGCGTTTCGATGGACAGTTTTCCGGACGCGTTCACGATGCGATCGTTCGCCTTCCGCTTTCAACGCGCATGCCGGGCGACGGCTTGCAGCCGCTTCGCGATCTCGACAATGTTCGCGGCTTCTTAGGTGGAAACGGTCCGACAGCGTTCTTNGACGGCTTGCAGCCGCTTCGCGATCTCGACAATGTTCGCGGCTTCTTAGGTGGAAACGGTCCGACAGCGTTCTTTGATCTGCCATGGATGCTGTTTTATCTTGGCATTTGCTTCCTCCTTCATTTCTGGATCGGCATGACGGCACTTATCGGGGCGGTCGGTCTCACATCTCTGACACTCCTTGCCAACACTCTCTCGCAAGGGCCGATAAGCGATACCGTTGCCCACAACATGGCACGCAATGGCCTGCTGCAAGCAGCGCGATGTAATGCCGACTTGCGCCTGCAGGTGCAATCGGCCATTCTTACCGTCGGTGCGTACCTTGTCGTCAGGCAGGAGGCTACGGCCGGGGTCATGATTGTCAGTTCGATCATGATGGGGCGTGCGCTGGCTCCGGTCGATCTGGCCATTTCAAGCTGGAAACCCTTCCTCATTGCGCGCCAGAGTTGGGCGCGGCTGGAGGACCTCTTGGAAAGGGTTCCTGAAACCGCTCCTGTTGTGCCTATGCCTGCACCTGAACGCGAACTGCGCTTGGAAGGCGTGACAATCGTTCCGCCCGGCGAAAGCAAGCCGACCGTGACCGGCATTGCGTTTGCCATTCAGGCGGGAAGCGCACTCGGGGTCATCGGTCCATCGGGTTCGGGCAAGTCGACACTCTCGCGCGCCATCGTCGGCGCATGGACGCCGGTCGCCGGGAAGGTTCGCATTGACAGCGCAAGCCTCGAACAATGGGACCGGGAAGCACTAGGCCGTCATATCGGCTATCTACCACAAGGTGTTGAACTGTTCGACGGCACCATTGCCGAAAACATTGCTCGTTTTGAACATGATCCTGACCCTGAGGCTATGGTCGCCGCGGCGAAAGCAGCGGGCACGCACGAACTGATCCTCCGATTTGAGCACGGATACGAAACTCCGATTGGTGAGGTNGCGGCGAAAGCAGCGGGCACGCACGAACTGATCCTCCGATTTGAGCACGGATACGAAACTCCGATTGGTGAGGTCGGATCGGCACTTTCCGCCGGGCAGCGCCAGCTTATCGGTCTTGCCCGTGCCCTTTATCGAGACCCTTTCCTTGTTGTGCTGGATGAACCCAATATCCATCTCGACGCGGAAGGCGAAGCTGCAGTCGCTAAGGCGATCGCCTCCGTGCGCGAGCGCAAGGGCATTGCGGTTGTTGTCTGCCATCAGCCGAGCGTCATCCGCGCCGTGGATTTGGTGTTGGTGATGGAAGGTGGACGGCAGCGATCATTCGGTGCGCCTTCCAAAGTCCTGAAGGCCATCGAGTCTACGCAGGATAACGTGGCAGAGCGCGCTGACATGGAGGATACCGGTGTCCGGCATTGATCAGAACAATGACGTTTCAAGCTCCATTCGCCGCCACCTGGTGGCGGGCCTTCTGGCGAGCGTGATCTTTGTGGGAGGAGCCGGAGCCTGGGCGACCTTCACGAATCNGCCACCTGGTGGCGGGCCTTCTGGCGAGCGTGATCTTTGTGGGAGGAGCCGGAGCCTGGGCGACCTTCACGAATCTCTCCGGTGCGGTTGTAGCGACCGGACACTTTGTCGTCGTTTCGTATGTCAAGAAGGTGCAGCACCCGACTGGCGGGGTGGTGGGAGAAATCCTGGTGCGCGAAGGCGATAAAGTAAAAGCCGGCGACATCCTTATGCGGCTCGATGCCACCCAGACGCGCGCTAATCTCGCCATAGTCACCAAGCGGCTCGATGAGCTGGGCGCCTACCTGGCACGACTCGATGCTGAGCGTGACGATCTCGCGGAAATCGCCTTCCCGGACTGGCTACTCGCCCGAAGAGATGTTCCAGACGTAGCTTCGGCAATAGATAGCGAGACGTTGCTGTTCGAATTCCGCAGGCAATCCCGCGACGGGAAGCAGGCGCAATTGGCGGAACGCATTACTCAATATCACCACGAGATCGAAGGACTCAAGGCGCAGGAAATTGCCTGTGAAAAAATGATCGAGGTTCTCCAAAAGGAAATTGCTGTTCTAAGTGGGCTGCGCGAGCAAGGCATTGTCTCGGTCCAACGGTTGAACAGCCTGAAGATCCAGGTTGCCACTTTCGGTGGCGAACGCGGTGAGAAGATCGCAGATCAGGCACAGACGGCAGCCCGCATAGCCGAAACGCGCCTGCAGATCCCGCAGATCGATCAGGATTTCAAGACGGAAGTCGGCCAGGAGCTCAGAGAGGTTCAGGCGCAGGTCGGGGAGTATGTTGAGCGCAAGGTGGCGGTTGAACAGGAACTGCGGCGGATCGATGTCGTCGCGCCGCAGTCAGGCACCATTCAACAACTCGCAGTTCATACGGTCGGCGGAGTGATTACGCCCGCCGATCCGATCATGCTAATCGTGCCGGAAGGCGACGATCTTGCGCTTGAAGTACGAATCACCCCGAAGGACATCGACCAAATCCAGCTTGGTCACAAGGCCGTGCTGCGGATGTCAGCCTTCAATCTGAGAACCACGCCGATATTGAACGGATATGTCAGCCGGATCGCAGCCGATCTGGCGACGGATGAAAAAAACGGCATTTCGTACTACCTGGTGCGCCTGTCGGTTCCGCAGGCGGAACTGACGAAGCTCAAGGGCCTGACGCTCGTGCCCGGTATGCCGGCCGAAGCGATGGTCCAGACGGGCGAGCGTACGGCGCTTTCCTATTTCGTGAAGCCGCTGTCGGACCAAATCAGTCGGACATTCCGGGAGGAATGAAGTAACCCACCAGAATATATTGTTGGTATTTCTGTTGGTTGTCCGCAGGCCATGTGCGTGGTAAGATCTGAAAGCACAGACATTTCCTACTTGCCCCTGGGCACCACTTGTTTCTGTAATATTCAGCTCATGTTACACCATGTAGCAACTGAGTATCCTTGGTTTCCGACGGTTTTTACTGATGCGCGGCTGATGGACGCGACATGAAACGCGACATGAAAAACCCGCCACCAGCAGCAGCGGGCTGTTCGTTTCTCTTCTGCGGAATGAAAGTCAGTCAGTGCCGCGTGGCTGACATCGCCTCGAACATATCCCAAGCCGCATCTCGGTTTCGGTGCTTGCCGGGAATGGGGACCCAGCACTGCTTCGCAAAGATCCGAGCTTCTAGATCGTCGTCAGGATGCGTATCGGTGACAAGCGCCGCCCAGTCCCACTTCCGGGCTTCGCGGCGCATCACGTCGACCACAAACCAGCCGGAAGGCGGTCGATCACGTTCGGTCGTTCGCATGGCAGTTTCCTTCTGAACGAAAGATCATTGCCGTTCACTCAGCGGCCTGAAGTCAACGCCGACAGTCTGCAAGACGAGCAGCGCACGCGTGGCTGGCGAGGGCACCGTTTCCCATGTCGGGCTATAACTCTCGGTCATCGTAGCGGGAAATGGTAATGCGCCGCAAGAGTGTTGCAGGGCACGAGGGCTGTTTGGCGGTAGGGGTTGCGCTCGCCAGGGTAGATGTCGCGCATAAGCAGCAGACGTTCGAAGAACAGCCACTCACTGTAGGCTTGCAGCAGTTCCTCCTGGGAGGGCAGAGGCGCCGGTTGCGGCGGGACATGCGCCGCGGCCGCGCCTCTTATGCCCGGAATAGAGGCGATGGCACCGAGCAGGGCGCGGGAAAATCTTCTAAGGGAAGGCAGCGGCCATAGCTTCGCCGGCCTCCAGAAGAGGGGTGTTAGGCATTTGGGTCTGCATTTGCGATAACGTTGCACTAATGGTATAAGGCTGCACGTATCGTACAGTCGCACTTTAATGTAAGGTTTAACTAAAATGACAATTTCGCCATCTCAATGCCGGGCAGCCCGGGCGCTTGTTGGATGGTCGCAGGATCAGCTGGCAGCGGCCTCCCAGGTGGCCAAGACGACCATTGCCAATTTCGAAGCTGGCAAGCGGACGCCATACGACCGCACGTTGGTCGACCTGCAGGCCGCTCTGGAGGCTGCCGGGGTTGAGCTCATTCCGCAGAATGGAGGAGGCGCCGGCGTGAGGCTCGCAAAGCCGTAGCCGGGCCGGCGCTTGCGTTCGCGCTCAACCGGCGCGAAGCTGCCTTTTGAGGAACGGGAGGGCATACGTATGGCAATCAGCTATCGGGCGACGACAACGATCCGGCTCAACACGGATGGCATATGGGGTGCTTGGATGTTGATCGTGTCTCCGCTGGTGCAGGCGATTAGCTGGTACTACTATTTTGCGAAGCCGGACTATGGATGGCTCGGCCTTATTGCCCTCACCAGCGTGACAGTGCCCTGCGGCTTCGTGCTGCTACTGATCGGCCGCGACTATGACAGTATCGTCGGCGAGACGAACTGACGCCTCGCCGATGGATCGGCGCGATGCCCAAGGACAATACGTCTGGCATGCAGCGGGGGGAGGAAGACCTAGGCTGGCGCGTCCCGATGGGCTTTGCCGCGTCGCTCTGGCTGCATTCCTGCTTGGAAGGCATTGGCCCGACTACTCGACGATCTGCCGAGATGGCCAAGGCGGCGCCATTTGCGCCCGAGAATGGATCGGCGCGGATGTGGCCTGGATCGGCCAGCTGAGCACGGAGGGGCGTTGGATCGTCATCTCTGGCGATCGACGCATTACCCGGAACAAGGTCGAATATGCTGCATTTCGAAGCTCTCGGCTCGTCGGGTTTTTTCTTTCGAAGGGCCTCTACAAGGCTCCGGTCGTCAAGCAAATGGAGCGGCTACTCGCCCTTTGGTGCCCGATCGAAAAGCAATCGGAAATTGTCGCGGGCGGCGCGATGTTCGAACTTCCAATAAAGAGCACGCGCATCGAGCAACTGAAGGTGTAGTCTAAAGGCAATCGCTACACTTTCGCTTTCCGCCAGCCCGCCCACCACGCTTCCCATTGTGAGCAGAACCAGCGCTCTCCTCGAGCTGGGTTGACGCGCGTAGCAGAGTAATATTCCTGCCCCGGCATATGGTAGATATGCTCGCCGCGCTCGTTAATGTTGCCCTTGATATCGCAGCCCGCCTCGCGGACAGCCGCGTTGCTGGCCGACGAATCGCCGCCATGGTGAACGCGCGGCAGCTCGTGCCGATCGTCGCCGACTGCAAGATAGCCCGCGGAAGTCGCCCCGAGCATCACCAGAACGGCGGCGAGACGATAGCGGAAAAGCGAGCGCCACCAAGGCCGTCGCCTCTCCAACCTCCTGGCATGAACAGAATTGCCCATGATCCCTTCCCCGAGGCGAGAATGCATCGTCTGAAGCCCGGAGTCCAGTATCAGGCCGCAGCGCTGTAGCCCGCTTCCTTGATGCGGCGCCCGAGACGCTACAGGCGCGAGACATGGTCGGCATGACCGCTTCCCTCCTGATGGTGGCGCTTGGCGCCTGGCCCTATCGCTCCCGTGAGAGTAGGCCAGGAGGTCAGGAAGCGTGGCATGTAGGACTATGGTCCGCGTTGCGGCGAACCCCACCAAGCGGAGATCGCCAATGGCCCAGAACCAAACCTTCCGAACAGCTTTCTCGGGCTGAAATCCGAGCGCTTTCTGGCGGCAGCCGAAGCGGCTGCAAAAGAGCATCGTCGGGCCGCTTCTGCGATCGATTGCGCTCAGAAGACGGAAACCCGTCAACTCCACAATACAAGTATTTGGCCCGGAACATTAGTGGTCCCTTAAGCACTTCTCCACAATCGGTACTTGTCCGGCTTGGCGCGTTTTGCTAATGAGTCCGTACAAACGGGGGTTTGGATAATGTCGAAACGCAATTTCCTGTCACCAATGGCCTTGTCGGCCACGATGATTCTCGGCGGCCAAGTTCAGGCTGCAGTCCTTGTCGAATCGGCAAATCAGCCTTCGACCAAGCTCGCTGAAGCTGGCACTGTCCCGGCGGACCTCGGCTACGGTGAGGTGCTAGACCGCTCAAATGGTACGGACGTTATCATGGCGTACCACACCAGCCATTCGAGCCATGCTAGTCACGGGTCTCACTGCTCTGGCTACAGCTATTGTTGATGGCGGACACCCCTCGCGAGAGCGAGCTCGTCCAGACTGCCCAAGTCAAGTTTGATCTGTCAGTCTTCAGCCTCGACTGTGTAAAGCGCGCAGCGTATCGGGTAACCGGCAACGCTGCGGTTGAGATCACGATCGAGGGCGGCTTCGCAGTATGCACGATCAACTTCAGCAAGGCGGCCGCGCGAACTTCGGCCGACGCAGCGGTAGAAAGACTGCGGCTAGAGGTCTTGGATCAGGACCTGCGTAGCAGCATCGCCGCCGAAACCGCCACTGTTAGAAACGCGATACTGGCGCTTGCGTTTTCCAGATCGGGCCTGCAGTCCGATGACTAAGTTTGCTCCGGCAACTGAGTTCCAACGACCGTTGGACGACACTTATCAGCTCGCGTACTTCCGTTTTTCCCAGTTGGACGACGAGCGGTATGTGCTGACCAACCAAGCGGGCGAATATCTGGTATTGCCGCGCGCCGTGCTGGCTTCGTTCATCAGGCACGAGCTTCCCAGCACACACCCCGCCTACTCCCGCCTGCGCAGCAGGCAGTTCCTCTTTGATGCATCCTCCAATATCGGCAAGGAGCTGCTGGCGCTGAAGGTTCGGACCAAGGCAAGAAGGCTTGAGAACTTCACCTCCCTTCACATCATGGTCGTGTCTTTGCGGTGCGAGCACTCCTGCCCCTACTGTCAGGTATCTCGCCAAAGCGAAGATCGTTCAGCCTTCGATATGTCAGAGGAGACTGCCGAGAAGGCGTTGGCGCTCATTTTCCAGTCTCCAAGTCCGGCTATCAAGATCGAGTTCCAAGGCGGCGAGCCGCTTCTGAATTTCCCGTTGATCCAACACGTCGTGCATCGGGCTGAAGCGATCAACAAGGTCGCCGGGCGGTCGCTGCAATTCGTCATCACGACGAATCTCGCCGTCATCACCGACGAAATCTTGGAATTCTGTCGCGAGCACAGGATTCTAATTTCAACGTCGCTCGACGGACAGGCCACTCTTCACAATGCGAATCGACCGCGCCCGGGAAAGAACAGCTACGAATTGGCTGTGGCAGGTATCCACAAGGCCAGACTGGCTCTCGGCCATGAACGCGTCAGCGCACTTATGACAACGACCAAAGCCAGTCTTCCACTGGCGCGCGAGATCATTGACGAATACGTGCGGCTAGATTTCCCCGGAATATTCCTTCGGCCGCTTTCCCCTTACGGCTTCGCGGTCAAGACGAAATCCTACGCAGCCTATGACGTGGACCGCTGGCTCGATTTCTACTTCGACGGGCTGAATTACATCCTGGAACTGAACCGTAACGGCATTCCTTTCAAGGAGTTTTACGCGGCCACCATCCTTACAAAGATGCTCACGCCTTTCGAGCCAGGATATGTGGATCTTATGAGCCCGGCAGGCATCGGTATCTCCGCCGTTGTCTATAACTATGACGCCAGCGTCTACGCGTCCGACGAAGCACGAATGTTGGCCGAAATGGGCGACAAGACATTTCTGCTCGGGAATGTCCACGAAAACACCTATGGCGAGATTTTCGGGTCCGACGCTCTCCTCGATCCTATCGAGCAATCTTTTGCAGGCTCCGTACCGATGTGCGCCGACTGCGCTTACGAGCCGTTCTGTGGCTCCGATCCAGTATTCCATACCGCAACGCAGGGCGACTTTGTTGGCCTCAAAACGCGGTCGGGATTCTGCAATCGCAATATGTCGATCTTCAAGAGGCTGATCGACCTTATGGAGAGGGACGTTACCGCCCGAGAACTCTTTCTAAGTTGGGCGAATTAGGATGTTGCGACTGAGTGGCTTCGCTGCGTCAGCAAGCGTCGGTGATTTCTCACAGCGAGTGGCACTTAGGCTCGTGACGGGCCAAGCTGACCAAGCGCCTAACCGAGAACATGATGCGTATCTTTTCAAGGGGCAGACGTTTCATCCTGAATGCCAGTGGGTTGTCACCTTTGAGGAGCATCGGCCGGAAGCTGAGCGACTGTTTTCAGACCGACGACTAGTCGTTCTGCCCCACGAGTTCGACCACCTTAGCGAAGGAGACGTCATCCGCTTTGTGCCGGATCGGAAGGCAGTGCGTGTCCTGTTCAGAAAGGATGCCAACGCGAACTATTTCCTCGTAACGGAGCGGTGCAACCACCTGTGTTTGATGTGCTCCCAGCCACCCAAAGACGTTGATGATCGCTGGTTGGCGAGGGAGATTTTGGATGTGCTGCCCCTGCTGCCCGTAACGACCCCGTTTCTCGGGATCACTGGCGGTGAGCCAACGCTGGTGGGTGAGGACTTTTTTGACATTTTGTCATCAGCTCGTGACCACCTTCCGTCTACGCCGGTTCATATTCTTTCCAATGGCCGGACATTCAAGGATCGGCAATTCGCAGAGCGCTATCAAGGGATTGGACATCCTAGTCTTTCGGTCGGCATACCGATCTATTCCGCCGACCCGGAAGTTCACGACTACGTGGTTCAGTCCAAAGGCGCCTTCGATGAGACCGTCCGCGGGATCATGAACCTGAAGGCCGTCGGGGCTGAGGTTGAGATACGAGTTGTCGTTCACAAGCAGACCTATGAAGGTCTCGTCGACCTGTCAGATTTCATTTTTAGAAACCTCACCTTCGTAGACCACGTGACGTTTATGGGACTGGAGATCACTGGCTTCACAAGGGCAAATATGGATAAGCTCTGGATGGACCCGTACGACTATCGAAGTGAGTTGCGGGCGGCTGTGCAATATCTGGCTGCGGCTAGGATCAATGTTTCAGTCTACAATCACCAGCTCTGTCTTCTTGATGGCTCTATCCACAAGTATGCAAAGCGATCGATTAGTGACTGGAAAAATGCGTACATGAACGAGTGCACAAGCTGCTCCAAGCGCGCCGAATGTGGTGGCTTCTTTTCATCTAGCCACCTTGCACGAAGCTCCCATATCTCGGCGTTTCAAACAAAATAGAACATCAGATTGGTTGACAATTACCAAAGCCGTTCGCCCGGTGGGATAACCTAGCCTAAATCTTAGAAATACAATCTGTGCGCTGCTGACTCGGATAGCGATTGGAGAGAATATGACCTTCGATTTTAAAAATGCGTCCAAGGCGGAGCTTCGAATTGAGTATAAACGTATCGCCGATGAAATCGGCGACGATCAATTTTTTACAAAGAAAGAGCTAAATCACCTTCCGGAGATTCTTTCAGACGGTGAGCAGGTATTGGCATTCACTTCTGGGCTCATGGACGGCGACACGTGGCTCATCACCCTGACAGACCGACGTATCATCTTTCTCGACAAAGGAATGATCTACGGCCTGAAGCAGGCCAGCATAGGCCTTGACAAGGTAAATGCTGTTAGCGGCAAAACGGGGCTCATCTTTGGTTCGATCACCATCGAAGACGGAGCTTCGCAGCGGCACATCAGCAACGTTTGGAAGAAGACTGTTGTCAAATTCGTCAATAAGGTTAGGGATGCACTGGAGCAGAGAAGGCAGCCAGATCCAGTCTACAATCAACCGCAGGGTACCGACGTGGTGTCAATGCTTGAGCGTCTCGGCGCTTTGAAGGCGAACGGAATCATCACAGATCAAGAATTCGAACAGCAAAAAAGAAAAATACTGGCGGGATAATGGAATTTATAGGGGTCGTTGTCGGGATTATACTCTTCGTCTCTATTTATTTTTGCGTCGGCATTACCCTGCGCTTCATTTGGGAGTGGTGGATACTCGTTATGTCGACCCCATCGCTTTTTGCGGCAGCTCTGCTGTACGGGTGGATTGGTGCACTTGTATCCATAAGCCTTTGGGCCTGGACGCTTACCTTGAATAACTCATGGCACTCGAGTGCGGTATATTTCAGAGGCGCAGATTGGCTTGATAGGCGGTTTAATTTCAAGGATACCTAGCCGCTGCGGTTCCTTGCGCCCAGAGCCGTTATGACTGTTGGCGGGGCTTTAGTTTTTTTGTCGAGGAAATTCAATGAAAGTAAACGTCATCGGATTGACGGCAGCATTTCTACTCGGCTGCACCGCTTCCGCATACGCTGATTGCTTGGGTGAAAGCGACTACAGGGTCTGCACAGATTCCTATTCCGGTACGAATGGGGATCAACATGTGAGATCGTACGATACCGAAGGGAATAACTATTCGATTGACACCGAAACTCTTCGCTTACCGAACGGAGGCCAAGAGGTCACCAGTAGCGATAGCGAAGGAAACTCCTACTCCATTCGCTCCTGGACAGACAGAACCGGAACTCATTCCGTGGACACTGAAGGCAACGAATGCACCATCACGCCATCAGGTACGATGATTGGATGCGGGGAATAGGTGCGATGCGATGAAGAAGTTCGGCGTCTTTGGCTGCACTGGTTGCGTAGCCGCCATTATCATAGCGTGGCTGCTCGGTGTGCGCATATTGGTAGTTCAACCGATCGGAGCCATTCCTGAGGGTGTAACTGCCATAGTATATGGGGTTCCAGATCTGCATCTCGTTGACAGTCCGGATGCCATCTGCCAACGAACCCAAGGGGGCGTCAGTCTCCTATGTAGAGGAATGACAGCTGCGGCAATTGCCAACCACGGCAAGATCCTTGCTCGGCTACCCTACAGCGAGATGCTTTTTCGTCTTAGCGGCGCTCCCGTTCTTGACCGGTAAGCCGGACGGCTTTCGATTTGCGCATATGTTGTTGTTGCACATCAGGGTATACCTGGAAGTGACACCAAAGCGTCGGGTTCAGCAGGGTTGCGCTGGGCAGCCCGGTCAGCGTCCGACACTTGCGGACGCTCCGTTATAAGACATTCCCTCTTCCTCTCGGGGGCGCGCGCGCCACTGTTCGACCCGCTCGTCGACCCATCCTACGGATGGAGGCCAGGACTTCGACTTGCTGGCCGTTTATGGACCGGCCGCTGGGTTGCTTTTCGGCATCGGCACACCAAGAAGCTTTGGACGCCTACGAGGTAGTGGCAGCTCGCTGAAGCGCCTAGCTCGCCTAATCACTTCGGATAAGATCGTCGTAAAGCGAGAGATATACGAAGCTCCGCCAAACGGGGGGTGCGGCTCGCAGCAGCAACAAATTTGCATCAGGCTTCACGGAAGCTCTTGAAAAGATTGCCGGGCGCAAAGACCATACCCCGCCGTGGGACATGGCCGGTGCAGTTGGGGGGTGCTTGTGAGGCCCCACTCTGCCTAAGATATAGGCATATTAGCAAACGAGCAAATTATCTCGCAATGCCACCTTGAAGGCTCAACCGCGAAGCCAACTTAATTCCGAGAGAGCGGACGGAACTGGTGAGCGCTTTGTCGAACCCCGGAAGCAGTGAGCATCTTTGGGCTTCGGACCTTGCCGACCTGCGCAAGGAGTTTGGAAAGTTTCGTCAAGAGCGCGGGACAACGCCCCTTGAGTGGGACGAGCACACCAAGCTGTTCCTTGAAGAACGACGGGAACGCCGCCGGGAACCGGATTTGTCCGAGCCGTTGGGGAATGGCTAGGCTAGCGTCGCGATCATCATTCACCTTCCGACGTGGGGGTCTTGTTGTCAGCCCTTCGAACGCATGCACACACCCCCCCGGAACTTTTGCCGGGTCGCCGTGTTCGTTGGTGATGACGAAAATTGTTGACCTTGGACCGCCTAAGCCCGGCAAGCCACATGACGCTGACTGGCCGGAGCATTTCCATGCGTGCCCCATCTGCGGCCAGCAGGTCGACCGACACGACTTCCGGCAGGTGATGTGACACGAGCAGCCCGATCACGAGCCGCTCGATCTCAACCAATAAAAAGCCTGCCGCCCTTCCGGCCGCGCGGGCGGACGACAGAGACGTCACACCGCAAGCCTCACCAGCAATGGAACAATCGGCCATCACCGTCGCGGCCCTGAGGGTACCCAGCCGCAGGAGGGTCCTAAAGCCGCACAACCTTGTCGAGATGCAGGCGTATCCGCTGGCCTTCCGCGAAGGCCAGTGCGAACGATTCCAGGGCGAATGAGCGTGAAATTTCCTGGTCAGTTTCAATGACGCGGACGACCCATTCGCCACTGGCTCCGACCACTTCCACGCAAGGCGCGGCCTTGCAGATTGGCACCACGTTGCCCATCACGTCCTCCCTACGAAAAGCAATGGCGAGTCGACTTAAAACCGTCGTAGCCGGTAGATCTATAACAAATTGCTTGTTCGGATCGGACGAACCAACCTGGATGGGCAATACGACCGGGGGCTAATGCCACTTCGGTCAGGCGAACCCTCCGGGGAACCTCCCGTGAGATAGCCTCTGCTTCAGGTCGTTGGCATTCAGGATGGCGGCCAGCTCTTCGGCATACTCCATGTCGGGAAGGTCGACAGATGGGTGGCCCGCTACAATAGCCGGCAGCCCGGTGNGCCAGCTCTTCGGCATACTCCATGTCGGGAAGGTCGACAGATGGGTGGCCCGCTACAATAGCCGGCAGCCCGGTGAACACGTCGAATACCGTCCACGTCCCATCCGGTTCCTGCCTTTCGTCGTACCGCAGAGTTGCCATGAGGGGATCATATAGTCACCCTTAGGTGTTGGGAATATTTGGTCCACGGAGGCTCGCGATGCGGAGCGCTGAGTTCGCCGCTTTGAAGATTGCCAATCTCGTCGACAGAGATCAGGCCGCTCAATCTGCGATCGAACTTTATGGGATGGAAGCACCGACCGCCGTGGCGCACTGCGCTTTGGAGGCGCATTTCGACGGTCGACCAGATGACTACCGCTTTTGGTGCGATGTCTTTCCCAACTGAGAAAACCAAACTGACGGAACTTTGCCGCAGCATCTTGTTCGGTCGCGCATGGCTAGAATAGCCGACCTTGGACCGCCTATCCCCGGCAAGCCACACCAACCGCAGGACGGTGACTATCGATTTCACGCATGCCCGATCTGCGGTCAGCAGGTCGACAAACGCGATTTCCGCCAGGTGATGTGGCACGAGCAACCAGATCACGATCCGCTTGAACTGGATCAGTGAGGCAGGAACAACTTGGCAGCCTTCAGGGCCACGTCACACTAGGAAGGAAAGGCCGGACCCTTTGCCGCCGGCCGGTGAACCTTGTGGTTCCAAATTCGTCCTCGACCTTCGCAGTGGCTGCATCGCCCGTAATGTCGAGCGATGCGACTGCCCAGTTGGGGCTGGTGTTCGGCGGCAAGGCCGCACTCATCACCTCGCCGACATAGGCATCGACACTCAGCCATGGAGCTCGAAGAGATCGCGGCTATCTACCCGTTCTATCAGCAAACCGGGTATGGGCGGAAAGTGGGCGTAGGCCGACCATGTGGTTGTCGACGCCGAGATGCGCAGTGCTGGTATCGGCGCCAAACTGATGGGGCGGATCGAGAAGGAAGCAGCGCGTTTCGGCTGCGACATCACCCGCATCTCGATACGAGCGCACACACAAATTCTACAGCCTAAACGGTTAGGCCGATGATGCGCTCGTTCTGGTCAGCCACTGAGTGCGTGGGCCGAGGCAGAGTTCCCACAATATGCTGCGCACAAAGTAGCGACAGAGCGGGCCTAGAAGCGACATAGCGCCGGGTGTGAACGCGAACGCAGCCGGCGCCCGAATGCGTTCAGCGAGCGCCGTCGCGTCCACCTTGCCTTTCTTTGACGGCCCTGTGTTCAGCTTCCCACGGCAACGCGTGGAAGTCGGGCTGGTGCCCCGCTTCACGGTAGCCAGCCTGAGTGAGTAACTTGCTTTGTCCCGCTCCACAACGCAAACAAACGGCGGATTCCCCAAGCACCTATAAACGCCTACAGCTTTTTCCATGCGACAGGTGTGCTGCGGGTGCTCGAAGATGTCGTCCTTCATTGCGATGACAGAACAGGGAGCGAGGACAACTCTTTTTTTGATTGCAGAGAGAGTCTGGGCGGGCTTCTTAGCGCGTCGATTCGCTTCGAGGCCTCGGCTTTGCTTAGATCTTCGGCGTAGCTTCTGTCGTCGCCCGCCTGCTCACATCTGGTGTGGTCACTGCGCTCGGCTACGGCACCACGGGGCTTTCTATAGGTCAGCGGGTGTTCGGCCTCGCGGACTGGCATCGCGACGGCACCCTCGCCGAGTATGTTGCCATGGAGGCCCGTAACCTCGCGCCGCTGCCCGGCGATGTCGACTTTACGGTGGGCGCTAGCCTGCCGATCTCCGGCCTAACTGCATGGCAGGGGCTGTTCCAGCATGGCCGCATCAAGGCCGGGCAGAGCGTTCTCGCGCATGGCGCTGCCGGTGCCGTCGGTTCGATGGTGGCGCAGCTTGCCAGGGAGGCTGGAGCCTATGTGATCGGCACCGGGCGGGCCGCCGACCGCCAGAAAGCGCTCGACTTCGGTGCAAATGAATTCCTCGACCTCGCAAAAGACACGCTTGAAGATGTAGGCGGCGTCGATCTGGTGTTCGATGTCATCGGCGGCGATTTCCAGAAGCGATCCGCAACGCTCGTCCGGGCCGGAGGTATCCTTGTCACAGTCGTTGGACCAACGGACATTCGACCTGCCGATGGCCTGACCGTTGACTTCGTCGTCGAGGCTGATCGCCCCCAGCTTTCTGAGATAGTGCAGCGGATCCGCGATGGACGACTGCGGACGAACATTGGCAAGGTTTCGAGCTTGGATGATGCCATCGGCACCTTCAACTCAACGGACCGACGTGCAGGAAAGACGGTTATCCGCGTTCGTCCGTGAGAATTTGGGGAGGCGGGTCCTCTCTCCTTATGGCCGCGTCGGCAGCTGACACGGTGAGGTGCAAATCAGCGCCTTCGAGGGATTTAGCCATCGTAGGGCGGTGTTTGCGGGAACCTGCTTTGTACGTTTCCGACTCTTGCCTTTTTCGGAAAGTGACCCACAGAATAGCTGATGAGGTTCTATCTCTCTGGGAGGATGGGATGGACATTCAAGCACCTGTTCGGCCTACGCAGCAAACGGCCAAGGAGCTGGTCCGCGAGGTCCTGTTGGGCTCTCAACCCGGCGACATTATTTCCGTCAAAGCGACCATTGTAGCGGTCCGTGAGCGCGGCGGCGATCTTCTCGAAACTGACTGCCAGTTAGTCGAAATGATCGTCAAATCAGCCTCCGTTTGCGGACTGTTCATCGCCTTTGACGTTCGAGAGGCGTGATGCCCCACCGTTGGTTCAACCCTCCAGTTTATGTGAAGACTGAGCGCCCGGGGCTTCTCCTTGGTGTCAACCGGGTTGATGCCGCCGCCGAGGAGCTCCTAAAGTGGTCCAATCGTGGCCCCAAGTGGCGGCTGGCGGCCGAGGCTTGCCTATCTGCGATGGATGGCAAAATGCCGGGTAATGACTTCCGGCTGCTGTTCGAAGCCGCGGCTGATGAAGAGGAGATGCTGCTGCCGGATTAACAACGCTATACGACGAGACCATTCGGGTCTGTTCGCGTTGCGAATTCACCGGCAACGGGCATCTATGCCGTCCGGCTACCGAGCGACGCCCCAGATGGACAGTTGTTCGCCGGTGGGCGTACCATAGGGCCGGGGGGTGACCGATGGAGGTCACATGGTTGATGAAGAGCATCGCCGCGAACGGAGGCAGCGGGTGCTTAAAGGCGCCTCAATCATCAGCGGAATTACAAACTCCGAGATCAGTTGCACCATTCGGAACCAAAACAGTGGCGGAGCTGAGCTCAAAGTCCCGGTGGAATCGCGTGTCCCTGAGCGGTTCGTGCTTTACGTGCCGACCGACGGCGTTGCCTACCAAGCAGTCCTGCGGTGGCGCAGGAACGACCGAATTGGGGTTCAATTTACAGGAACGTTGCCAAAGCCGCGTCTCCACTATGGCTAAAGCGGATGCCCGGGATGCACAGACTCGGGAATTTGGACTCCGGCGCTCCACACGTGTTCCATGGCAGTCATACTTTAGAGGTTACCCCCCGGCGAACCTTCGCTTCAGGTCGACATGGTCAGAAGGCTGAAGATCACGGGAATATTCCTCGTCCAGATAGTTAGCCAGACGCCCACGCGCTGCGGGGGTACCCAGTGAAGACATCAAACACCGTCCCGCTTTCGGCGGGTTCCTTCCTCAGGTCGTAGCTTTGGGAAGCCATGCCGTCACTAGGTAAGTCTGCGGTCCAGTTCTCAAGCAGTGATCGACATTCCTGTTGGAATGCGGGTTCTACAGCAGATTCGGTTTCAAGGATCGCGAGGGGTTGGCTCAATGCATCATGAGCGACCCAGCATTCTCAGAAACCGGCACCCGTCTGCGCAGCCTTATCGTGCAGATAGGTAGAGTCAAAATCTGCGGCGCGAACGAGCCCTGCCCAGTCGGGCGCATGAAAACGCGAGCCAAGGGTAGATATCAGACCGTCGCGTCGAAGGTCCTGAAGCACTCGGTTCACGTGCACGGAGGAGAGGCCTAGTGCGTCGCCAAGTGCAGCCTGCGTTATCGGGAGATAGGCCACATGATCTTCAATGCGACCGACCGAGCGAAGGCGGACAATAAGTTCGCAAAGAATGTGAGCCATACGCGAGTAGGCGTCGCGCCTTCCGACGTTGGTGACCCACTCTCGATAGATCGCCGCATCGATCACAGTGGAGCGCCAAAACACTCTCGTTATCGAAGAGTGCTGGTCGCAAATGGCGCGAAGATCGTCGTGCCGCATGAAGCCCACTCGAGAGGGCATCAGAGGGGTGAACGTGCAATCCATGACCGACAAATGCAAACCATGCAGGTCGGGAATGTCGCCCGGAACAAAAAAGGAGGATATCTGACGCTTGCCCTCCCCGGTTAGTTTGGTCGACCCTATCAAGCCGTCAAGAACGACGAAGGAAAGGCTCGGCTTATCGCCCTCGCGCAGAATGTCTTCGTTGGCCTGATATCTCTTCTCCTGAATCGAGATGTTCCCCAAGGTCGCAATGTCTGATTCTGCGAGTTCCGAGATGGCTTGGAGCTTGCGGATCAACATTTTGAAGGAAGGATCATGTGCCATCAAGAACCTGTTCGTGTTTGCTCTCAACTTTTAGTTGGCGCTAATGTTCCCGCTGCCTAGGGAGACGAAGGCCAATGGTCAGTGCGTCGATGATGCGGGCAAAGTTCAGCTGTCCTCAATCCTTTTCGCCTGCCGCACCCTGTTCGAAACGGCTGGATCACAACCTGCTTTCCACCGGATTAACGAGTGCTATTGCGCGCCAGGAACCTTAAGAGTTCGCAGCCGTTCAACTGTTGGGGCGCACGAAGCAGGCTTTCAATGTCATCGGGTTCCGTGCTGTTCGTGGAGACGTCGAGAACTCTCCGGGAGGCCGGGTTCGAGGTGGTCGCCGGCTTAAGGGGCCTTGAAGCGATTGGGACTTTCGGTCGTGAGCCGGAGCGAGTTGTGGCTCTCCTGACAGATATCAGACTTGGGGACGGCCCAAGCGGGTGGGATGTGGCCCGGCACCCCCGAGGCGCCGATCCTACTATGCCAGTTATATGACAGCGTTGGTCGATGCCATGGCCTGCTACGCAATTGACCGACATCAAATCGACATCCTGTCTCTCGGCTGCGTTGAATTGGAGTTCGCCTTCACCAAGGGCCAAATCGCCAAGGGCGGTATCAGGCACTGGCGCGAGATCATTTCTGCCGCCATGCGCCTGCAAAGCCAGAATGCACTGGGCCAAGCTGGGCTGCTGGTAGGACGAGACCGTCTACTACGCGTCGACGGAGCACCTATGAAGTCTAATCCAATCGACCTCGACGACTACACCCGGTCCGCCGCAGAGTTACCTGTTTATTGCTGCCTCACTGGTCAAGCAACATGAGGAACGGCTGGCGGCGCTTTTCGCTGCGCCGCGTCCACCCTACAAAGCGGTGTATGGGCCAAGGTCTCAGGACCCGTAAATAGCCACCTGTTCTTCGCACGATGTCGGCTTTCAGAAACCGCCTAAAGCGATCCCGATATTGGGCGCAATGGCCATCCGTTCTGATTAAGTCGTCTTGGCCAGCCGTGGTCTTCACTCGACCCCGCATGATGAGGTATGACCAAGAAGGATGTATACTCAACCGGAAGAGACAAGGTGCAGGTGCAAGGCATTGAGAGAAATAGCAGGAACCGAACCAATCCACAGGAATATTTTGTTGGTATTTATGTTGGTAGCAGATGCGGAAACATTCCCCTAAGTATCTGAAAGCAAAACGGGATTTTCTTCACTTGAATTCCGCCTCTGGGCACCATCACCCTAGGGTCCATTCCGGACACATAGCTGAGCAATGCCTCCGCGCTGCACATCGCGGTGTCAGCGCCGCCAGTGAGTTGAACTCCGCCTGCAGCCATCCGAAACGCCGCGCCGATTAGCGCCGGTTATTTCAGTCCGAACTCGACCGGCGTCGGCTGACCGCCGGCCGGCCCATCGAACAGCAGAAGCGCGCGCAGCCTGCCATCGGTCTCGCCGAGCGGCAGCAGCGCTTCCGGCTTGATCTCGGCGCCATAGCCTTCGAGATCGAGAAGCTTATCGGCCTGATCGCCATCGGAGAACACTGAGTAGTCGCCGAGCTTGATGGGCTGGCCTTCGGGCGGGTCGTTGACGGGACCGGCGAGCACGAGCAGCTTTCCCTGATAGGCGAGAAGATCGCGCACGCCGCGCGCATGTCCCTCGCCGTCGACTCCGAGTTCCAGCTTCAGCAGGGTCGCGCCGCCCGGCCCGTGATCGAACAGCATGCCGAGCGGCACCGACAGGATGACGGCCCGGTTGCCCTCCAGAACCGGCCCGCGCAGCCCCGCCAAAAGGGCGCCGTCGCGCACCGCCACGCCCTCTATGGTGAGGCCGTTTTCCTCAAGCGGGCTTTGGGCGAAGGGCGCGAGCTCGGGCTGGGCGCGCACGATTGCCGGCAGTTCCGTCGATCGCCTCTTTTCCGGCTCGGCCATGAGCTTGCCGGTCGTCATATCGATCGAATCGGGCGCAAAGCGAATGCGGAAAATCTCACTGCTCGCCATGACCCTCGCCTCGACCTCGGCGGCGGCGTCGACGCCGGATTCATGGCGCGGCCGGCCATGTGAACCTATGACATAGAAGGCTCCGCCGGCGAAGGCCACGCCCTCGGCGTCCAGTTCGAGAGGCTTGCCGACGAAACTGTCGTCGATCAGCCGCACGAAATCCCCGGCGATCAGCTTACCGTCCTGCAGGATGATGATCTGTGCCCCTTGCGTCTCGTCATCGGCAATGAGGCAAAGCCGCGGGAAGCCACTTTCCGTCGCGCAGGCAATGCCGCTCACATCCTTGGAATTCTTGCTCTCCGATCCCTCGAGATTCTTCGGCTTGCCTGTCAGCTTGCCCTGGATCGTCCAAGGTTGCGGAGCCTGCGCAAGCGCCGCTCCGCTCCAGCCAACCGCCAGGCACGCAGCCACAAGCGAGGCGCTTAGTTTGCGAGAGTCAATCGACCATGTCATGGCGCTCAATCCATCCGCCGGCCCGTCAAGAACATGCCAAACGCGCGATGCGGCACAGCCGTCGGGAACGGGTGGAGCAGACGATTGACTTGCTTTGTCCGTTTTGAACAGCTTCTTCCGAAGCGCGTCGTATTTAAACGGGATCCTGCGACGCACTTCAAGTCTTTGTCTCGATACACGCTCAATTCCTTCCATGGCATTCAGGTATTTTCGAAGACGCTGAAATAGCCACTGGATTTTTACAATAGATCAAAGTAACCTTCTCCTGTCGGCTTCTCACTTTTGAATGATCGTTGTCTATTTTCGTGCGGCGCAGTAGCACTGTGCTGGGCAAATTCTGGTATTTATGGAGGCACTGGCATGTCAGGCATTGTGCGCGTGTGGATTTTTGGAATGTCGGTGCTTTTCCCGATCGCCATGAATTCGCCGAGTGCCGCGAAATCGCTCGAATGTACCTATGAGGGGCAGGCTGGCGTCGATGGCAGCCGGCTTATCGAAATCAACACAGAGCATTCGAACTATTCTTACCAGATGGTCGCATCAAACCCCGAAGATCTTGAGGCAGAGGGCAGCACTTCCTCTGACGCCACATTCGTTGAACTGGACGGCGCCCTCGCCGCTCTCGTTCATGTGAAAGGTTTGATGCAAGGGGGCGAAATCACCACCGAGACGCCGGCCCTCACAATTTTTTACGCCGGAGCGGACGGTAAGTTCGTGGAGGTGACGGACGGGGCCATCGCCAAGGGTACCTGCGTGGCCGGCAATGGCGAGGAGGCTGCACGGCAAGAGGCGCCTTCCGATACTTCTGATCCTTTTTCAGCGCCTTGGGAAAATTCGCAGAACGCAATCGTGCTCGATCCGTTCAAGGGCAACGGCATCGTCTGGGACAAAGTAAAGACGGACCGGCGCGTCGCCGCGGTTATTCACAAGGCGACGCAGGGGCTCGGCAGAGATTCCGCATATGCCACCCGCAAAGGCGAGGCAAAGGCGCTCGGTCTCAAATGGGGCTCATACCACCTCCTGACAAAAAGCGACGTTGACCGGCAGATCAGCAACTACCTCCAGGTGGTCGGAAACGATACGACAGAGACCCATGCCGTTGATGTGGAATGCCTTTCCACGTCCTCAGACTGCCAGGATGGAACGTTCAAGGTCACTTTCGTGCAGATCGAGAGCGCGCTTCGCAGGATGAAGTCGGAGACTGGACGGTTTCCGCTGCTCTATGTGAACCATTCCGTCGCCAAAGAGCTCTCCCGCCACTGGCACGGCTCGACCGAGTTCGGCGGCGTCCCGCTCTGGTATGCACGCTTCAAGCGGCACGTAACCGACTTCCCCGAAGGGCCTTGGCACGGCTACACGCTCTGGCAATTCTCCAGCGAGATAAACTGCTCTGCTGCTTCCTGCCCATACCGAGTACCGGGGACCGACCCTGACATGGACCTAAATGTCTACGGGGGGACCGTTGCGGCACTTCAGGCAGCGTGGCCTCTCGATCATTGAGTAGGCCGGGAAGCCACGGCCTGTGCCCCACAGCACGATTTGAACTGACTTGAGCGGTGGCCGTTCAACCCTCGCGGTCGCGCTCGACCAGTATATCGGCCTCGATCGCCGCATTGACGAAGGCAGCGCGGGCATAGTGCGGCTCTTTCAGGTCTTCGAGAACGCCGAGGCAGGCTTTGCGGGCGGCGACGTGATAGTGGCCGTCTTGGCGGGCCAGCGGTTCATCAGGATGTCAGCGGCCTGCGCGACACGCTCCACCTTGTAGATGGTGTTTCTGGACCTGCCGAGCGCCACGCGAACCGGCTCATCGAAATGCTGGTCTTGCATGCTTCCCCGCCCGAACGCGATCGCGAGTCAATTCGGCATGCACTGAAATGGTTCCAGAAACGAAAGAAGCCCGCCAGCCTGAGCCAGCGGGCTTTCTGTTGATCAGCAAGTCTCGCGCTCAGTGGAGGTCTATATCAAGTCTCGTCAGTGGATGGCGGAACGTCAATGGTTCCGCCGCCACCTGACGTAGGCGAAGCAACATGCGCCGCAAGTTTGCCCTTCCGGTGCAGGACCGGCTTTTCGTATACTTTTTTCATTGAATTATGCCCCAAGGCCAAACGCCCGGCGCAACCCGCGCCTCCATCAGCCCAATGTCAAGCAAATACGAAAACCGGCGCAACGCGAATGACAGGCTTGCCGCGATAGGAGATGGCGGCGTCCAACATTTGCCGCCCAATGAAATCACTTTGCGCCCATCGGCCAAATGGCGGATTCGCTTTGCTTGGTGATCCCCTCTCCCTGGGGCAAACTGCCTGCCGGGGCTGCAGGAGGAGAAATGCGAGCACGCGCAGCTACGATCGGCGATCTCGAAAGTGTCTTCCGTGATCTGTCCACGCGGATGTCGGACGAGTATGTGGCCGCCGGCAAGGACAGCAAGGTCGCCTACGACAATCTGATGATGAATTTGAAGGAAGGCCGAGCGCACGCGTTGGTCGAGGGCGACAAGACGGTGGCGATCGTCGCCTGGCACGAGAACAGCGACGCCGCCGACACGCTGTTTGCCGCGCAGGAGGGTTTCTTCAGCGCCGCGACGGTCCGCTTCTGCAGGCGCCACATCCGCCACATTCAGGCGCTGGCCGGCAACCTTCCCATCCACTCGCGCAGCTGGCTGCAGCGGGCCGACGTCGGCAAATGGTTCCGTGTCATCGGTTATGTCGAACGCGGCCGAGAGAACGGCGCCACTGTGTTCGAATTGCCGCCGGCACGGGGAGCGTCAGCTGCGCGGGCTGCCTAGGGCTGCGCACCCACGGATGCCATCACGGAAAAGCCCCCCGCCAAGATGGCGATGGGCCAATATCGCCTGCAATGGCCTCATATCGGGGGCTCAGATGTCGGGGCTCAGATATCGGGCTGATCCAGCGCCTCGAAAATCACCCGTTCCAGCGGACCGAGATCCTCTTCGATCTCGCTGACCTCAAGGCCTAAATGCCGAGCATCCAGGGCAGCTCGCGTGGTCAGGGTTCGAGCCGTTGCCTTGTCGGCAGGCAGTTCGCCCGGCAGGTGCTCGTGGATCCAGCCCTGCAGGAAATCAACGCCGCGCTCGCTCATCGATTTATCCCTTCCGTTATCTGGGGGATCATTCCCCCAGAATGACCCCAGAAGCGACGATCTGAGCCGTCAGGCTGGTGAGCCTGCCTCGCTTCACGAGCGTCGGCTTTTGGTAGATTTTCTTCATGGCGGTGCCTTTCGCGACAAATCGCTCGTCGGCAACAACGTCCGTCGCGGGGCAGCGTTCCATGGCGGGCTGTTGAGCCCGACCCCCTGACACATCGTATTTGAGAACAGCCCCGCTCCCGCGACCCGTGATGTTGATGCCGCGGCAGGTTGCGAAGCCAATGCGGGGCGTGGCATTTGTCGATGCCGATCATTGGGATGACAAGCAGGACATGGCAAGGCCGCCAGACATCGTCCGACAACAGGCCGCGAGCGCAGGCGTCAGCCTGAACCGGGCGCTTTCCAAACTCGGCCTGTGTTCGCGCAAGCAGGCCGAGCTGCTGATCGCCGAAGGGCGCGTGCAGGTTGGCGGCAAGGTGGTGCGCGATCCGTCGCTGCGTGTCGATCTCGGCCGCGACCGCATCGCTGTCGACGGCGAGCAGATCGTCGGCGAGGCAAAAGTCTACCTGATGATCAATAAGCCGCGCGGACAGGTCACCACGCGCGATGACCCGCAGGATCGTGGCACCGTCTATGACTGCCTGGTGGAACTGGAGTTGCCTTTCGTGTCGCCGGTCGGCCGCCTCGACAAGGCCAGCGAAGGCCTGTTGCTGATGACCAACGACACGCGCTGGGCCAACCGCCTGCTCGATCCGGCCTCGCATGTCGCCAAGACCTATCATGTCCAGATCGGCACCGCGCCCGACGAAGCGATGCTGGCGCGCTTTCGCGACGGAGCGATCGTCGACGGCGAACTGCTGACCGCAAGTTCGATCGAACTGCTGCGCAGCGGCGGCCGCACTGCCTGGCTGGAAATCGTGCTCGACGAGGGCCGCAACCGCCAGATCCGCCGCCTGCTCGGGGCATTCGATATCGAGGTGCTGAGGCTGGTTCGGGTGGCGATCGGCGGTTTGCAGCTCGGCGAACTCGCCAAGGGCAAGGCGCGGCATCTGACATCGGAGGAATTGGCGGTGCTCGCGCGTTAAGAGGCAGGCTTGCCGCGAAATCCTACTTCTGGTTCCACCTGCGTATCACCGGCTCGCTCAGATCGTGCTCATAGCCGAGGATGCTGAGGCTCGCGGTATCAAGTACGAAGTGCGCACCGCCTTCGGGTGGCAGACCGAGCCAGCGCGCGGCCAGCACGCGCAGGAAATGCGAGCTTGAAAACACCAGCACATTGCCCTCGATTGCCCGCAGCCCGGCGATGATCCTGTCGGCCCTGGCGCCGACATCCGCTACCGACTCGCCGTCGGGACAGCCGTCACGGAACAATTGCCAGCCGGGGCGCTGCACAAGAATCTCCTTGGTCTTAACGCCCTCATAGGCGCCATAGTCCCATTCCTGCAGGTCGTCCTTCTTGACGGCAGCAGCGCCGAAGCCGGCAAGCGTGCAGGTGCTGAAGGCGCGCTGCGACGGGCTCGACCACACCGCCTGGAAGGACAGATCCTTGAGCCGGTCCGCCACGCCGCGAGCCGCCGCCTCGCCCTTTGCCGTCAACGGTATGTCGGTGCGGCCGGTGTGTTTTCCCGAAGCGCTCCACTCCGTCTCGCCGTGACGGACCAGATAGATCTCGGGGTATGCACTGCTCATTCGCCGGCCTTTCGGTTGAAAACCGCCGACATCCTAGCCGGGAAGCTTTGGCCAACACCAGCCGCCATGCGCGCCAAAACAAAAGGCCGCAACGGGCGAACCGGCTGCGGCCTTGTGGCGAACGTCTGCGTTCAGTAATCAGGCGGGCTGCAGATCGCCCGACAGCGCCAGGTCGGCTTCCTCGGACAATGTGCCGGCCATGGCGGCGGCGAACTTGGTCTGGTCGAGTTCGCCTTCCCAGCGCGCCACAACGATCGTCGCCACTGCATTGCCGACGAAGTTGGTCAGCGCCCGGCATTCCGACATGAAGCGGTCGACCCCTAGGATCAGCGCCATGCCGGCAACGGGTACCGTAGGCACGACAGAGAGCGTGGCGGCCAGCGTGATAAAGCCGGCGCCGGTGATGCCGGCGGCACCCTTGGAGCTCAGCATGGCAACCAGCAGCAGCAGAATCTGGTCGCCATAGGTGAGCGGCGTATCGGTCGCCTGGGCGATGAACAGCGCCGCCAGCGTCATGTAGATGTTGGTGCCGTCGAGGTTGAAGGAATAGCCGGTCGGGATGACCAGGCCGACCACCGAGCGGTTGCAGCCGGCGCGCTCCATCTTGGCCATCAGGCCGGGAAGAGCGGCTTCCGAGGACGAGGTGCCGAGCACCAGCAGCAGCTCTTCCTTGATGTAGCGGATCAAGGCGAGGATCGAGAAGCCGTTGTACCAAGCGACAGCGCCGAGCACGACCAGCACGAAGAGCAGCGACGTCAGGTAGAAGGTGCCGATCAGAAAGGCGAGGTTGGCAATCGCGCCGATGCCGTATTTGCCGACGGTGAAGGCCATGGCGCCGAAGGCGCCGATGGGGGCGGCCTTCATCAGGATGGCGACCAGGCGGAAGATAGGCGAGGTCAGCGCCTGCAGGAAATCGACGACCGGGCGGCCGCGCTCGCCGACCAGAGCGAGAGAGATGCCGAACAGTACCGAGAAGAACAGCACTTGCAGAATGTCGCCTTGCGCGAAGGCGCCGGTGATGGTGTCGGGGATGATGTTGAGCAGGAAGCCGACGATGGTCGTGTCATGCGCCTTCTCGGTGAAGGTGGCGACCTTCGAGGGATCGAGCGTCGCCGCATTGATGTGCATGCCGGCGCCCGGTTGGACGACGTTGGAGACGACCATGCCGACGACCAGCGCTAGGGTCGAAAAGACCAGGAAATAGATCATCGCCTTGCCGGCGACGCGGCCTACCTTTTTCAGGTCGGAAACGCCGGCAATGCCGGTCGTCACCGTCAGGAAGATGACCGGCGCGATCACCATCTTGACCAGCTTGATGAAGGCGTCTCCGAGCGGCTTCAGCGAAGCACCGAGTTCGGGATAGAAATGACCGAGCAGCACGCCGGCGGCGATCGCCGTCAGGACCTGCACGTAGAGATGACGGTAAAAGGGTAGCTTGCCGCGCGGTTCGGCGGCAGCGAATGCTGGCTGCATGACGTCCTCCATGGCGCCCCGATCGAAAGCTCGACCTCCCGGGGCAGTTGTTTTCCGCAGCCTTGCGACTGCTGTATTGGCCACTGCAACTGCCGTGCCAGACTGTGCGGCATACCGCAGCCATTGATTTTGTTGGAGATTTTTGTCGACCGAGCTGGTGCGCCGCAACCGCAAGTGCGGACATCCGCATGATCGAATTGTGCTTTGTGCGAAATCATGCACAAATAGGGAATGCTGCAACGCCCTGCCGCGGTCCTGTCGCAGACGCCCGAGCAACTCGGCAAACGCGCGCGTCGCGCCTGGCTGCTGTTTGCGGCGATCGCGCTGGTGATCGTTGCCACGGCGCTCACCGGCGCCGGCCTCTACGCGCGCCGCGCCGAGGTCGCGGCACTGGCGGCGCAAGGCCGCACCGATGCCAATCTGAAGGTTGCGTTGCTGCGCGCCGTGCTGGAAAGCCCGCGGGCGCTGCCGCTGCTCTTGTCCGAGGACCAGCAGGTGCATGACGCCCTGCAGAACAAGGGCGCTGTCACGATCGACGTGCTCAACCGCAAGCTCGAAGGGCTGGTCTCCGGCACCAAGGCTTCGGTGCTTTACGTCACCGGCGTCGACGGGTTTGCGATCGCCTCCAGCAACTGGCGCGAAACAACCAGCTTCGTCGGCAACGACTATGGCTTCCGCGCCTATTTCTCCGGCGCCATGCAATCGGGAACGGCCGAATATTTTGCGCTGGGCAACACCAGCAAGCGCCCCGGCCTCTACATTTCGCGTCGCGTCGGCAATGCGGCGGCGCCGCTCGGCGTCGTCGTCGTCAAGATGGAATTCGACCAGCTTGAAGCCGACTGGCATGAGGCCAACCGGCCGGCCTATGTCAGCGACGACCACGGCGTCGTGCTGATCACCAGCGTGCCGTCCTGGCGCTTCATGACCACCGCGCCGCTGGCCGGCCCGGTGGCTGCCGCCATCCGGAGCAGCCAGCAATTCGGCAACGCGCCGCTGATTCCCTTGCCGATCACACGCCCCGAGGCATTGAGCCCTGACGTGTCGATGGTGCATGCGATAACACCGGGCGGCAGCGATGCCGAATATCTCAGGCTTTCGACACTGGTCCAATCGACGCCATGGCGGCTCGATTATCTCGTGCCGGTCGAAGCGCCGATCGCGGCTGCGGTGCGTGAGATGCGGCTGCTGGCGCTGGGCGTCGTGGTGCCGTTGCTGGCGCTGGCCGGCTATCTCCTGTGGCGCCGTCAGTCGGCGCAGATGCGCATCGCTGCCGAACAGGCAGCGCGCATCGAGCTCGAGCGCCGCGTCGTCGAGCGTACGCATGACCTCAGCCTGGCGCGCGACCGGCTGCAGGCCGAGATCACCGATCACCGCAGCACCGAAGCCAAACTGCAGGTCATGCAGCAGGAATTGGTGCAGGCCAACCGTCTTGCTACCCTCGGCCAGGTTGCCGCCGGGGTCGCGCATGAGATCAACCAGCCGGTGGCGACGATCCGCGCCTATGCCGACAATGCGCGTGTGTTCCTGGAGCGCAAGCAGACCGCCTCGGCCGAGGAGAACCTTGGCGCGATTGCCGCGCTGACCGAGCGCATCGGCGGCATCACCGAAGAGTTGAAGGTCTTTGCCCGCAAGGGGCGCACGGCAGCCGAACCAGTCGAACTGCGCGGCGTTATCGAGGGCGCCGTGGTGCTGCTCAGAAGCCGCTTTGCCGGCCGGCTGGACGCGCTCGATATCACACTGCCGCCGGTAACGCTCAAGGTGATGGGCAACCGTCTGCGGCTCGAACAGGTGCTGATCAACCTGTTCCAGAATGCGCTGGAAGCGCTGGACGGTCGCGACGGCGCCAGGGTGGAGGTTTCGGCCCAGGAGACGGCCGACGGCGTGGCGCTTGCCGTCGCCGACAATGGGCCGGGCATTTCGCCTGCCATCCTCAAGTCATTGTTCACGCCGTTCAACACCTCGAAGGAAAAAGGCCTCGGGCTCGGCCTCGTCATCTCGCAGGACATCGTCGCCGACTATGGCGGACGCATCGAGGTGGCGAGCGGCCAGGCCGGCACGCGCTTTACCATTCACCTCGCCAGGGCAGCATGATGGACACCGCACCGGTCGTATTGATCGACGACGACAGCGAATTGCTGAGGGCCACGCGGCAGACGCTGGAACTCGCTGGTTTTTCCGTCTCGGCCTTTGCGGTGGCGGCCGAGGCGCTGGCCGGGCTCGACGCCAATTTCGCCGGCGTGGTGGTGTCCGACATCCGCATGCCCGGCATTGACGGCCTGCAGCTCTTCGACCGCGTCTTGCAGCTTGATGCCGACATTCCGGTAATCCTGGTCACCGGACATGGCGACATCGCGGTTGCGGTCAAGGCGATCAAGGACGGCGCCTACGACTTCATCACCAAGCCGTTCGCCGCCGACCGGCTGGCGCAAAGTGTGGCGCGGGCGGCGGAAAAACGCCGACTGGTGATGGAGAACCGCGCGCTGCGCGAAAGCGCCGAACAGGCGCAGGACGGCCTGCCGCTGATCGGCCAGACGCCGGCGATGGAGCGGCTGCGCCGCACGCTGCGGCAGATCGCCGACACCGATGTCGACGTGCTGGTGACTGGCGAGACCGGCTCCGGCAAGGAGGTGGTGGCGAGCCTGCTGCACCGCTGGAGCCGCCGCGCCAAGGGCAATTTCGTGGCGCTGAATTGCGGCACGCTGCCGGATACGGTGATCGAAAGCGAACTGTTCGGCCATGAGGCCGGCGCGTTCACCGGCGCACAGAAGAAGCGCATCGGCCGCATCGAGCATTCGAGCGGCGGCACGCTGTTTCTCGACGAGATCGAAAGCATGCCGGCCTCGACCCAGGTGCAGATGCTGCGGGTGCTGGAAATGCGCGAGGTGACGCCGCTCGGCACCAATGAAATCCGGCCGGTCGACCTGCGCGTCGTCGCCGCCGCCAAGGTCGATCTCGGCGATGCCAGCCGGCGCGGCGCCTTCCGCGAGGATCTCTACTACCGGCTCAATGTGGTGACGATCTCGATCCCGCCGCTGCGCGAACGCCGCGACGACGTCGCCCTGCTGTTCTTCTACTTCGCAGAGCGTGCAGCCGCCCGCTTCCGCCGGCAAATGCCAGCCGTGCCTGCCTCAGTGCACCGCCATCTGAGCCAGCACGACTGGCCGGGCAATGTGCGTGAACTCGCGCATTTCGCCGAGCGTTTCGTGCTGGGACTCGAGGAAGCGGCGCAAGCGCCACCTTCCGCCCCGGCGGAGCCGGATGACGCCAGCTCACTGCCGGAACGGCTGGAACGCTATGAAGCCAATGTCATCCGCGAGGCGCTTGGCCGCAATGACGGCGATGTCCGGCGCACGATCGAAGCGCTCGGCATTCCGCGCAAGACCTTCTACGACAAGCTGCAGCGGCACGGCATCGTGCGCAGCGATTTTTCCAGGTAATTCATTTTCCAGGCAATTCAGGCGGGTGGACCCGAAAGCAGGGTAGATTTTGTGAACCGGCGCAAAAAAACCGTGGCAAGTCGGCATCAGAAAGTGTTGAAGACCGCACCGGCGGCCTTCGGCACGGCGCGATCCGGTTGCGCTCGGCAGATGTTGATGATTTGTTGCCGGTCAGCGGAGAATGAATGATGCGAGAACCTGTCGGTCAAGATGAATATGGATCGACCAATCCGTTCGATCCGGACGATCTGACGAATTTGAACGCGATCGGCCCGGCCATGGGCGGCGGCAACGACTTCGAGAAATACGCCGTTGCCGTGATCATCGTCTTCGGCGCGCTGATCATTGGCGGGCTGATGGCCGCTTCCATGACCTTTGGTCACCGGAACGGCTTCCTGTTTGCGCTTGGCGGCGCAACCGCGGCCTGGATATCGGGCAATGCGCTGCTCCTCGACCGTCCCCGCATCTACGCGGCGTTCGTCGTGATCGCCGCGCTGATGCTCGTCGGGTCGACGCTTACGCTCGTCCTCTGATCAATCTCTTGTTTTGATCAGTAGCCAATCGCCTCGCCGGATGCGGCGCGGCTGTCGATGGCGCCGTTGTAGCGGGAGCCGCCGCCCTTCTCGATTTCCGCCAGGCTCTTGCCGCCGACAAGAATGCCGGCCGCCTGCCCCCAGGTAGAATCCGCGAGATCGAGGTGGTAGCCCATGCCGGCCAGCAGTTTTTCAGTGTCGGGCGACAGGCCGAAGGGTTCGACATAGATCGTGTCGGGCAGCCATTGATGGTGGATGCGCGATGCGTCGATCGCCTCCTGGATGTTCATGCCGTGGTCGATGACGTTGACGATGGCTTCCAGCGTGATGGTGATGATGCGCGAGCCGCCGGGGCTGCCGATAACCATGAACGGCTTGCCGTCCTTGGCGACGATAGTCGGGCTCATCGATGACAGCGGCGTCTTCTTCGGCTGGATAGCATTGGCCTCTCCCTGCACGAGACCGTAGAGGTTGGGCACGCCAGGCTTCTGGGTGAAATCATCCATCTCGTTGTTGAGCAGGATGCCGGTGCCGTCCGCGACCACGCCGGCGCCGAACGAGCCGTTCAGCGTATAGGTGACCGCGACCGCATTGCCGTCATCGTCGATGATCGAATAGTGCGTCGTTTCCTTCGACTCGCCGAAGCCCTTCGGCATCAAATCCTGCGAGACGCCGGCGCGGAACGGGTCGATCTTGTCGCGGATCTCCTTGGCGTAACCCTTGTCGAGCAGTTTCGAGACCGGATTGTCGACGAAATCTGGATCGCCGAGCGCCGAGTTGCGGTCCACATAGGCGTAACGCATCGCCTCGACCATGACATGCACCGTCTCGGCCGAGCCGGCGCCGAGATAGGACAGCGGGTAGCCCTCCAGCACGTTGAGGATTTCGCAGATGATAACGCCGCCGGAGCTTGGCGGCGGCGAGGACGTGATCTCATAGCCGCGATAGGTGCAGCTCACCGGTTGCAGCTCGCGTACCTTATATTGCTCGAAGTCTGCCTTGGCCAGAATGCCGCCCCTGGCGCCGCTCGCCTTGACGATGGCGCCGGCGATGGCGCCTTTGTAGAAGGCGTCGGCGCCTTTTTCGGAGATGGCGGCGAGCGAGGCTGCAAGATCGGGCTGGAGGAGACGCTCGCCGGCGCCATAGGGTTTGCCGTCCGGCTTCAGGAAGATGGCGGCGGCGGCAGGGTCCTTCGCCAGCCGTGCGGCATTGCTTGCGAATGAAGCAGCGTCGCCCTGGTCGAGGATGAAGCCATCCCTGGCATAGGTAATTGCCGGCGCCATCAAATCCTGGCGTGGCAGCGTGCCATATTTTTCGCGAGCCATCTCGAACCCTGCCACGGAACCAGGTACGCCGACCGCGAGGTAGCCATCAAGGCTGGCGCCCTTCACCGGATTGCCGTCCTTGTCGAGATACATGGTCTTGGTTGCCGCCAGCGGCGCGCGCTCGCGGAAATCGAGGAAGGTGGATTTGCCGTCCTTGAAGCGGATGGTCATGAACCCGCCACCGCCGATATTGCCGGCATTGGGGTAGACGACGGCGAGCGCATAACCGACCGCGACCGCCGCATCGACAGCGTTGCCGCCCTTCTTCAGCACCTCGACGCCGGCTTCCGACGCCAGATGCTGGGCGGTGACGACCATGCCGTGCTCGCCCTTCGCCGGTTGAGGCGAGGCGGCATAGAGCGCACCGGATGGCGCGAGCGCAATTGCGAGCGAAAGGGTGACGCCAATCAGCGTCCGGCGGGTCAAGGGCATGGCGGTGCTCCAAGTGCAGTGTGCCTAGAAGACCTACATGGAGCGGCCGAGTCCATCATCAATATGAGCGAACACATATTGGTGTTCGCCTGCCGGCAGAGGCAAGCTGATCTCCCCCCTGTGGTGGAGATTAGCCAATCTCAAACAATCCCGCCTGAACCGCCCACAACCGCCGGCCGTTCCGCCGCGACCTTCGCCCGGTAGCCCGCCGCGCGATATGCGGCGACTGGATCGATGGCGCCGCCTGTGTTCAGCCGCGCCATGGCAAGGATCGGCTCGACATCGGTGCGGTAGGCAACTTTCAGAGTCTGCGTCGCCATCAGCGCATCATTGCCGTCTTGGAAACCCTCGAGCGCCTTGCGGTCGACCAGCAGCGCCTGCGCATAGGCGCGCTGCACCTCGACCGCCGACAGCATCAGGCTTTCGATCGGGTCGGTGACGTTGTGGCTCTGGTCGAGCATGTGGGCGGGATCGAAACCCTCGGCGACGGAAAGTTCTGCATCAACCAGTTCGTTGAAGACCAGGAACAGCCGATAGGGATCGATCGAGCCGGCATCGAGATCGTCGTCGCCATACTTCGAATCGTTGAAATGGAAGCCGCCCAGTTTTTTGAACTGGATCAGCCGCGACACGATCATCTCGATGTTGACATTGGGCGCATGGTGGCCCAGGTCGACCAGGCAGAACGCCTTGTCGCCCAGCTCCTTGGCGATCATGTAATTGGTGCCCCAGTCCTGCACGACCGTGGAGTAGAAAGCCGGCTCGTACATTTTGTGTTCGGTGAACAGTTTCCAGTCGGCGGGCAGTCCGGCATAGATCTCCTTCATGGCGTCGAGATAGCGCTCGAAGGCTTTGGCGAAATTGACCTGGCCGGGGAAATTCGAGCCGTCGCCGATCCACACTGTCAGCGCCCTGGACCCCAGCGTCTTGCCGATCTCGATGCATTCGAGATTATGCTCGACGGCCTGGCGGCGCGTGCCGGCATCGGCATGCGAAAGCGAGCCGAATTTGTAGGAGAGCGTCTGATCCCTGGCATCCGAAAAGGTGTTGGAGTTCATGGCGTCGAAGCCGAGGCCGAAGCGCGAGGCGGCCTGCTTCAGCCGGTTCGGATCGGCCTTGTCCCACGGGATGTGCAACGAGACGGTCGGTGTCGCCTGCGTCAGTTGGCTGATGACGGCGCAGTCCTCGATCTTGTCGAAAATGTCGCGCGGCTCGCCGGCGCCGGGAAAGCGGGCAAAGCGTGTGCCGCCGGTGCCGACGCCCCAGGACGGAATGGCGACGGCGAATTTCTCGACCTTGCCGCGGATGACGTCGATGGCGATGCCGCGACGGTCGAGGCGTTCCCCGAGCGAGGCGTAGTCGCGTTCGAGGTCGGGTTTGCGCTGGGCGTTGTGGCTGGAGACGAGATCGGCGGCGATGATGGTTTCGGACAAGTGCTATTCCTCCCAATGCGTTCAGTCAGCGCTGCCCCTCATCCGGCCCTTCGGGCCACCTTCTCCCCGTATAGTGACGGGGAGAAGAGAAGCGCTCCGCCCTTAACTCAGCGCGTAAAGCTCTGCGCGTTGCCGGCGTCGACGTTGATGATGTTGCCGGTGGATTTGGCCGACATGTCGGACGCCAGGAAATAAATCGCTTCGGCAATGTCTTCCGGAAACACCGAGCGCTTCAGCATCGAGCGCGAGCGGTAGTGTTCTTCCAGATCGTCGGTCGACATCTTGTAGGCGGCGGCGCGCTGTTCCTTCCACTCGCCGGTCCAGATCTTCGAACCGCGCAGCACGGCGTCCGGATTCACGACATTGACCCGGATCTGGGCTTCCGCGCCTTCCAGCGCGAGGCAGCGGGCGAGATGGATTTCGGCGGCCTTGGCGGTGCAATAGGCGGCGGCGTTGGGTGACGCGGCAAGGCCGTTCTTGGAGGCGACGAAGACGACATTGCCGCCGATCTTCTGGGCGCGAAACAGCCGGAAGGCTTCGCGCGAGACCAGGAAATAGCCGGTCGACAATATGTCCATGTTCTTGTTCCACAGCGCCAGCGTTGTCTCCTCGATCGGCGCCGAGGAGGCGAGGCCTGCGTTGGAGACGAGAATATCAATGCCGCCGAACTCGACGGCTGTCTGGGCGAAGCCGGAAATCACCTGCTCCTCCGCGGTGACGTTGATCAGCACCGGCCGGACGAAGTCCTTGCCATAGGCTTTCGCCAGTTCGTCGTTGGCGTTGGCAAGTGCGGTCTCGTCGATATCGGCCAGCACGACGCAGGCGCCTTCGCGCAGCAGGCGATTGGCGGTGGCGCGGCCGATGCCGCCGGCGCCGCCGGTGACCAGCGCGATTTGGCCGGCGAGCGACTTCGGCTTCGGCATGCGCTGCAGCTTCAAATCCTCGAGCAGCCAGTATTCGATGTCGAAGGCCTCCTGCGCCGGCAGGCCGACATAGGACGAAACGGTCGAGGCCCCGCGCATGACATTGATGGCGTTGACGTAGAATTCGCCAGAGATGCGGGCGGTGGCCTTGTCGCCGGCGAAGGTGAACATGCCGACGCCGGGCATCAGGTAGACCACGGCGTTGGGGTCACGGATCGGGGGCGAGTCCGGATGCTTGCAGCTGTCGTAATAGGCCTGGTAGCCGACACGGTACTCAGCAATATCGTCGGCGAGGCGCGCAATCACGGCTTCGACGTCGGGCTTCGCTGGGTCGAACTCGATAACCAGCGGGCGGATTTTTGTGCGCAGGAAATGATCCGGGCATGAGGTACCGAGTGCCGCCAGCGGGCGCAAATCCCTGGAGTTGACGAATTCGAGCACAGCGGCGGAATCGTCGAAATGGCCGAGCTTGTGGCTCTTCTCCGAAATCAGGCCGCGGATCCTCGGCATCAGTCTCGCCGCGATGGCGCGGCGCTCAGCGGCGTCGAGCGATTTGACGACTTCGCCGCCGAAGATGGCGAGACCCTCGGAGCGGCGCTCGAACCATTCGATCGCCTGGTTGATGACCGAGATCGTCGTCTCATAGCACTCCTTGGGTGTGTCGCCCCAGGTGAACAAGCCGTGGCTTTCGAGGATGACGCCCTTGGCCTCGGGGTGTTCGACGCAGAATTTCTCCAGCCAGAGGCCAAGTTCGAAGCCCGGCCGCTTCCACGGCAGCCAGCCGATGGCGTCACCGAATATCTCCTTGGTCAACGCCTTGGAATCCTTGGCCGCGGCAATCGCGATAATGGCATCGGGATGCATGTGATCGACGAACGGCTTCGGCACATAGGCGTGCAGCGGCGTGTCGATCGAGGCCGCGCGCGGGTTGAGGTTGAAGGTGCAGTGGGGAAGATAGCCCACCATCTCGTCCTCATGCGCGACGCCACGATAGAGGCCTTTCAGCGCCTGCAGTTTGTCCATGTAGAGCGTGGCGAAACCGTCCAGCTTGATCGAGGCGCTGTCGCCGCCCGAGCCCTTGACCCATAGCACTTCGACTTCGGCGCCGGAGAGCGGGTCCTTCTGCCGGATCTTGGACGAGGTGTTGCCGCCGCCATAATTGGTGACACGCTTGTCGAAGCCGAGCGTGTTGGAGCGATAGACCAGAAGCTCAGGCTCGCTCAGCCCCTTGGCTTTAGCATCGTCCCAAAGGTTGGCAAGGCGCGAGCCGGAGCGCTTGTCGAGCATGATTATCCTCCCTGGGACGCAAAAGGCGCGGTCCATTTTGCCGGAAATGTCTACGCAAGCATCTCGGTTGTCAATCATAAACGATCAAGATCGATCATATTGCACTGCACAATGAAATTATATGAGCGGAAATGATTGACACTGGTGGTTTTCTAGTGCCTCATGACCATGCAGGGAGGAACCATGCACGAAAAAGAGCGCCACAGGATCATTCTGTCCGCCGTCCAGGAAAAGCCTGTGGTGACGGTGCAGGAGATGGTCGACCTGACGGACTCCTCCGAGGCGACGATCCGGCGCGATATCGCGGCTCTTCATGTGCAAAAGCGCCTGCGTCGCGTGCGTGGCGGCGCCGAGGCGATCTCGCCACCGCAGTTCATCGGCCTCGCCGGCCGGCCCTTTTCCGTCAACGAAACGCTTAACGCTTCGCAGAAGCGCGCGATTGCGCGCGAAGCGGTGGAGCTGTGCAAGGACGGCGAACCGATCATCATCAATGGCGGCACCACCACCTTCCAGATGGTGCATTTCCTGACCGGACGCCGCATGCCGATCTTCACCAATTCGTTCCCCATCGCCGAGCACCTGCTCAAGCATTCGAAGAACACCGTCATGCTGTCGGGCGGCACCATCTACCGCGAGCAGAACATCATCCTCTCGCCCTTCGACAATGACGTGACGCGTAATTTCTACGCGCGCCGCATGTTCATGGGCGCTCAAGGGCTCGGGCCGCTTGGCCTGATGGAAGGCGACCCGCTGCTGATCCAGGCGGAGCAGAAACTGATCGACCAGGCCGACGAACTGGTGGTGCTGGTCGACTCATCGAAATTCCGCCAGCGCTCGAGCCTGATCCTGTGCGGGCTCAAGCGCATCGCCACCGTCATCACCGATGACGGCATCGAGGATCGCGAAGCCAACATGCTGGAGGCCGCGGGTGTGACGCTGATCGTCGCCCGCAAGTCGGCAAAGGAAGAATCCTCGCTGCAGGCCTGAGGCCAACCGCAGCGACGATGGAATGCAACGCTCAAGGGAGGAAATACGATGAGCTTTCTGAAGAAATTGATGGTGACGGCCGCGTTCTCGGCCGCCATGTTCGTGAATGCCGCCTATGCCGAGAACGTCAAGATCGCGCTGGTGGTGAAGTCGCTCGGCAACGGCTTCTTCGACGCCGCCAACAAGGGCGCCGAAGAGGCGGCCAAGGAACTCGGCGATGTCGACATCATCTACACCGGCCCGACCAAGGCGACCGCCGAAGCGCAGATCGAAGTGGTCAATTCGCTGATCGCGCAGAAGGTCAACGCCATTGCGATTTCGGCCAATGACGCCGACGCGCTGGTGCCGGTGCTGAAGAAGGCCATGGAGCGCGGCATCACCGTCATCTCGTGGGATTCGGGCGTCGCCAAGGAAGGCCGCCAGCTGCATCTCAACCCGTCCGACACCGGCCTGATCGGCGAGACCATCATCAAGCTGGCCGCCGACTATCTGCCGGAAGGCGGCGAAGTCGCCATTCTGTCGGCTTCGTCGACCGCGACCAACCAGAACGCCTGGATCGACGCGGCCAAGAAGATCCTGCCGGAGAAATTCCCCAAGATCAAACTCGTCGCCACCGTCTACGGCGATGACGATTCGGCCAAGAGCACCGACGAAGCCAAGGGCCTGCTGAAATCCTATCCGAACCTCAAGGCGATCATCGCGCCGACCACCGTCGGCGTCGTTGCCGCTGCCCAGGTCGTCACCGACGCGAACCTGATCGGCAAGGTCAATGTCACGGGTCTGGCGCTGCCGTCGGAGTTCAAGAAGTTCATCGACAACGGTTCCAGCCAGGCGGTTGCCCTCTGGAATCCGATCGACCTCGGCTATTCCGCCGTCTACCTCGCTCATGATCTGGCGGTGAAGAAGGAAGAGGCAAAGCCGGGCGCAACGCTGTCGATCGGCCGCGTCGGCAAGGTCACGCTCGATGACAGCAACTCGGCTGCGATGGCTCCGCCCTTCCAGTTCGACAAGTCCAACATCGAAAAGTTCTCCAAGATCTATTGATCTCGGACGTCTCGGACCAAGCGCGGCGGGACCAAAATCCCGCCGCGACTTTAAACGGACCTTGTTTCAGGGCTTGATACGGATATGGACACGACAGCCCAGCACGGCATTGCGAAGGAGGAGCCCACGGGTCCTGCCCCGCGCCTGACGCTGTCCGGCGTCTCCAAAAGCTTTCCCGGCGTGCGCGCGCTGCACAATGTCAGCCTGTCGCTTTACCCCGGCCAGGTTACGGCGCTGATCGGTGAAAACGGTGCCGGCAAGTCGACGCTGGTCAAGATCATGACCGGCATCTACCAGCCCGACGCCGGCACGATCAGCATTGACGGCCAGGCCGTCACCCTGCCCAGCGCGCATGCCGCCTTCGGCCACGGCGTCACCGCCATTCATCAGGAAACCGTGCTGTTCGACGATCTGAGCGTCGCCGAAAACATTTTTCTCGGCCATGCGCCGCGCACGCGGCTAGGCACCATCGACTGGCGCACCATGCGAAAACACGCGCGCGAAGTGCTCGACACCATGCATGCCGGCCATATCAACGCCGATGCGCGGCTGAAAGACCTCGGCATCGCCAACAAGCATCTGGTAGCGGTTGCTCGCGCGATGTCGATCGATGCGCAGATCGTCATCATGGATGAGCCGACCGCAGCCCTTTCGATGAAGGAGATCGAGGAGCTTTTCCTGCTGATCGAATTCCTCAAGGAGGAAGGCAAGGCGATCCTGTTCATCAGCCACAAGTTCGACGAGATCTATCGGATCGCCGATCGCTACACCGTGTTCCGCGACGGCGAGATGGTTGGCGAGGGCCTTATCAAGGATACCGGCCAGAGCCAGATCGTGCGCATGATGGTCGGCCGCTCGGTCGATCACATCTTTCCGCAACGCAAGGCCGAGATCGGCGCGCCGGTGCTGTCGGTCGCTGGCCTTTCGCACCCGACCGAATTCAACGACATCGGCTTCGAACTGCACAAGGGCGAGATCCTCGGTTTCTACGGCCTTGTCGGCGCCGGGCGGTCAGAGGTGATGCAGGCGATTTCAGGCATCACCCGCATATCGGGCGGCACGATAACGCTGGAAGGTAAGGTGATCACGCCGAAATCGGCGGCGGATTCCATCGAAGCCGGCATCGTCTACGTGCCGGAGGAACGCGGCAAGCAGGGCGTGGTGATCGGCCTGCCGATCTTCCAAAACGTCTCGCTTCCTTCGCTCAAGCGCACCTCCAAATCCGGCCTGCTGCGATTGTCGGACGAATTCGCGCTCGCCCACTCCTACACCGAGCGGCTAGACCTGCGCGCCTCGTCGCTGAGCCAGGATGTCGGCACGCTGTCGGGCGGCAACCAGCAGAAGGTGGTGCTGGGCAAATGGCTGGCGATGAACCCGAAGGTGATGATCCTCGATGAGCCGACGCGCGGCATCGATATCGGCGCCAAGGCCGAGATTTACGGGCTGATGCGAGCCTTGGCCGACGCCGGCGTCGCCGTGCTGATGATTTCCAGCGACATGGAAGAGGTGATCGGCGTGTCCGACCGCATCGCCGTCATGCATGAGGGCCAGATCTCGGGCATTCTCGACAAGGAACAATTCAGCCAGGAAAACGTGCTGTTGCTGGCGGTCGGCAAGCCGGCAAACTAGCGGGCTTCAGGCGATTGCCGGTCCGGCGCATTGGGGAGAAGACGATGAGCAAAAAAGATCTCGGCCTGCTGATCCTGATCCTGGTGGTCGGCGCCGTGGTGACCGCCATCAACCCGCGCTTCCTTTTGCCGATCAACCTCGCCAACACCTCGAACCTGATCGGCCTGTTCGGGATCCTCGCCATCGGCCAGGCCTTCGTCATCATCACCGGCGGCATCGAATTGTCGGTGGGGTCGCTGGTGGCGCTGCTCGGCACGCTATTCATCGATTTCATCGCTGTGCGCGACATGCCATGGCCGGTGGCGCTGCCGCTGATCCTGGTGCTGGGCGGCATCATCGGGCTGGCGCATGGCTGGCTGATCACAAGGCTGAAATTGCAGCCCTTCGTGGTGACGCTGTGCGGCCTTTTGATCTATCGCGGGGTCGCCCGTTTCTATACCGCCGACGGCACCGCCGGCTTCGCCTTCGGCCAGAATTTTCCCGAGCTCGAATTCCTCACCGCGGGCCGCAGCTATGGCGTGCCCAACAGTTTCATCGCACTGATCGTCATTTCGATCGTCATGTGGGTGGTGCTGCACCGCTCGGTGTTCGGACGCTACCTCTATGCCATCGGCAAGAACGAAGAGGCGGCTAAATATTCGGGCATCCGCACCGGCCGCGTCGTGATGGCCGCCTATGTCATCTGCGGCGTTCTGACGGCGCTGTCGGCGATCTATTTCGCCATGTACACGCGCTCGATCTCGCCGGCCAGCCACGGCCAGTTCTACGAACTCTACGCCATTGCCGCCGCCGTTCTCGGCGGCTTCTCGCTGCGCGGCGGCGAAGGCTCGCTGGTCGGCGTCATCCTGGGCACCGTGCTGCTGCAGGAGTTGCAGAACCTGGTCAATCTGCTCGGCATCCCGTCCTCGCTCAACTTCGCGGTGATGGGCGGCGTGATCCTGATCGGCGTGCTGGTCGACCAGCAATGGGGCGTGTTCCGCGCAAGGCGGCTGATGCTCGATGCCAGCCGGAAGACTGTCGCGGCGGAGTAGCGCTACATCACGCCGGATATATCCGAGAAGGCCATCGCCTTGCGCAGCACCTCGACGAAGCGTTCTCCGGCGGCTTCGCGCCGGCCGCCATTGTCGATCGAGGTGACGCCGGAGCCGGACAAAGCGATATTGGCGCTGCGGGCGAGCCGAGCCAGCACTTCGCCGCGCGATTCGCGGCCGCGCTGGGCGAGACGCTCGGCGAGGATTTCCGGCGAAGCGGTGATCTCGACGACAGCCAGATTGGCATAGCGCTCCCGCAGCACCGGGATGACTGCGCGCGAGACATTGGCCACGGCGACATGGCCATTGGCTATCGACCAGTCGACATCGGCCGGAATGCCGTAGCGCAGCCCGTGCGCCTCCCAGGAAATGGCGAAGGCGCCGTCGGCCTCGGCTTCGGCAAAGGCTGCGTCGGCCAGCGTGTCGTGATCCTCGCTTGCCGCGTCGCTCGGCCTGGTGATGACCCGGCGGACGAACTCCAGCCTCGTCTCGTCGGCAAACAAGGTGCGGGCATAGCCGATTACCGTATCCTTGCCGGCGCCGCTCGGGCCGACGACGGCGACAAACACGCCGTTGCGGAGCGGAAAGGCCTCGCTGCTGAGTTCGCGCTCGATCGACGCCAAGACCATCAGGCGACCCGGCGCCCTTGGCGCCAGACAGTGCGCACGACCGGCACATGGTCGTCGACGCGCACACGCACCAGATCGGCGCGGCGGCCCTGTTCGATGACGCCGCGGTCGTTGAGGCCGATCGCCTCGGCCGGATTCTTCGACACCATCGCAACCGCCTGCGGCAGGGAAATGCCCTCGACGACGTCGCCGAGGAAGAAGGCCGACTGGATCAGGCTGAAGGGAATGTAGTCGGACGACAATATGTCGAGCAGGCCGTCGCCGGCCAGCGTGCGGGCCGAGACATTGCCCGAATGCGAGGAGCCGCGCATGACGTTGGGCGCGCCCATCAGCACGCCGAGCCCGGCATCCTTCGAGGCCTTGGCGGCTTCCAGCGTGGTCGGGAATTCCGCGACGCGCACGCCCTGCTCGATCGCCTCGTCGACATGGCCTGATGTGGCATCGTCATGGCTCGCCAGCACAATGCCCCGCTCGTTGCAGGCGGCTGATATCGCCACCCGGTTCGGTCCCGAATTCTTCGCCGATTCCGACATCCGCTTTTCGCAGAACAATTGGAAGTCGCGATCGGTCAATTTCAGCTTGCGCTGATAGTAATGGGCGTAGGTCTCGAGATTGACGAACTGACGCTGTCCCGGCGCATGGTCCATCAGCGAGGCCAGCTTGACCCGCTCGTCGCCATCGAAATTGGCGAAAGCCCGCAAGCAATCCGGCGCCGAGACCTCGCAGCGCAGGTGCAGGAAATGGTCGGCCCGCAACCGGTCTTTCGCGACGCTGTCCTCGATCGCGCCGGCGAGCTTGCGGATGTCGTCGGAGGTAATATCCGCGTCATCGTCCATGCCGACACGCAAAGCGTCGAGCACGGTGGTGATGCCGGCGGTGGCCACCTGCGCGTCATGGGCAAGGACGGCGGCGATCGGGTTCCAGCGCACTTTCGGGCGCGGCGCATAGTGGCCTTCGAGATGGTCAGTGTGCAGCTCGACCAGGCCGGGAATGATGTAGTCGCCGCCCATGTCCTCGCCGCCCATGCTCCCCCCGGTGTGGCCGGTGCCGGCGTCGACGCCGGAGATAAAACCGTCGCGCAGCACGAGCGACCCTTCGACGATCTCGTCGGCAAGCACGATGCGGGCGTTGTGGAGAACAGTTTCGGCGGTCATTCAGGCAGTCTTTGCTTACTCGGACGAATTGCGGTCAGGCGGTTTTTCGGGCAGCGCGGCGGCCGAGCGCATGATGCGAAAGCACCATGAACGGAGCGCCCGGTTCGGTTTCGACGAACAGCGTCAGCGCATCCACCAGCACCGGCTGCTGCAGCACATCGGCGAACAGGCTGTCAATTGCCGCGCGCAGACGTTGGCTTTCCTGCGGCCCGGCCCGGCCGGACAGTGTCATGTGGAAGCGAAAGGTCTCAAACACATAGGGATAGCCCCACTGGCAGAGATTGCGGAACTCGGCCGGCTTCAGCGAATCCGGGCTGCGCCGCTCGATCTCGGCCTCGGTGAGCGGCGCGCGAAAACGGTCGAAGCTAAGCACGACATCATCGGCGAAACGGTTGAGCGGCGGCAGCGGGCCTTCCGGCAGCAAAGCGAAGAAACCATCGATCTGGCTGACGACCAGGCGCGGGATGGTGACCGTCGGCATTGCTTCGGCAAAGGCGTCCAGCGCCGCGCGCAACGAGCTTTCGGTTTCGTTGGCGGCCAACCGGAAGGGCGCTTTCAGCGTCGCATGAAAACCGTAGCGCCGCGCCGATGCGGTGTGAAAGGCGACTTCGGCCGCCGACAGCTCGCCCACCGCCTCGACCGGCCTCGCGGCGGCGCCAAAGGGGTCGCGGCCCAGCCAGTTGGCGGCGATCCGCGCCAGCGGCTCGTCCTGCCTCGGGGTGAAATAGATGGCGTAGCGCATCGAAAAAAATCCTCGTCAGCCCGCTGCCATAGGTGATTTCCATGACGGATTGACGAAGCTTATGCGAGTTTTCGAAGGCAAATCGACCCCATGGATCGTTAGCCGACGATTTTTCTTCCGGCGCAAGCGAAGGCCGATCAGGCCTTCATGAGCCATTCGTGCTCGGGCGCGTTGTGGAACTTCCACGTCCGCTTCGGCCCGGCCATGACGTTAAGGTAATAGAGGTCGTAGCCGTGACAGGCCGCGCACGGATGATAGCCCTTGGGCACCAGCACGACATCGCCGTCCTCGATCGCCATCGCCTCGTCCAGTTCGCGGGCGCCCGACTTGTCGGCGTCGGTGTAGACGCGCTGGAAGGCAAAGCCCTGCGGCGGGTTGAGGCGGTGGTAATAGGTTTCCTCAAGATAGGATTCGGCCGGCAGATTGTCCTGATCGTGCTTGTGCGGCGGGTAGCTCGATGTGTGGCCGCCGGGCGTGATGACCTCGACCACCAGCAGCGAGTCGGCGGGCTTGCCCTCGGGCAATATGTTGGTGACGTAGCGCGTGTTGGTGCCTTTGCCCCGAGTCTCCTGGCCGAGGTCGTCGGGTGCGATGACGCGAATGGGCAAGCCGCCGCCCAGGCCCGGCGCCGAGCAGACCGCGAGTTCGAGATCGGTGTCGGCGGTGACCGACCAGTCCGAACCCTCCGGGATATAGACCGACCACGGCTTGCCCTCGAAGGGCGACATGCGCTCGCCGAGCAGGCCGAGTTGCTGGCCGCTGGCCTTTGCCGTGCCCTTGCCGGTGACGAACACCAGGCAGACTTCGCGATCCTGCGTCTTGCCGGATGCGGTCTCGCCCGGCTTCAGCCGGTGCAGGTCGAAGCCGACATAGGTCCATCCGGCGCTTTTGGGCGTGACATGGGCGACGCGGCCATGGCCCTTGTCGGCTTTGACGAGCAGTTTCGACATGTTTTGTCTCCTATCGCAAGTCTTCGAGGTCGGCCTCTCAACTTCGTCATCCTAGGGCGAAGCAGGAACGAAGCTCCGTCGCGAAGACCCTAGGATGACGAAGCGAGGGACGTTCCGGCAATCACCGACGTAGGCGATACGCCAGGTGTCCAGTGTCCGACCCGCAAGCCCTTCCGAGCCGCGGCCGCTTCATTCCTTCGGTTCGGCGTCCGCCTTCGCTTCGCCGGTCTGCGGTCGATCAGGCGCAGCCTTGCTCTCCTCCACCGGCTTGTAAAGATAGAAGAACTGCCACACCGCGTAGGCGGCAAAGCCGAGCGCAATGATGCCCCAGAATGGGGTGCCGGAGGCGAATTCTATTCCGGCCCAGATCACGCAGACGGCGACGACGGCAACGCGCCGCCACAGCGGCCGGAAGAACGGGTGCTCGTAATCCTTCATCGGATCGCCTCAGGCATTGGGAAAGCCTTGCGTTTCCACGGCGTAGCCGGCAGCCGTCATCACGCGCATCAATTCCTTGTGGCCGACCTGCGCCATCTTGAGCGGCGGGTTCTTCTTCGGGTCCTGCTCGGCCTCGACGACGAACCAGCCTTCATAGCCACGGTCGGCGAAGCGCTGCACAATGGCGCCGAAATCGAGCGAACCGTCGCCGGGCACCGTGAAGGCACCGAGCGCCACGGCGTCGAGAAAGGACTGTTTCGTGCGGTCGAGCCCGTCGATCACGCCCATGCGCACATCCTTCACATGGACATGGCTGATGCGCTTGTGGTGGTTGTCGATGGCGCGCAGCACGTCGCCACCGGCAAAGGCGAGATGCCCTGCATCGAGCAGCAACGGAATGCCTTCGCCGGAATGGCGCATGAAGGCATCGAGCTCCGGCTCGGTCTCGACCACTGCTGCCATGTGATGGTGATAGGACAGCGGCATGCCTTGCTCGGCGCACCATTCGCCGAACTCGGTGAGGCGCCTGGCATAGGCCCTCATCTCGTCATTCGACAATTTCGGCTTGGTGGCGAGAGGCCTGGAGCGATCGCCCTGGATCGAGCGGCCGACCTCGCCATAGACGATGCAAGGCGCATTAACCGCCTTGAACAGGTCGATCATCGGCTGGATGCGATCCTTGTTCTTGCCCATGTCCTCATCGACCAGCGTGCCGGAGAACCAGCCGCCGCACAGCGTCACGTCGGCCTTTTTCAGGATAGGCAGCATGATTTCGGGGTCATTGGGAAAGCGGCGGCCCATTTCCATGCCGGTGAAGCCGGCCGAGCGCGACTGGCGCAGGCACTCTTCCAGCGAGACGTCGTCGCTGAGTTCGGCAAGATCGTCGTTCCACCACGCAATGGGGGACATGCCCAGTTTGGCTTTCAAGTTTTAGCTCCGGTCTCTTGTTCACCCTCCCCCTTGTGGGGAGGGTCGCTGCGAAGCAGCGGGGTGGGGGGTGCGGCGCCAGACCCCCACCCGGACCTGCGGTCCGACCTCCTCACAAGGGGGAGGTAGGGGGCAGCGCTGACTTAGCATCAATCGCCGATTGTCTGCATCTGCCGCTTTTCGTCATAGGCTTTGCGCGCTGCGTTGACCTGCGGCCGTGCGGAGACTTCCGGCACCGCGACATCCCACCAATGGCCGCCGGCATCGGTGGAAATCAGCGGGTCGGTGTCGATGACCAACACGGTGGTGCGGTCGTTGGTTTTCGACTTTTGCAGCGCAGTCTCCAGGCCGGTGATCGACGGCACCTTCTCGGCAATAGCGCCCATGCTCGCCGCATGCGCGGCGAAGTCGATGTCGGGCAGGATCTCGTGGCGCGCGTCCTTCAGGAGGTTGTTGAAGTTGGCGCCGCCGGTGGCCATCTGCAGCCGGTTGATGCAGCCATAACCCCTGTTGTCGAGCACCACGATGGTCAGCTTCAGGCCAAGCATCACCGACGTGGCGATTTCGGAATTCATCATGAGGTAGGAGCCGTCCCCGACCATGACGACGACCTCCTGGTCGGGCTTGGCCATCTTGGCGCCGAGCCCGCCGGCAATCTCGTAGCCCATGGTCGAGAAGCCATATTCGCCATGGTACGAGCCGGGCGCGCCTGCCTGCCAGAGCTTGTGCAACTCGCCCGGCAGGCCGCCCGACGCGTTCAGCAAGGTCACGCCGGACCCCAGCGCGCGCTGCACGGCGCCGATCACCTGCGCGTCCGACGGGAAGGCGGCGTTGGTCGACGCCGTCACCTTGGAGGCTTCGGCCTGCCAAGCCTTCTTGCCTTGGGTCGCATTGTCGGTCCATGTCGCCGGTGCTTTCCAGTTCCCCAGCGCAGCACCGAGTTCGGCGAGCCCTTCGGCCGCATCGGCGACCAGCGGCAGCGCACGATGCTTGCCGGCATCGAAAGGCTGCACGTTGAGTCCGATGATGGTCTTGCCGGAATTCTTGAACAGCGCCCATGAGCCGGTGGTGAAATCCTGCAGGCGGGTGCCGATCGCCAGCACGACATCGGCCTCTTCCGCCAGCCGGTTGGCCGCGGACGTGCCGGTGACGCCGACTGCCGCCATGTTGACCGGATGTGTGTCGGGCAGCGAGGATTTGCCGCCTTGCGTCTCGCAGACCGGAATGCCGGCGCTCTCGGCGAATTTCGCCAGTTCATCCGAAGCCTGCGAATACAGCACGCCGCCGCCGGCGATGATCAGCGGTTTTTTCGCACCCTTCAGCGCGGTGACCGCCGCCGCCAATTCATGCCGGTCCGGACGCGGCCGGCGCTGGTGCCAGACACGCTCGGCGAAAAAGCTCTTGGGATAGTCATAGGCCTCGGCCTGCACGTCCTGGCAGAGCGACAGCGTCACCGGGCCGCATTCCGCGGGATCGGTCAGCACCTGCATGGTCCGCGCCAATGCCGGGATGATCTGCTCGGGACGGGTGATGCGGTCGAAATAGCGCGACACCGGACGGAAGCAGTCATTGACCGTCGCGGTGCCGTCGGAAAAGTCCTCGGCCTGCTGCAGCACCGGATCGGGGATGCGGTTGGCGAAGACATCGCCCGGCAAAAACAGGACGGGCAACCTGTTTACGTGGGCGAGCGCCGCCGCCGTCACCATGTTGAGCGCACCGGGGCCGATCGAAGAGGTCGCGGCCATGAAGCGGCGGCGGAAATTGGCCTTGCCATAGGCGATCGCCGCATGCGCCATCGCCTGCTCATTGTGGGCGCGGAAGGTCGGCAATTCGTCGCGCAGCTGGTACAGCGCCTCGCCGATGCCGGCGACATTGCCGTGACCGAAGATCGCCCACACACCGCCGAAGATGGGCACTCTTCTGCCGTCGATCTCGGNTCATCTGCTTGCTCAGAAAGCGGGTCAGCGCCTGCGCCATCGTCAGGCGGATTGTCTTGCTCATGGTGTTTTCCTCCGCAGTCCTCTTGCCGCGCCTTTATGCTGCTTTACGGCCACGCGCGGCAAGCCACGCTTCGGTCAACTGTTCGAAGCGCGCGGCCATGTCGGCGATAGCCTCGTCATCCGTCATCTTGCCCGCCAGCCATTGTTCGGCGGCGTGGACGAAGATGGTGCGGCCGACAGCAAAACCCTTGACGATCGGCGCCTTGGCGGTGGCGGCAAAGGCCGCTTCCAGTTCGTCCTGCGGCGCTTCGAGACCCAGCAGCACGACGCCACGACACCAGGGATCGTGCTTCAAGATCACCGCTTCGATCTTGGCCCAGGCGCCGGCCGACGCCTGCGGTTCGAGCTTCCACCAGTCCGGCTTGATGCCAAGCGCATAGAGTTCTTCCAGGGCGCGCGGGATGGTCGTTTCGTCGAGCTTGCCGTGCTTGCCGGCGATGATCTCGACCAGAAGCTCCCGGCCGACCTTCCGCGCGGCTTCGAACAGCGAGCGCAGCTTCTGCTGCTGCTCTTCCTTGAGCGCTGCCGGATCGTCGGGGTGATAGAAGCACAGGCATTTGATGCAGTGGTCGACCGGCCATTCCACCAGTTGCGAGCCGATGTCCTGCGAGAACTCGAAGCGCAGCGGCCGCGAGCCCGGCAGTTCGACGGGACGGCCGAGCCAGGCAAAGGGGTGGCGGGCGAATTCGAACATCGCTTCGCGGCCATGCTTCTCATCGATCAGCATGCCATAGCCGTCGCGGCCGGCGGCGACTTTTACCGCGGCCTTGACCGCCAGCACCTTGAAGTCGCGGATGCGCGCCGGGTCGGCGCCGGTCCTGGCGGCGACGTCCTCGAGCTGCACACGGTGGTCGCAGGCGAGCGCCATCATGGAGGGGATGTCGCGGCGGCGGGTCGTCGCCCAATGGATGTGGCTGATCGCCTCGTCCTTGCGCAAAGCGAGGTGCTTGCTGCCGTTCCTGAGGAAGAACTGCAGCTCCTCGAAGGTCGGATATTCCGGCGCGCAGAGCAGCCGCGACACGGCGAAGGCGCCGCAGGCATTGGCCCAGGTCGCCGCCGTTGCCAGGTTTTCGCCACCGAGCCAGCCGCGCAGAAAACCGGACATGAAGGCATCACCCGCGCCGAGCACATAGATCGGAAGAGCACACGTCTNTTGCCAGGTTTTCGCCACCGAGCCAGCCGCGCAGAAAACCGGACATGAAGGCATCACCCGCGCCGAGCACATTGTAGATCTCGATCGGAAAGCCCTTGCCGACGATACCGTCTTCCAGATCGTCGCTGACCGGCCCGTCATAGACGATGCAGCCCATGGCGCCGCGCTTCAGTACGATGGTTGCCTTGGACAGCGCGCGGATCGTCTTCAGCGCGCTCAGGCAATCGTCGGCGCCCGAGGCGATCATGATCTCTTCCTCGGTGCCGACGATGAGGTCGCAATCGGGCAGCACCGTCTTCAGCTGGGCTGAGACGCGGTCGGATTTGACATAGCGCTCAAAACCTTCGGCATGGCCGGCGAGGCCCCAGAGGTTGGGGCGGTAGTCGATGTCGAACACCACCTTGCCGCCCCTGGCCTTGATGATGCGGATCGCCTTGCGCTGGGCGGCGTCGCTGTTGGGCCGGGAAAAATGCGTGCCGGTGACGACGATGGAACGGGCCGAGGCGATGAAGGCTTCATCGATGTCTTCTTCGGCGAGCGCCATGTCGGCGCAGTCGCTGCGATAAAAGATCATTGGCGAGACGCCTTCGCTCTCGACCGAAAGCAGCACCAGGGCCGTCAGCCGTTCCTGGTCGGTCTTGAGCCCATCGACATTGACGCCTTCGCGCCTGAGCTGCTCGCGGATGAAGCGGCCCATCTGCTCGTCGCCGACGCGGGTGAGCAGCGCCGAGCGCAGGCCTAGTCTCGCCGTGCCAACCGAGATGTTGGCCGGGCAGCCGCCGACCGATTTGGCGAAGGAGGTGATGTCCTCCAGCCGCGAGCCGATCTGCTGGCCGTAAAGGTCGACGGAAGCGCGACCGATGGTGATGACATCGAGCGTCGCCTGTTTGGCGTCCATGGCTTCGCTCATTGGAACCTCCCGTCGGTCTTGTTGTCTTGAGCAACGTAGTTGGGGGACACGCGCGAGCGGCAGCGTGGCGCCGGGAATATGAAATAATAATTCCAATCCATAGTCAATATGGAATGAGCATTCCTCCGCGAATTCGAGCGCCGGGCGCCGGCCTAGGCCTTACGCTTCTTTCCGGTGCTGCGCCGCTTCTCGCCGACGCCGACGGTGAGCGCCATGGCCAGCGCCATGGTGGCCGACAGCGAGCGGAAGCCGGCGAAATCGGCCTCGGCGACCTCGAACCAGACCTTGGCGAACTGGGCGAGTGGCGAAAACGAACTGTCGGTGATGGCGACGATCGGCACGCCCTGTTCGGAAATGGTGCGGGCCTCCTCGATGGTGGCCGGTGCGTAGGGCGAGAAGCTGATGGCGATGACGGCGTCCGCCGGGGTGGCGAAGGCGACCATTTCGGCATTGAGGCCGGCGGCGGATTCGATCAGCTGGTTGCGGATCTTCAGTTTGCCCAGCGCATAGGCGATGTAGCTCGCCACCGGATAGGAGCGGCGCTTGGCCAGGACATAGATGGTCTCGGCCTTGGCCAGCAGCGCAATTGCGTCTTCCAGATGGGCCTCGTCCAGCGAGCGTGAGATGTCGTTGAGCGAAGTGCTGGCGGCGGCGACGAAGCCGTCGAAGATGGCGCGGTGTCCAGCACCCGCATCGGCCTTGGCGCGCAGCGCCTGCAGGCGTTCGTCATAAGAGGAATTGCGCTCGCGCAGCCGCTCGCGAAACACCTGCTGCAGGCTGGTGAAGCCGTCGAAGCCTAGTTGCTGGGCAAAGCGGATCAAGGTGGACGGCTGCACGCCCGCCGAAGCGGCGATGCTGGCGGCGGTGCCGAAGGCGATGTCATCGGGATTGTCGAGCGCATAGGCGGCGATCTGGGCGATGCGCTTGGGCAAGGTTTCACGGCGATCGAGGATCGTGGCGCGCAGCGTCTCGAAGTCGCGAGGTACCCGTTCGTCCATCGTCGCCCCGTCCAAGCTCATCTAGAGCATGATGCCGAAAAGTGTGCAGCGGTTTTCGGACGACATCATGCTCTCTTTAACTCAAGTGACGTCCTCTCTGCCCCATCATAGCGAGCCTGCGCAAGAAGGCCATAAAAAATGAGGCAGACATTCCATTCGGAGAAGAAATGGACTAATTCATCCATCGATCGCTTCAGGTATTGGGAGAAAGAAATGGTCGGCGTTGGTCTTATCGGCACGGGTTTCATGGGCAAATGCCACGCCATTGCGTGGAGCGCCGTCGGCGCCGTCTTTCCCGATGTCGCCAAGCCGAAGCTGGTCCATCTCGGCGAGGTCAACGAGGAGCTGGCCAAGCGCAAGGCCGGTGAGTTCGGCTTCGCCAAGGCGTCGGGCGACTGGCGTGCCGTCGTCAACGACCCCGAGGTCGATATCGTCTCGCTGACCACGCCCAATCAGTTCCATCCGGAGATGGCCATCGCTATTCTCGAAGCCGGCAAACATCTGTGGTGCGAGAAGCCGATGGCGCCGAGCTTTGCCGAAGCAGCGGCGATGGCGGCCGCGGCGAAGAAGTCCGGCAAGGTCGCAGCGCTTGGTTACAACTACATACAGAGCCCGGCCATCCGCCACATCGGCGCGCTGCTCGAGGAAAAGATCATCGGCGAGGTCAACCATCTGCGCATCGAGATGGACGAGGACTTCATGGCCGACCCCGAAGCGCTGTTCTTCTGGAAGCATGAGGCCGCATCCGGCTATGGCGCGCTCGACGATTTCGCCGTGCATCCGCTGTCGCTGGTCTCGACGCTGTTCGGCCGCGTCGCAAAAGTCATCTGCGACATGGCCAAACCCTATGTCGACCGCAAGCTGGCCAGCGGCGGCCGCCGTGCGGTGGAGACCTACGACATCGCCAGCGTTTTGATGCATCTGGAAAACGGCATTGCCGGCACGCTGCTGGTCAACCGCTCGGCCTGGGGCCGCAAGGGCCGCATCGCCATACAGATTTTCGGCTCCAAGGGATCGATCCTGTTCGACCAGGAGAGGATGAACGAAATCCAGCTCTACGTCACCGCCGATCGCCCGACCGAACAGGGCTACCGCACCATATTGGTGGCGCCGCACCACAAGCCTTACGACGCCTTCCTCCCGGCGCCGGGCCATGGGCTCGGTTTCAACGACCTCAAGATCATCGAGTGCCACGAATTGCTGACGCGGCTTGCCGGCAAGCCGGCACGGGTCATCGAATTTGCCGAAGGGCTGGAGATCGAGCGCACCGTGCACGCGATGGCGAGGTCGTTCGAGGAAGAGCGCTGGGTGGATGTGCGGTAAACCCGCTCGCTTCAGCCGCCAGCGACAGCGTTCGCCTCCCAGCCACTGACCCAGACCTGGCGCAGGCGATCGCCTTCGCCCTTGAAGCGCAGGCCGGTCGCCCGGCAATCCGCGATGCGGTCGCTGCGGAAATTGCGGATGGCCTGGCGCAATTCGCACCAGGCGACGATGTTGGCGGTTTCTGAATAGTAGATCAGCGCGATCGGACGGATCAGCCGCTCGGAGGCGCGGCCGATTTCGTCGCGATAGGACAGGTCGAGCTTTTCCTCGTCGCGGATTGCGCGGCGCACCAGCGCCAGATCGATGGTGCCGATTGCCGGTGCTGCGAACCCCCAGACATGCAGTGCGTTGGCGTCGAACGCCTGGCGCAACGGCGGCGGCACGGCGCCGGCGATCTTGGCGCTGACGCGCTTGGCCGCCTGCTTGAGTTCGCTGTCTCCCGTGCGCTCCAGCAGCGCCAGCGACAGGACGATCGCTTCCATCTCCTCGATCGAAAACATCAGCGGCGGCAGGTCGAAGCCGGGCCGCAATATATAGCCGATACCGCGCCCGCCTTCGATCGGCACGCGCATTGCCTGCAGTGCGGCGATGTCGCGATAGATCGAACGCATCGTGACTTCCAGCTGCCCGGCGATCATGGCTGCCGTCACCGGCTGCCGCGCCAGCCGCAGGATCTGGATGATCTCGAACAGCCGCGACGCCTTGCGCATTTCCTCTCCCTGATGAACGCTACTGACACATCCCCGTCAGTTGGGATGATTTATTGGACTGCCTATTGGGTTGAAAATCAACAAATTCCTCCACGGCACCCCAGCAGGAAGCGACAAGCAACTGACATGAGCTACGCGGAAAATCTCTGGCTGTTCTTTATCCTGCTGTCCGGCATCATCATCGTGCCCGGCATGGACATGCTGTTCGTGCTGGCCAATGCGCTCACCGGCGGCCGCGACCGGGGCCTCGCCGCCACGGGCGGCATCATGGTCGGCGGCATCATGCACACGCTGAACGGCGCCATCGGCGTCGGTCTGCTGATGCATTTCGTACCGATCCTGTACAAGCCGCTGCTGATAGCAGGCGCCGCCTACATGGCCTTCATCGGTATTTCGCTGATGCGCAGTTCCATCACCGTCGGCCATGACGGGCCCGTCGGCAGCCGCACGGCCTGGAAGGCCTTTCGCCAAGGACTGGTGACCTGCCTGATCAACCCGAAGGCCTATCTCTTCATATTTGCCGTCTATCCGCAGTTCCTGAAGCCGGATTACGGCCCGATCTGGATGCAGGCGACGGTCATGGGCCTGCTGACGGTGGCGACTCAGGCCGCGATCTATGGCGGGCTCGCCATCACCGCCGGCCGCAGCCGCAATCTGCTGGTGGCCAACCCGCGGGCGACCGCTTTTGCGGGCCGCGCGGCCGGACTGCTGCTGTTTGCGGTCTCGGTGTTCACGGCTTGGGAGGGGCTGAGGATGGCGTGATCCCGATCAAGCGATGACGCCGCGTTTCTTCGTCTCGGCGCTGCGCTTGCGGATCACTATCCCGGTCTTTGTCGTCGAGGGCGGCAGCAACCGCGTCCCCGAGATCGACGACGTCATGACCGTCCCACGTTCGCGCCCAAGACGACGAGAAGCTCGTCCAGTTGCTCGAACGTCTCGCCCATCGCATCCGCCGCCCCGGTACCGGCCGCGTCGAGAGCCTCCTTCGAGGGATAGAGTTCGTGCATGACCAGCAGCGTCTTGCCACCCTTTTCCTCGAAGGTCAGCGTGGTGACGGGTCCACCGTCACCACCTTCCTCATTGGTCCAGACGAGGCGTGAGTGCGGTGTCACTTCGATATACCTGCCGAAGAATTCGTGAAGGTCCGAGGCGTCGTGGCCGAACACCAGGCGGTACGTGCCTCCTGTACGAGCATCCATCTCGCAGGAACGCAGGAACATGCCCATCGACTTCGGCACCCACCACTGCTTGAACAGCTCGGGCTTGGTCCACGCCTCGAACACGATGCGCGCCGGACCGTTGACTGTTCGCGTGACGACCAGCTCGCGCTCGGACGTCCGTTCGACCGTCGTGCGGTTGTTCGTGGGCTCACTCTCGGTTCTTTGGCGCATCGGCTTTCTCCTTCCGTTTCAATTCCTCGACAACCTTGTCCAACTCGTTGAAGCGTGCGTCCCAGAGCAGGCGGTGCCGCTCGATCCAGGCCGCCTCTTCCTCCAGTCCGCGCAGGCCGAGCTTGCAGGTCCGCACGCGGCCAACCTTCTGCGTGGTGACGAGCCCCGCCTGCTCCAGGACGCCGACGTGCTTCTTCATGCCCGTGAGGGTCATGTGGAACTTTCCGGCAAGCTCGGTGATCGAAGCATCTGCGCGTCCGAGCTGCTCCAGAACGCCACGCCGGGTGGCGTCCGAGAGCGCGGCGAACGAGGAGTCCAAGTCGGCATACTGAACCATATGGTTCAGNAACGCCACGCCGGGTGGCGTCCGAGAGCGCGGCGAACGAGGAGTCCAAGTCGGCATACTGAACCATATGGTTCAGTATCTAGCAGACCGGTGGCCGGGGTGCAAGGGGAGCCGCAGCGTCCTTCCCGCGCATCGCCTCGTATCAGGCGGCGCCCGGCCGGTTCTCCATCATGGCGCGGCGGGCTGAGCGGCGCCATTCTACGGCGCCGGCGAGGCCGTGCAGCACCGTCTCTGTGGTCGCCCAATCGATGCAGCCATCCGTGATGCTCTGGCCATAGACGAGCGGCTTGCCGGGCACGACATCCTGACGGCCGGCAACGAGATTGCTCTCGATCATGAGGCCGATGATGCGTTCGTCGCCCGCCGCGACCTGACCGGCGACATCGGCCGCCACCTTCGGCTGGTTCTCCGGCTTCTTGCTCGAGTTGGCGTGGCTGACGTCGATCATCAGACGGGGGGCGACGCCGATGCGGGCAAGTTCGACCGAGGCCGCCTCGACGCTCGCCGCATCGTAATTCGGCTGAACGCCGCCGCGCAGGATGACGTGGCAGTCCTCATTGCCGGTAGTAGTCGCAATGCCGCTGCGTCCGCCCTTGGTCACCGCCATGAAATGATGCGGCTGGGCGGCGGATTTCACCGCCTCGGCGGCGATCCTGAGATTGCCGTCGGTGCCGTTCTTGAAGCCGACCGGGCAGGACAGGCCGGAAGCCAGTTCGCGGTGGATCTGGCTCTCGGTGGTGCGCGCGCCGATGGCGCCCCAGGCGACGAGGTCGGCAATGTATTGCGGCGTCGTCATGTCGAGAAATTCGGTGGCCGAGGGCAGGCCGAGATTGTTGACCGCCGACAGCACGTTGCGCGCCATCCGCAGCCCCTTGTCGATGTTGAAGCTGCCGTCGAGATCGGGGTCGTTGATAAGGCCCTTCCAGCCGACAGTCGTGCGCGGCTTTTCGAAATAGACCCGCATGACGATCTCCAACCGGTCGGACAGGGTCTCGCGCAGCGCCACTAGCCGGCTGGCATAGTCAACGGCCGCGACCGGGTCGTGGATCGAACACGGGCCGACGATGACAAGCAGCCGGTCGTCGGTGCCGTTCAAGATGGCATGGGTGGCGTTGCGTGATGCGCTCACGGTGCGCGTTGCCGTCAGCGTGCGCGGGATCTCCCGCATCACCTCGTCCGGCGTACTCAATTCTCGGATTTCCTTGACCCGAAGATCGTCTGTGGTGGTCAACACGGCTTTCTGCTCCTGTTTTTAGGAGACCTGCCGGCTGATACAAAAAAGCCGCCAGGTCTGGCGGCTGTTCGGACTTGTTGCTGCAATCTTCAGATCGAGCGCAATCCTCCCGCCGCCAGCGAGCTCGTAAAGTACCAATAGGTGGCGGTCAGGTTGATCATGAGGCTCATATAGTCGATGCCGAGGCGCTTGTCACGTGGGGTATGCGGAGACAATTCGGGATGGGCCGAATCCTCGCGATTTCGTCATCCCTGGGCGGAGCAGGAGCGAAGCTCCGTCGCGGAGACCCTGGGATCCATTCCGTGACCTGGGCCGTGGACTGCGGCGGAGCAGAATTCTGGACCGTAGCAGCGCTCTGAAGTCGCGGCATGGATCCTCGGGTCTGCGCTGCGTCGCCACGCTCCTTGCTCCGCCCGTGGATGACGAAGTGCCGGCGGTTCGCCAATCGCCAACACGTATAACGCGGAGCGGCTCATGCGGTCCAGGGATCGAAGAGTTCAAGCCCAAAGCCTTCGAAATCTTTCGTATTGCACGTTGCCAAGGTGAGCTCGTGCGCAATCGCAGTGGCTGCGATCAGGCCGTCCATCGACGACAGACCACGACCGCGGCGCTTGCAAGACCCATCAGGTCGCCCCAGGCCAAGGCAACCGCATCGTTCACCGGCAAAACCCGCTGTTCGAAGCGCTGGGGCAGGTCCCGGGCGAGCCATTCGGCCAGCGCCTCGCGTTTGCGGCCCTCATCCATCAGAGAGACGCCGCGCCGGATCTCGGCGATCGACACTACGCTGATGAAGGAGCGGTCCTCATCAAGCTCGTCCAGCCAGCCCAGGACACGTGCGTCAGGCGCTGGCCTCGTCACCTCGGACAGGACATTCGTGTCGAGCAGCAGTCTCACAGCGGCAGGTCACGCGGTTCGTCGCGCTGACGTTCAAGCTCGAGATCGGCGCCGCGCAGCGGCGAGTCCAGCAGGAACTCGGCAAGCGTACCCTTGCGTGCGATCTTGCGCTGCCATTCCTCGGCCGAGACGACAACCACGCTTGGTTTGCCGTTCTTGGTGATTGTCTGCGGCGAGGACTGTGCGCGCTCGATGACCTCGGAGAGCCGGGCTTTTGCCCCGGCAACCGTCCAGTTGGTGCCTTTGGATGACGTTAGCATCGCATCCCTCGTGACTATCATGACTATCATGACTATCTGGGAATGGCGATGTTGCTGCAACAGGGTTTGAAGCTACTCCGGCGAGGTCCCCGCGACGTTCTGGTCATAGTCGACCAGCGAGCCGGTCATGACGCCGGATTGCGGGCTGGCCATGTAGCTGATCAGCCGCGCCAGTTGGTCGGGCTTCACCAGTTGGCCCATCGGCTGGCCGGCCTCTGCCTTTGCCAGCCAGTCGTCGGAGGCGCCGTGCCATTTCTTCTGCACGATGTCCTCGCCCTCGGTGTCCATCCAGCCCGGCAGAACGGCGTTGCAGCGGATGCGGTTGGAGCGATAGGCGTTGGCGACGTTCTTGGTCAGTGTCGCCAGTGCACCCTTGCTCGATGAATAGGGCGCCAGGAACGACTGGCCGCAATGCGCCGACATAGAGAGCACGTTGACGATCGAGCCCGGCGCCTTCTTGTCCAGCAGATGCGCCACCACGCCCTGCATCAGGAAGAAGGGACCACGCACATTGGTGTGGAAAATCTGGTCGAACACCTCTTCCGAAGTTTCGACAAGTGAACCACGCGCGGACGTGGCGGCGGCGTTGACCAGCGCGTTGATGGTGTCGAAATGCGAGACGGCGGTGGCCACGGCGCGCTTGCAGTCCGCCACTTTCGAGACGTCGGCGCTGATGAAGATCGCATCGACGCCTGCCTTCTTGAAGTGGGCGACAGCCTTGTCGCCCTTCTCCTGCGAACGGCCGATCAGCGCCAGCGCCTTGCAGCCTTCATCGGCCAAGGCCTCGGCAACGGCAAAGCCGATGCCTTGCGCGCCGCCGGTGACGATGGCGCGCGTGTTCGAATTGCGATCGGCTGATGTGCTCATCGCTCTGCTCCTGTGCCCTGGTTTCGGTTCTTACTTGTCGAGGCGGACGGTCTTGCCCGATGTCGCCGATTTCAGCGCCGCATCGGCCAGTTTTAGCGCAACGAGGCCGTCGGCGCCGCTCGGCGATGCCTTTTTGCCCGACGTCGCGGCGGCGATGAAGGCGGCGATCTCGATGGCGTAGGCGTCAAGATAGCGGGTCATGAAGAAATCGTGCAGCGGCGGGCGGGTATAGCCCTTCTCGTTGGCGACCTCTATCGACACCGGCCGCTGGTTTTCGGCGGCGACCATGCCCTTGGAACCATGCACCTCTATGCGTTGGTCGTAGCCATAGGTGGCGCGGCGCGAATTGGAGATGACGGCCTGCTTGCCGGACGCGGTTTCGAGGATGACGCTGACAGAGTCGAAATCGCCCGCTTCGCCGATCTTCTCGTCGACCAGAACCGAGGCATGGGCGCTGACCGCGACCACCTCTTCGCCGAGCAGGAAGCGCGCCATGTCGAAATCGTGGATTGTCATGTCGCGAAAGATGCCGCCCGAGCGCTTGATGTAGTCGACGGGCGGCGCACCTGGATCGCGCGAGGTGATGGTGACCATCTCGACCTTGCCGATGGCGCCGTCGTCGATCGCCTTGCGCACGGCGGCGAAATGCGGATCGAAGCGGCGGTTGAAACCGACCATCAGCGTCGCCTTGGCCTTGTCGACCACGGCCAGGCATTTCTCGACACGCTTGACGTCGAGGTCGATCGGCTTCTCGCAGAAGATCGCCTTGCCGGCCTTGGCGAAACGCTCGATCAGATCGGCATGGGTGTCGGTCGGCGTGCAGATGACCACGGCGTCGACGTCCTTGGCCTTCTCGATCGCGTCGATGGTGCGCACTTCGGCGCCATAGGCGGTTGCCAACTCGGTCGCCGCCTTTTCAAAAGCGTCGGCAACGGCCACCAGTCTGGCCTGCGGGTTGGAGCCGACGGCGTGGGCATGGACCTTGCCGATGCGGCCGGCACCGAGGAGGGCGAAACGAACAGTCATGGGGTATTTCCTCTAGGGGGATGGGTTCGAGAGAGTTGTGTCTCCACCTTCCTTTTGAGAAAGGTGGCAAGATAATTTTTCGAGCACGCCAGAAAACAGGATGACCATCCTGTTCAGGCCGCGAGTTCCGCCTCCCCGGTCTTGGCGCCGGTGATGTAGGAGACGATGTCGTTGCCGTCGGTGTTTTCCTTGCGCAGGTTGGCGACGATGCGGCCGCGCCGGAAGACGACGATGCGGTCGCACAGGTCGAACACCTGGCGCATGTTGTGGCTGATCAGGATCAGCGGCTCGCCATTGTCCTTCAGCGTGCGGATGATGTTCTCGACCTGCGCCGTCTCCTGCACGCCAAGGGCTGCCGTCGGCTCGTCCATGATGATCAGCTTGGAGGCGAAGGTCGCGGTCCGGGCGATCGCAACGCACTGGCGCTGGCCGCCCGACATGTGACGGATGGTGTTGGAGAGGTTGGGGATTTTCACTGCCGTGCGGATCAGCGCCGCCTCGGTCGCCTTGCGCATGTATTTGCGGTCGAGGATCGAGAACGGCCCGAGATTGAACAGCACCTTTTCGCGGCCGAGGAACAGGTTCGACGGCACGTCGAGATCGTCGGCCAGCGCCAGATTCTGGAACACGGTCTCGATGCCCGCCGTGCGCGCTTCGATCGGCCCGGCAAAATTCACTTCCCTGCCGTCGAACCAGATCTGGCCGCTGGTGCGCTGCTCGACGGCGGTGATCTGGCGCACGAAGGTGGATTTGCCGGCGCCATTGTCGCCCATGATGGCGACATGCTCGCCCTTGCGCAGCTCGAAATTCGCGCCTTCCAGCGCATGGACGCCGCCATAGCGTTTGGTCAGGTTTTCGGTCTTCAGGACGATGTCTGTCGTGGAGATATCTGGCATGGTCAAGCCCTCAATGCCCGCATGCGCTGGCGCCATTGGTCGAGAACGACCGCGCCGACGATGATCACGCCCTTGACCATCTCCTGATAGTAGGCGTCGAGGCGCAGGAAGGTGAAGCCGGAAATGATGACGCCGAAGATCAGCGAGCCGATCACGGTGCCGACGATCGAGCCGCGGCCGCCCGACAAAGAGACGCCGCCGATGACCGCCATGGCGATGGCGTCGAGCTCGTACATGACGCCCATGCCGGACTGTGCTGTCAGGTTCTTGGAGGAGAGCACGACGGCGGCCAGCGCGGCGAGGATGCCGGCAATGACATAGACGAGGATCTTGTGGTTGGCGATCTTGATGCCCGACATGCGCGCGGCATCCTCGTTGGAGCCGATGGCGTAGCAGTGCTTGCCGTAGCGTGTGTAGGTCATGATCAGCTGGAACAGCACCGCCAGCGACAGGAAGATGATGACCGGCATCAGGCCCTTGCCGATACCAGCGAAACTTTCGGTCGGAAACGAGATCGGCTGACCCTTGGACCACCATTTGGCAATGCCGCGCGCGGTCACCATCATGCCGAGCGTGGCGATGAACGGCGGAATGCGCGTGTATGCAATCAAGGAGCCGTTGACGAGACCGGCGAGCAGACCACAGCCGATGGCGACTAGTACCGGCACGATGACCGGCAGGTCGGTCCAGCCTTGCGCCAGGAACATCGCCTTGGGGTTGGGGTTGCCGTTGACCGTCGCCACCTGGGCAAAACTCATGGCGATCATGGCGGTGGCGCCGACGATCGAGCCCGAGGACAAGTCGATGCCGCCGCAAATGATCACCTGCGTGACGCCGATGGCGATGATGCCGACGATCGACACCTGCAGGATGATGATCTGCAGGCGGGCCTCATTGAAGATCCCGGCGACGTTGTCGCGCGTGTTGAACAGGAAGCTGTCGCCAAGAAAGATGCGGCCGATCATTTCGAAGATGACGACCAGAATGACCAGCGCCAGGAAGACGTTGAATTCGGCCGGCCATGTCCGCCTCTTCGCGTCATAGCTGACCCCGCCGACGCCATGAGATGTCTGTGACATGTCTGTCCTCCGTGAGGCGGCATTTGCCCTCCCGCACGTAAGGGCGGTGAGGGAAACGGGAGCGGCGCGATTGATGCGCCGCTCCGTTAGTCGAACGAGTCGCCGGCTCAGTTCTTCTTCAGGAACTTGTCGATGTTGGCTGGCGTCACGAGTTGGAAGGGCACGTAGACCTTGTGCTCGACCTTCTCGCCCTTGGCGAGCTTCAGCGCTGCGTCCAGAGCGCCGGCGCCCTGGCCGGCCGCATCCTGGAACACGGTGGCATCGAGGTCGCCGGCCTGCATGGCGGCAAGCGCGTCCTGCGTGGCGTCGACACCGCCGACGACGACCGTCTTCATGTCGATGTTGGCGGCCTTCATCGCCTGGATGGCGCCGATGGCGCTTTCGTCATTGTTGGCGATGACGCCGTCGAACGGCTTGCCGGTTGACAGCCAGTTGGTCATCAGGTTCTGCGCTTCGTCGCGGTTCCAGTTCGAAGTCTGCTTGTCGATGATCTTGATGAAGCTGCACTCCGGCGTGGCGATCACCTCTTCGATGTCCTTGGTGCGCTGCACGGCGGCCTGGTTGGAAAGCTCGCCCATGATGACATAGACATTGGCCTCCTTCTTGCCGGCCTCGGTGAACAGGCGGCAGACTTCCTTGGTCTCGAGCGTGCCGGAATCGGCCTCGTTCGACGCGACGAAGGCCTGGTTGTCCGGCAGCGTGTCGACATTGACCGGCTGGCGGTTGACATAGACCAACGGGATCTTGGCGGCTGCGGCGGCGTCCGACATCGCCTGCGTGGCCGAGGTATCGACCGGGTTGACGATGATGGCGTCGACGCCCGAGGCGGCGAAGTTCTTGATCTGGTCGAGCTGCTTGGCGACGTCGTTCTGCGCGTCCTCGACCTGCAGTTCCACGCCGCTCATGCCCTTGGCCTGCTCGATCATGCCGTTGCGCAGCACGGTGAGGAAGTTGTCGTCGAACTTGGCCATCGACACGCCGACCTTGGCGGCAAAAGCGGACGAACTCATCAGCGCCGCAAAGGCGACGCCCAAAATCAGTTTCTTCATTGTGTTTCTCCTCCACATTGGTGTCCGGCTGCACCGATCTACCCGGAATCCCCGATAGCCCGAGGAATCTCTCCCTGATGCCTTCCTGTTCCGTATGGCGTTTTGTCCAAGGGATGGAACGCCAGGCTCCCAGTTTGAAACAGATGTTCCGGAACGAAAGAACCAAAATACCAATCTGATGAAATATTTATTCCATTTTTTCGCGAGACGTCAAGAGCGATTCCTAAGTCGGAAAGCGGATTTTCGGTCACCGCGCCGCAATTTCACGTCGAATCAAGGCCGACAGCGGCCCAGGCCGAGTCTGAAGGCAGACTCTGATAGATTCTATCATCGCCGGGAGAGCCCACGCCGAACGGGTCGGCGCGGCAACGCGTTAGATATTTTCCGGCAGATAGATGTCGAAGGGCAGAAAGGTCTGGCCCGGCGCGTTGGCGGCGCCGGCCTCGATGGAATGCGCCATCAGGTCGACAAGCTCGCGGCACAAGGCGGCGAGCGGCGTCGAAATCACCATAGTCAGGATGTTGTCGGCGAGTGCCGCGCGCGATTCGGCGTTGATCTCGTTGCAGACGACCACCGGCATGTTTGCGGGCTTCGCTGCGCGCAGCGCCGAGACCGCGCCTTCCATGCCGCCGCCGGCGACATAGCAGCCGGCAAGATCCGGATACCGCACCAGGAGATCGATCATCGCATCGTGGGTGACCTGGTTGGCTTCCAGATTGACCAGCGTTTCCATCACCGTGAAGTCCGGCGCATGTTCGCGGAAGAAGGAGCGAAATCCGATCTCGCGCAGTTCATGGCCGTGGAAGCGATGACTGCCGACGAAAAGGGCGACCTTGCCGGGGTTCTTTGCCGCCCTGGCGATCATCCAGGCCGCGGTGCGACCGACCTTGCGATTGTCGAGGCCGACATATCCCTCACGGATGCCAGCGGCAAAGTCGGACAGCAGCGAGAAGACAGGTTGCCCCCTCGCTTTCAGCGACTCCACGACCGCCGTCAGCGTCGGATGGTCCGGACCGACAACGGCGATTGCTCTGGATTTCGCTGCCAGCTTGCGCATCTGGGCGGCGATCTCGTCGGCGGCTAGCGAGCTGGCGAAATCGATGGTGGCGACGCCGCGGAAGCGCTGCGATTGCGAGACCGCCATTTCTAGCTCCCTCGCGAAATCGCCGTAAAAAACATCATTGCCCCGCAGCAGCAGAAAGCCGAGGCGGTATTCCGGCAATTCCTGGCGCATGCGCCGCTTGATCAGCCCGGCGGCGTGGTAGCCGATGCCGGTCGCCGCCTCATAGACGCGGCGCGCGGTTTCCTCGCGCACCGGCAGCCGGTTGTTCAGCACCCTGTCGACAGTGGCGACGCTAACGCCGGAGATGCGCGCCAGATCGGTGATGGTTGGCCGTTTTGCCATGACTGTCCCGCATGAGTGCCTGCAACTGCTTACATCGTTCTGATGGAAAATGATAGAAACTATCTTTGTGATATTGAGACTATCACCGCATGGCGCTATTTTGCGCTCGGACACAAGCGCCTGTAATGGACATATCCGTCCTGACGGATGCTGTGGCCGACGGAGGCAGCCCCTATGGAAGCGACACTATCCACACTACCGTTTCGGCGCGACTACAGCCTGATGGGCCGCGATTCCAAGCTCGCCGTCGAGACCGGGCTGGCGGCGGCCGAGTGGTATCACACCGATATTCCGCGCAAGCAGATGAAGGAGCTGATGCAGCGCTCCGACGGGCCGGCGATCCGCGATACCATCANGTGGTATCACACCGATATTCCGCGCAAGCAGATGAAGGAGCTGATGCAGCGCTCCGACGGGCCGGCGATCCGCGACACCGCGATCTGGCTGGCCGCGCTGATCCTGAGTGCCGCCGGCGGCGCCTGGTTCTGGGGCAGCTGGTGGTGCGTGCCGTTCTTCTTCGTCTATGGCGTGCTCTACGGCTCCTCCACCGACTCACGCTGGCACGAATGCGGCCACGGCACCGCCTTCCGCACCCAGTGGATGAACGACGCGGTTTACCAGATCGCCTGCTTCATGATCATGCGCAATCCGGTGACCTGGCGCTGGAGCCACACCCGCCACCACACCGACACCATCATCGTCGGCCGCGACCCGGAAATCTCCGTCATGCGGCCGCCGGATCTGTTCCGGGTCGCGCTTGGCTTTATCGGCGTGCTGGATGCCTGGCATGCGATGTCGGACATGCTGCGCAATGCCGCCGGCAATATCAGCGCGGCGGAAAAGACTTTTATCCCCGAACAGGAGCAGCCTAAGGCCATTCGCATCGCCCGCATCTGGACGGCGATCTATGCCGTGACGATCGCGCTGGCGCTTTATTTCGGTTCATGGCTGCCGCTGATGCTGGTCGGGCTGCCCCGGCTCTACGGCGCCTGGCATCATGTCATGGTCGGCCTGCTGCAGCATGGCGGGCTGGCGGAAAATGTCATCGACCACCGGCTGAACAGCCGCACCGTCTACATGAACCCGGTCAGCCGCTTCATCTACTGGAACATGAACTATCACGTCGAACACCACATGTTCCCGATGGTGCCCTATCATGCGCTGCCTAAACTGCATGCGCTGATCAAGCACGATCTGCCGGCGCCGACGCCGTCGATCCTGGCCGGCTACCGCGAGATGATCCCGGCCTTTTTGCGCCAGCTGCGCAACGAGGACTATTTCCTCAAGCGCGAACTGCCGCCAACGGCGCGGCCCTATCGCGAGGAACTCCACAACGACGCCGTCGCCGCCGCGGCGGAATGATCGCGCGATTAAGCTTTTGTTTTGTCGCAACTCCGAACGGAAAACCGCAACGCACTTTTCCTGGAATTGCTTTTGGGAGGAACACATGAGCGACTGGATCGAGGCCTGCGCCGCCGGCGACATCGACGAAGAAGATGTGATGCGCTTCGACCATGGCGGCCGCACCTTCGCCATCTATCGCAGCCCTGACGACGATTATTTCGCCACGGATGGCCTGTGCACGCACGAAAAGGTGCATCTGGCCGACGGGCTGGTGATGGACGACATCATCGAGTGCCCCAAGCACAATGGCCGCTTCAATTACAAGACGGGGGCGGCACGGGGCGCGCCGGTTTGCGTCAATCTCGCCACCTATCCGGTAAAGGTCGAGGCCGGCAAAGTGCTGATCCAGATCGGATAGGACCATGCAGGCGGGAATGGTCATCATTGGCGCCGGCGAGTGCGGCGGGCGGGCAGCGCTGACACTGCGCGAGCTGGGCTATGACGGGCCGGTGACGCTGGTGGGTGACGAACCCCATCTGCCCTATGAGCGGCCGCCCCTGTCCAAGGACGCAATGACGAGCGACGCGGCCGAGATCAAGACGATCGCCAGCGACGAAATTCTGGCCGAGAAATCGATCCGGCATATCCATTCCGTTCAAGCGGTGGCGATCGACCGCCCGGCGCATATGGTGCGGCTGTCGGACGGTTCGGCCCTGCCCTACGACAAGCTGTTGCTGGCGACCGGCTCGACACCGCGCAAGCTGCCGATGCCGGGATTGGGGTCGCGCTGCGTCTACCTCCGCACCTTTGCCGACGCGCTGGCCATTCGTGCCCACCTCAGCCCGGCAAACCGCATCGCCATCATTGGTGGTGGCTTTATCGGCCTGGAGCTCGCCGCTTCGGCGCGCAAGCTCGGGGCCAGCGTCACGGTCATTGAGGCGCAGCCGCGCATCCTCATGCGCGGGGTGCCGGCGGAGATCGCTGAAATCATCCATCAGGCGCATGAGGCCGAAGGCGTGACCGTGCTCACCGGTCAGGGCATCGCTGATATCGCCGACGACGGCGCTGAGGTGCACATCATGCTCGCCGATGGGCAGGACATCGTCGCCGATCTCGCCGTCATCGGCATCGGCGCCGTGCCGGTGACCGGGCTTGCCGCGGAAGCGGGCCTGACCGTCGATAACGGCATCGCCGTCAATGGCGAACTCCAAACAATCGATCCCGACATCTTTGCCGCCGGCGACTGCTGCTCGTTTCCGCTCGCTGTCTATGCTGGCCGGCGGGTGCGGCTGGAAGCCTGGCGCAATGCGCAGGAACAGGGTGCGCTGGCCGCGAAGAACATGCTGGGTGCCCGCGAAGCGCATGCCGCGGTGCCATGGTTCTGGTCGGATCAGTATGGTTTGTCGCTGCAGATCGCCGGCCTTTCGGACGAGGGCCACACCGCGGTGCGTCGCGATCTCGGCGACGGCGCTTTTATTCTGTTTCACCTGGCCGAGGACGGCAGGCTGGTGGCGGCGAGCGGCCTCGGTACGGGCAATGCCGTGGCGCGCGACATCAGGCTGGCCGAGATGCTGATCGCGAAACGGGCACAGCCCGCGCCGGAGGCGTTGGGGTCGCCGGATGTGAAGCTGAAGTCGTTGCTGGCAGCGTAAGTTTTACCCTTCCCCTTGTGGGGAGGGTCGCTGCGAAGCAGCGGGGCGGGGGTGCGGCACCGACCCCCACCCGGACCTTTGGTCCGACCTCCCCACAAGGGGGAGGTAAAGGGCCCCAGCCCTAAAACAGCGCCTTCAGCTCGTCCAGCTTGTCGTTGACCAGCCAGCCGTAATAATTCTCCTCGGGCAGTTTGACCGTCTCACCCGCGGCGCGGCGCTTGTCGTTCTCTGCTTTCAGCGCATAGGCGCGCTGCTCGGGATTGCCGACATTGTAGAGCGTGGCGGTCAGCCCCGGATTGCCTGAGATGTCGAAGCCGGCAATGTTTTTGTAGGCGTCGATCGACTTCCTGATCGTCGCTGCGACGTAGGGCAATGTCAGGTCTGGATCCATGATGGTCTTGTAGACCCCATTGGGATCGCCGACATCGAGCTCGGGCAGCCCCGACACCTTGTGCACGAGATCGCTCATCTGCAGCGCGGTCAGCGGGTTGAGCTGGCCGAGGCCAAAGGTCTGGCCGGCATAGTAGGGCTGGAAGAAGGTTGCGCCGAAGCGGTCGTTGGGAAAGCTTGTGCCGCCGACGGTCTTGCCGCGGAAGGAGCGGTTCCACACCTGCTCGCGGCATTCCCACAGGTCGTAGCTGTCCGACATCGTGCACTTCTTGAATTCCGGCCGCTGCACGAAATCGGTGATGTCCTCTCCGTCATAGGCAAAGGACAGCTTGCTGGAGAGGTAGGAAATCGCCTTGACGTAGTAGGTCTGCAGCCGGTCGTAGGCGTCGACATTGTAGGTGTGCTCGCCGACGATGGCGCCGACGATGTGCAAAGGATTGATGCCGTAGGCAGCGGCGGCCTTCCTGATCTTGGCGCGCAGTTCGGCGTCGTTCTGAAGCAAGGCGTAGACCTTGCGGTATTTGGCCTGGAAGGTGGTGTTGGTGGCCTGGGTGCGGCGGCTGGAGGCGCCCGGTATGTCAGGCTGCACGACATTGCGGTTGCCCGCCGGCACCAATGTCGCCGCGTCAGCCGCGAACAGCGTCGCCGCCAGCGTCAAGCCGAGAATGACAAGGATCAGTTTTTTCATGCGCCGCCGCCCAAGCAATTCCAGGAAAAGTGTGAAACGGTTTTCCGTCCGGAATTGCGTCTAGAGAATTGCCGCGCAAATTAGGGAGTGCTCCGGGTTGAGTCGAGAGCGCCCTTGCAGCCGGCAAGACGAAAGGTGGCCCGATGATACCATCCGGCCACACATCAACCTGTTAGCCGGATTGTTGCCTAAGCATCGGCCCAAAGATCCAAACCGATTTTTGGGCCGATGCGTCGATTCAATACTGCTAGAGCGACCTTTGCGTGTCCAAAGGACGCGCGGCGCTCTAATACCGGCGCCGGATGAACCGGCGCCCTCGTTTAAAGGATGAATCGCGACAAATCTGTGTTTCGCGAGAGGTCGCCGACATGCTTTTCCACATAGGCGGCATCGATGGCGACGCTGGTGCCGTTGCGGTCGGGCGCGTCGTAGGAGATCTCGTCCAGCACGCGCTCCATCACCGTCTGCAGGCGTCTCGCTCCGATGTTTTCGACGCTAGCGTTGAGGTCGACAGCGATGCCGGCCAGCGAATCGATGGCATCGTCGGTGAAGGTGAGGTCGACGCCTTCGGTCTTCATCAGCGCGATATACTGCTTGATGAGGCTGGCCTCGGTCTCGGTGAGGATGCGAATGAAATCGTCCTTCTCCAGCGCCCGCAACTCGACACGGATCGGCAGGCGGCCCTGCAATTCCGGCAACAGGTCGGACGGCTTGGAGACATGGAAGGCGCCCGAGGCGATGAACAGTATGTGGTCGGTCTTCAACGGTCCGTATTTGGTCGCCACCGTCGTGCCTTCGATCAGCGGCAGCAGGTCGCGCTGCACGCCTTCGCGCGAGACGCCGGCGCCCATGCCGCCTTCGCGCGAGGCGATCTTGTCGATCTCGTCGAGGAAGACGATGCCGTCATTTTCGGTCGCGTCGAGCGCCCGGCGCACCACCTCGTCCTGGTCGAGCAGCTTGTCGGACTCGTCGTTGACCAACAGCGCGTAGGACTCCTTGACCGTCGTCTTGCGCGCCTTGGTCTTCTTGCCACCCATCGCCTTCGACAGCATGTCGTTGATGTTGAGCACGCCGATATTAGCGCCCGGCATGCCGGGGATCTCGAAGCCGGGCATGCCGCCGGTGCCGGTGTCGGCAACCTCGATCTCGATCTCCTTGTCATCGAGCTCGCCGTCGCGCAGCTTCTTGCGGAAGGAATCGCGGGTCGCCGGGCTCGCCGTCTTGCCGACCAGGGCTTCCAGCACGCGCTCCTCGGCATTGAGGTGCGCGCGCGCCTTCACGTCCTCGCGCATCTTCTCGCGCACCAGGCCGATGGCGATCTCGACCAGGTCGCGGATGATCTGCTCGACATCGCGGCCGACATAGCCGACTTCGGTGAACTTGGTGGCCTCGACCTTGACGAAGGGCGCACCGGCGAGTCGCGCCAGGCGGCGCGAGATCTCGGTCTTGCCGACGCCGGTCGGGCCGATCATCAGGATGTTCTTCGGCATCACCTCTTCGCGCATCTGGCCTTCCAGCTGCTGGCGGCGCCAGCGGTTGCGCAAGGCAATGGCCACGGCGCGCTTGGCGTCCTTCTGGCCGATGATGAAGCGGTCGAGTTCCGAAACGATTTCACGGGGAGAGAAGGTGGTCATATCACTGAATTCCACTTTGCCACTGCTTGATGGACTCGAACGGATGCAGCAGCATGATCACGTTGAGCGTCAGATTGTCCCGGATGAGGTAGCCGACACCCAGTTCGAAGATGAGGGCGAGGCCGACGATGCTCCATATAGGTAGCTTTCGCGCCATCACAAATCCCAGCACCATGGCCAGCGTGTCGGACACCGAATTGATGATGCTATCGCCATAGTAATCCAGCGAAATGGTGCCGGCGCGGTAGCGCTCGATGATGAACGGGCTGTTTTCCAGGAGTTCCCAGCCGCCCTCGATGACGACGGCGAAAGCCAGGCGCAGACCGATTGGCGAGCGCGGGAACAGGAACCAGGCCAAGGCGTAGAACAGGAAGCCGTGGATGATGTGCGAGAAGGTGTACCAGTCAGAAATATGCTGGGAATTCTCCGAACTGTTCACCACACCGTGCCAGAGTTTGACGTAACCGCAGGTGCAGATCGGCGTGCGGCCCATGCCGTAAAGCGCCCCGGCTTGGAAGATGAGCAGAGCGAGCACGAGCAGAAGCCCCATCCGCCAGCTGTCTTCGTAGGCCGAGTAATTTTTGGCAGTGCCCGGTGTCGCCATCAACTCATTCCCCTTCTTCCGCGTCGCTGTCTTTGGCATCGACAGCCATCAGCACGACGTCCCCATATCTAGAGTGTCTGCGACCGATAGCCCTGAAGCCCGCCTTTTCATAGGCGCGGATGGCGCGGCCATTGTCGGGATGCGGATCGATTATGACGCGCGGCGCGCCTTCCTCGAACAATTGCTCGACGAATTGCCTGACGATCGCCGAGCCATGACCTTTGCCGACCAGGTCCGGCACGCCGATCGACAGGTCGATGCCGAGCGTGCCGAACGGCTGGTCGGCATAGGGATGGCCGTCTTCCAGATGCGGATCGTAGCTCTGCAGATAGGCGATCGGCCTGCCGTCGAGCTCGACGATCAGCGGCTCTACAGAAATAGAGTCGATGTGCTCCCCGATTTCGGCGATTTCCGTCTCCGGATCGTCCCACCATTCGGCGACATGCGGCTCGGCCAGCCAGCCGGCGATCATCGGCAGGTCTTTTTCTGTAACCGGTCGAAAATTATAGAGCACCGGCGGGTTAGCCGGCATCGAGCGTTTCGACAACAAAGTTGTTGTTGGTGTAGACGCAAATGTCGGAGGCGATCTGCATCGCCTTGCGGGCGATCTCCTCGGCATCCTTGTCGCTATCCATCAGCGCGCGGGCAGCGGCCAGCGCATAGTTGCCGCCGGAACCGATGGCCATGACGCCGAATTCGGGCTCCAGCACGTCGCCGGTGCCGGTGAGCGCCAGCGAAACCGACTTGTCGGCCACCAGCATCATCGCTTCCAGCCGGCGCAGATAACGGTCGGTGCGCCAGTCCTTGGCGAGCTCGACGCAGGCGCGCGTCAACTGGTCCGGATATTGTTCGAGCTTGGCTTCCAGCCGCTCCAAAAGGGTGAAGGCGTCCGCCGTGGCGCCGGCGAAACCGGCAATGACATTGCCGCCCTTGCCGATGCGGCGCACCTTTTTGGCGTTGCCTTTCATGATGGTCTGGCCAAGGCTGACTTGGCCGTCGCCGGCGATCACCACCTTGTTGCCCTTGCGCACCGTCACGATGGTCGTGGCGTGCATGCTCAGTTCATTCGACATTTTTAGCTCCGATTCGCGCGATCCCGATAAGGCGATTGGCGCGCGGTACGAGTGATTTCGATCGGCCATATGTATGCATGGGGCGGGTGATTGCAAACGGCGTCCGCCATGGCCGGTGGCTGTCCGCATCGCAACTGGCAATCGCCGGTTCATGCTGCTAGAAGGCACTCGTTTTCAAGCAAATGACAGCTTGGAACCCCGTCTTGAGTTTCGAACCCCTCAGCCAAGGACAAGGTCATGGCGTCCCGTTCCGCCGAAGTCAGCCGCAAGACCAAGGAAACCGAGATCAGCGTCTCGGTCGATGTCGACGGCACCGGAAAATCCGACATGTCGAGCGGCGTCGGCTTCTTCGACCACATGCTGGACCAGCTGTCGCGCCACTCGCTGATCGACATCACGCTGAAGGCCAAGGGCGACCTGCACATTGACGACCACCACACGGTCGAGGACACCGGCATTGCGATCGGCCAGGCGCTGGCCAAGGCGCTGGGCGAGCGACGCGGCATCATGCGCTACGCCTCTGTCGACCTTGCTATGGACGAGACGCTGACGCGGGCCGCGATCGACGTGTCGGGCCGTCCGTTCCTGGTCTGGAATGTCGCCTTCTCGTCGCCCAAGATCGGCACGTTCGACACCGAACTGGTGCGTGAATTCTTCCAGGCGCTGGCGCAGAATGCCGGCATCACGCTGCATGTCACCAACCATTATGGCGCCAACAATCACCATATTGCCGAGACCTGCTTCAAGGCGGTGGCGCGCGCGCTGCGTTTCGCACTGGAGCGCGACCCGCGCCAGCCGGAAGCGGTTCCCTCCACCAAGGGATCTCTGAAAGGGTAGGCTGATGGCCATCTATGTCGTGATGGAACCGCCAGGCCGCACCGAGGCGGCCGACGCAACCATTTTTGTCCGCGACGGTTTTTCCTGGCTGGCTTTCCTGGTGGCGCCGCTGTGGCTCGCCTGGCACCGGCTTTGGATCGAGGCCGCGCTCGCCTTCGTCGCCATGGGGCTCATCTCGGTGCTCGGCCAATGGCTGGGACTGGACTGGGCCGGCTCCGCACTGTCTTTACTGGTCTCGCTCTATATCGGGCTGGAAGGCCAAGGGTTGCGGCTCGCAGCCCTTCGCCGCCGCGGCTGGCATGAATGGGGCGTCATCGAAGCCGACAATCCTGATGAAGCCGACATTCGCCAGACGCTGGATGCCGAGGCGCTCGCCGATGAGCCGGCGCCGCTGCCGCGCATCGTGCCGGAAGCCAGCCTTGCCCGACCGGCTCAGATCGGGCTGACGCTGGGCCTGAGCCATACGCCGGGAAAAGCCTGAGATGCGGGTTGCCATCATCGATTACGGGTCGGGCAATCTGCGCTCGGCCACCAAGGCCTTCGAGCGCGCCGCGCATGAAGCCGGCATTGCGGCTGCCATCGAGCTGACCGCCGATGCCGAGCGTGTGCGCAGCGCCGACCGCATCGTTTTGCCCGGCGTCGGCGCCTATGCCGATTGCGCGGCGGGCCTGCGCGGCGTCGCCGGCATGTGGGAAGCGGTGGAAGAGGTAGCGATCGCCAAGGCGCGGCCGTTCCTCGGCATCTGCGTCGGCATGCAGCTGATGTCGGAGCGCGGCCTGGAAAAGACCGTGACCAAGGGCTTCGGCTGGATTGCCGGCGACGTCGAGGAGATCACGCCCGCCGATCCGGCACTGAAGATCCCGCAAATCGGCTGGAACACCATCGATCTGGAGCGCAAGCACCCGCTGTTTTCGGGTATTGCGACCGGGCCTAAGGGTCTGCACGCCTATTTCGTTCATTCCTACCATCTCGACGCGACAAGGCCGGACGAAGTGCTGGCCGTCGCCGACTATGGCGGCCCGGTAACGGCGGCGGTCGCGCGCGGTAACCTTGCCGGCACGCAATTCCATCCGGAAAAGAGCCAGGCGCTCGGCCTGGCACTGATCACCAACTTCCTGCGCTGGAGGCCTTGAGATGAGCAAGAAGGGCTACTGGATGGCGATGGTCGATGTGACCGATCCGGAAAACTATCCGAAATACATCGCCGCCAACAAAGCGGCGTTCGACAAATACGGCGCGAAATTCCTGACGCGAGGCGGTCAGTCGTCAAGCCCGGAAGGGCCATCCGGCAATCGCCATGTGATCGTCGAGTTCGAAAGCTACGAGGTCGCGCTGGCTTGCTTCCATTCCCCCGAATACCAGGCAGCGCTGAAATTCCGGCGCGCTTATTCGACCTCGCATTTCGCCATTGTGGAAGGGGTCTGAACGGTGATCCTGTTTCCGGCCATCGATCTCAAGGACGGCAAGTGCGTGCGGCTGAAGCACGGCGATATGGCGACCGCGACCATCTACAATGACGACCCTGCGGCCCAGGCCAAGGCCTTCGAGGACCAGGGTTTTGATTGGCTGCACGTCGTCGACCTCAATGGCGCGTTCAAAGGCCAAAGCGTCAACAGCGCGGCGGTCGGCGCCATCCTCAAGGCGACGAAAAACCCGGTGCAGCTCGGCGGCGGCATCCGCACGCTGGCGCAGATCGAGGACTGGCTCGACCGCGGGCTGGCCCGCGTCATCCTCGGCACGGTGGCGGTGCGCGATCCCGACCTGGTCCGGGAAGCCTGCAAGGAATTTCCTGGAAAGATCGCCGTGGGCATCGACGCCAAGGGCGGCAAGGTGGCGGTCGAAGGCTGGGCCGAGGCCTCCAGCCTCGGCGTCATCGAACTGGCGCAGAAATTCGAAGGCGCCGGCGTTGCCGCCATCATCTACACCGACATCGACCGCGACGGCGTTCTGACCGGCATCAACTGGGACGCCACGATCGATCTCGCCGACGCGGTGTCGATCCCGGTCATCGCCTCGGGCGGGCTGGCCTCGATCGCCGACATCGTGCGCATGACCATGCCCGACGCGAAGAAACTGGAAGGCGCCATCTCCGGCCGCGCGCTCTATGACGGGCGTATCGACCCGGCCGAGGCGCTTGCGGTGCTGCAGGGCAAGGCGATGGAGACCCGGCCGTGAAAATCTCCATCATCCTGGCATCCTATGACAGCGGCCACTATCACGGCGGCATGGGCCGAGGCCCGGATGCACTCATCGCCGGCGGGCTTGTCGACGCGCTGACGCTCTCCGGGCACGACGTCGTCGTCACCGATATCGGCAGGGTTGGCGACGAACAGCAGCGCGAGATCGCCACCGGCTTTGCCGTGTGCGGTGCCCTCTCCGGCGAGGTCCGCATCGCCATAGACCGCGGCCGGTTTCCCATCGTGCTGGCCGGCAATTGCCTGACATCGGCCGGTGCGGTTGCCGGCGAGGATGCCGATGCGATCATCTGGGCCGACCAGCATGGCGATCTCAACACCCCGGAGACGTCCATCTTCGGCTTTCTCGATGGCATGGCGCTGGCCACGGTTCTCGGCCTGTGCTGGAAGCCGATGGCCTCGGCCATCCCCGGCTTCAGGCCGATCGATCCGGCGCGCTGCGTGCTGGTCAACGCGCGCGATCTCGATCCGGCCGAAACGGAGCTGTTGAAGACGTTGCCGGTCATCCGCACCGAATGCCCGGACTGGGCCACGGCGTGCGGCAGGCTGAAGGCGCCGGATGCGAAGCGGGTGCACCTGCATCTCGATCTCGACGTGCACGACCCCGGGGCGCTGCAGGCCAACCGTTACACCACGCCCGGCGGCCCGGAGCCGAAACAGCTGCGCCAGGCTGTCTGCGGCATGGCCGGCCTGCTGCCGATTTCCGGCATCACCATTTCCGCCTACGATCCGGCGTTCGATGCGCAGGCCGAGGTTCCGCCGCTGGTCGGCGAACTGCTCAGCGAGTTGCTGGCGACGATGGAGAAGGGCTGATGCTGAAGGCCCGAGTCATCCCTTGCCTCGACGTCAAGAACGGCCGCGTCGTCAAGGGCGTCAATTTCGTCGACCTCATCGATGCCGGTGATCCGGTCGAGGCGGCCAAAGCCTATGACGCGGCCGGCGCTGACGAGCTTTGCTTTCTCGATATCACCGCGTCGTCCGACAACCGTGAAACCATCTTCGACGTCGTCGCCCGCACCGCCGAACAATGCTTCATGCCGCTGACCGTCGGCGGCGGCGTGCGCCAGGTGGCCGATATTCGCAAACTGTTGCTGGCCGGCGCCGACAAGGTGTCGATCAACACTGCGGCGGTGAAGAACCCCGATTTCGTCGCGGAAGCCGCCGACAAGTTCGGCAACCAGTGCATTGTCGTCGCCATCGACGCCAAGAAGGTGTCGGCACCCAATGAAGCCGACCGCTGGGAGATCTTCACCCATGGCGGCCGTGAAAAGACCGGCATCGATGCGGTCGAGTTTGCGCGAAAAATGGTCGATCGCGGCGCCGGCGAGATTCTTTTGACCTCGATGGACCGTGACGGCACCAAGGCCGGTTACGACATTGCGCTGACCCGCGCGATAGCGGATGCGGTGCGCGCGCCGGTGATCGCGTCGGGCGGCGTCGGCACGCTCGATCATCTGGTCGAGGGCATTCGCGACGGCCATGCCGGCGCCGTGCTCGCCGCCTCGATCTTCCATTTCGGCACTTACACGATTACGGAAGCCAAGGCGCATATGGCCGAGGCCGGGCTGCCGATGCGGCTGGACTATCCGGTTCAATCCACTCCACAAAGGCTGTAGACTGCGCCATGGCTGAATTTTCGCTGTCCGATCTGGAAACGATCATTGGCGAACGCGCCCGTTCCGGCGACCCGGACTCGTGGACGGCAAAACTGTTCGCCAAAGGCATCGACAAGGCGGCGCAGAAGCTTGGTGAAGAGGCAGTCGAGACCGTCATTGCCGCCGTCAAGGGCGACGAGAAAGCCCTCGTTTCCGAAAGTGCCGATCTCATATATCATTGGCTCGTCGTGCTTGGCATGGCCGGCGTTTCGCTGGGCGAGGTGCTGAAGGAGCTTGAGGGCCGCACCGGCCGTTCGGGCGTCACTGAAAAGGCATCCCGGCCGAAAGGCTGACCGCGAGAGCCGGATGATTTCGGGCCGAGGCCTTAAATCTGAATCCGTCTCTAAATTGATAGAGGGAGCATGATGTCGCCCGAAAACCGCTTCACACTTTTCGGCCTCATGCTCTAGAGGGCAGGAAACTCGATGGACCAGCTCGCTCCGACCGAGAAATATTCCCCCTATCGTTTCTTCTCGGCCGAGCAATGGTCGAACTTCCGCGCCGACACGCCGATGACGCTGGGCGAAGACGAGATCAACCGTCTGCGCTCACTGAACGATCCGGTCGACCTGGAAGAAGTCAAGCGCATCTATCTGTCGCTCTCGCGGCTGCTTTCGGCGCATGTCGAGGCCAGCCAGTTGCTGTTTCGCCAGCGCCAGGCCTTCTTCAACGCGCTGGATGTGGTCAAGACACCGTTCATCATCGGCATTGCCGGTTCGGTTGCGGTCGGCAAATCGACCACGGCGCGCGTGCTGAAGGAGCTTCTGGCGCGCTGGCCGTCGAGCCCCAAGGTCGATCTCATCACTACCGACGGGTTCCTGTTGCCCAACAAGGTGTTGCGACGCGACAATCTGATGGAGCGCAAGGGCTTTCCCGACAGCTACGATGTCGGTGCGCTGCTGCGTTTCCTCTCGGGCATCAAGTCGGCGCAGCGCAATGTCCGCGCGCCCGTCTATTCGCATTTGACCTATGACGTCATTCCCGGCGAGTTCGTCACCATCGACCGGCCCGACATTCTGATCTTCGAAGGCATCAACGTTCTGCAGCCCGGCAAATTGCCGAAGGACGGCAAGATCGTGCCGTTCCTGTCGGATTTCTTCGATTTCGCCATTTATATCGACGCCGACGAAAAGCTGATCCACCAATGGTACATCGCCCGCTTCATGCGGCTGCGCGAGACGGCCTTCCGCAATCCGGACTCCTTCTTCCACCGCTATTCGCAGCTTTCGGAAGACGCCGCGCGCGCCATTGCGGAAGGCTTGTGGGCCAACATCAACCTGAAAAACCTGCGCGAGAACATCGTGCCGACACGGGCGCGCGCCGACCTCATCCTGCGCAAGGGCGCCAATCATTTGGTCGAGGAAGTGGCGCTCAGGAAACTGTGACGACTGGGTTAACGGCGCCTTAGGCAATCCCGGCTAGTTTTTGCTGCAATTCCAGCGGGTCGGGAGCAAGCGGTGATCAATGCGAGCGATGCCGGGGGCCGCCAAGCCCCGGTCTATTCTCTGGTCATTCCGATCTTTAACGAGGAAGCGGTGCTACCGCTGCTGGTGCGGCGGATCCGCATGCTGCTGGACGCGCTGGACGGCCGTGCCGAAGCGATTTTCATCGACGATGGCAGCCGCGACACCAGCCTCATCTTCCTGCGCGGCATGGTTGCCGAAGACGACCGCTTCCGGCTGATCGAGCTGTCGCGCAATTTCGGCCACCAGATCGCCATCACGGCCGGCATGGATGCTGCCGCCGGGGACGCCGTCATCGTCATGGATGCCGACCTGCAGGACCCGCCGGAGGTGGTGCTCGATCTCGTCGCCAAGTGGAAAGAAGGCTACGAGATCGTCTACGCGCGGCGCATCCGGCGCGAGGGCGAAACCTGGTTCAAGCGGGTCAGCGCCAATCTGTTCTATCGCGCGCTCGAGCAGATGACCTCCGTCAGCATTCCGCGCGATGTCGGCGATTTCCGCCTCGTCGGCCGCAAGGCGCTCGAGACTTTCAAACGCATGCCCGAGCGTGACCGCTTCGTGCGCGGCATGTTCGGCTGGATGGGTTTCAAGCAGACCGCCGTGCCGTTCGAGAGGCCGACGCGGGCAGCAGGCGAAACCAAATATCCGTTCTGGAAGATGGTGCGGCTGGCCGTGCACGGTATCATCAGCTTTTCCGAAAAGCCGCTGCGGCTGGCGCTGTGGGCGGGTCTGGCCATTTCCGGCCTCGCCGCCCTGCTTGGGCTCTACGCGGTGTTTTCCTGGCTTTTTGTCAGCGGCGTCGTCCATGGCTGGACATCGACGGTGGTGATCATTTCCTTCCTGTCAGGCATCAATCTGCTGATGACCGGCGTCATCGGCCTTTATGTTGGCGGCATTCATGCCGAGGTGAAACGGCGGCCGCTTTACGTCGTCGACCGGCTGACCGGCTTCGAGGAAGCGATCGCCGCCATCAGCAATTCCCAGACGTCGAAAAAGACGCCGCCCGCGACGCACGAACGCCGGTTCGGTTGACTGTGCGCCAGGCGGTCAACGATCCTTTGCCCGGCTACCGGTTCTGGTCATGGGCCATGGGCCGTTCGGAGCCGGCGCGAATCCTGCGGTTTGCTGCAATCGGCGGCGTATCGACCCTGATCTACGCCGTGCTGACCTTGGCCCTTTCGGCTCTGCATGGCTTTGGCAGGCCTGCGACAATCGCCTCGGTCGCTGGCTATGGCGCCGGCGCGGTGTTCTCCTATTGCGGGCATCGCTTCGTGACGTTCATGTCGGACGGCTCGATTGGCTTCGAGATCGTCCGCTTCGCCTGCGCCACGGCGATCGGGTTTCTGCTCTCGGTCGGGCTGGCTATGATCCTTACCGACGTAGCTGGACTGCCGCCATTGGTGCCAGTGGCAATCGCTTCCATCCTGGTTCCGGTCCTGAACTTCATTATCCTGCGCAAATTCGTCTTCGTGGCGGCCAGATGAGTACGGAGATCCGCACTTCGCTCATCGAGAGATCCGCCCTGACTTCGGCCCAGGGCAGCTCGCGAACGCTGCCACCGACCAGGATCATCTGCCTGCTCGTGCTGGTGGCGGCCGTGCCCTGGCAGATGCGCTGGGGCGTCATACCCGACACCAGTTGGGCAATCACCATGTCCGAGAAGGTGCTTGCCGGCTCACGGCTCTATGTGGATCTCTTCGAGGTCAATCCGCCGTTCACGCCGTGGATGTTCATGCCGGCCGTGGCCTTGGCGCACTCTCTCGGCATTTCGCCGGAAGTCGTCATTCATCTCTATGCCTATACGATCTGCCTGCTGGGTCTCGGCATTGCCGCGCGGATCGCCAGATTGGCCGGCTTTGCCGAGAACCATGTGCTGTTCTCGATGCTGCCGCTGTTTCTGGCACTGCTGATCATTCTTCCGGGCAACGCTTTCAGCGAGCGGGAACATCTGGGCATCGCCATGTTTCTGCCGTTGCTGGTGTTGATGGCTTGGCGCGCCGCGCCGACGGAAGGGCGCACGCCGAGCTTGTCGATAGCGGCATTGGCCGGCCTTTGTGGCAGCGTCCTGGTGCTGGTGAAACCCTATTATGCGCTGATGGTGCTGGTTCCGGCGCTGTACGTGGCCTTTCAGCGCCGGTCGATCTGGTCGCTCTTCCGCATCGAATACTGGGTAATCGGCTTGGTCTGCGTCGCCTATCTCGTCGCCGTGCTGTACTTTTATCCAGAGTTCCTCAACACCATCTATCCGGTGCTGACCGACACCTATATGCGGCTGCGGGTGGTGCAAGCGCTGTTGGTCAAGTATGCACCAGCCTATCTCATCGCTCTCTACATGTTGCGCTCGCTTCGGCCGGGCCTCGCCCTGTCGCCGATGATCGTGGTGTTCGTCCTGGCGTCATTGGCCGCCACCGTGCCTCTCGTCTACCAGGCCAAGGGCTGGCCCTATCATGCATTCCCGGCGATCAGCCTGATAGCGGCGGCGTTGCTACTCAGAGCCATCCAGATTGACCCGGCGAGGCAATCGCTATCGGGCATGGGGCTGGCGCGGATGCTTTTGCTTGCCGCCACCATTTTGGCCAATGCTGTCCCCTTCTGGCCCAGCCAGAACCCCAGCGCCGATTTCGTCGCGACGATAAATGCCGCGGTAGACCATCCGAAGGTCGCGCTCATAGGTTCGGACATTGCGGCGGGCCATCCGCTGACGCGAATGGTCGGCGGGAGCTGGATCTCGACGTACTGCAGCGATTGGCTCGGGGGATTTGCTACCTATTTCGCGAAGGTCGAGGCGCAAAGCGGCAACGAGGCGGGGGCCGAACACTACAAGCGGATCACCGATCGCTACATCGATGACAAGGTTGCCCAACTCGAAACCAACCAGCCATCGCTGGTCATTGTGCAGAAGGAGGACATCTTGTGGCTGACCGAGCTTTCCGGCCGGCAGGATTTCGTCCGCTTCATGCAACACTATCGCCAGATCGCGGAGGACGATACGTTGAGGGTCCTTGTTCGCGACGACTTTAGCCGGGCTCCGTCACCCGCCGCAGCGTCAGATTGATCCGGCCGCCATTTTTCAGCAGCGCCGAGGTCGACGGATAAATCCGGTCGACGCCGTGGAAGCAGAGCCGGCCTTCGCCGCCGAGCACGACGACGTCGCCGCTTTTCAGGCGGAACGATTTGGTACCGCCGTCGCGTGTGGCCCCCCTGCCCGTCACTTGGCCGACCCGGAACAGGCAATCGTCGCCAAGTGACACCGAGACCACAGGCGCCGAAAAATCGGCTTCGTCGCGATCCTGGTGCAGGCCCATTTTGGCGCCCTGCGTATAGAAATTGACCAGGCAGGCCTCCGGCGGATTCGGATAGGCGGCGACCTCCCGCCACAATTGCAGCAGCGCGTCCGGGATCGGCGGCCATGGCTCTCCGGTGAGTGGGTGCGTTGGCTGGTAGCGATAACCCAGTTCCTTGTCGGTGACCCAGCCGAGCGTGCCGCAATTGGTCATGCGCACGCTCATCTCCTTGCCGGTCCGCGGCATCGCCGGCACGTACAGCGGCGCCCGCTGTACAATTGTCCTCACCTCTTCCACCAGCGCTTCCTGCGCCGCGCGGGACAGATAACCAGGCATATGGCGGACGCCTTTGGGCAGAACGAGCATGACTTCGCCTCCGGTTGATACTGAAACCATGCCACCGCCAATCAGAAACGGCGACCCGAAAGCCACCGTTGTCGGCCTCCCTTGCTGTGGCAATGGTGAAACCTTGCGTCTGCGGTTCCGAAGGGGAGGCCGCTTTATGCACGCAGTCGGCGCGGTCCTTAGTCGTTCTCTACCCGGCCGCGCAGCTTTTTGATCGTGCCGCGCCCTGCCTTGCTTTGCAGCCGCCGCTCCACCGAGCCTTTCGACGGCCTGGTCTTCTTGCGCGGCGGCGGCGGCGGTTCCGCGGCCTTGGCGACCAGCGCCGTCAGCCTTGCCCGGGCATCGGCCCGGTTCTGCTCCTGGGTGCGGAAGCGGCCGGCCTCGATGACGATGACGCCGTCCTTGGTGGCGCGCTGGCCGGCGAGCTTGATCGTGCGCGCGCGCACGCGTTCGGACAGGCCAGCCGCATTGGCGGCGTCGAAGCGCAACTGGACCGCGGTCGCCACCTTGTTGACGTTCTGGCCGCCGGGACCCGACGAACGGATGAAATCCTCGTGCAGGTCGCCCGGATGGATTACGGCTTCGTCTGATATGATGATGTCGTCGATAGGCATGTCGCAGTCATGGCGCGGCGGACCAAAAAAGAAAAGGCCCGATCGAGACCGCGCCTTTCAAGGATGCTTCGGTGAAGACGCCTCGACTATTCCGCAGCTTCCTGCAGGCGGGGTGCTGCGCCGAGCACGACGGCATCGACATGGCTCTCGAATTTCTCGAAGTTGACGGCGAACATGCCGACCAATCGCGCTGCCTGCCGGTCATAGGCTGCCTTGTCGGCCCAGGTCGAACGCGGGTCGAGAATGGCGCTCTCGACGCCAGGCACAGCAACCGGCACCTCGAAGCCGAAATTGGCGTCGGTGCGGAAACCGGACGCCTTCAGCGAACCGTCAAGCGCTGCGGCCAGCAAGGCGCGCGTCGCCTTGATCGGCATGCGCTTGCCGGTGCCGTAGGCGCCGCCGGTCCAGCCGGTGTTGACCAGCCAGCAATCGGCGCCGTGGCGGGCGATCAGCTCACGCAGCAGATTGCCGTATTCCTTGGGGTGGCGCGGCATGAACGGGGCGCCGAAGCAGGTCGAGAAGGTCGCTTCCGGCTCGGTAACGCCCTTCTCGGTGCCGGCCACCTTGGCGGTGTAGCCGGAGAGGAAGTGATACATCGCCTGCGCCGGGGTCAGCCGTGCGATCGGCGGCATGATGCCGAAGGCATCGGCGGTCAGCATGATGATGTTTTTCGGGTGGCTGGCCCGTCCGCTCTTCGAGGCATTGGGGATGAAATCCAGCGGATAGGCGCAGCGCGTGTTTTCGGTGAGCCGGCCGTCGTTGAAGTCCGGCACGCGGTCGGCGTCGAGCACGACATTTTCCAGCACCGTGCCGAAGCGCTGCGTGGTGGCGAAAATCTCCGGCTCGGCCTCGGCCGACAGCCGGATCGTCTTGGCGTAGCAGCCGCCTTCGAAGTTGAAGATGCCGTGCGGTCCCCAGCCGTGCTCGTCGTCGCCGATGAGCGTACGTGACGGATCGGCCGACAGCGTCGTCTTGCCCGTCCCGGAAAGCCCGAAGAAGATCGCCGCGTCGCCGGCCGGGCCCTCATTGGCCGAGCAGTGCATGGGCATGACGGCCTTTTCCGGCAGCAGATAGTTCAGCATGGTGAACACCGACTTCTTCATCTCGCCGGCATAGGAGGTGCCGCCGATCAGAACGATCTTGCGGGTGAGATCGACCGCAATCACCGTATCGGTGCGGCTGCCGTGACGGGCCGGATCGGCGCGGAAGGACGGCAGGTCGATGATCGTCATCTCCGGCACGAAATCCTCGAGTTCGGCGGCCTGCGGGCGGATCAAAAGATTGCGGATGAACAGCGAGTGCCAGGCGAATTCGGTGATGATCCGCGTCGGCAGCTTCAGCTCGGCATCAGCGCCGCCGATCAGGTCCTGGACATAAAGGTCCCTGTCGGCCGCATGGGCAAGGAAATCGGCAAGCAATGTTTCGAACTGAGCCGGCGAAATCGCCTTGTTGTTATCCCACCAGATATGCGGCTCGGTGGCACTGTCGCGGACGACAAACTTGTCCCTGGGCGAGCGGCCGGTGTGCTGGCCGGTCTCGGCAAGCAGCGCGCCATGCGCGGTCAGCCTTGCCTCGCCACGGCGGATCGCGTCCTCGTACAGCGCGGCGGCACCGAAATTATAACGCACCGTTCCGGTAGTTTTCAGTCCGATGCGATCGATCGCGCAGGCGGAATTGCGTTTGCCGACTTCCGACATCAAGGGTCCCTTCTTCTGGAATCGCCGCACTTTGCCGTCGTATTTCCGGCAGGCCCGCGAAGTGGGCTAAGATGGTCAGAACCAGAAAACCCAAATGATATCAAATCATTAATCGATTTAAAAAAATTGAAAGTTGTTTAAATCGTTTATATATGCAAAAAATTACAGTGGTTACCCAAAGGATTGGCCAGGGTCAGGCGTCCAATCTGCATAGAGGTGCGGGATGGGTCACCGGCAAGCCTTCAGTGACAGCGGACGGAGCCTGTGCCACATTTTGTACCTAATTTGTCCTGCAAAAGCCCTTTCTCTCTTATCGAAGAAGGGACAGCTCATGAGGGAGCCGCTTGAAATGGCAACAATCGCGCTTGTCGATGACGACCGCAACATTCTGACATCGGTGTCGATCGCCCTCGAGTCCGAGGGGTATCGCGTCGAGACCTACACGGATGGTGCGTCGGCGCTTGAAGGCCTGGCGGCGCGGCCGCCGAATCTCGCCATCCTCGACATCAAGATGCCGCGCATGGACGGCATGGAGCTGTTGCGCCGGATGCGGCAGAAGTCCGACCTGCCGGTGATCTTCCTGACCTCGAAGGACGATGAGATCGATGAGCTTTTCGGCCTCAAGATGGGCGCCGACGATTTCATCCGCAAACCGTTCTCGCAGCGCCTGCTGGTCGAGCGGGTGCGCGCCGTGCTGCGCCGCGCCAGCGCCCGCGAAGCTGCGGCAAAGGCGCCCAGCCAGCAGGCCCGTTCGCTGGAACGCGGCCAGCTCGTCATGGACCAGGAACGCCATACCTGCACCTGGAAGGGCGAGCCGGTGACGCTGACGGTCACCGAATTTCTCATCCTGCACTCGTTGGCGCAGCGCCCAGGCGTGGTAAAAAGCCGTGATGCGCTGATGGATTCCGCCTATGATGAGCAGGTCTATGTCGACGACCGCACCATCGATAGCCACATCAAGCGGCTGCGCAAGAAGTTCAAAGCCGTCGATGACGACTTCGAAATGATCGAAACCCTTTACGGAGTCGGATACCGGTTCCGCGAAGCTTGAGTTGATGCATGTCGCCCAAAAGTGGTCGCGGTTTTTGGGACGACGACATGCATAAAACCAAAGACTAGGCGGGAGCTGCTATTCGATGGCAGTGGATGTACAGCGGAGCAGACGAACGAGCGCTGTCAGGCGGTCGCGGATTCTGCCCGCATTCCTGTCGAGGTTGACGGTGCCGATGCGCCGCTTCCTCGGCCACCACATCTTTTCCAGCCTGACCCGGCGCATCCTGTTCCTCAACCTGGCCGGCCTCGCCGTGCTGGTCACCGGCATCCTCTATCTCAACACCTTCCGCGACGGGCTGATCGACGCCCGCGTCGAAAGCCTGATGACGCAGGGCGAGATCATCGCCGGCGCCATTGCCGCGTCGGCAACGGTCGAGACCGATTCGATCAGCATCGATCCGGAAAAACTACTCGAACTGCAGGCCGGTGAAAGCCTGGGGCCGGGCTCAGACCAGCTCGACAATCTGGATTTCCCGATCAACCCCGAGCGCGTCGCGCCGGTGCTGCGGCGGCTGATTTCGCCGACGCGCACCCGGGCCCGCATCTATGACCGCGACGCCAATCTGCTGCTCGATTCGCGCCATCTCTACTCGCGCGGCCAGATCCTGCGCTACGACCTGCCTCCGGTCGAGGACGAGCAGCCGGATATGCTGGAGCGCGTGCAGAAATTCGTCTTCGACTTCTTCCGCAACAAGGACCTGCCCGTCTACCATGAGCAGCCCGGCGGCAACGGTGCGGCCTTCCCGGAAGTGGTCAAGGCGCTGACCGGCAGTCCGTCGACGATCGTGCGGGTGAGCGAACAGGGCGAGCAGATCGTTTCGGTGGCGGTGCCGATCCAGCGCTTCCGCGCCGTTCTCGGCGTGCTGATGCTGTCGACGGAAGGCGGCGACATCGACAAGATCGTCGCCGCCGAGCGCAAGGCTATTTTGCGCGTGTTCGGCATCGCCGCCCTGGTCACCGCCATCCTGTCGATGCTGCTCGCATCCACCATCGCCAATCCGCTGCGCCGGCTATCGGCGGCGGCAGTGCGGGTGCGGCGCGGCGTCAAGAGCCGCGAGGAGATCCCCGACTTTTCCGACCGCCAGGACGAGATCGGCAATTTGTCGGTCGCGGTGCGCGACATGACCAATGCGCTCTATGCCCGCATCGAGGCGATCGAAAGCTTCGCCGCCGATGTCTCGCACGAGCTGAAGAACCCGCTGACCTCGCTGCGCAGCGCGGTGGAGACCTTGCCGCTTGCCAAGAACGACAATTCACGCGGCAGGCTGATGGAGATCATCCAGCACGATGTCCGGCGTCTCGACCGGCTGATCACCGACATTTCCGATGCCTCGCGCCTAGACGCCGAACTGGCGCGTGAGGATGCCGCCACGGTCGATTTGAAGAAATTCATCACCGATCTCGTCGCCGTGTCGCGCGAAGCGACGCGCAACAAAAAGGCTGTCGAGATCGAATTCAAGGCCGCCAAGCTGCCGCAAGGCGTCAAAGGCTATTTCGTCACCGGCCATGATCTGAGGATCGGCCAGGTCATCACCAATCTGATCGAGAATGCCCGCTCCTTCGTGCCGGAGGACCACGGCCATATCGCCATTTCCCTGGCACGCTCGGGCAAGGTCAACATCGTCACCGTCGACGACAACGGCCCCGGAATCCGCGCCGACGCCATCGACCGCATCTTCGAGCGCTTCTACACCGACCGCCCGGCCGGCGAGGCGTTCGGCCAGAATTCGGGGCTTGGCCTGTCGATATCCAGGCAGATCGTCGAAGCCCATGGCGGCACGCTGACCGCCGAGAACATCCCCGGCACCAAGCCCGGCGACATCAAGGGCGCGCGCTTCGTCGTTACGCTGCCGGCCGAAGGCTGATCGCGGCTGCGCATGCCCGATCCCACCGCGGAACCCGAGAACATCCATGCCACCGCAGTCCTGATTGGCGAGCGGGGCGTCCTGATCACCGGGCCGTCCGGCTCGGGCAAGACAACGCTGGCGCTGGCGCTCATCGACCATTTCAGCCGGCTCGGGCTGTTTGCGCGGCTGATCGGCGACGACCAGCTGTTTGTCGCGGCGCGTTTCGGGCGGCTGGTCTGCCATGCGCCCGCCAGCATTGCCGGCCTCGCAGAGGTGCCCGGACTTGGTCCGAAGCCGCTTTTGTTCCAATCTGTGGGAGTCATCGACCTTACGATCCAGCTGGTTGCCGCTAACGCTGTGGAGCGTTTCCAGGAAGAGTCGAGCGCGACCATTGCCGGCTGTGTGGTGCCGCGCATCGACCTCGTTCAGCGCAACGTCACTGCGGCTTTGCCGGCGGTAATGGCGCGGCTGGCGATTGCGCCTTTCGTATGATCCGCCGCCGGTTTTTTGCTGCAATGCGTCAAATTGGCCATGGCCGACGCAATTTTGGGCTTGTCAACGCGCCGCGCGTCGACAAGATAGCGCTCCCGCCGCCTGGGATGGCCGGCGAGCATAAAAAGCGCCTGTGAAGCGGCGATGACGGGAGCCACCATAGAATGATCGGACTCGTGCTTGTAACGCACGGTCAACTGGCCGCCGAGTTCCGCCATGCCGTGGAACATGTCGTGGGGCCACAAGACAATTTCGAAACCGTGGCAATCGGCGCCGACGACGATATGGAGCAGCGTAGGCGCGATATCGTCGACGCCGTCGGCCGCGTCGACACCGGGACCGGCGTCATCGTTCTGACCGATATGTTCGGCGGCACGCCTTCCAACCTCGCCATTTCGGTGATGGAATCCGGTCGCACCGAGGTCATCGCCGGCATGAACCTGCCGATGCTGATCAAGCTGTCGTCGATCCGCAAGGGCGACAACATGGCGACCGCGCTCGACGAGGCGCAGGCCGCGGGGCGCAAATACATCAACGTCGCAAGTCAGCTGCTGAGCAGCAAATGAACGCGCTGTCGCCCGGTGAGATCGTGCGCGAGTTCCCGATCGTCAACCAGCGCGGCCTGCATGCGCGCGCCTCGGCGAAGTTCGTCCAGGTCGCCAGCGGCTTCGACGCCACCGTCCATGTCGAGAAGGATGGTCTCAAGGTCGGCGGCACCTCGATCATGGGGCTGATGATGCTGGCGGCGAGCCCCGGTTATTCGATCCGCGTCACCGCCAGCGGCGCTGAAGCCGCAGCGGCGATGGACGCGCTGGAGCAGCTGGTCGCCTCGCGCTTCGGCGAAGAGTGCTGAAGTTTTTGCTTTGGACGCCGTTGTCCCAAAACCGCCGGATACTTTTGGGCGGCATGCATCCCCGTAAACACATACGCGCATAAAGATTTCTTTATATCCCATTGTCGTCTTGGCGGCGATCTGCTAGTCAGGCCGGCATTCCGCGCCCTTCGACGCGCCGTGTGGCGCAGGCGCATTCTGAAGACAAATCACACCGGAGCACTGCCATGACAGGTAGCAAGGACTATGTGGTCGCCGACATCTCGCTTGCCGGCTGGGGCCGCAAGGAACTCGATATCGCCGAAACCGAAATGCCGGGCCTGATGGCCTGCCGCGAGGAATTCGGCGACAAGAAACCGTTGAAAGGTGCGCGCATCACCGGATCGCTGCACATGACCATCCAGACGGCGGTGCTGATCGAGACGCTGAAGGCGCTTGGCGCCGATATCCGCTGGGCCTCGTGCAACATCTTCTCGACCCAGGACCATGCGGCCGCGGCCATCGCCGAGGCCGGCATCCCGGTGTTCGCCGTCAAGGGCGAGTCGCTCGAGGAGTACTGGGACTACACCGACAGGATCTTCCAGTGGGCCGATGGCGGCCTCTCCAACATGATCCTCGATGATGGCGGCGACGCCACGATGTACATACTGATCGGCGCCCGCGCCGAAGCCGGCGAGGACGTGCTGTCCAACCCGCAGAGCGAGGAAGAGGAATACTTCTACGCCCAGGTCAAGAAGCGCCTGAAGGCTTCGCCCGGCTTTTTCACCAAGCAGAAGGAAGCCATCCGCGGCGTCACCGAAGAGACGACGACGGGCGTCAACCGGCTCTACCAGTTGCAGAAGAAGGGCCTGCTGCCCTTCCCGGCGATCAACGTCAACGACTCGGTCACCAAGTCGAAGTTCGACAACAAATATGGCTGCAAGGAATCGCTGGTCGACGGCATCCGCCGCGGCACCGACACCATGATGGCCGGCAAGGTTGCGGTCGTCTGCGGCTATGGCGACGTCGGCAAGGGCTCGTCGGCTTCGCTCAAGGGCGCCGGCGCCCGCGTCAAGGTCACGGAAGTCGATCCGATCTGCGCGCTGCAGGCGGCGATGGACGGCTTTGAAGTCGTCACGCTGGAAGATGCCGCACCAACCGCCGACATCGTCATCACCACCACCGGCAACAAGGATGTCGTCACCCTCGACCACATGCGCTCGATGAAGGACATGGTGATCGTCGGCAATATCGGCCACTTCGACAATGAGATCCAGGTCGCGTCGCTGCGCAACCTGCAATGGACCAACGTCAAGCCGCAGGTCGACATGATAACCTTCCCGGACGGCAAGCGGATGATCCTGCTGTCCGAGGGGCGCCTGCTCAACCTCGGCAACGCGACCGGTCATCCGAGCTTCGTGATGTCGGCCTCGTTCACCAATCAGGTGCTGGCGCAGATCGAACTCTACACCAAGCCCGGCCAGTACCAGAACCAGGTCTATGTGCTGCCCAAGCACCTCGACGAGAAGGTGGCGCGTCTGCATCTCGACAAGCTCGGAGCCCGCCTGACCGAACTGTCCGGCGAACAGGCCGCCTATATCGGCGTGACCCCGCAGGGTCCGTTCAAGCCGGAACACTACCGCTATTAGCCAAAGCGGCGTTTACCACTAGATATTGAAGCCGGGCGATTGACTTTTCGCCCGACTTCTTTTTTGCGCGGATGATTCTTCACGCCGATTCCAGCACGCGCTATTGTGCTGATTCGTGGGCCGGGGACGAGGGCCGGCGTACGCATCGAGAGCATGATTCGAACCGAAGGACCGCGTCAGCGAAAAGTGGGAAGCGGTTTTCGGAAAAGATCATGCTCTTCAAGAGAGAGTTAGGTCAGAAGGGCGTTTCTACCAAACGTGATCCTGATCTGGGCGGTCTTGCATTCAGGCGGCGAAGAGGACCAAGACATGCCGGGGGAAAACCCGCCTCGCGCGGGATCGGCCGTTTCCGGCGGCCATGACGATTCCGATAGCACTGGCTCCGTCACGACAGGCGGTGGCCTGAAGAGGCGTGTCGGCGCCCGCACCGCCGGCTTTCTTGCCACCTCAGCTCTTGCCGGCCCGCTCACCTCGTTTGCCGCCCATGCCGAGCCGGCCATTGCGCAGAAGGCCGGACTGTCGGTCAGCGCGGTCGAAGTCATCCAGCTCGCCATGTTCGTCGGCGTCATGGGCGCGGCACTGGTCTCGGCCATCTTCCTGATCCGCGAAAGAGCCCGCACCTCGGCGCAGAATGTCGAACTCAGAGCCCGCATTGCCGACATCAATGCGGCGCTGCAGCGCTCCGAGGCGCTGCTCAATCTGCGTGACCAGCGCGTCATCGTCTGGGCGTCCGAGAACAAGAAGCCGGAGCTGATCGGCACGCTGCCGCTGGAAAGCGGTGCGCCGGACGACCGTGCAGCCTTCCTCGCCTTCGGCCGCTGGCTGATGCCGCGCTCGGCGGCGGCGCTCGAAAATGCCGTCGCTGGTCTGCGCGAGAAAGCGAAACCCTTTGATCTCGTGATCGAATCGCAGGCCGGGGCGCCGCTTGAAGTGCATGGCCGCAAGAGCGCCGCGCATGTGCTGGTGCGCTTCGTCTCGCTGTCGGAAACTCAGAGGAGCCAAGCCAGGCTGAAGATCGAGAACCAGCGTCTGGCCGCCGACTACGAGACCATGATCGGCCTGCTCGACGCCTTGCCGATGCCGGCCTGGCTGCGCGCCACCGACGGGCGGCTGAAATGGGTCAACCGTGCCTATGCCGGAGCGGTCGAGGCACCGAACGCCGAGACCGCCGTGCGCGAAGCCAAGGAATTCCTCGGCGCCCAAGCGCGCGAACAGATCGCCGCGCAGCACAAATCGCGCCCAATCTTCGAACAAACGCTGTCGACAGTGATCGAGGGCGACCGCCGCGTGTTCGCCGTCACCGACTTCGCCGGTGCGGACGGCTCGGCCGGCCTTGCCTGCGACACCAGCGCCACCGAAACCATTCGCGGCGAATATGAGCGCACGGTGCGCAGCCATGCCGACACGCTCGACCAGCTCAACACGGCGGTGGCGATCTTCGATGCCAACGAGAAGTTGCGCTTCTTCAACCAGGCGTTCCAGAAACTGTGGGGGCTGGACCCGGGCTTCCTGCATAGCGCGCCCGACAATGCGCTGCTGCTCGACCGGCTGCGCAGCGAAGGCAAGATCGCCGAGCAGCCGGAATGGCGGCGTTGGAAAGAAGGCCTGCTTGGCGCCTACCGCGCGGTGGAATCGCAAGAGCATTGGTGGCATTTGCCCGACGGCAAGACCATCCGCGTGGTGGCCAACCCCCAGCCGAAGGGCGGCGTGACCTGGGTGTTCGAGAACCTGACCGAGAAGATGGACCTCGAAAGCCGCTACCAGACGGCGGTGCGGGTCCAGGGCGAAACGCTCGACAATCTGGCCGAAGGCGTCGCCGTGTTCGGTCCCGATGGGCGGCTGCGCCTGTCGAACCCGGCCTTTGTCGCGCTGTGGGGACTGAGCCAGGATGTGATCAAGCCCAACGTCCATGTCTCGGCGATCCGCGATCTCAGCGACCAGCGCGCCGTCGACAGCCCGTGGGGCGGGTTCGTCGCCGCCATCACCGGTTTCGACGACGAGCGCCGCGACCGCCATGGCCAGACCGAACTGAAGAACGGCACAGTGCTCAGCTACGCCGTCATCCCGCTGCCCAACGGCCAGGTGATGATGACCTTTGTGGACGTCACCGACAGCGTCAATGTCGAGCGCGCGCTGAAGGACAAGAACGAAGCGCTGCAGAAATCCGACCAGCTGAAGAACGAGTTCGTGCAGCATGTCTCCTACGAGCTGCGCTCGCCGCTGACCAACATCATCGGCTTCACCGAGCTTCTGTCGCTGCCGGCGACCGGGCCGCTCAGCCCAAAGCAGCGCGAATATGTCGAGCATGTCGGCTCGTCATCCTCGGTGCTGCTCACCATCGTCAACGACATACTCGACCTCGCCACCGTCGACGCCGGTATCATGCAGCTCGACATTTCGGAAGTAAGCGTCGAGCGCACCATCGAGGCCGCGGCCGAACTGGTCGCCGACCGGCTGCAAGAGCATTCGATCAAGCTCCGGATCGACGCCGCTGCGGCGCCGAAGAGTTTTCACGGCGACGAGACCCGGGTTCGCCAGATCCTCTACAATCTGCTCAGCAACGCCGCCAATTACGCGCCGGAGGCGAGCACGATCACGCTTGCCTGCCGGCATTTGGAGCAAGGTGTGGAATTCTCCGTCCATGACAACGGCCCCGGCATGCCGCCGGACCTGCTCGATTCGGTGTTCCGCCGCTTCGAGCCGCGCACCAATGGCGGGCGCCGGCGCGGTGCGGGCTTAGGCCTGTCGATCGTCAAGAGCTTTGTCGAGCTGCACGGCGGCAGCGTGCGCATCGAGACCGGCAAGGACAAGGGCACCACCGTCATCTGCACCTTCCCCGATGCACCGTCGGGCATCCGCGCCGCGGCCGAGTAGCGCGCTCGATGACTGTTGTTGTGCTGGAGCGTTTTCTCGCCGACGAGGCTGCGACCGCAAGGCTCGGCGAAGACCTGGCCATGGCGCTGCGGCCGGGCGACGTGCTGGCGCTCAAGGGCGATCTCGGCGCCGGCAAGTCGACGCTGGCGCGGGCCCTGATCAGGGCGCTGGCCGATGATGCCGGCCTCGATGTGCCGAGCCCTACCTTCACCTTGGTGCAAAGCTACGACACGCGCATCCCCGTGCACCATTTCGATCTCTATCGCCTGTCCTCGGCCGGCGAGATGGACGAGCTGGGTTTCGACGAGGCGCTGCTGCAGGGCGCTGCCCTTGTCGAGTGGCCGGAACGGGCGGAGGCCGCTCTTCCGAGAACGTCGATCTGGATCGAACTCGTCCATCAGGACGAAGGACGATTGGCGAAACTATCGGGCCAAGGCGTTGCCTTCGAACGCGTGGCGCGATCGCTGGCGATGCGCGATTTCCTCAAAACGGCCGGTTGGGGCGACGCCGCGCGGCGTCATTTCGTCGGCGACGCCTCGGCGCGCTCTTACGAGATTGTTTCGCTCGCCGGCCTTGCGCCGCGCGTGCTGATGAATTCGCCGCGGCTGGTGCTGGGGCCGCCGGTGCGCGACGGCAAGCCCTATGCCGTGATCGCCCACACGGCGCAGTCGGTCACCGCTTTCGTCGCCATCGACAAGGCGCTGCTGTCGCAAGGTGTCAGTGTCCCAAAAATCCATGCCGAGGATCTCGAACGGGGCTTTCTGCTGCTGGAGCATCTGGGCTCGGAAGGTTTTCTCGACGGCAATGATGAGCCGGTGGCCGAGCGCTACGCGGCAGCGGCCGAATTGCTGGCGATGATGCATGGGAAGACCTGGCCGCAGCGCATGGAGGCCGTGCCGGGCGTCTTCCACGAGGTGCCGCCGTTCGATCGCGACGCCATGCTGATCGAAGCCGATCTCTTGGTCGATTGGTATGTGCCGATGGTGACCGGCAGCCCGGCAAGCGAGGCTTTACGCGCCGGCTATCACAGGGAATGGAACGCGGTTCTCGATCGGCTGGACACACAGAAATACACGCTGATGCTGCGCGACTTCCATTCGCCCAACATCATCTGGCGCGGTGACCGCAAAGGCCACGACCGCCTCGGCATCGTCGACGTCCAGGACGCGCTGATGGGTCCTGCGGCCTATGACGTTGCGTCGCTGGCCATGGATGCCCGCGTCACCGTTTCGCCCGATATCGAGCAGCGGACCGTGGACGCCTATGTCGCTGCGCGGCACGCCGCCGTCGGCTTCGATGAGGACGCCTTCCGCAGGGCCTATGCGATCATGGCGGCGCAGCGCAATTCAAAGATCCTCGGCATTTTCGTGCGGCTCGAAAAGCGCGACGGCAAGCCCTATTATCTCCGACACCTGCCGCGCATCCGCGATTATCTCAGGCGGGCGCTGGCGCACCCGGCGCTGGCTCAGCTGAAGGAGTTTTACATGGCACATGGCCTGCTGGAGGAACGGCTCCCGTGACCTTGACCACAGCGATGGTGCTGGCGGCGGGTCTTGGCAAGCGCATGCGGCCGATCACCGACACCATGCCGAAGCCGCTGGTGCGGATCGCCGGCAGGACCTTGCTCGACTGGGGGCTGGACAGTCTCGAAGCGGCCGGCGTCGAGAAAGCCATCGTCAACGTGCACTATCTGCCGGACCAGATCGTCGCCCATATCGCCCACAGGCGGGCGCCAAAGATCGTCATTTCCGACGAGCGCGACGCGCTGCTGAATTCGGCGGGTGGCATCGTCAAGGCATTGCCGCTGCTGGGTGCCGAACCCTTCTACATCATCAACGCCGATACGTTCTGGATCGACAGCGGCCAGCCCAGCCTCGAGCGCCTTGCCCTTGCATGGGACGGCGCGAAAATGGATATTCTGCTGATGCTTACCGATCTCGACTCGGCCACCGGACACGGTGTCGGCACGGATTTCCTGATGGCGCCGGATGGCGGCCTGCGGCGCTCGAAAGGCGATCCGGCCGGGTTGATCTATGCCGGAGCGGCAATCGTCAATCCCGCCATCTTCAGGGATGCGCCGGCCGGGGCGCATTCGCTCAACACCTATTTCGACAAGGCAATCGCCTCTGGCCGTCTGTTCGGCATGCAGATGCGCGGAAGCTGGATCACCGTCGGCACTCCCGACGCCATTCCGCAGGCGGAAGCGGCGGTCGCCGACGCTCTCGCGAAGGTGGTATGAGCGGCGCGCGCCGCGTTCTTTCGATCCCGCCCGGAGCGCCATTCCTGCCGACTCTGGCCGAGGCCTTGCTGGCCGGACGGCTGGTGCCCGGCTTCCGGTTCGACGGCGATCCGCTGGCGCTGGCTGATGTCACCATCTATGTGCCGACACGGCGCGCGGCCCGTGCGCTGCGCGGCGCTTTTGTCGACGCGCTTTCGGGACCGGGAGGGAGCCGCCGTTCGGCGATCCTGCCGGTCATCCGCCCGCTCGGAGAGTTCGACGAGGACGAAGCCGCCTTCGACGCCGGCACGCCGACCGAGCTTGAAATGGCGCCGCCGATCGCAGCCATCGAACGCCTGCTGCTACTGGCGCCGCTGGTGCGGGCCTGGAAGCGCACCTTGCCGGCGCATGTCCTTGATATGTTCAACGAAGAGATCGTCGTGCCGGCCTCCGCCGCCGATGCGATCTGGCTAGCGCGTGACCTCGCCCGGCTGATGGACGAGATCGAAACCGAAGGCACGGACTGGACCAGGCTTGCCGATCTGGTCACCGGCAATCTTGCCGGATGGTGGCTTGTGACGCTCGATTTCCTCCGTATCGTCACCGAGGCCTGGCCGAAATTACTGGAGGAGCGCGACCGCTCCAACCCGGCCGCGCACCGCAATGCGCTGATCCGGCGCGAGGCGAAGCGGCTGGAACGCAACCCGCCCAAAGGCCCGGTGATCGCCGCCGGCTCGACGGGCTCTATTCCCGCCACGGCCGAATTGCTTGCCACGGTCGCCAGCCTGCCCAACGGCGCCGTGGTGCTGCCCGGGCTCGATGGGATGCTGGACGAACCGTCTTTTGCCGCGATTGGGGCGCCCGGTGCGCGGCCGGCACTGCTTGGCCACCCGCAATACGGCATGGCCAAGCTGATCGGCAAGATTGGCGTGCTGCGTGGCGATGTCGAGGAAGTGGTCTCCGCCGAGCCCGCACTGGCGCTCCGCGCGGCCCTTGTCGGCGAGGCGCTGCGGCCGGCCGAGACCACGGAATTATGGGCCGAGACCCGCATATGCTTCAACGCCGTAGACATCGCCGAGGCCTTCGCCGACGTGACGCTGGTCGAAGCCGCCAGCGAACGCGACGAGGCGGCGGCGATCGCCATCGCGCTGAAAACCGCCGTGGAACAGCCGGGGCACAGGGCAGCGCTCGTTACCGGCGACCGCGGGCTGGCGCGGCGCGTCTCGGCCGAGCTGTTGCGCTTCGGTGTGATCGCTGACGATTCCGGCGGCACGCCGCTCGCCAACACGCCTGCAGCCAGCCTGCTGCGGCTCACACTTCACGCGGTATTCCGGCCCGGCGATCCCGTCGACCTTTTGTCGCTGCTCAAGCATCCGCTGCTCGGGCTCGGACTTGAGCGCACCGGCGTGCGCCATGCCGCCGAGCTCATCGAACTCGTGGCGCTGCGCGGCGGCACCGGACGCCCCGACATCGCCGCCTTGCCAGCACTGTTCGAGGAGCGTCTCGCCGGGCTGAGCGGGGACAAGCGCCAGCCCTTCTGGTTTTCGCGCCTGAGCGTGCGCGGCATCGACGATGCCCGCGATATGCTGAGCCGGCTTGTGGCGGCGCTGGCGCCGCTGACTGCCTTTCGCGGTGAAGAGAATGCCGATCTCGTCGCGTTGACCAGAGCGAGCGTCGCCGCGCTGGAAAATCTCGGCCGCACGGCGGAGGGCAGCCTGGCTGAATTTTATGCCGGCGACGCCGGCGAGAAACTCGCCGAGCTGCTGCGCGGTGTGGTCGCCGCGTCTGCATCGTTCGACTTCCCGGCCGACGAATGGCCTGATGTGATGGACGCGCTGGTAGCACCGGAAACGGTCAAGCCGGGGCAAGGCACAGACCGCAACATCGCGATATGGGGCGCGCTGGAGGCACGGCTGCAGAGCGTCGACACGCTTGTCATTGGCGGGCTGAACGAAGGCGTGTGGCCACGCAAGCCGGAAAGCGATCGCTTCATGTCGCGGTTGATGAAGACCGGCATCGATCTCGAGCCGCCGGAGCGGCGCATCGGCCTTGCCGCCCACGACTTCCAGATGGCGATGGGGGCGAAAAAGGTGGTGCTGACGCGCTCCGCCCGCGCCAGCGACGCACCGGCGGTGCCGTCGCGCTGGTTGCAGCGCATCCTCACCTTCATCGGCAAGGATCCTGCAGCCGCACTGCGCGGACGCGGCGACGAATTGCTTGCCTGGGCGCGCGCGCTCGATGCCGGCGAGCGGCAGCATTTCGCGCCGCGACCGCAGCCGAAACCGCCGCTGAGCATGCGGCCCACCCACTTCTCGGTGACCGAGATCGAGACGCTGCGCCGCGACCCCTATGCGGTCTATGCCAAGCGTATCCTGAGCCTTCTGCCGCTCGAGCCGGTGATCCGCGACCCCGGCGCGGCCGAGCGCGGCACGCTGTTTCATGACATCCTGCATCTGTTCTCGACAGAGGTGGCGGATCCCCGCGCGCCCGAAGCTCTGGAACGCCTCATCGCTGCCGGCCGGACCTGCTTTGCCGAGATCGCCCTGCCCGCCGACGTCGAGGCTGTGTGGTGGCCGCGCTTCGAAAAGCTTGCCGCCAACATCATCGAATGGGAGCGCGGCCGCGCTCCCGCCGTCGCCCGGCGGCATGCCGAGGAGCGCGCCGAAAAGACCGCTGTCGGCCGCACCGGCGTGACGCTGTCCGGCTATGCCGACCGCGTCGACCTTTTGGCCGGTGGCATGGCCGACATTCTCGACTACAAGACCGGCTCGTCCCCGTCCAAGGCGCAGGCCCACACGCTGCTGGCGCCACAGCTGGCGCTCGAAGGGGCGCTGCTCCGGCGCGGCGCCTTCAAGGGGCTTGGCGCGCGCGAGCCCTCCCAGCTCGCATTCGTGCGGCTGAAGCCGAATGGCGAAGTCTTCGAGGAATCCATCCTCGACTACAACCGCCAGCCCCGGACCGCCGAAGACCTCGCCGAGGAGGCTTGGGCGCGGTTGGAAAAGCTGCTGGTCCACTATGCCGATCCGACGACCGGCTATCTGTCGCGGGCGCTGCCTTTTCGCGAGGGCGAGAGCGATGGCGATTACGACCATCTGGCGCGCGTGCTCGAATGGTCGGCCGGCGGCGACAGCGATGACGAGGCGGGGGAGGCATGAAAAAAGCCTATCCCATCCCCAGCGAAACCGCCGCCAGCCAGGCGCGCGCCTCCGACCCGAAGAACTCGGCCTGGGTGTCCGCCAATGCCGGCTCGGGCAAGACGCATGTGCTGGCCCAGCGCGTCGTCCGGCTGCTGCTCAACGGCACCGATCCGTCGAAGATCCTGTGCCTGACCTATACGCGGGCGGCCGCCGCCAACATGTCGAACCGCGTGTTCTCGACCCTGTCGGAATGGACGGCGCTCGGCGATGCCGAGCTTGCCACAAAGATTGAGGCGGTGGACGACCGCCGACCCGACCGCGACACGATGCGCCGGGCGCGCCGGCTGTTTGCCGAAGCGCTGGAAACACCGGGCGGGCTGAAGATCCAGACCATACACGCCTTCTGCGAATCGGTGCTGCACCAGTTTCCGCTCGAGGCCAACATCCCGGCGCATTTCGAAATGCTCGATCCGCAGATGGAGGCCTCGCTATTTGCCGGCGCCCGCCGCGACATGATTTCGGGCACGTCAGCCGGAGACGCCGGACTGGCCGAGGCCTTTGCCACCGTGCTGGAGCGCGGCGGAGAACACGGGCTCGATGCGCTGCTCGCCGAAATCGTGCGCAAGCGCGACGGCTTACGCGGCTTCATCGATGCGGTCCGGCGCGACGGCGGCGGCTTTCAGGCCCTGTTCGACGAATTCCATTTTCGCCCCGGGCAGAGCGCCGAAGACATAGCGGCATCGGTATGGCCGCTGCCGGGTTTCCTGCCGGACTTCTTTGCAGTGTTCGCCAGTGCCGCCGAGGCCGCCGACGCCCGCACCGTGCTCAACAATCTCTTGCCCTATGCCCGCTTGGCCTTTGCCGAGACGGACCCGACCCGCCGGCTGCAGATGCTCGGCAAAGCCTTTCTCAAGGCCGGTGGCGACCCCTATGATCCCTCAAAGTTGTTCAAGAAGGCGCTGCTCGGCCGGCTGCCCGACCTTCCCGAGCGCTATCTGGCGGCCGTCAAGGCGATAACAGACGTCTCCGACCGGCTGGCGCTGTTCCGGATGCTGGTAGGCACGGTCGCGGCGTTGACCATAGCCGACTGGCTGATCGTGCGCTACGAGCGCCTGAAGCGCAGCCGCGGCTTTCTCGATTTCAACGACCTCATCACCCGCACCGTCAACCTTCTGGCGCGGCCCGATGCCGGCCCCTGGGTGCAGTACAAGCTCGACCAAGGCATCGATCACATCCTGCTCGACGAGGCGCAGGACACCAGCCCCGACCAATGGGAGGTGGTGAAGCGGCTGGCGGAGGAGTTCTTTGCCGGCCACGGCCAGCGCGGCACGACCAATCGCACGGTGTTCGCCGTCGGCGACGAAAAGCAGTCGATCTATTCCTTTCAGGGTGCCGCGCCGGATTCCTTCGCCGACAGCCGGCTCTTGTTTTCCGGACGTGTGAACGCCGCCAATGCTTCGTTTGCCGACCTGAAACTGACCTGGTCGTTCCGGTCGACCGACGACGTGCTTGCCGCCGTCGACCGCGTCTTTGCCGATCCGGGCGTGCGGCGCGGCATCAGCCATGACCCCGATCCGCTCGACCATAAGGCGATCCGCAACGACGCGCCTGGCTATGTCGAGGTCTGGCCGTCGCTCGGCGCTGACGCCGTCGAGGAGCCCGACGACTGGACGTTGCCGGTCAACCATGCCAGCGCGCCGGCTGTGCGGGTGGCCGAGCATGTGGCTGCGACCATCCAGGCCTGGCTCAAGGACCGCGAGATCATCGAGGGCAAGGGACGCAGGCTGAGGGCCGGCGACATTCTTGTGCTGGTGCGCAAGCGCGACCGCTTCGTCCATGCGCTGTCACGCGCGCTGAAGGACCGCGATATTCCCGTCGCCGGCGCCGACCGGCTGAGCCTGCCCGGCCACATAGCGGTCAAGGACCTGATCGCACTCGGCCATTTCCTCATCCAGCCGCAGGACGACCTGTCGCTCGCCGCCGTGCTGCGCAGCCCGGTTTTCGACGTGTCGGAGGAGACGCTTTTTACGCTTGGCGCCGGACGGCCAGCCGGAACATCGCTGATCGCCTCACTACGCCAGCATGCTGGCGACAATACCGCGCTGACCGATGTCGTTGCCCGGCTCGACGGCTGGGCCAACGAGGCGGCGTTCCGGCCCGTGTTCGAATTCTACGCCGGGGTGCTGGCGCGCGACGGCCTGCGCAAGAAGATGATCGCCCGGCTTGGACCGGAAGCCGGCGACATCCTCGACGAATTCCTGAGTTTCTGCCTGGCCGAGGAACGCACCGGACTGCCGGGGCTGGAAGCCTTTCTGGCGACGCTGGAGAACACCGGCCCGGAGATCAAGCGCGAGATGGACCAGACGCGCGACGAGGTCCGCGTGATGACCGTGCACGCCGCCAAGGGCCTGGAAGCGCCTGTTGTCTTCCTGGTCGATGGCGGGTCGGCGCCGTTCAGCGACCAGCATCTGCCGCGGCTCATGCCGTTCGACGCTTCGGGCCGCAATTTCGACGGCAAGGGCTATCTCTGGCGCTCAGCCGCCGATGTCGCCAACGGCTTCTCAAAGGCAGCCTCGGCCAGGGCGCGGGAGCTTGCCGACGACGAATACCGGCGGCTGCTCTATGTCGGCATGACACGCGCCGAGGACCGGCTGATCGTCTGCGGCTATCACGGCAAGCGTCAGCCCAGCACCGGCACCTGGCATTCGATTGTCAGCCGCGCGCTGCTTGCCGCGCCGGAAAGCACGGAGCGCCGCCACCCCGCCAGCAGCGAGCCGGTGCACCGTTTCGTCATGACCAAGCTTCCGCCGGTGGCGCAAGCGGCAGCCGACGAGTCGCGGCTGCCGCAACAGGTGCCGCCGCTGCCGGTGGGCTTGTTCCGGCCCTTGCCGCCTTATGAGGAGCTGCCGCGCCCGCTGTCGCCTTCCGGCGCGTCGGCGCTGATCGACGAGGCCAAGGAAGCTGTTGTCGATACCCGCTCGCCGGTGCTGGACAGCGAGGCGGAGCCGGGCTTTGCGGTGATGCGCGGGCTGGCGCTGCACAAGCTGCTGCAGATGCTGCCCGGTTTTGCCGAAGACGAACGGCAAGGCGCGGCGGCGCAGTATCTCATTCGAGCCGGCGCCGACTGGCCGGAGGCCGAGCGCAACAAGGCGCTGGCTTCGGTGATGGCGATCCTCAGAGATTCGCGTTTTGCCGGGCTGTTTTCGTCCTCGTCACGCGCCGAAGTGGCCGTCATGGGCAGTATCGAGGTCAAGGGCAGGCTGCGCTCGATCTCCGGCAAGATCGACCGGCTGGCGGTGACGCCCGAGCGCGTATCGATCGTCGACTACAAGACCAACCGGCCGGCGCCTGCGAGTCTGGCCCAGGTGCCGCCGGCCTATATACTGCAGCTGGCGCTCTACCGCGCGCTGCTCAAGCCGCTTTACCCCGGCCGCGCGGTGACGGCGGCGCTGCTGTTCACCGAGGCGCCGAGGCTGATCGAACTGCCGGCGCAGGCGATGGATGACGCCCTTGCCCGACTCACGGGAGCGTGACACAAGTTCTGCTTGAAGAAGGGCTGCTCAACCACCACATTTGGTGCGAGATAAATTTCGAAAGGATTTCGCATGGCCACCGTCAAGGTCGACAAGAGCAATTTCCAGGCCGATGTGCTCAACGCCTCGCAGCCCGTCGTCGTGGATTTCTGGGCCGAATGGTGCGGCCCCTGCAAGATGATCGGTCCGTCGCTGGAAGAGATCGCCAACGAACTCGGCGACAAGATCAAGATCGCCAAGCTGAACATCGACGAGAACCCCGAGCTTGCCGCCCAGTTCGGCGTGCGCTCGATCCCGACGCTGATGATCTTCAAGGGCGGCGAAGTGGCCGACATGAAGGTCGGCGCCGCGCCGAAGACCGCGCTGTCGCACTGGATCAATGGCAGCCTCGCCTGATCTGGCTTTGTTTTGATGCATGTCGTCCTCCCAAAACCGGGACCACTTTTGGGCGACCTGCATTAGTTCCCGAGATCGAAGCCCGGCCCTCGCGCCGGGCTTTTTCTTTGGCGTCATCGCCCGGCCGCCTCTGGCCCTCGCATCGGCGCACTCCATGTCATCTGCTTGAGGCAGGACAGGGAGAAACAGAATGACCGGATCCGCCAAGGCCACCGTCTTCATCGACAATGAGCGCGTCATCGTCACCGAATACCGCTTCCAGCCCGGCGACAACACCGGCTGGCACCGGCATGGCCATGACTACGTCGTGGTGCCGCTGATGGACGGCAAGGTGAAGCTGGTGACCAAGGACGGCGAGAGTTTTGCTGAAATGAAGAAGGGCGCGCCCTACTTCCGCAAGGAAGGCGTCGAGCACGACGTCATCAGCGCCAATGACGGCGAATACGCCTTCATCGAGATCGAGCTGAAATAGGCCTCAGACTGGTGCCGCGGCCGCCGATGTCTATTTAGTTTGAGCCACGGTTTTTTTGGCCTGCCTAGGCTTGCCGGGCTTCCGTCCGGTCGCGGGCTTCAGGACCTGCCCATATCCCTCTATAGCGCCCGTATACACACGATAGAGAAACGTCTCTCGGCTTACGAAATACGCGACACTGGGCTGGCCGGATGCATCATTGGGGCGCGTCGGTCTGTGGGCCACTCGAACAATTGGGTGCGGTGGCTCGATGGCTCCCGGTAACATCACATGATCGCCGACCCGCGGAGCATATTCAAATATCAGCTCCTCCGGCGGGTCGTTGTCGACGGTAACAAGACACTTCACAACCATTCGAGCTTGCCTCCATGCTTCGCCAAGCATATCGGGGCTTCTGCCCGAGGGGCAACCGCCCGATAGATTCCCCGGGCCAAAATACTACCAGTCGGCGATGCGATCCCCGCCGGTGAATTGCGCGCTTTTTGCGGTGTATTCGAACAGCTCGATCTTCACGCCGTTGGGGTCGCGGATCCAGGCCTGAAACGTGTCGTCGCAGGCATGCTTCTTGGCCGTGATATCAATGCCTTTCGACTTGATGTGGGCGATCGCCGCATCGATGTTTTCCACCTCAAGGCAGAAATGGTTGATCTGGTTGAGCTCGCTATGGCTGGTGCCGTCCTTCTGGAACACCTCGACATGGCTGCGATCGCCGCAATTGAGGTAGAAGCCGAACACCTTTCCGTCGCGCAGGAAGTTGAACTGCGTGTCGAGGCCGAGCACGTCGCGGTAGAAGGCCCGCGTCGCTTCCAGATCATGCGCGAAGATGCAGACATGGGCGAGTTGCTTCACCTTGATCATCACCGGCTCCCTCGCGAAAGTGTGGATTCAGGTCGGTGGCGTGCCGTTTTCGGCCAGCACCGCACCGGCGAGATACAGCGAACCACCGATCAGGATGCGCGGCGCCGGGCCGTCCCAGGTGTCGCGCAGCAGCATCAGCGCGCTGGCGACGGAGCTGACCGGCTCGGCGGTGAGGCCGGCCTCGGTCGCCCGGATCGCCAGTTCGTCATTCGGCACACCGGCGTCGCTCATGCTCACCGGCACGGTGTAGACATGGCGGACCAGGCCCTTGAAGGCGCGGAAATAGCCGCTCTGGTCCTTGGTGTTGATCATGCCGGCAATCAAAAACAGCGGCCGCGGGTTCTTTTCCTCCTGCTCGGCCAAGGCTTCCGCCACCACCACGCCGGCGCCCGGATTGTGACCGCCATCGAGCCAGATGTCGGCGCCCTTGGGAGCGAGGTCCGCCAGCCGGCCCTGTGCCAATTTCTGCATGCGGCCCGGCCATGCGACGCTCGCCATCGCCTTCTCAGTGGCGCGATGACTGATTTCGAAACCGGCGGCCTTGACGGCGGCAATCGCTGCCGCCGCATTGGCGAACTGGTGGCGCCCGGGCAGGCGCGGTGGCGGCAGGTCCATCAGCCCGTCCTCATCCTGATAGACCATGCGGCCGTTTTCCTCGAAGGCGAGAAAATCCTGGCCGTAGACGAAGGTCGGGCAATCCAGCCGCTCGGCGGTTTCGATCAGCACTTGCAGCGCCGTCTCGCTCTCCTGCGCGCCGATGACCACCGGGCAGCCGCGCTTCATGATGCCGGCCTTTTCGGCGGCGATCAGTTCGACCCGGTCGCCGAGATAGGCTTCGTGATCCATCGACACCGGCATGATCACCGACACCGCCGGCCGGGCAACGACATTGGTGGCGTCGAAGCGGCCGCCAAGGCCGACCTCGATGATGGCGGCGGCAGCCGGATGTTCGGAAAACAGGATGAAGGTGACGGCGGTTAGGATTTCGAAGACGGTGATCTTCTGGCCTTGATTGGCCCGGGCGACGCGGGCGATGGCCTCGGCGAAGGTCTCGTCGTCGACCAGCCGGCCGCCGCCCTCGGCCGCCAGCCGGTAGCGCTCGGCCCAGTTCACCAGATGCGGCGAAGTGTGGACATGGACAAGGTGGCCGCCGGCTTCGAGCAGCGCGCGCGAAAAGGCCGCGCACGAGCCCTTACCGTTGGTGCCGGCGATATGGATGACCGGCGGCAGCCGCTCCTGCGGATTGCCGAGGCGTTCGAGCAGCCTTGTGATGCGGTCGAGCGAAAGGTCGAAGCCTTTCGGATGCAGCGCCATCAGGGCTTCGATTTCACGATCTGCGGCAAGCGTGGTCATGAGCGAATCCTACGCATGCGCGCAGGTGCACGCAATCGCGGTTTGCGGCCAGAAATGTCGTCTCAAGCCTGCGGGCGGGCTTCCGTCGGGATGACCGACGGCGGCAGGATTTCCGGCTCCAGCGGCTTTTGCTCCTGCGGCAGTTTGAGCAGGATTTTCAACAGCCGTGAAATCGTCTCGCGCAGTTCCAGCCGCGACACCACCATGTCGACCATGCCGTGCTCCATCAGATATTCGGAGCGCTGGAAACCGTCCGGCAGTTTCTCCCGGATAGTCTGCTCGATGACGCGCGGGCCGGCGAAGCCGATCAGCGCGCCGGGCTCGGCGATATGCACGTCGCCCAGCATGGCGTAGGAGGCGGTGACGCCGCCGGTGGTCGGGTTGGTCAAGACGACGATGTATGGGAGGCCGGCTTCCTTCAGCCGATCGACGCCGATCGTGGTGCGCGGCAACTGCATCAGCGACAAGATGCCTTCCTGCATACGCGCGCCGCCGGAGGCGGCAAACAGGATCAGCGGCCGCTTGCGCTGCAAGGCGACCTCGAAACCGTGCACAATGGCGTCACCCGCGGCCATGCCGAGCGAGCCGCCCATGAAGGCGAAATCCTGCACCGTCACTACAACCGGCAGGCCCTCGACCGTGCCCAGCGCATTGATGATGGCGTCTTCCAGGCCGGTCTTGGCCTTGGCGTCCTTCAAGCGGTCGGTGTAGCGCTTCTCGTCGCGGAACTTGAGCGGGTCCTGCATGACCTTGGGGTTCTCAAGCTGCTCGTATTTGCCGTCGTCGAGGAAGAATTTCAGCCGTTCCTTGGCCGAAATCTTCATGTGATGGCCCGATGACGGGATGACGAACTGGTTGGATTCCAGGTCCTTGTGAAACACCATCTCGCCGGTCTCGGGATCCTTGATCCAGAGATTCTCGGGCATGTCGGTGCGCCGGCCGAGCATCGAATTGATCCTCGGGCGAACGTAATTGGTGATCCAGTTCATCGCTTCGGCTCCTGTCCTGACGAAGAGTTGGCTCGTGCATGTCGCCCAAAAGTGGGAACCGGTTTTGGGATAACGACTTGCACAAGGCCTAAGTAGGGAAACTATTCGGCAGCAGCAAGGCGGGCCGAACGCACGCCCTGAGACAGTCCGCTGACCAGGGTGGCGACGGCCTCGGCCGGGTCGGCGGTCTTCTCGCCCTTCGGTCCCAACACATTGGCGACCGCGTTGACGATCGCGGTGCCGACGACGACGCCATCGGCATTGGCGCCGATAATGCGCGCCTGCTCGGCGGTCTTGACGCCGAAGCCGACGCAGACTGGCAAGTTGGTGTGGCCCTTGATGCGCTTGACCGCGGCGGCAACCTTGCCGGTGTCGGCCAAAGCCGAGCCGGTGATGCCGGTCATCGACACGTAATAGACGAAGCCCGACGTATTCTGCAGCACCTTGGGCAGGCGCTTGTCATCGGTGGTCGGCGTTGCCAGGCGGATGAAGTTGATGCCGGCCTTCAGCGCAGGGATACAGAGTTCCTCATCCATTTCCGGTGGCAGGTCGACGACGATCAGCCCGTCAATGCCGCTGGCAATTGCGTCCTTGAGGAAGCGGTCGACGCCGTAGATGTAGATCGGGTTGTAATAGCCCATCAGGACGATCGGCGTCTCATTGTCGCCAGCGCGGAAATCAGCCGCCGTCTGCAGCGTCTTGACCAGCGTCTGGCCACCTTTCAGCGCGCGCAGGCCCGCGGCCTGGATCGCCGGGCCGTCGGCCATCGGATCGGAAAACGGCATGCCCATTTCGATGATGTCGGCGCCGGCCTTGGGCAGCGCCTTCATGATCGACAAAGCGGTGTCATAGTCCGGGTCGCCGCTCATGAAATAGGTAACGAGCGCCGGGCGTCCCTCGGCTTTCAGTTTTGCCATGCGGCGGTCGATGCGGGTCACCATGATCAGATCTCCATGCCCAGCATCGAGGCCACTGTGTGCACATCCTTGTCGCCGCGTCCCGACAGGTTGACGATGACGATCTGGTCCTTGTCCATATCAGGCACGATCTTCACCGCATGCGCGATGGCGTGGGCGGATTCCAGCGCCGGGATGATGCCTTCGACGCGCGTCGTCAGCTTGAAGGCTTCCAGCGCCTCGTCGTCGAGGATCGGCACATATTCGACGCGGCCGGAATCGCGCAGCCAGGAATGTTCGGGGCCGACGCCCGGATAGTCGAGGCCGGCCGAGATCGAATGGCCGTCCATGATCTGGCCATCGGCGTTCTGCAGGAGATAGGTGCGGTTGCCGTGCAGGACGCCTGGCGCGCCGGCATTCATCGAGGCGCAATGCTCGATGCCGTCGAGGCCGCGGCCGCCGGCTTCGATGCCGATGATGCGGACTTGCCTGTCGTCGAGGAAAGGATGGAACAGGCCGATGGCGTTGGAGCCGCCGCCGACAGCCGCGATGATGGTGTCGGGCAGCCGGCCTTCCTGTTCCAGGATCTGGGCGCGCGCCTCGATGCCGATCACCGACTGGAAGTCGCGCACCAGCTCCGGATAGGGATGCGGACCTGCGGCGGTGCCGATCAGATAATAAGTGTCCTCGACATTGGTGACCCAGTCGCGCAACGCTTCGTTCATGGCGTCCTTCAGCGTGCCGTGACCGGCGGTCACCGGCCGCACTTCGGCGCCGAGCAGCTTCATGCGGAAGACGTTGGGGCTTTGGCGGGCGACATCGGTGGCGCCCATATAAACGACGCAGGGAAAGCCGAAGCGCGCCGCGACCGTGGCCGCGGCAACGCCGTGCTGGCCGGCGCCCGTCTCGGCGATGATGCGCTTCTTGCCCATGCGCTTGGCGAGCAGAATCTGACCGAGGCAATTGTTGATCTTGTGCGAACCGGTGTGGTTCAGGTCCTCGCGCTTGAAATAGACCTTGGCGCCGCCCCCGAGGCCCTTCGCCGAGGAAACCTCACGAAGATGTTTGGTCAGGCCTTCGGCGAAATACAGCTTTGACGGCCGCCCGGCATAGTGGGTCGAGAGGTTGGTCAACTCAGCCTTGAAGTCCGGATCGTTCTTGACCTCGTTCCAGTGCCGCTCGAGGTCGAGGATCAGCGGCATCAGCGTCTCGGCCACGAAGCGGCCCCCGAAGATGCCGAACATGCCCTGTTCGTCGGGTCCCGTGCGGAAGGAATTGGGTGTCGCCGGCTTGTTCATCGCCGATCTCCTGGTCTTGGTTCTGAGCATGTCTTATCGGAAAACCGGTTCCCACTTCTCCGGAACATGCTCGGGTTCGAAAGAAGTGCCTCAGGCAGCGCGGTCGTCGCGCGCGGCCCTGACGGCCCGGAAGAACTGCTCGATCAGCGCCGGATCCTTGACGCCCGGGCCGCTTTCCACCCCCGACGAAATGTCTATCGCGGGCGGATTGGCTGATATCAGGGCGTCGCCGATATTGGCGGCGTTGAGCCCACCGGAAAGCATGTAATCGAGCCCGGCGTCAAGGCCGGCCAGGATGCGCCAGTCAAAGGCGACGCCATTGCCGCCCGGAAGTTGCGAGCCCTTTGGTGGCTTGGCATCGAACATGAAGCGATCGGCAACGCCGATGAACGGCTTTAGCCGCTCGAGATCGGCTACCTCACTGACGGAGAACACCTTCATGACAGGCAGGCCGTAGCGAGCTTTCACCTCGGCCACCCGCTCGGGCGTCTCCGTGCCGTGCAGTTGCAGCATGTCGGGTCGCATCTTTTCGACGATCTCGTCCAGGAAGGCGTCATCGGCATCGACCGTCACGGCAACCGCCAGGGCCTTGCCGATTGCCGCCTGGCGCAGGCGGCCGGCTGCCGCAGGCTCGACATAGCGCGGGCTCCTGGCAAAGAAGATGAAGCCGACATGGCTGGCGCCGCCGGCCAATGCCGCGGCCATTGCATCATCGGTCTTCAATCCGCAGATCTTGATATCGAGCGCCATGGCGCGGGGATTGGCACGAAACCGGCCAAGAGTCGAGAAAAAGCATGCTGTTTGCCGGCAACGCCAAAGGCGCTACCTATTGATGGGAGAAGCAAGGCGGAGGAGACCAATGGCCGACCAGAGCATAGCCGAACTCAGGCAGAAGATCGCGCAAGCGCGCGACGTCATCGCGCATCTGATGCAAAAGGCCGCCTTCGACGGGGCAGAAGCGCACCGGGTCCTGGATTATTTCGGCAGCGATGCGTTCGAGCAGAATTTCCTGCCATGGCCGCGCCATGGCGACGAAGGGCTGCGGCCTGAAGAGCTTAATGCGGCCAATGATGATTGAGCGCGCCGCCGGCGAAGGCTAATCGAACACAATCGCCTGCAATGCCCCACCATTCCGCTTCAGCCAGTCCTTGCAGCGGTCGGTGTCGGGGCAGAGCTGCTCGCACAGTTTCCAGAATTTCGGGCCGTGGTTCATCTCCTTGAGATGCGCCACCTCATGCGCGACCAGGTAGTTTATCACCGGCGTCGGCGCCATCATGATGCGCCATGAGAAGGACAAATTGCCGTCGGAAGTGCAGGAGCCCCAGCGGCTCGACGTGTCCTTGAAGCGGATCGCCTTGGCGCGCTTGCCGATGGCCTCGGTATGCTTGACCACCAGCTTCTCGATGTCCTTCTTGGCCTCGCGCCTGAGGAAATCGGCGATGCGGCGCGGCAAATGTATGCGCTCGCCATGGACGATCAGCAGCGGACCGCGCTCGTCGCGCGACACGGTGACGGTGCCGCGTTTCGACGGTTCGTGGACGATGCGATGCGCGACGCCGCGTATCGGGATCTTGATGCCGGGGCGCACTTGCGGCCGTGTCGGTACCTTGGCCAGACGCTGCTCCAGCCAGTCCTGGTGGCGGTGAAGGAATTTCTCCACCTCGCCGCGGCGCAGGCCCGGCGGCACGGTGATGCGCAGCCCCTGGCCGCCCGAATCGATGCGCAGCGTCAGCCGCCGTGCGCGGGCGCTCTCGACGATCCTGAGCGGCAGTGTGCGGCCGGCAACGACGTGCTCTCGCTCTTCGACAGGCGAGGGTTTTGGTTTGGTCAGGTTGCGGAAAAAGCCGAAGGACATGGCTGAACGATACGCGATTCGAGGAAAACGACCAGAACAAAAAAGAAACGGCGCCGCTCGCGCGACGCCGTCCATCATGCCAAGGCCTGTCTTAGAGCGCCGCGCGTCTCTGACGCGCAAAGGACGCTGTAGCACTCTAATTCGGCGCATGAACCTTTCCGAAAATCGGTTTCGATTTTCGGGGTCATGCGCGCAGCCTCAGTCGTCAAGCAGGTTCGGGCCCTTGCGCTTGGGCGTCGCGGGCTTGGCCGTTTCGGCCGAGCCTGTCTTTGCAGGCGCTGTCGACTTGTTGCGGTTGGCCATGAAGCGGTCGAACTCGTCCTGGTCCTTGGCGCGGCGCAATTCGCGGGCGTACTCATCGAACTCGCTCAGCATCTCATCGAGCTTGCGACGCTCTTCGGCGAGGCGTTCGAGTTCCTTCTCGCGCCAGTCGTCGAAAGCGACATTGCCGGTGCGGGCCGAACCGTGGCCCCAGCGCGCGGCCTTGTCGGAACCGCGACGGCAGCCGGCGAAGATGCCGTCGGTGGCCCGGTTGACGTCGCGCTTGAAGCCGTCAAGCCGGTCGCCCCAGATGATGTAGGCGAGCATGGCGAAGCCAAGCGGCCAGAACACCATGAAGCCGATCACCATCAGCGCGATGGTCGCCGGCGTCCAGGCCGGGCGGATCAATGCGGATGTGTTCATTTTCTCCCATTCCTTCGGTTGGAGACAGCCAAGAGCGGCTGCGTGGATTCGAAATGGGATGAGAAAAACGGCGATTCAAGACAACGTCCGCCAAAACCGGACAAGGTCCTGAATTGATTATCGCTTTTTGACCGCTTCGAGGAAAAGCACGACCAGGCCGGCGACCAAGCCCCAGAAGGCGGCGCCAACGCCGAACAAAGTCAGCCCCGACGCGGTGACAACGAAGGTGACAGTAGCCGCCATGCGCTGGTCCTCGTCCTTGAGCGCGATCGCCAGCGCGTTGGCCAGCGACCCCATCAACGCCAGGCCGGCCACCAGCACGATCAGGCTTTGCGGCAGCACTGCGAAGATCGCCACCAGCGAGGCGCCGAAAACCGCGAAGATCAGATAGGCAAGTGCATAGAAGGGTCCGGTCTTCCAGCGCTCGGCCGGGTCGGGATGGACGTCCGGCCCGGTGCAGATCGCCGCAGAGATCGCGGCCAGATTGGTGGTCGAGCCGCCAAACGGCGCCGACAGCAGCGAGAACAGGCCGGTGACGCCGATCAGCGGGCCGGGTTCGGGGTGATAGCCGGCGGCGCGCAAGACGGCGAGACCCGACAGGTTCTGCGACGCCATGGTGACGAGGTAGAGCGGCAGCGCCAGGCCGATGACAGCTGCGGCGCTGAAATGCGGAGCAATCAGCGTCAGCGTCGACAGTTCCGGCGCCGGCAGTCCGCCGACGCGGCCTGTCAGGAAGGCGGCGATGCCGCCGCCGATCAGCACCGCCAGCACCGACAGCGCCGGGTTGAACAGGCGAATGACGAAGAAGGCCGCGATCAGCGGCAGGATCAGCCAGGGGTCGACCGGAATGGTCTTGACGGCATTGAGCGCGAAGGTGACGACGATGCCGGCCAGCATGCCGGACGCGACCGACGTCGGTATCCTTGATATAAGCTGGGTCAGCGGCTTGAACAGGCCGGTGGCGATCAACATCAAGCCGGTGACGATGAAGGCGCCGACCGCATCGGCCATGGTAAAGCCGCTCGATGCCGCCATCAGCGCCAGGCCTGGTGTCGACCAGGCGGTGATGATGGGCATTTTCGTGCGCCAGGACAGCCACAGGCATTCGATCGCCATCGCCACGCACACTGCCGTCACCCAGCTCGCGGTTTCGGCTTGCGTGGCGCCAACCGCCTTGGCGGCGGCAATGACGACGGCCAGCGTGCCGCCGAAGCCGACGATTGCCGCGACAAAGGCGGATATCGGGATGGAAATGCGCATTCTTGCCTACCCCGCCCGCCGAACCATGTCGGCCACCGCCCTCAGCAGCATGTCGAGATCCTGCGGCCGCGACAGGCGGTGGTCGCCGTCGGGAATGAGCGACAAAGTGACGTCGTCGGCTGGCAGCAGCGAGACCAGCTTCAGCGCATGGCTTGCCGGCACGTCGGCATCGGCCAAGCCCTGCAGGATGTGGACCGGGCAATGGGTATCGATCGGCCCGATCATGACCCGGTTCGCTCTGCCGTCCTCGATAAGCGCGCTTGTGTAGATGTAAGGCTCGGCGGAATAGTCCGAAGGTTCTTCGAAAAAGCCTTTCTCCCGAAGTTCGCGCCTCTGTGCCTCCGTCAGAGCCGGCTCGACCAGCTCGGCGGTGAAATCCGGCGCCGGCGCGAGCAGCACCAGGCCAACCACATTGCTGTCGCCCGCCTTGCGCAGCTCCTGCACCATGCGCAGCGCGATCCAGGCGCCCATCGACGAGCCGACCAGGATTTGCTTGCCCTCGGTGAAATGCCGGAAGGCGGCGAGGCTCTCGCCAAGCCATTTCGAGATAGTACCGTCGGCAAAGGCGCCGCCGGATTCGCCATGGCCGGAATAGTCGTGGCGCAGATATGCGCGGCCTTCCCTGGCCGCCCAATCCGACAGCGTTTGCGCCTTCGTGCCCAGCATGTCGGATTTGTAGCCGCCGAGCCAGACGACGCCGGGCGTTGCGCCCGAGGAATGGCGAACCGCGATATCGATGCCGTCGACATCCAGCAGGGTTGGGGTGGTCGCGGTCATGGCTGTGGATCAATCCTGGTTCTGGGGACCTGATTGTGGGAGCCTGATTTTACTCGCTGGTCTTTTGACACAGGCACAGGCGAGGCGGAAAGTGCTCGCGACATCCTTTGTTTGGTGCAGGCCTGCGATCAGGGTGATTTTCTGTCAGCGCTGTGCTATTGACTCCGCCCGCGCGCTCACCACATTGGCGCGTCCCGAACATTTCTAGATTGAAACCCTGAACGAAACGGCCAAGGAGACCACGACCATTCGCAGACCTTTCAAAGCAGCGGCGCCCACCAAGGATGGCCCGCGCTCAAACCGTGATATCCGGGTTCCCCGGGTCCAGCTGATCGACGCCGATGGCCAGAACCGCGGCGATATTTCCATCAACGACGCATTGCTGCTCGCCGAAGAGGCAGGGCTCGATCTGGTCGAGATCTCGCCCAACGCGGTGCCGCCTGTCGTCAAAATTCTCGATCTCGGCAAATTGAAATACGCCAACCAGAAGAAGGCGGCCGAGGCGCGCAAGAACCAGAAGGTCATCGAGATCAAGGAGATCAAGATGCGCCCGAACATCGACAGCCATGACTACGAAACCAAGATGAAGGCCGTGCGGCGCTTCTTCGAGGAAGGTGACAAGGTCAAGCTGACGCTGCGCTTCCGCGGCCGCGAGATGGCGCATATGGAACTCGGCATGCAGCTCCTGAACAAGGTGCGCGAGGAGACGGCTACCATCGCCAAGGTCGAAGCCGAGCCGAAGCTGGAAGGCCGCCAGATGATGATGGTGCTGGCGCCGCGCTAGATCAGTTCGGGCGTTGCGCTCTAAATCCGCCTGAATCCTGTCTCATGGCGTCCCGGCGATTGGCGGGACGCCGATTCTCCTGTCCAGACGCCGCGATCGCCGGCAAAGCTTCTCGACGATCGGATTCCCGACATGGCCAATGAAATCAACCCTGCGCCCATCAAGGAGCTGGGCGGCTACCAGCACATGCGTCGCATGGTGCTTGCGGTGCTGGTGGTGGTGCTGTTTGCGGCACTGCTGTTCGGCCAGTCGACCTTCCCGCCCGATACCCCGGTGCATGAAACGATCGAGATGGTCGGCGTGCTGCTGATCTTCCTTGGCGTAGTCGGCCGCTTGTGGTCGACACTCTATATCGGGGGGCGCAAATCCTCCGAAGTGGTCACCGGCGGCCCCTATTCGATCACCCGCAATCCTCTCTACGTGTTCTCGACCGTTGCCGCCGCCGGCGTCGGGGCGCAGATCGGCTCGTTCTCCGGCATCGTCCTGTTTGCGCTGTTGTGCGCCGGCGCCTTCCACATCGTCATCCTGCGCGAGGAACGGTATCTCAAGGAGGTTCTCGGCGCGCCCTACACAGTCTATCTGGCGCGGGTGCCGCGTTTCTTCCCCCAGCTGTCGCTCTACCAGGAAGGCGACACCGGCAGCTTCAAGCCGCGCCTCTTGCTGACCACCTTGCTCGACGGGCTGGTGTTTCTGGTGGCGTTGCCGGTGTTCGAGACCATCGATGGCGCCCAGCAATCGGGCATTCTGCCGGTGCTGTTCAGGCTGCCCTGATCGCGGACAGAGCGTCGCAGCCGCTCGGGTGTTGCGCGCCAGCCCGCTTTGACGTATAGGACCGCCGTTCCAAGAAAACCGCCCGGCAGGGCATGCCGTGGCGGTTTCATTTGCTTTTCGGGCTTTTGGTCCGCCCGAAGCGAACAAGAAGCGCGATTGTGCGCCACCAATACGGAGTAGCAAAATGCCCAAGATGAAGACCAAATCGGCCGCCAAGAAGCGGTTCAAGATCACAGGTACGGGTAAAGTCCTGTCGGCTGCGGCCGGCAAGCGTCACGGCATGATCAAGCGTTCCAACAAGTTCATTCGAAATGCCCGCGGCACGATGGTTCTGGCTGAACCGGATGGCAAGAAGGTCATCAAGAATTTTCTGCCGAACGGCCTCTGAGCATTCGGTTTCAGGAACAGCGTTTAAGGAGATCATGACATGGCACGCGTAAAAAGAGGCGTCACCTCACACGCCAAGCACAAGAAGGTCCTGAAAGCCGCGAAAGGCTTCTACGGCCGCCGCAAGAACACCATTCGCATCGCCAAGCAGGCGGTCGAAAAGTCGATGCAGTATGCGTATCGCGACCGCAAGAACCGCAAGCGCTCGTTCCGCGCGCTGTGGATCCAGCGCATCAACGCCGCGACGCACGAGCATGGCCTGACCTATGGCCGCTTCATCGACGGCCTCAACAAGTCCGGTATCGAGATCGATCGCAAGATCCTGTCCGACATGGCCATCCATGAACCGCAGGCGTTCGCCGCACTCGTGGCCAAGGCCAAGGTCGCGCTCGAATATCTGAAGAACACCACCCCGAATGCTTTTGAAAGCGCTGTCGCCTAGAGCATGATGCCAAAAAGTTGCTGACTTTTTGGACAACATCATGCTCAGGGAAATTTAGCGAGGAGCGCGATCTTTCCGAAAAGTCTGCAACTTTTCGGGATCGGGCTCCGAGCCCAGCGCTTCCCAGCATTCGCAATTCTGATTGGGGAACCCGCGCTGGCACGGCTGGCGCGGGTTTTTCTTATGGCTGAACTTTCAACTTGAAAGTGACTTTCACCTCAAAGTTGACTCCCAACACAGCGAGTTTGACCGTGAACGACATAGCTACCGGCTTGGATACTCTCGAAAACTCCCTGATGGCCGACGTCGCGTCGGCCGCCGATGAGGCTGCTATCGAAGCCGTGCGCGTCGCGGCTCTCGGCAAAAAGGGGTCGATCTCGGAATTGCTGAAGACACTGGGCGCGATGAGCGCCGAGGAGCGCCAGGTCAAGGGCCCCGCGATCAACGGCCTGAAGAACCGCGTCACCGAAGCGCTGACGACACGCAAGGCCGAGCTGAAGGATGTGGCGGTCACGGCGCGCCTTGCCGCCGAGACGGTCGACGTGACGCTGCCGGTGCGGCAATCGCCGGCCGAGCGCGGCCGCATCCATCCGATCAGCCAGGTCATCGACGAGATCGCGGCGATCTTCGGCGATCTCGGCTTTGCCATCGCAGAAGGTCCCGATGTCGAGAGCGACTATTACAATTTCACCGCGCTGAATTTCCCCGAAGGGCATCCGGCGCGCGAGATGCACGATACCTTCTTTTTCCAGCCGGACGAAAAGGGCGAGCGCAAGCTGTTGCGCACGCACACCTCGCCGGTACAGATCCGCACCATGGAGAAGCAGAAGCCGCCGATCCGCATCGTCATTCCCGGCAAGACCTACCGGCAGGATTCCGACGCTACCCACTCGCCGATGTTCCATCAGGTCGAGGGGCTGGTGATCGACAAATCGGCCAATGTCGCCAACATGAAGTGGGTGCTGGAAGAATTCTGCAAGGCTTTCTTCGAGGTGCCGCAGGTCAAGATGCGCTTCCGGCCGTCGTTCTTCCCGTTCACCGAGCCAAGCCTCGAGGTCGACATCCAATGCGACCGCTCGTGGCCCGGCGAAGTGCGCTTCGGCGAAGGCTCCGACTGGATGGAGATCCTCGGCTGCGGCATGGTCCACCCCAATGTGCTGCGCGCCGGCGGGCTCGATCCCGACGAATATCAGGGCTTTGCCTGGGGCATGGGAATCGACCGCATCGCCATGCTGAAATACGGCATGCCGGACCTGCGCGCCTTCTTCGACGCCGATGTCCGCTGGCTGTCGCATTACGGTTTCCGGCCGCTCGACATGCCGACGCTGTTCGGAGGTCTTTCCGCATGACGGCGCCGCACGCCGGTGGCTGCCGCTGCGGCGCGGTACGGTTCGAGGCCTCGGTCGAACCGCACCATGTCAGCTATTGCCATTGCGGCGATTGCCGGCGCGCCAGCGGCGCGCCGGTGTCGGCCTTTGTCGGCTTCCTTACCGAGCAGGTGGCTTTCACCGGCAAGGCGCTGAAAATGTACGAGAACGGCCCGGTTACACGCTCGTTCTGCGGCATTTGCGGTTCGCCGATCGCCTATGTCGATGAGCGGTTGGAAGACCACATCTACTTCATGCTCGGCGCCATGGACATGCCGGCCTGTTTCCGGCCGACGCACCATGCCTATGTGCGCGAGCAACTGCCTTTCCTGCATATGCCCGACGACCTGCCGCGCCATTTGAAGACCAGCGTGCCCCGACCCGATGGACAAGGTCCGGGCGGGTACAGACAAAACGGAACACAGTGATGAAACTCACCCTCTCCTGGCTCAAGGATCATCTGGAGACCGACGCCACGCTCGACGAAATCGTCGAGCGGCTGACCTCGATCGGCCTCGAAGTCGAGCATGTCGACGACAAGGCCGGCCTGAAGCCGTTCGTCATCGCCAAGGTGCTGACGGCGGTGCAGCATCCCGACGCCGACCGGCTGCGGGTGCTGACCGTCGACACCGGCAATGGCGCAGCCCCTGTCCAGGTGGTGTGCGGTGCGCCGAATGCCCGCGCCGGCCTGATCGGCGCCTTCGCCGCGCCCGGCGCCTATGTGCCCGGTATCGACGTGACGCTGACCGTCGGCAAGATCCGCGGCGTCGAGAGCCATGGCATGATGTGTTCCGAGCGCGAGCTGGAGCTGTCGGATGAGCACAATGGCATTATCGACCTGCCGGCCGATGCGCCTGTCGGCACCAGCTTCGCGGCTTACGCGCATCTCGACGATCCGGTGATCGAGATCAATCTGACGCCGAATCGGCCGGATGCGACCAGCATTTACGGCGTCGCCCGGGACCTGGCGGCAAGCGGGCTTGGCCGGCTCGTCGGCGGTGCGATCATGCCGCATGCCGGCAACGGCATGTGCCCGGTGAAGGTGACGATCGAGGCTCCGGAACTCTGCCCGGGCTTCGCGCTGCGCCTGGTCAAGGGCGTGAAGAACGGCCCGTCGCCAAAATGGCTTCAGCAGCGGCTGATCGCTATTGGGCTCAGGCCCATTAGCGCGCTCGTCGACATCACCAACTATGTCACCTTCGACCGCGGCCGGCCGCTGCATGTGTTCGACGCCGCGAAGGTCGCCGGCAACCTTACGGTGCGCCGCGCCAGGGATGGGGAAAAGGTGCAGGCGCTCGACGGCCGCGAATACACGCTGACGCCGGAGATGTGCGTGATCGCGGACGAGGACGGCGTCGAGTCGATCGCCGGCATCATGGGCGGCGAGCATTCGGGCTGCGACGAGAACACCACCCACGTGCTGATCGAATCCGCACTTTGGGACCCGATCACCACGGCGCGCACCGGCCGCACGCTCGGCATCATCACCGATGCGCGCTATCGCTTCGAGCGCGGCGTCGACCCGGAATTCATGGTGCCCGGCGTCGAGCTGGCGACAAAGCTGGTGCTGGAGTTCTGCGGCGGAGAGCCGACCGAGACGGAGGTGGTCGGCTATGCCGGCTACAAGCCGAAGATCGTTTCCTTCCCGATCTCGGAAGTGAAGCGGCTGACCGGCATCGAGGTGCCGAAGGCGGAAAGCCTCGACATCCTGACCCGCCTCGGCTTCAAGCCGTCAGGCTCGGGCGACGTCGTCGATGTCGCTGTGCCGTCCTGGCGTCCTGACGTCGACGGCAAGGCCGACCTGGTCGAGGAAGTGATGCGCATCCACGGCGTCGACAACATCGCGCCGCAGCCGCTCGGCGCGCATGACGCGGTCAACTCCAAGATACTGACGACGCTGCAGGTTCGCACCCGCACTGCCAAGCGCTCGCTCGCCGTGCGGGGCATGCTGGAGGTTCTCACCTGGTCGTTCATCCCGGCCAAACACGCCGAACTGTTCGGCGGCGGCCAGACGGCGCTGAAGCTCGCCAATCCGATTGCAGCCGACATGTCCGATATGCGGCCCTCGCTGTTGCCCGGCCTGATCGTCGCCGCGCAGCGCAATGCCGACAAGGGCATCGGCGATGTCGCGCTGTTCGAGGTCTCCGGTACCTATGAGGGCGACGGCCCCGACCAGCAGCGGCGCGTTGCCGCCGGTGTGCGCCGCGGCACCGCCAAGCTCGACGGTTCCGGCCGCAGTTGGGCCGGCAATTCCGGCCCGGTCGGCGTGTTCGACGCCAAAGCCGACGCGATTGCAGCGCTGGAAGCCTGCGGCGCGCCGGTCGACAGGCTGCAGATCGAGCCAGGCGGTCCGGCCTGGTATCATCCCGGCCGCTCCGGCACGATCAAGCTCGGCCCGAAGACCGTGCTCGGCACCTTCGGCGAGTTCCACCCGAAGACGCTGGAGGGGTTGGACGTTTCCGGACCGATCTGCGGCTTCGAGGTCTATATCGACGCCGTGCCGGAGCCGAAGGCCAAGCCGACGAAAACCAAGCCGAAGCTGGAGCTTTCCGCATTCCAGGCAGTGAAGCGTGATTTCGCCTTCGTGGTCGACAAGACGATAGAAGCCGGCACGCTGGTGCGCGCGGCACTCGCCGCCGACAAGAAGCTCATCACCGGCGTTTCGGTGTTCGACGTCTTCGAAGGAGCTTCGCTTGGCGCCGCCAAGAAGTCGATCGCCATCGAAGTATCTATCCAGCCGGTTGAAAAGACGCTCACCGACGAAGATTTCGAGGCGCTGGCCAAGCGCGTCGTCGACAATGTCGGCAAGCAAACGGGCGGCGTGTTGAGGACGTAGAGCGGCTAACGCTGCCCTACGTATTTCGAGTTCACGCAATTCTTAGGGAAAGCGCGGCGCGCTTTCCCGGGAAAACCGCTACACACTTTCCTGGAATTGCTTCTGAGGATTGCCGGCAGGTGGCGAATCGCTCTCCAAAGGGTGATGGACCATCTGCGCTATTCCGGTCTGCCGTTCGAAGCCCAGCGCGAAGCGTTTCTCGCCATCGTGTTGGCGGATGCGCTCGTCAGCGACGCGCTGGAGCGGGCCCGCACGCTGGCGTTGCCGGATTGGCTGGTGGTGTCCGGCGCGCTCTACAACAGCATCTGGAACCATCTGACCGGCAAGCCGCCGGGCTACGGCATCAAGGATGTCGATCTCTTCTACTTCGATGACAGCGACCTGTCCTACGAGGCCGAGGACGCGGTCATCCGCCGGGCCGCGCAGCATTTCGAGGGGCTGGCTCTGCCGGCCGAGGTGCGCAACCAGGCACGGGTGCATCTGTAGTATCCGCAGAAATTCGGCCAGCCCTGCCCTCGCTATACGAGTTCCAGCGAGTCGGTGAGCTATTTTGCTTCGAAGACGCATGCGGTCGGGGTGCGATACGATGCCGATGGGCAGCTTGAGGTCGTGGCGCCGTTCGGGCTGGATGACCTCTTCGCGTTTCGCATCACGCCCAACCGGCTGATGGATAACAGGCGCACGCATGAGGCCAAGGGGGCGAGGGCGAAGGCGTGCTGGCCGGAGATTACGGTGGTGCCGTGGTGAGACTTACCCTCCCCGTTGTGGGGAGGGTCGGCTCGCTGTCGCAGCGAGGCGGAGACAGAGAGACGGGGTGGGGGTGCGCCTCACGAGGNACCCCCACCCCGATCCGCTTCGCGGATCGACCCTCCCCACAAGGGGGAGGGTAAAGGCACTCACCCATTCACCAGCGCCAACAGCTCCTCCGTATAGCGCTTGCCAACCACCTTGTCCGGCGACAGCGCATCGCCGATCGCCGCGACCTCAGCCGCGCTCAGCTCGATCCCGACCGCCGCCGTGTTCTGCTCGAGATGGCGTATCTTTCTTGCGCCGGGGATCGGCACGATGAAGTCGCCCTGGTGCAGCACCCAGGCCAGCGCCAGCTGGGCCGAGGTGACGCCTTTTTCCACCGCCAGCTTTTCCAGCGTCGCAACGACCTTGGCATTAGCGGCCATGGCGTCGGCCTGGAAACGCGGCAAGGTCCGGCGCCAGTCGTCGTCGCTGAGGGCCTCGGGCTTGGCGATGGTGCCGGTGAGCAGGCCGCGACCGAGCGGGCTGTAGGGGACGAAGCCGATGCCGAGTTCGCGGCAGACATCGAACACTTCGTCTTCGGGGTCGCGGCTCCAGAGCGAATATTCACTCTGCACGGCAGCGATCGGATGCACGGCGTGCGCCCGGCGGATGGTGGCGGCACTGACCTCCGACAGGCCCAGCGCCCGCACCTTGCCATCGCGCACCAGCTCGGCCATGGCACCGACCGTGTCCTCTATCGGCACGCCGGGATCGACGCGGTGCTGGTAGTAGAGGTCGATGACATCGGTATCGAGCCGCTTCAGCGAGGCTTCGGCCACTGCCTTGACGTGCTCCGGGCGGCTATCGACGCCGACCATGCGTTCGAGGCCTGAGCCTTCCTCGGAAATCTTGAAGCCGAATTTGGTGGCGATCGTCACCCTGTCGCGCACCGGCTTCAACGCCTTGCCGAGAAGGATCTCGTTCTCAAAGGGACCATAGACTTCGGCGGTGTCGAAAAACGTCACGCCGATCTCGACAGCGCGGCGCAGCGTGGCGATTGCATCCGCCTCGGCCTGACCGCCATATGCGAAGCTCATGCCCATGCAGCCGAGGCCGACCGGGAAGACTTCGAGTTCAGTACCAAGTTTGCGGGTTTTCATGGCGCATCTCCTTGTTGCGATGAACAGAGATAGCGCCTAGCTTTACGTTCGATAATTGGCTGTCATTCGCACGGGCTGTTCTATAAAATAGAGCAATGAACCGAGCGCATCTTTCTCAACTCGCTGTACTGGCAACAGTCGCCCAATGCGGTAGTTTTCGCGGCGCGGCGCGCGAACTGGCCATCGCGCCCTCGGCAGTTAGCCATGCCGTGTCCAGCCTGGAGGCGCGGCTGGGCGTGCGGCTTTTGGCGCGCAGCACCCGCAGCGTGGCACCAACGGAGGAGGGCGCGCAGCTGCTCGAACGGCTGCGGCCGGCGCTGTCCGAGATCGATCTGGCGCTGGAAACGGCGATCGAGGCGCGCGACCGGCCGGCCGGGAACCTGCGGCTGACCGTGCCGCGCACCGCGGCCCACCTGGCATTGACGCCCAGGCTCGGCGGCTTTGCCGCGGCCTATCCTGACATCGTCCTGGAAATCGTCATCGAGGATCGCTTCACCGACGTCGTCGAAGGCGGCTTCGATGCCGGCGTGCGGCTCGGTGAGAGCCTGCAGCGCGACATGATCGCGGTGCGCATCGGACCGGACCTTCGCGGCGCCGTGGTCGGCGCGCCATCCTATTTCGCGACCATGCCAAGACCCCGCCATCCGCGCGATCTTGCCGACCACCGCTGCATCCGCTTCCGTTTTTCCAGCGGCATTCTTTACCGCTGGGAATTCGAGAAGGATGGCGAAGAGATCGAGATCGCGGCGCAAGGGCCGCTGATCCTCGACGAAGACCATCTGATCGCCCAGGCGGCGGTCGACGGCGCTGGGCTCGCCTTCGTCTTCGACGATTATGTGCGCGCGCCGCTCGCCGACGGTCGCTTGATCCGCGTGCTGGAAGACTGGTGTCCGCCCTTCGACGGTTTCTTCGTCTACTACCCCAGCCGCCGCCAGATGCGCCCGGCGCTGCGGGCGTTTGTGGATTTCTTCAAGGTCGGTGCTTAGCCACCTCCCCCTAGTGGGGAGGGTCGATCCGCGTAGCGGATCGGGGTGGGAGTCTTCGTAGGGCGCTACCCCCCACCCCGTCGCTTCGCGCCGACCCTCCCCACAAGGGGGAGGGTGGAAGAAAGCCCAGCTGCCATTCGTTCACCAGCCATGCCGGCATTCATCACCAACAACTCAACCCGCTACGGCTGGGCGGCGATCGTCCTCCACTGGCTGATCGGCATCCTGTTCATCGGCCAGTTCATGCTCGGCTTCATCATGGTGCGGTTGACCAGCCAGCGCACCGCCTTCGAGCTGATCCAGCTGCACAAATCCTTCGGCTTCCTGCTGCTCGGCCTCCTCATCCTGCGCATTGCCTGGCGGCTCGGCAATGCGGCCCCGGCCTTGCCGGCCTCGGTCGGAGGCCTGGAGCGTCGGACGGCGCCGCTGGCGCATCTGGCACTTTATGGCTTCCAGCTCGCGGTGCCGCTGTCCGGCTGGGCACTGGTTTCGGTGTCGATGCTGGAGATCCCCAGCATGCCGTTCAACCTTTTCGTGATGCCGAACCTGCCGCTCGGCGTGTCCGATGCGGCGGAAAACTTCTGGGCGGTAGCACACTGGTATCTCGCCTATGCCGGCATTGCCTTGGTTGCGCTGCATGCGCTGGCGGCGCTGCGGCATCATTTCTGGCTGCGCGACAGCGTGCTCACGCGCATGATCACGCCTTCGTCAGATCAGGACATGGAATAGCGCGCGCCGCGCATTCGTTCATTGGAGTGAGGGCGCAACACTTCGCCTGCCCCAGAAGGACAAAACCCATGTATGCGCGCATCTTCGGATTGGCGGCTGTTGCCGCTTGCCTTGCCATGCCTGTCTCCGCCGCTGTGGACCTCGGCGACGCAGCCGGCAGCTACACGGTCAACCCGGCCAGCTCCAGCATTCGCTTCTCCATCGGCAAGGTCGGTGGCGGCGGCCTCGACGGCGCCTTTGGCCGCTTCAAGGGCTCCATCCGCATCGACAACAGCGATGTCGGCCGTTCCGCGGTCAACTTCACCATCTATCCCGAAAGCGTCGGCACCGGCCAGGGCCGCATCGACGCCTTCCTGCGCTCCGATGCGGTGTTCGACGTGGCCAACAGCCCCGAAATCCAGTTCCGCTCGACCAGCGTAACCCGAACCAGCGACACCACGGCGCTGGTCAGCGGCCGGCTGACGGCGCGCGGCAAGACGTTTGCGGAAAAGTTCACTGCCGAGCTCGGCGGGCTGAAGGGCGGCGTCATTAAATTCCACGTCACCGGCAAGGTGCTGCGCTCCCGGTACGGCATGGATGTCGGCACGCCGATCTATTCGAATATCGTCAATTTCGACATGACGCTGACGGGCAAGCGAGGCTAGCAGGACCAGCGATCCGCATTGGCTTTTCTCGCAATTTCGGGCAAACCTCCTCGCCTGTAAATCGATAGGAGAAGCCTGATGTTCCGATGGGGTGTTTTGTCGACGGCCAAGATCGGCCGCGAGCAATTGTTGCCGGCAATCGTCGAGGCCGAGAATGGCGTATTGTCCGCGATCGCCAGCCGCGGCCTGTCGAAGGCCGAGGCCCTGGGCGAGCGGTTCGGCGCCAGGCATGCCTTTGGTTCGTATGAGGAGCTGCTCGCTTCGAAAGACGTCGACGGAGTCTACATCCCGCTGCCGACCTCGCAGCATGTCGAATGGACGGCCAAGGCCATCGAAGCGGGAAAACATGTGCTGGTGGAGAAGCCGCTGGCGCTCGACGCCAAGGACATCGCGCCGCTGATCAAGCTGCGCGACAGCAAGAAGGTGCTGGTCTGCGAGGCCTTCATGGTCATCTACCACCCGCAATGGATCAAGGTGCGCGATCTCATCGCCGATGGCGCCATCGGCCGGCTGCGCCATGTGCAGGGCGCCTTCTCCTATTACAATGTCGATCCCACCAACATGCGCAACCAGCTCGATCTCGGCGGCGGCGCGCTGCCTGATATCGGCGTCTATCCGACGGTGTCGACGCGGTTTTCGAGCGGCAAGGAGCCGCTGCGCGTGCAGGCGACGATCGAGCGCGACAAGAAATTCGGCACCGACATCTATTCCTCGATCCGCGCCGATTTCGGCGATTTCGAACTGTCCTTCTATCTGTCGACGCAGATGGCGGCGCGGCAGGTGATGGTGTTCCACGGCGAGAAGGGTTTCATCGAGGTGTTCTCGCCGTTCAATGCCGGGCTCTACGACCATCACCGCATCGAATTGCACAACCAGAACCACACCGAGGCGCAGGTGTTCCGCTTTCCCGGCACGCAACAGTACCGGCGCGAGGTCGAGACGTTTGCCAGGGCGGCACAGGGCGGCAAGGAGCGTATCTTCACGCTGGAGGAGTCCGTACTCAACCAGAAGGTCATCGACGCCATCTTCCGCGCCGGTGCCAAGGAAGGCTGGGAGGCCGTCTGATACACCAATCTTAGCCGGTAATTTCATGGGAGAAGGGCGTCCGCATTGTGCATGCGGACGCTCCTTTCCTATTGGACTGACGATCTCACGCGCCTCTGAGCGTCAGGTGCAAGGTCTCGGCGAAGCGATCGGGATAGGGCGCAAAGCCCATATGGTCGCCGGGGAAGGCGGCGCGCTTGCTGCCGAGCCTGTCGGCCAGCGCCTTGCCCATGCCGTCGATCGGCTGGCCGATGGACTCTTCGCCGATGCCGACCACGACCGGGCGGCCGCGCAGCGCCTCGATATCAGGACGGTAGAGCGACAGCGGCATGACGCCATGCGCCAGCCAGTATTCGAAATTGCCGCTGACCCTGGCAGAGGTCTCGGCCTCCTCGGGTGACGGTTCGAACGAAGGCGGTCCGTCCTGCGGCCCGGCTTCATCCTGACCCGGCCCTTCCGACAGGCTGTTCTCGCTGAAGAATTTCTGCATCGCCGCCTCGACGCCCTGGCTGCGATAGGTGTCGTGCAGGTCGCGCATGCCGGCCAGTGACGGCGACGGGTCGTCGAGCAGCATCATGCTGGGCGGCTCATGCGCCACCAGCGCACGAACCCGGCCGGGATGGCGGGCGGCGAGGTTGAGCCCGATCTGGGCGCCGCCGCTGGTGCCGAACACATAGGCCGGTCCGGCGCCAAGCGCCTCGATCAATCGCGCGGCATCGTCGCCATGGACATCGAGGTCCTGCTCTTGCGGCTCTCCGTCGAAGGTGCTGCGCGAATTCCCGCGCGGATCATAGGCGACCACCGTGTAGCGGTCGGCGAGGTGGCCCGCGACATCGGCGAAGACGCCGGCGTCCTGCGGTCCGCCGGGGATTATCAACAGTACGGGGCCGGAACCGCGCATCTCATAATAGAGGCTGGCGCCCGGTACTTTCAGCGTCGACGTTTGGGGGGTCATGTCCATCTCTCCTGTTGTTCTCATGTCAAAGTTCGGCTTTGCGCCGGGTCCGATCATTTGCCGGCGACAACCATGCGGTTGCCCTCGCTGTCGCGGAATTCGGCGACCGTGCGGCCCGGCTGCCAAGGCGCTTCCTGCGGCTCGGTGATGATTTCGACGCCGCGCGCCTTCAGGCCCGCGACCGTTGCCTCGACATCGCCATCAACGAGCACCAGCACGGGCTCAGTGCCCGGCGTGTCATCGGGGCGTTTGACGAAATGCAAATTGGTGACGGCGCCGGGAAATGTCAGCTCGATCCAGCGCCAGCCGCTGTCGCCCATCAGCTGGTCCTCCGCCACCTGGCAAGCAAGATGGCCGGTGTAGAAGGCCTTGGCGCGGTCCTGGTCGAACACCGGCAATTCGGCAAACTGGATGTGCATGATGGATCTCTCCTGCTCCTCGATGGCTGCCGCGCAACCGTCCACGGGAAAGACGATCCGGACGATCGAAAAGATTCGCCGGGCGACGAATCTTTTCGAGGCCGCGAAACGTCTTCTCCGTGCAGAGTTGAAAAATAGGAGACGACAATGGGCTACAATCTCGTCCGCTACGGCGTGAAGGACGAAAGCATCGCCGAGAACCGTATGCTGGTTGCACAGGTGTTCGAGGCACTCGACGACACGAAGCCGCAATCCGTGCGCTACCTCGTCCTGGAACTGGAGAATGGCGAGTTCATCCATCTTGTCAGCCAGGATGGCGACGGCCTGACCGGGCTCGCAGCCTTCAAGGCCTTCAGCGCCGATCATGCCGGACGCCGCTCGACGCCGCTTGCCAGATCGCCGGCAAAGATCGTCGGCAATTATCGTATGCTGGCCGGCGAGGTCGTGCCGGCTTGAATGCAAAGACCGGCATTTTGGGAACGGACAGGATGAACACAGCAAAACTCGACCGCGTGGCCCTGGAGGCGATGCTCGGCTCCTTGCGACCGAAGCTGCACCGTTACTGCGCCCGCATGGCCGGCTCGGTGATCGATGGCGAGGACATCGTCCAGGAGACACTGATCAAGGCACTGCAGGCCATCGACGGCGACGCCGCCGTCGAGCGTCCGGAGCAATGGCTGTTCCGCATAGCCCACAATGCCGCGCAGGATCATCTGCGCCGGCGCCAGCGGGAGCAGGCGCGCATGAGCGAGACCGACATGACGACGATCGAAGACCCCTCCGCAAGCGCCGATGCGAGGCTCGCCACCGCCGCCAGCCTGCGAAGCTTCATGCAGCTGGCAACAGTGCAGCGCAGCGCCGTGATCCTTGTCGACGTGCTTGGCCTCAGCCTGCACGAAACCTGCGAAGTGTCCGGCGCGACGCTGGCCGCGACCAAGGCAGCGCTGCATCGCGGGCGGTCGCAGCTGCGCCTGCTGGCGTCACAGGAGGAGCAGGCGCCTGCCCCAAAACTTGACGCCGACGACGAGCGGCGCCTGCGCCGCTATGTCGACCTGTTCAACGCGCGCGACTTCGACGCCGTGCGCGCGTTGATCGCCGAGGACATCCAGCTTGAAGTCGTCAATCGCACCCTCATGCGCGGCAAGGCGCAGGTTTCCAACTATTTCGGCAATTACGACCGTGTCCAGGATTGGGCGCTGTCGCTCGGCTTCGTCGATGGCAGGCCGGCCATCCTGATCCGCAACCCGCAAGCGGGAGATGACGCCGTGCGCGGCTTCATGCTGGTCGACTGGCAGGATGGAAAGGTCAGCCATATCCGCGATTTCCGCTACGCGCCCTATTGCCTTGCCGATGCGGACATCCGCTTCATCGACGAGTAAGCATCGGCCAGAGAGCGCAGGCTTCGCGCCTTAGGCGAAGCTTTGCAAATTGGCGTCCTGCAGCTTGGAGCCGGCGAGCAAGGCCTCGAGCACCTGCTTCTTGAGCGACAGGCACTGCGAGCGGGCAAGCTTTGCGATGGCCGAGACTTCGGCCAGCTCGCAGGCAAGCACCAACTCCTTCTGCTGGCCGATGATCGCTTGCGTGAAGTCGCGCGATTTGAAGCCGAGATGGAGGACACGCTCCGACTGGTCGAGCGTTTGGTCGAGCAGGCGAACCAGCCGCAGATTGCCGGAGAGTTCGGCCAGGGCCAGGCGAAAGGCCCGGTCGGCCGCCAGAAAGGCGACATGGCTGCGCAGCGTCTCCGGCTTCAGCACCTTCTGCGCCGCCAGCCTGATGTCGTCGAGCCCGCGTTCGGTGAGGTTTGCCGCGGCCACCCGGAACACTTCCGGTTCGATCAGGCTGCGGAGGTCGAAGATCTCGTTGACGTCGCGCAGGCTAAGCGGTGCGATGACATAACCGCGGCGCGGCTCGCTCTTGATCAGCCCTTCCTGCGTCAGGCGGGCCAAAGCCGAGCGGATCGTCGCCTTCCTGATCTGGTAGCGGTCGCCGATCTGCTTTTCGGTCAGGCTTTCGCCGGGTTGCAGGACGCAGGCGACGATGTCGCTCTTCAGCTGCTCATAAGCTTCCTCGCTGCGCAATATGTCGGCGGTCGACGGCGCCTTGACGGCGGACGGTGACACTGATTTCGGAAGAGCCATATCTGCCTGCCCGTTTGGTCTGCCCGCGTGGTCTGCCCGCGTAGTCTGCTTGCCCGTTTGGACCATCCGGTTGACGGGTCTGCCGGCATTCGCTAGCCTGAGCATCTCAGTTGTATTGGTTGAGCTTCCCAATGGAGATGACGACAAATGTCTCTTGCCGCCAACTCGCCTCTCTACGCCGTAACCGCCGATATCGTCAACGCAGCCAAAGGTGCTCACGCCTTCGAACGGGTCAAGGCGGTGCTGCGCGAACACACCGGTCGCTTCCATGCATCAGGCGTGCTCGCGCATGAGGAAGACGACGATTAGGTGCTGCTGCATGCCAGCCCTGACTTGACCATCTACCACATCACGCTTTCGCCCGGCCTGCAGTACCCGCCGCACAACCATCTGATGGATGCGCTGATCGGCATCTACAAGGGCAGCGAGACCAACTTCATCTATCCCGTCGACGGCAGCGAGATCGATGCGCCGGAACGCCACGACGTCGCGGCGCCCGCGGTGGTGCATATGAACCCGGATACGGTGCATGCGGTCGCCAACACCGGCAGCGCCCGCTCGGGCGCACTGCATGTCTATCTCGGCAATCTGACGGAGACCCACCGCCACATGTGGAGCCCGGACAGCACCCACGCCGAGCCGTTTGACAATGAGCGGTATCTGGCTGGAGCGAGGCCTATTCGGCCCGGATCCGGGAAAGGCGGAAGAAAAGTGAGCGTGCTGCGCGGCGGCGTGAATGAGCATTCAGCGTCGCTGCGCCCAGATAACGGTCGCCGCGTACTCTCCCGTTTCAAGAACATCGCAGCGCGTTTATAGCGCAGTCAGGCTGACGACTGGGGTAATAAATGAAGAAGCCCGGAATAGGCGGCGTCCAGTTCTCCAGCACTCGAATGAGGCGGTGCTCGGCAACGTGTTCCGCGACCTGCTCTTCATATGTGAGCTCAAAGACCGGCTAGCGGATCGCAGGAAATCACAGTTTCGGCGGAAATGGCGCGCCCGAAGAGATTCGAACTCCTGACCCCCAGATTCGTAGTCTGGTGCTCTATCCAGCTGAGCTACGGGCGCGCAACAGGCCATGCTTTACATAGCCCCGCTAACCGATCCTGACGACCGGCCGCGACAAGACGTGTTCCCTAGCGACTGAATTTCCGAAAAGCAAGCCAATCCGGCAAAAGTTTTGTCGCAGCTGCTTTCGACGGTGTCGATCAAGGTGTGCTGAGATTCAGCTAAAGTCCGGCTTCGGCTGAATATCAATACTGCTCAGGCCGGGCGGCGCAGGCCGTTGCGGGCCTGGTCGAGGCGGACCGGCTGGTCGGGGATGGTGACGGCGAAGGTGGTGCGTCCGCCGATCGATTCGACCAGCTCCACCGTGCCGCCATGGGCGCGGATCAGTTCGTGCGCGATGGCCAGGCCAAGGCCGGTGCCGCCGCTGCGGGCCGAGCCGCGAAACGCCGCGAACAGGTTTTCTCGAGCCTTCGCCGGCAGGCCGGGACCGGTGTCGGTGACAATGATGCGGCTTACGCTGCCTATGCGCTCGGCCGATACGGCGAGCCGGCGCACCAGCGCGCTCTCGGCGTCGGCCGCCATCGCCTGGACCGCGTTGCGACAGAGATTGGTGAGCACGCGAAACAGCTGGTCGGAATCGGCATCGACCTCGAAGGCGAGCTCGACGGCATTGACGAATTCGATGCCGCCCTCGATGTCGAGCAGGCCGTGGACGTCGTCGACCAGCTGGCGCAGCCGCAAGCGGCGGCGTGAGGGCGCCGGCTCCTGCGTGCGACCATAGTGGAGCACGCCTTCGGAATAGGAGACGGCTCGGTCGAGCGCGCGCAACAGCTTTGGCGCGAAGGCCTGCACAGTCGGGTCCTTGACCAGGCGCAAGCGGTCCGACATCAGCTGCGCCGAGGCCAGGATGTTGCGCATGTCGTGGTTGATCTTGGAGACGGCGAGGCCAAGGTCGGCAAGGTGCTTCTGCTCCGACAGCATCTTTTGCAGCCGTTCCTGCATCTGCGACAGTTCGCGCTCGGCAACGCCGATCTCGTCGGCGCGGGCGGCCGGGTGGATGATGCGCCCTGGATCGTCGGGCGCCTCGGAGAAGGACAGCATCGAGCGCGTCATGGTGCGGATCGGGCCGATCATGATCAGGTCGATCGCGGCATAGACCAGCATTGCGGTGAACAGCGAGATCAGCAGTGAGACGAAGGCGACGTTGCGCGAATAGCGCAGCATGGCGTTGCGCAGGGAATAGTCGGGCATGATCAGCTCGAATTCCTTGTCGCTGTCGCCGACCGGGCCGAACACCCGCAGCATGCGCTTGCCGCCGAAGAACAGCGTATCCAGCGCCCCGGTCATGCCCTTGATCATGCCGACATTGGCGATGTCGATGTGCTCGTCGACCTGCGGCGGCATCTCGGCCACCACCAGCAGGCGCGATACGCCGCCGTCGCGCACCGCGATCGCCTTGGCGCCGATTGCCATCAGCACGTCGTTCTGGGCGGCGCGGGAGAGCGAATTGGGCTCGCCCTGCACCAGCACGATCGACACCGCGGCAGCGGTGCTTAGCCGCTCCTTCAGCCAGGCCAGGCGGTAGCTGGCGATCCAGGGCAGGAAAATGAGGACTTCGGCCAGGAGCACGAAGACAATGGTGAGCAAGAGCAGCTTGGTCGACAGGCCGCGCGCCAAGGGCACTGAACGATTGGGCACCGAACGGCTCGCAACCGGGCGAACGGTCGCCGGGCTGGCATCGGCTGTCGCCGGGCCGCTCCCTTCATCCGCTGATGCAACTTCGCTCATTAAGGCCTGTCTTCACAAACGCTTGATCGGTTGAGATTAGGTGATTGCGGCTTTTTTGCCAATTTCATCCTTCGTTGGACGATGGTGCCAGCAATAAAGATAGCCTCGAACTGGGTGTTCGCGCCGCGACGAACGGGGTGTCGCGTCGTGACGAACTGGCAGTTCGCACTGCGACGAACTGGCGTTCGCGCTGCGACGAACTCATAGTTCGCGCTGGATTGACTCCCAAAACCCTTCTTTCTATAAGCCGCTCACGCTCGGGCCATTCGTCCCGGCGCGGTTTCGATCGCGCCAATGCCGGCCCGGCAAAGCTCCTGTTACACAGTGACAGAATCAAGAAGGGCCGCACCCCGCGGTATTAAAACAAATGAAGCGTACCTACCAACCGTCCAAACTCGTCCGCAAACGCCGGCACGGTTTCCGTGCTCGCATGGCCACCAAGGGTGGTCGCGGCGTCGTCGCAGCTCGCCGCAACCGCGGCCGCAAGCGGCTCAGCGCCTGAACGGAAGACGAGATCGTTGCCCGCAACCGGCAAGCCAGTGGGACCAAACCCCAAGCGGCTTCTGAAACGTGCGGAATTCCTGGCCGTCCGCCGCGGTGAAAAGCGGCGCGGGCGGCTTTTTCTCGTTGAAGTTCTCGACCGCAAAGACGGTCTGCCGCCGCGCGTCGGCTTCACCGTCACCAAGAAGGTCGGCAATGCGGTTGTGCGCAACCGCGTCAGGCGGCGGCTGAAAGAAGCCGTGCGCACCCATGCCGCAAGTGACATGGCGCCCGGCAATGACTATGTCATTGTCGGGCGTGAAGACGTGCTCACCATTCCGTTCGGCCACTTGAAGGCCGAACTCTCCCGCCGTCTCAGCGGAACACGATAGGCCAAGGGCTTTCGATGGAAAATAACCGGAACTTCTACATCACCATCGTCTTGTCGGTGCTGATCCTCGGGCTGTGGCAATATTTCTATGTGCTGCCGCGGAGCGAACAGCAGCGCGAGGCGGCCCGCATCGAAGAGCAGCGGGCGGCGGAGCAGAAGAAGGCGGCCGAGGCCGCCAATCCCGGCGGCACGCCGGCGCCCGCGGCGCCCGGCGCCATTCCAAACGCGCCCGGCACCTATGTCACGACGCCGGAAGGCCGCGCGCAGGAAGTGGCCAAGACGGCCCGCGTCAACATCGACACGCCGAGCCTGTCGGGCTCGATCAACCTCACCGGCGCCCGCCTCGACGACCTAAAGCTCAAGCACTACACCGAGACGGTCGACAAGACATCGCCGCAGATCCAGCTGCTCAATCCGCAGGCGCTGCCCACCGGCTATTATGCCGAGATCGGCTTTGTCGGCAGCGACACGACCGGCACGGTGCCGGGCCCGGAAACGGTCTGGAGCGTCGACGGCAATGCGACGCTGACGCCGGCGACGCCAGTGACGCTGACCTTCACCAACGACAAGGGCCTGACCTTCAAGCGCACGATCTCCGTCGACGGCGACTACATGTTCACCGTTTCCGATGCGGTGCAGAATTCAGGCTCGACCCCCGTCACGCTGTCCAATTACGGCCGCGTCATCCGTTTCGACAAGCCGGCCGTCGCCAGCTCCTATGTGCTGCATGAAGGCCTGATCGGCGTCACGGGAACCGAAGGCCTGCAGGAGCACAAATACGCCGACATCGAGAAGAACAAGCTCTATACGCCGAGCAAATCGACCGATGGCTGGCTTGGCATCACCGACAAATATTGGGCGGTCACCCTGGTGCCGACCGAGAAGCAGCCCTTCCAGCCGCACTATGCCTATTACGACAATGGCCGCCCGCGCTACCAGTCGGACTTCCTCACCGACCCGATCACCATTGCCGCCGGCCAGTCGGCGACGGTCGAGACCGAGATCTTCGCCGGCGCCAAGGAAGTCAACAAGATCAACGCCTACGCCCAGGATCGCCAGATCAGGCTGTTCGACCGGCTGATCGATTGGGGATGGTTCATCTGGATCACCAAGCCGATGTTCTACCTGATCGACACGCTGTACAAATTCTTCGGCAATTTCGGTCTGGCCATCCTTGCCACCACCGTCGTCGTCAAAACCCTCTTCTTCCCGCTCGCCAACAAATCCTATGCGTCGATGGCGAACATGAAGAAGGTGCAGCCCAAGATGCTCGAGATCCGCGAGAAATACGCGGACGACAAGATGAAGCAGCAACAGGCGATGATGGAGCTGTACAAGACCGAGAAGATCAATCCGCTCGCCGGCTGCTGGCCGGTGGCGCTGCAGATCCCGGTGTTCTTCTCGCTCTACAAGGTGCTCTACATCACCATCGAGATGCGGCACGCGCCGTTCTTCGGCTGGGTCCAGGATCTGGCCGCGCCCGATCCGACCTCGGTCTTCAACCTGTTCGGCCTGCTGCCCTTCGCGCCGCCGGCATTCCTGCCGCATATGGGCGCCTGGGCGGTGGTCATGGGCATCACCATGTTCCTGCAGATGCGCATGAACCCGACGCCGCCGGATCCGACGCAGGCGCAGATCTTCACCTGGATGCCGGTGATCTTCACCTTCATGATGGGCAGCTTCCCGGCCGGCCTCGTCATCTACTGGGCCTGGAACAACACGCTGTCGATCCTGCAGCAGGGCGTGATCATGAAGCGCCAGGGCGCCAAGATCGAATTGTGGGACAATCTGACGGCATTGTTCCGAAAGAAACCCTCGCCAGCTGAATAAACAGCGTGGCAATCAAAGCCCCGGCTCGTCCGGTGTTTTTTGTGGACGAGGCGCGCATCACGTTCCCGTGAGGCGCGAAACTTGCGGCGTGCAACCGGCGTGGCTGCTGCTTGTACCGCCAAGGCCGATCAACACCGATCAGCTCTAATCCGAAGACCGCTGTTTTTGATCCGTGACCCCGTCATGTCCATCGCGGGGATGCGGCGCGTGGAATGGGCATTCGCCTTTAAATATTTGTTATCATTGTCCTTTTTTACTCTGCACCGAGACTTTCCCGCAATCGCCGCGTAACTCTTCCCGACAATCGAATCAACAATTGTCGCACCAGAAGGGTTCTCCAATGGCAAAGTCCATCCTCAAGGCATTCTGCTTTTCCGCCGGCCTGGCTCTATCGGGCCTCGCAGCTACGACGGCCTATACGCTCGCCAATCCCGCCGTTGGCGGCGCTGCGATGCTGACCTCGAAGAACATCGTCGAGAACGCCCTCAACTCGCCGATCCACAAGACGCTGGTTGCCGCCGTCAAGGCCGCCGGCCTGGTCGACACGCTGGAAAGCGCGGGACCCTTCACGGTGTTTGCGCCGACTGATTCCGCCTTCAAGAAACTGCCGGCCGGCACCGTCGCCACGCTGGTGAAGCCCGAAAATAAGGACAAGCTGACCAAGATCCTGACCGCCCATGTCGTGGCCGGCAAGATCTCGGCCAAGGATATGATGACCAAGGCCAAGGCGATGGGTGGCAAGTATGAAATGAAGACCGTCAGCGGCGACACGCTGATCGCCGAGGTAAAAAAAGGCGCGCTTTATATCGTCGACGAATCCGGCGGCGCCGCCAAGGTAACGGTCGCCGACGTCAACCAGTCGAACGGCGTCATCCACGTCGTCAACAAGGTGCTGTTGCCGAAGTAACGGCTTTACGCAACGGGGAATGACGGCGGGCTGCGACGGGCTTTCTCGGTGTGCCTTCCCCACCTCACGAGGAGGTGCCATTCTTTTGAAGCCGTCTTCGACACCACCGGGGTCCTGCTTGTCCTTCGCAGGGCCCCGTTTTTTTTGTTTCAGGGCGCCTTAGCCGACGGCGGCGGTCGACCTGATCGTGATCTGCCGCGGCACGAACTGAACATCGAAGCCCAGCAGGGCTCGCTCATCGGGCGATTGGTGCTATAGGGCGGATCACGCCATCTCGAATGGCGGCTTTAATTTGCGCCACTCTCGACGGATCTCGCCATGGACGGACCCAACCCAGACATCAAACACCCGATCCCGATGCACACCCGCGTCGGCTTCCTCAAGCCCCTGGTCACCGCGCCGAATATCGAGATCGGCGAGTTCACCTACTATGACGATCCTGACGGACCGGACAAATTCGCCGAGCGGTGCGTGCTGCATCATTATCCCTTCATCGGCGACAAGCTGATCATCGGCAAGTTCTGCGCCATCGCCGAGGGCGCGCGCTTCATCATGAACGGCGCCAACCATGCCATGTCCGGCTTTTCCACCTATCCGTTCAACATTTTCGGCCATGGCTGGGAGCAAGGCTTCGACCCGAAGACGTGGTCGCAGGAACTGCGCGGCGACACGGTGGTCGGCAATGATGTATGGATCGGCATGGATGCGGTGATCATGCCCGGCGTGTCGGTCGGCAATGGCGCCATCGTGGCGGCGAAATCGGTGGTGACGCATGACGTGCCGGCCTATGCGATCGTCGCCGGCAATGCGGCAAAGGTGGTGAAGATGCGTTTCGACGACAGGACGGTCAGGCGGCTGCTTTCCGTGGCGTGGTGGAACTGGCCGGTGGACAAGATCGGCCGCAACCTCAACGCCATTCGGGGCGCCGATATTTCCAGGCTGGAGGCAGCGATTTGAACGCGCTGGGCAACACCGTCATCGGAACCGACCTGTTCACCAAGGGGTGGATCTTCATCCGCGGCGTGCCGGCGATGAAGTTCCTGCCGCCGGAGGGGCCGCCGGAGATCGCCTTTGCCGGCCGCTCCAATGTCGGCAAGTCGTCGCTGATCAATGCGCTGGTCGGCCATAACGGGCTGGCGCGCACCTCCAACACGCCGGGGCGCACGCAGGAGCTCAACTATTTCGTGCCGGGCGGGTTTTCCGGCGAAGGCACCGACTTGCCGCCAATGGCGCTGGTCGACATGCCGGGCTACGGCTATGCCAGCGCGCCGAAGGAAAAGGTGGACGATTGGACCAAGCTGGTCTTCGACTATCTCAAGGGCCGCGTGACGCTGAAGCGGGTCTATGTGCTGATCGATTCCCGCCATGGCATCAAAGCCAAGGACGACGAAGTGCTGTCGCTGCTCGACAAGGCGGCGGTGTCCTACCAGATCGTGCTGACCAAGACCGACAAGATCAAGGCCGCCGGCGTGCCGCAGCTGATCGAAGAGACATTACTGAAGATCAAGAAGCGGCCGGCGGCGTTTCCGTTGGTGCTCGCCACGTCGTCGGAAAAGGGCGAGGGTCTGGACGAACTGCGCGCGGCGATCGTGCTGGCGGCCAATGGCGGTTAAAAGCAACTCCGGGAAAAGTGTGAAGCGGTTTTCCGTCCGGAGTTGCGAAAAAAGACCTTTGGCTAACTAGGCCTTTGCCTTGGACTTCGCCTCGAGCGCGATCATCTGGTGGCTTTCTTCCTCGGCAAGCTTTTCAGTGCCGTAGGACTTCAGGAACAGGCTGACGCCCGACCGCACGATGTGGTCGATTTCATCCTGGCTCGGCGCCTTGGTGCGGTAGGCGAAGATGCACTGGCGAAACAGGCCGGCGAGGCACAGTTCGGTGAATTGATAGGCGGCAAGATCGACATCATCGATCTTGAGCAGGCCGCGTTCGATGGCTGCATTGAGGAACTTGACCACCTTGTCGTGGCCGCGTTTGGGGCCACGTTCGTAAAACCGCGCGCCCATGTCCGGTATCCTGTCGGAGGCGCCGATCACGGTGCGTTGCGCCTGGATGACCTTGGCCGAGGTGATCTTCATCGACAGCACCTTGCCGAATTTCACCAGCGTCTGGCGCAGATCGTCGGCGCGGTCGAGCATGTCGTACATGTTCTTGAAGATGGTGCCGCGCTCTTCCTCGATCAGTGCCTCGAACAGCTCTTCCTTGTTGGCGAAGTAGACATAGATGGTGCCCTTGGAGACGCCGGCCTCGCGGGTAATGTCGTTCATCGACGCCGCTTCGAAGCCCTTGTCGATGAACACGCGCCGCGCGCCTTCGATGATCTGGCTGCGCTTGACCGGATCCTGGCCCGCCGCCGGGCGGCCGCGACGCGCACTATCCAGCACATCGCACGGATCATTTTCGACGTCGGGTAACGTGTCGGCCATTAAAGTCACACCTCGCGAAATAATTCGAACCGATCGGTTCGATTGCTCTTGATATGGGCCTGCTTTAGCGCTATGTCAACGTTCGCATCGAACCGAACGGTTCAGTATAACACATTTTCCTTATGTAGCTACGGTAGCGAGATATCATGTCCTCGAACACGCCAACCACCGCCGAAGTCCGCCCCTTTCCCAACGCCAAGGTCTCGCCGGTTATCGAAGCGCCGGAAGCGCCCATCAAGCCTGCCGCCGAAGTTTTGGCCGAGGTGCCGGCCAAGAAGAAGCGGTCGGCTCGCTCGTTCATGCTGCCGATCATCGGCCTCGCTCTGCTCAGCGCCGGCGCCTGGTATGGCTATAATTACTGGACCGACGGCCGGTTCCTGATCTCGACCGACGATGCCTATGTCCAGGCCGACATGTCGTTCGTCTCGCCGAAGATTTCCGGCTATGTCGATCAAGTCAAGGTCTCGGAGAACCAGCAGGTCAAGGCCGGCGATCCGCTGCTGACGATCGACGACGGCGACTACAGAATAGCCGTTGCCCAGGCGGAGGCGCAGATCGCCACGCTGGCCAAGACGCTCGACCGTATCGACGCGCAGACCAAGGCGGCGCAAGCTTCGCTGCAACAGGCGCAGGCGCAGAAGGTCGCCGACCAGGCGGCAGCCGACAACGCCGCTCGCGCCCAGCAGCGCGCCGCGCAACTGGTCAAGACGCATGTCGGCACACAGGCGCAACTGGACGATGCCCAGACCGCTCTCGACCAGGCCAATGCAGCCCTCGTCGGCGCCGACGCGCAGATTGCAGCCGCACAGGCCAATATCGGCGTGTTCGAAGCGCAGCGCGCCGAATCGGCCAGCACGCTGGCTTCGCTGCGGCTGAACCGCGACAAGGCCGCGCGCGATCTGTCCTTCACCGTGCTCAAGGCGCCTTATGACGGCGTCGTCGGCAACCGCTCGGTCGAGCAGGGCGACCTCGTCAGCCCCGGCCAGAAGCTCGCCGTCGTGGTGCCGCTGGACAAGCTCTACATCGTTGCCAACTTCAAGGAGACGCAGCTGGCCAAGCTGGTGCCCGGCGAGAAGGTGCGGGTCTCGGTCGACGCCACGGACGGCCATGATTTCGAAGGCACGGTGTCGTCGCTGGCGCCGGCTTCGGGTGCGGTGTTCTCGCTGCTGCCGCCGGAAAATGCCACCGGCAACTTCACCAAGGTGGTGCAGCGCATCCCGGTTCGCATCGACGTGCCGGCCGATGTGCTGAAGGCAGGCAGGCTGCGCGCCGGCCTGAGCGTCGTTGTCGCCGTCGACAGCCGCACGGCTCCGGCCGCGGCGAACTGAGCGAACGCCGGGAGCAATGCCATGGCAACCGCAACCATAACAGCAGGAGCGGCGCCGGTGCCTGCCATGCCGGCGGTACCGACNAGCAATGCCATGGCAACCGCAACCATAACAGCAGGAGCGGCGCCGGTGCCTGCCATGCCGGCGGTACCGACGACCATCTCGACGCGCCGCCTCATCGCCTTCCTGGCGATGGTGTTCGGCATGTTCATGGCGATCCTCGACATCCAGATCGTCTCAGCCTCGCTGGCCGAGATCCAGGCCGGCCTCAGCGCCAGTTCCGATGAAATCCCATGGGTGCAGACCGCCTATCTGATCGCCGAAGTGGTGATGATCCCGCTGTCGGGCTTCCTCAGCCGGATGCTGTCGACGCGCGTGCTGTTTGCAGGCGCCGCGGCCGGCTTCACGGCGGCCAGCGCGCTGGCCGCGACCGCCACCAACATCGACCAGATGATCGTCTACCGCGCCATCCAGGGCTTTATCGGCGGCGGCATGATCCCGAGCGTTTTCGCCGCCGCCTTCACCATCTTCCCCCCGTCGCGCCGCGCCATGGTGTCGCCGATGATCGGCCTGGTGGCGACGCTGGCGCCGACCATCGGCCCGACCGTCGGCGGCTATATCAGCCATGCCATGTCGTGGCACTGGCTGTTCCTCATCAATGTCATTCCAGGCATTCTGGTGACGGTCACGACCTGGACCCTGATCGATTTCGACAAGCCCAATCTCGGCCTGTTCAGCAAGTTCGACTGGTGGGGCCTTGCCGGCATGGCGGCGTTTCTCGGCTGCATGGAATATGTGCTCGAGGAAGGTCCGAACCATGACTGGCTGCAGGAACAGGCCGTGTTCATGTGCGCCATCATCATGGTTGTCGGTGCGGCGCTGTTCTTCTGGCGTGCCTTCACCGCCGAGGAGCCGATCGTCGATCTCAGGGCCTTCACCAACGTCAATTTCGCCTTCGGTTCGCTGTTCTCCTTCGTCATCGGCATCGGCCTGTACGGTCTGACCTATCTCTACCCGGTGTTCCTCGGACGCATCCGCGGCTACGATTCCTTGATGATCGGCGAAGCCCTGTTCGTCAGCGGCCTGGCGATGTTCGTCACTGCGCCGATTTCCGGCATCCTGTCGAGCAAGATGGATTTGCGCATCATGATGATGATCGGGCTGTTCGGTTTCGCTGCCGGCACATGGTGGATGACGCATCTGACCGCCGACTGGGATTTCTGGGAATTGCTGATCCCGCAGATCCTGCGCGGCAGCTCGATGATGCTGTGCATGGTGCCGATCAACAACATTGCGCTCGGCACCTTGCCGCCGGACCGGCTGAAGAACGCGTCGGGCCTGTTCAACCTGACCCGCAACCTCGGCGGTGCGGTCGGCCTTGCCGTCATCAACACCGTGCTGATCGATCGCAGCGCCTTCCACTACGCCAGGCTGGCCGAGCATGTGGAATGGGGCAGTGCGGCGGCGCAGACCAAGCTGCAGAACATGACGCTTGACTTCCAGCAGACTCCCGGCCTCGACGCCACCAAGGCGGCGATCTCCAAACTGTCGGGCATGGTCCAGCAGCAGGCGTCGCTGCTGTCGTTCATGGACGTGTTCACCATGCTGACCGTGCTGTTCGCGACCATGGCGGTCTTCACCCTGGTCATCGCCAAGCCGGCGCCGCCCGCGGGCAGCGGTGGCGGAGGCCATTGAGCGCGCCGGATCCCCCGCCTGGCGCCCTCATGTGTGACCCCGGAAATCACCCCCGATTTCCGGGGTCACGCTTAAGCATCGATCGTTGTCAAGCTCCTTGGTCGAGGCGGCCCAAACCATTTGGTCAGCGAGTCGGTTAGCCCGGCTGCTTCAGGGCCGCCGACCCAGGCCACATAACCGTCAGGCCGGACCAGCACTGCGCGTGGGGCTTCGACTGCCCCCAGCACCGGAAGCTCCCACGCGCCATCGTAGCTGGCGTCGACCAGCTGAATCCGCTCCACCCACTGGCCGATACCAAAAGCGCCGGGCTCACCAAGATTAAGCAGCAGCGGCCGAGCGTCGTGCAGCAGGGCGAAAACCGGCAGCGGACCGGCAGCGGTGACGAGGTCGAGATCCGGCATGCGACGCCCCAGCAGCGGATGCCCCTCGCCAATATCGTAGTGGATGTCCAGGCCGGACAACATGCCGGCAAAACGCTTGCGCGGCTCTTCCATGCCGAGAAGTTCCGACACTGTATCGCGCAGCGCCTTGGTGCGCTCGTCTTCGCGACGGAGCACGACCGACGCCATGGTGTTTTTCATCACACGCGCGGCAATCGGGTGGCGCTCTGCCTGGTAGCTGTCGAGCAGGCTTTCGGGCGCAGTTTTCCTGACCACTTGGGCGAGCTTCCAGCCCAGATTGACCGCGTCCTGCACGCCGGTCTGCAGCCCCTGTCCACCGTCCGGTGGATGCACATGCGCGGCGTCGCCGGCGAGCAGCACCCGCCCCTTGCGGTATGAGGCTGCCTGCCGGGTCATGTCGGTGAAGCGGGCCAGCGATGTTGGATTGTGGACGCCGTAATCGGTGCCGTAGACGGCAATGAGCGCCTCGCTGAGCTCATGCAATGTGGGCACGCCGCCGGCCCCGACCTCGCGTTCGGTCACCAGCACCCGCACCGTACCGTCTTCCAGTCTGCTGAGGCCGTGAATTCCGATGGCATCGCGGTGGATACCCCATTGCGGCTCTTCCGTTACCTCGATCTCGGCGATCAAATTGCTGGTTGTCGGCTCGGAACCGGGGAACTCGATGCCCGCCGCCTTGCGCACGAGGCTTCTGCCGCCGTCGCAGCCGACGAGATAATCGGCACGAAGCGACCCGCCATCGCTCAGCGCGACATCGACGCCGCCGCCATCCTGCACCAAGCCTGTCACCTCGCGGCCACGGTAGAACGTGACGCCAAGCTCCTCGACCCAGCAGGCAAGGATGCGCTCTATGTGCTTTTGCCACAGCGCCAGCCCGTAATTGTGGCGGGTGGGGAAGTCGCTGATATCAAGCGAAACGCCGGCGAAGCCTGCGACCTGTGCGGTCTGGCCTTGCGACAGGAACCGATCGGCAATGCCGCGCTGGTCGAAGATCTCGATGGTGCGCGAATGCAGGCCGCCCGAGCGCGCGCCCGCGAGGTCCTGGTTCTCGCGCCGCTCGACGATGGCGACATCGATGCCGGCCAGGGAAAGCTCGCCGGCCAGCATCAACCCGGTCGGGCCGCCGCCGGCGATCACCACGGAATGGGATATTCGCGGCCGGTCCGCATCAACACCGTCGGTCGATTTGGAGGTCGATTTGGGCTCGCCGTCGCGAGCCCGTGCTTCAGTTAGTTGCATAGGTTCTGGCCCTCTCGTTAAGGGCTGCGGAATCTACGCATAAAAAGCCGTCTGCCAATTCTTGAAGTTGACTGTTTTCGCCCCATTTCAAGAGATAGGAGGCGGTCGTCACGCCGGCGCCAAATCCCCAATCCCGCCAAAAGACGCCGAACGGTCAGGCAGTGGCCGGCTTGAAGCTGAGCGCCACGCCGTTGATGCAATGGCGCAGGCCGGTGGGTGCGGGACCGTCATCGAAGACATGGCCGAGATGACCGCCGCAGCGGCGGCAATGAACCTCGGTGCGGGTCATGCCCAGCGAACGGTCCTCGGTCTTGCCGACGGCGTTGGCAATCTCCTGCCAGAAGCTCGGCCAGCCGGTGCCGGACTCGAACTTGGTGTCTGAGGGGTAGACCGGCAGGTCGCAACCGGCGCAGGCGAAAATGCCCTTGCGATGCTCGTTCAGCAGCGGGCTGGTGCCGGGATACTCGGTGCCTTCCTTGCGCAGCACGTTGAAGGCTTCGTCGGACAGGATGGCGTGCCATTCGGCGTCGGTCTTGGTGACCTCGAAGGTTTCGGCAGCCTTAGCGGGCCCGCCCATGCGCAACGTTGCCGCCGCGCCGGCCACGGCAACGATGGCGGCGCCGCTCAAAAGCAAATCTCGACGGTTCATGACAGAAATCCTCCTGCGGGTTGTTTTGCCAATTTTGGCCGCCACTGGAAAATCAAAAGCCGGTGACGGTTGTCCTGCAAACGAACGCTCCACACCGGCTCCGCGCTTGTTGCGGACGGGATGGAGCGCTCGGTCGTTGCTCGGCCCACGGGGGCGGGGCCGCGCAATCTGCAGGAGCTTACCGCCTGTTCGTCGGCGGCAGGGGCTTTGTTACATCTTCGGCAGCAGGACCTTGTCGATGACGTGGATGACGCCGTTCGACTGCTCGACATCGGCGATCGTGACATTGGCGACATTGCCGTTCTCGTCGGCTACGGTGACCTTGCCGCCATCGGCCTTGAGCGACAGCTCGCAGCCGCCGACCGTCTTGACCTTGTGGGTGCCGCCATCGGCCTTGGCCATCGAGGCGACATCGGCGCCCATCGCCTTGGCGCCGATGACATGGCAGGTCAGGATCTTGGTGAGCTTGTCCTTGTTCTCGGGCTTGAGCAGCGACTCGACCGTGCCAGCCGGAAGCGCGGCGAAGGCCTCATTGGTCGGCGCGAACACGGTGAACGGGCCGGCGCCCTGCAGTGTCTCGACCAGGCCGGCAGCCTTGACGGCGGCGACCAGTGTCGTGTGATCCTTCGAATTGACGGCGTTCTCAACGATGTTCTTGTTGGCGTACATGGCGGCGCCGCCAACCATCGGATTCTCGGCATAGGCGATTGTGGCGAGGGCGGAGACGGCAATGGTACCGGCGAGCAAAAGGGTGGCGATTCTACGCATAGTGTTCGAACTCCTCAGGGTTGTTGTTTCCTCTTTCGGGAACATGAGGAGATACGTAATAGAACTGCCTGAGTTTCCGCGCGCCGGGAAAAATTTATCCTTTATCTTGTCGGCGAATTATCTCCGGAGATCGAATCTCTAATCTCCAGCAGCGTATCCAAAACGAAAACAGCGGAAGATGTACTTCCGCTGCCTTCATTGTCACGTCATGATCTTACGATTTATCAGATGCCCTTCAGGTCGCCCGCGGCAACGACCGGTCCGGTCGGCTGTCCGGTCGTCGAACCGCCCGTCGGCTCGACGCTGACGGCAAGCACGGCGCCTTGCGCCAGCTTCTGCTGCACTGCCGGGGTAACCGGAATGTGCGTGACCTGGCCGGCGGGAATGACACCCATCGAGACCGGCGCATTCTTGCCTTCGATCATCCACAGTTCGAAGTCCTTGCCGGGGGCGCGTTCGCCCGAAACCAGCGACAGGCCGACATCGCGGCGGGATGCGTCGTAGACGACGAGGTATTTGACATCGCTGCCTTCGGCGGCCAGCGAGGCGACGAGGCGCTCCTGTGGCACGACGACCGGCGACCTGACGTAGGGCACGGCGACATAGAGTACCAGGGCCGCGAGAGCCGCTGCGGTGAGGCCGCGCCAGAAGGCAAGGCTGGACCAGAGACTGCCGCTCGGCGCCGTCATCGACGCCGCGGTGGAGGAGAACAGCCGGCGATCGATAGCCGGCTTGACCGTGGCCGGCGGCTCTACCTCAGCATAAGCGGCAGCGATCGGCGAGAGGTTCACTTCCCAGGAATCGACGAGACGGGCAAAGCCGGTCTCCGCGTCGATGCGTCCGGAGGCTATCTGGCGCTCATCCGCCGGCAGCACGCCGAGAACGTATTCGGCTGCGAGCAGGTCGTCGCCTCCACGTTCCGGTCCATTTTCTTCTGCCAGGGTCATCTTTCCAGACATTCTCTAAGTTTCAACAGGCTGCGGCGCAGCCATGTCCGCATCGTGTTGAGCGGAACCTTATGACGTTCCGCGAGCTCGGCGTAACTTTCGCCGTTCAAATACGCACCCCGAACGGCTTGCGCCCGGTCTTGTTCCAACTCTTCAAGGCACTGATAGATGCGCTCGGATTCACCGCCCGCAACAACCATAGCCTCTGGCCCGGGACCGGGGTCAGCCACGTCGAGCGCGGCATCGATATCGGCAGCAGGCTTGCGTCGCGAGCGGATGCGATCAATCGCATGATTGCGTGCTATGGCCACCAGCCAGGAGATTGGGCTGAGATCAGAAACAGCGAAACGATCCGCCTTCGTCCACACTTTGACGAAGACCTCTTGCAGCGCTTCTTCCGCATCTCCGCGATCCTTCAATACACGAAGGCACACGCCGAAAAGTTTCGCACTGGTTTGCCGGTAAAGCAGATCGAACGCAGTCCGATCCTTCATCGAGGTCCGGACAATCAGGGTGGAGATATCCTGCGGCGTCATACGGACAAGCTAAGCGATCACAATTTATTTGCAAAGGCAGAAATCTTGTTGTCCACGCAAACGATGTCCGCGCCCGATCGCCAGTAATCGCCGGTCGGTGCCAAGGAAATCGGCTGTCGTTAGCCTCCCGCAGAAAGGGGAACAGCAATGTCGGCCGAACAGATGCTGTGGGAGAACGATGCAACCGACTTGGCAGGCTGTGCACAGAGGCGAGATCTCGCCGCCAGACCTTGTCGATGCTGCGATCGCGCGCGCCGAGGCAACCCGATCATTGCGCATCCGCCGCTTGCCTGAGGCGCCATGGACCCGAAGGGGGCCGACGAGCTCATCGAAAACCTGCTCGACAAATTGCATTTGACCCGTCTCTTGGAGATCAGATCCCTGTTTGGGCAATTGATGGACAAGAGCCAGTGGTTCACCACTGGCCGGCGATCCAGAATGTCAGCGGCCAGCCGTCGATCGCGCTGCCGGCCCATGTCACCGATGCCGGCCTGCCGCTCGACATCCAGGGCGTCGGCCGCCCCGGCGACGAGCAGACGGTTTTGTCGCTCGCCGCGCAGATGGAGAAGATTTCCGGCTGGCTGACGCGGCGGGCGCCGCTCAAGGTGCCGGCCTGATCCGGCAGATTTCATCATCGTGATAGCAAAGCTGTTTGCGGCCTGGGCCAATTCCCGCTAAGACGCCGCCGTCCTTACCCGCATCCAGGGAACCATGCCGATGACGGAGATCACCGCCACCGCCGAAATGCAGGCCGCCCTGCTCTCGCGGGCCCTGCCCTATATGCAGCGCTACGAGCACAAGACGGTGGTGGTGAAATATGGCGGTCATGCCATGGGCGATATCGAGCTCGGCAAGGCTTTCGCCCGTGACATCGCGCTGCTGAAGCAGTCCGGCGTCAACCCGATCGTCGTCCATGGCGGCGGGCCGCAGATCGGCGCCATGCTGGCCAAGATGGGCATCGAATCCAAGTTCGAAGGCGGACTGCGCGTCACGGATCAGAAGACGGTCGAAATCGTCGAGATGGTGCTGGCCGGTTCGATCAACAAGGAGATCGTCGCGCTGATCAACGCCGAGGGCGAATGGGCGATCGGCCTGTGCGGCAAGGACGGCAACATGGTGTTCGCCGAAAAGGCTCGCAAGACCATGATCGACCCGGATTCCAACATCGAGCGTGTGCTCGATCTCGGTTTCGTCGGCGAACCGGTCGAAGTCGACCGCACCCTGCTCGACCTGCTGGCGCGCTCCGAAATGATCCCGGTGCTGGCGCCGGTGGCGCCCGGCCGCGATGGCCATACCTACAACATCAATGCCGACACCTTCGCCGGCGCCATCGCCGGCGCCTGCCAGGCGACGCGCCTTTTGTTCCTGACCGACGTGCCCGGCGTGCTCGACAAGAACAAGAAGCTGATCGACGAGCTGACGGTGGCCGAAGCCAAGGCGCTGATCAAGGACGGCACGGTGTCGGGCGGCATGATCCCCAAAGTCGAGACCTGCATCGAGGCGATCGAGCGCGGCGTCGAAGGCGTCGTCATCCTCAACGGCAAGACGCCGCATGCGGTGCTTCTGGAACTGTTCACCGAACACGGCGCCGGCACGCTAATCGTGCCCTGATCGGCAACTGGCTTGGCGGCCAGTTGGTCGGCTGGCCAGCCCTTAGGCAGGCTGGGGCAGGCGCGCGATGACCTTTATCTCGAAGTCGAAGCCGGCTAACCAGTTGACGCCGACCGCCGTCCAATTGGTGTAGGGCGGTTCACCGAACACCTTCAGCCGAACGGCATCGATCACGGGCCATTGCGTTGCCGGATCGGTGTGGAAGGTGGTCACGTCGACTATATCGTCGAACGTGGCGCCCGCTGCTTTCAGCACTGCCGCGAGATTGTCGAAGGCAAGCTGGACCTGCTTTTCGAAGACAGGTTCGGGCGACCCGTCCTCGCGGCTGCCGACCTGGCCCGAGACAAACAAAAGATCGCCCGATCGGATTGCAGCAGAATAGCGATTGATCTCGTAGAGAGCCTGCCTGCCGGCAGGAAAGATCGCGTCACGTTTGGTCATTTTCACTCCATTGTCCGGGGCACTCACATACGTCCCGTATGCATGAGGTGGGTACATACGCCGCGTATGTCAATACGCATACGGTACGTATCTATGAATGGCAGCGAGCCGGTCAGGTGCCGGCCGAGATCGCGACAGCCGCTTCGGCCGGCTTGAGCGGCGGGCGCATGACGACCATGGATTCCTCATCGGCATCCTGCGGCGCGCCCCAGAACTCAGCCAGCGTCGGACCATCCTTGAGGCGGCGGTCGCGGGCCAGGAAACCCCAGACCTCGCGGAACCACACGCGGCGGCCCATTTGGGTGTACCAGCGCATCGAATGGCGCTGTTCGGGATCGGGGTGGAAGAGAATGCGCGCCAGCGCCTTCGGCCGCGACTGCACCGCGACCTCGATCAGCTTGACCGAGAAGAACAGCATCCACGGTTTCCGCCGGGTCATCTGCAGCACCTGGTGCTTGTAGTCCCACAGCCGGGCATCCGTCTGGATCACCTTGCGGTCCTTGGCGATGCGGAAGAACGGCGTCCAGCGGTGCGGCGTGACATAGAGCGCCTGGATCTGGTCGGGGTCGTAGGCAAGCAGCTGGCGAAAGCCGCGCCACAGATCGCGAAAGGTCTCATCCTCGAACCCCGCCACCCAGGTCGCCATGGACAGTATGCCATGCTGGCGGAGCAGCCGGATCGCCTCGCGGTCGGATGAGGTGCTGCCGCCCTTGCGGATCAGTTGAAGCGTCTGCTGGTCGGTGTTTTCCATGCCGAGCAGCCAGCGGATGACGCCGGCCTTGCGATGGAGGTGCAGGATGTCGGCATCGCGCACGATGTCGTCGGCCCGGGTCGAGCCGACGATCAGCACCGGCACGTTCTCGGCGATCAGCGCATCGAGAAAGGCGCGCCAAACCTTCTTCGATACGGTCGGGTTTTCGTCGGCGAGGTTGATCAGTTCGACGCCGTGCTGGCGGTGCAGCCAGGCAATCTCCTGCGCAAATTTTTTGGGGTCGCGGTGCCGCCAGCGGGTCCAGAAACCGCGCTGGCCGCAATAGTTGCACAGATGCGGACAGCCCCGCGAAAACTGCATGACCACGGCGCGCTTGCCGCCCCAATAGCTGTAGCGGCGGTGATCGATCAGCTCCCAGCCGACGCGGTACTCGTCCAGATTGGCAGTGGTCCCGGCCGGCCGCGTCGCGAAGGGGCGGCCGAGATCGTCGCGATAGGCGATACCCGCGACATCGCCCAGCGGCCGGCGATTGTCCAGTGCCACGACCAGGGCAAGGATGGTTGCCTCGCCCTCGCCGCGCACGATGAAGTCGAAGACATCGCTCGCCGCCAATATGTCGCGCCAGTGATAGGTCGGGAACACGCCGCCATAGATCACCAGCGTCGCCGGCTCGAGCGCCTTGACCATGCGGGCGATCGCGAGCGCGGTGGGATGCGCCGAGGTCGAGCCGGAGTGGCCGATCAGGATGCAATCGGGCTGGCCGCTGAGCGCATCGCGCACCAGAGTTTCCAACGGCATCGGCCCGAATTCGGCATCGACCAGCCGGACTTTATGGCCGGCGTCGATAAGCGGGCCGCCCAGTGCCAGCAGGCCGAGCGGTGGCAGATGGTCATCGGGCACGCGGCTGCCGATGGCGGTGTGCGGCGGATTGATCAGCACGATGTTCATGACGGACCTTTGAGCGACGGTCCGCATGGCGTGGCCGGCGTTTCAGTTTCGCATTTGGGCTCCGTTCAGCAGTTTGCGTGCAGCTTTTCCGCAGAAATGGCGGTGCGTGTCCTACCGCCTGAGGTGGGCGAGCGGCACGTGGCCCGGGCCCTTGATGTTCTGCAGCACCAGCTGGGTGTGAACGTCGCGCACGCCGGCAAGGCGCATCAGGCGGTGCATGACGAAGGCGTTGAGTTCGTCGACCGACGGCACCATGACGTGCAGCAGGAAATCGTGGTCGCCGGTCATCGTCCAGCATGACGACACTTCGTCCATGCGTTGCACGGCGGCGATGAAGGTTTCGGGCGAACCGTCGCTGTGGCTGGTGAGCCGCACCTGGATGAACACCTCGACCATCAGGCCGACGGCGCGGCGGTTGAGCACGGCGGCAAAGCCCTTGATGATGCCGGCCTCCTGCAGCGCCTCGAAGCGGCGGGCGCAAGGCGTCGTCGACAGGCCGATCTCCTGCGCCAGTTCGGACACGGGCTTGCGTCCATCGCGCTGAAGCACATCCAGCATCTTGATCTCGAAATCGTCGAACTGAGGCATTTTCACTCTCTTTCAGCTTCTGCTTGGTGATTTTTACCTCAAATCATGGACCCAAGCCATCATCAAAGCTGAATTGCCTCGCCGGCCGCCGCTAGACTCTGCGGACAGATTCAAGTGTCACGATCAGGGGAGAAGAACCATGACGACGATGAGCGTTGCCGAATATGCCCGTGATTGCGCGGCGCAAGGCCTGCGTGGCGACTATTCAGTGTGCCGTTCCGATTTCACCGTGGCGCAGGGCTATGATTACAGCGCCGACGAACAGGCGGTGTGGCGCACGCTGTGCGACCGGCAGACCAAGCTGACGCAGAAGCTGGCGCACCATTCCTATCTCGATGGCGTCGCCGCACTCGGCCTGCTCGACAAGATCCCGGATTTCGGCGCGGTCTCAGACAGGCTGCGCAAGCTGACCGGCTGGGAAATCGTCGCCGTGCCTGGCCTCATCCCGGCCGCGCCCTTCTTCGACCATCTCGCCAACCGGCGCTTTCCGGTGACCAACTGGCTGCGCACCAAGGACGAGCTCGACTACATCGTCGAACCCGACATGTTCCACGACTTCTTCGGCCATGTGCCCATCCTGACACAGCCGGTGTTTGCCGACTTCATGCAGATGTATGGCGAAAAGGCCGAGAGCGTGATTGCGCTGGGCGGTGACGAGATGATCACCCGGCTCTACTGGTACACCGCCGAATACGGGCTGATACAGGAGGAGGGCCAGAAGCTGAAAGCTTTCGGCGCCGGGCTGATGTCGTCGTTCACCGAATTGCAGTTCGCCGTCGCGAGCCCGGACGCGCACCACGTGCCCTTCGACCTCGAAACGGTAATGCGCACCGGTTACGAGATCGACAAGTTCCAGCGCGCCTATTTCGTGCTGCCGTCCTTCGACGTGCTGCGCGATGCGTTCCGGACCGCCGATTTCAAGGCGATCGTTGCCCGCCGCAAGGGGCAGCCGACCCTGGATCCAGCGACGGTTTAGCAAATCCTGAAGGGTTTGCGCGGCACCTATCCCCACCCTTAATCCTCCCCACAAGGGGGAGGGAGATCTCGTTGGCGCTGATTTCCGAGGGTTTCGACACCAAGGCATGGGTAGCGCCGGCAGCAATCCTGTCGCGCCGTTCGCTTTTTTGACATCAGACGGTAATGACTTCGTCACACCGTGGATGACTTCGTCACACCGTGATTACTTTGGTCAGATGGTCGCCTAGCCGGCAGGCAAGTGCGGTGATTGTCGTCGTCGGGTTGCATTCGCCCGACGTGCAGAACACCGACGAGCCGCCGACATAGAGATTGTCCATGCCGTGCACCTTGCAGTTGGCGTCGACCACGCTCTTGGTGATATCGGTGCCCATGCGCGTGCCGCCCATGTGGTGGTGGCCGGCCAGTTCCTCATCCGTCGGGTAGTCCTCGCCATTGGTCAGCCAGTCCATGATGCGGACGCGGCCGAGGTCCTTCTCGATCAGCGTCGTTCCGAACAGCTTGAGCCCCTCGAGGATGGTGCGGCGCTCCAACGGCGACTTCTTCCAGTGCAGCTCGATGCGCGGCACGCCGGCACGGTCGACATCGGTCTTCGACAATTCGATATGGTTCGAGGCCAGCGGCGCCTGTTCCCAGGCGACGTAGAGCTGGGCGGCGCAGCGCAGGTTCTGGCTGAGCTGGTAGGCGACCCATTCGGCGGCCTCGGGCGCGGTGCAGGCGAGGTCGGCAATCAGGCTCTTGACGCCGGCATAGGGCGTCTCGATCAGGCGTATGCCGAAATTCATGATCTGCAGCCGCTCCATGGCGGCGAGCGTCGGCGAGAAGAACGCCTCGTTGACGGCATCGACCTCGAACTCCCTGTAATCGGCCAAGATGGCATTGCCGCCCTCGAAGGTCGGGTGCTCCATCCAGTAGCGGCCAAGTGCCGTGGCGTTCGGCACCACGCCGCCATTCGAGCGCTGGTTCGACCATAGAAGCAGCCGCGAATTCTCCAGCCCGCCGGCGCAGACGATGAAACAATCGGCGCTGAAGGCGCCGGCATCCTTGCCGTTCGACCACAGCCTGGCGCCGGTCACTCGCTTGCCGTCCCCGGCAAGTTCGGTGGCATAGGTGTTGAGCACGAGCGCTATGTTCTTGCTCTTGTCGAGCTCGTCGGAGAATTTCTCGCCAAAGCGCACGGCCGGGCTCTTGATCAGCTGCACCCAGCGTATGTCGTCTGAAATCGGCACATCGGGCTTGAAGTCGGGAAGCTCGAGTATGTCGTGCACCTCGGACAGATAGGGCTCGATGTCGGTCCGGGCGATTGGCCAGCCGGTGTCCGGCGCCCATGCCTTGGGCTCAAAGTCCTGCTTGTCGAGCACGCGGCACCAGCCGGCCCAGTGGTTCGACGACCCGCCCATGAAGCGCAGCCGGGTGATGTCGAGATCGAAATATTGATCGCCGACCGTGGAGCCGCGGTAGAAATCCTGCGACTCGTCGCTGAATTCGCGTGCGCCGGCCTCCAGCACCACGACCGGAATGCCGGCGGCGCCGAGCTTTCTGGCAATGGTGGTGCCGGCCGGCCCGGAGCCGAGAATGCAGACCTTGGGCTTGAAATCCGAGGCTCGAAACGCCTCATAGCTGTCGAAGATCATGCCAGGTCGCTCCGCTTCAGGATCCAGCCATTGACCACGACGATCTCGTCGGGATCGGACGGGGGGCGGTCGCTGTCAGGCTGCTTGCGAAAAAGCTGTAGCGCCGGCATCGCAATCAGCGCCTGCACGATGGTGCGGCGCGATATTTTCCTGATGAAGAAACTCATGACACGTCTCTGGATGGGGGCTTCGATCCACGCATGGCGTTCCCTGAACGGCACACGTACCGGCCAGACATGCCATTCCCGTGCCAAGCCTTGCCTATAAACGAGTTACAACCCGGTAAACGGCGCAGTTGCGTGGAAACAATGTTGGCGATCCGTTAACAGCCCCACCACCAACACCTCAGGCAGCTTCGGAAATATCCCGGTCTAGGATCGACAAATTGCGGCCGCGGTGCTTGGCCTCGTAGAGCCGGCGGTCGGCGGCGCGCATCAGGTCCGAGACATCGGCATCTTGCGCACAGGTGATGCCGCCGATCGAGACGGTCAGCGGCACCGTGCGCTCGTCGACCGGACGAAAGCGGACCAGCTCGACTTCACGGCGGATGCGCTCGGCCACGCGCCGGGCTTCGGCTTCCGTAGCGCCGACCAGGAAGGCGCCGAACTCCTCACCGCCAATGCGGCCGAGCACGTCGCCGCTGCGGACGCCGCGCTCGATGGCGCTGGCGATCAACACCAGTGCGTCATCGCCGGTCAGATGGCCGAAACTGTCGTTGATCGCCTTGAAATGGTCGGCGTCGATGATCAGCAGCGCGCCGCGATCGGATTTGCGCCGCGAGCCGTCCAACGCGGCAAAGAAGCTCTCGCGGTTGAGCATGCCGGTCATGTCGTCGCGGCTCGCCTTCGCCGACAGGCGCCGATGCGCGGCGGCGAGCTGGGCATGCGCGCGGGCGAGATCGCGATGCGCGTTTTTCAGTCGGTCGCTCTGCCAGAAGGTGCTGGCGCAGGCGATCCAGGCGAGCGCCAGCGGGCACACCGTCGATGTCAGCCAGACAGTGCGGTCGACCGGAAAACCCATGGCGGGAACGATGATCAGCGTCAGCAAAAGCGAGATGGCTACCGAGCCGAATGCGACCGCGGCGGACTTTAAGACTATGCGACTCATCGCTGGCTCCCACTGAACCGTCTCTGTGCCAGCAAGCCCTGAAGGCCACCTTTCCGTGATGGCTAAAATTTGAATGGTGAGCCCATTTTTACAACTCTAGATGCACATAGGTTGTGGATAAGCTCTACATCAGAAAGGGGTTCGAACGGCAGATATTTCATGCCATAAGGACGCCATGACCACGCTGCCCGATCCCGCCCGCTTCGCCCATGTCACCGACTGGGTGTTCGACCTCGACAACACGCTTTATCCGCACCATTCGAATCTGTTTTCGCAGATCGACGTCAAGATGACGGCCTATGTCGGAGAACTGCTCACGCTGCCGCGCGAGGAAGCGCGCAAGCTGCAGAAGGAACTCTATCTCGAATATGGCACGACGCTGAACGGGCTGATGACGCGCCACGGCATCGACCCCGACGATTTTCTCGAAAAGGTGCACGACATCGACTATTCGTGGCTGGTGCCGGATCCGGTGCTGGGCACCGCCATCCGCCAGCTGCCCGGCCGCAAGTTCATCTTCACCAATGGCGACCGCAGGCACGCCGAGCGCACCGCGCGCCAGCTCGGCATACTCGACCATTTCGACGACATTTTCGATATCGTCGCCGCCGGGCTGACGCCGAAGCCGTCGCGGCAGACCTATGAGAAGTTTGCCGAACTGCACGCCGTCACCGGACACAATGCGGTGATGTTCGAGGATCTCGCCCGCAACCTGGAGGTGCCGAAATCACTGGGCATGACCACGGTGCTGGTGGTGCCGCGCAATTTCGAGCCGACCTTTGCCGAGATCTGGGAACGCGATCCGGCCAATGAGGACGACGTCGATTTCGTCACCGACGATCTCGCGACGTTTCTGACGGGGATAGTGGAGGGGGTGGAGGAATTGAGGAGCTGAAGAATTGAAGAACTGGTGAAAGGAAGACCGATCCGGACCTCCTTTTCCTCAATTCTTCAGTTCCTCAATTCCCGGTTCCCCTACTCCCCCAACTTGTAGAAGCGGCTGATGATCCCCCAGGCCTCGTCGGCGGTGTCGACAAAGTCGATGATATCCTGGTCGCCGGGCGTGATGGTGCCTTGTTCGGCCAGGAAATCGAGGTCGATCGCGCGCTGCCAGAACGCCTTGCCGAACAGGATCACCGGCACGCGTTCCATGCGGCCGGTCTGGATCAACGTCAGCGTCTCGAAGAACTCGTCCATGGTGCCGAAGCCGCCCGGAAACACCGCGACGGCCTTGGCGCGCATCACGAAATGCATTTTGCGGATGGCGAAATAGTGGAAGTTGAAGCACAGCTCCGGGGTCACATAGGCGTTCGGCGCCTGCTCGTGCGGCAGGACGATGTTGAGGCCGATCGACGGCGCGCCGACATCGTCGGCGCCGCGATTTCCCGCCTCCATCACGCCTGGGCCGCCACCGGTGACGACGACGAATTCGCGGTAGTAGGACGTGGCCGATTGCTGTGAGCAGAGGCGGGCGAATTTGCGCGCCTCCTCGTAATATTTGCTGTTTTCCTCGAGGTTTTTCTTCTGCGTCTCGTTCTTGGCGGCCCAGGCCTCGCCGCCGGGCTCGGGAATACGCGCGCCGCCGAACAGGATCACCGTCGAGCGGATGCCGCGCTCGGCCAGGATCATTTCGGGCTTCAAGAGCTCAAGCTGCAAGCGCACAGCGCGCAACTCCCGGCGCGTCATGAAGTCGGGATCGTTCCAGGCCAGCCGGTAGGTTTCGGCGCGAGTCTGCGGCGTGTCGGGCACGCTTTTCGAGCGCTCCAGATCCTCGTCCGAATGCGGCAGCGGCGTCCATCCCGCCTTTTCCATAGGAGTCATATGCTTTCTACCCGTCCCAACAGTTCACTTGCGCCGTCCCATGGCGCACCCGCGATTGACCCCCAATACGCCTTAACATAGGGTCCGCGCGACTTTCAAAACAAGGTTAAGGCCGACGGCCTTAACAGCGTGGTAACGGAGCGAATTCATGTCGAAGCCTGATCTGGCCAGCCTCGAAAAGACGATCGAGAAGGCCTTCGAGGAGCGCGACACGATTTCGACCGCGACCCGGGGCGAAACGCGCGACGCCATCCAGTCCTCACTCGACCTGCTCGACCGTGGCACCGTGCGCGTTGCCGAGCGCCAGGCCGATGGCAAATGGCATGTCAACCAATGGCTGAAGAAGGCGGTGCTGCTCTCGTTCCGGCTCTATCCGATGGAGATCATCAAGGGCGGCCCCGGCCAGGCGGTCTGGTGGGACAAGGTGGCGTCGAAGTTCGACGGCTGGAGCGCGGTCGATTTCGAGAAGGCAGGCTTCCGCGCCGTGCCGTCTTCGATCGTGCGCCGCTCGGCCTATGTCGCGCCGGGCGCGGTGCTGATGCCGTCCTTCGTCAATGTCGGCGCCTATGTCGATAGCGGCACCATGGTCGACACCTGGGCCTCGGTCGGCTCCTGCGCCCAGATCGGCAAGAATGTGCACCTCTCGGGCGGCGTCGGCATCGGCGGGGTGCTGGAGCCGATGCAGGCCGGCCCGACCATCATCGAGGACAATTGCTTCATCGGCGCGCGCTCCGAAGTGGTCGAGGGCTGCATCGTGCGCGAAGGCTCGGTGCTCGGAATGGGTGTGTTCATCGGCCAGTCGACCAAGATCGTCGACCGCGCCACCGGCGAAGTGTTTTATGGCGAGGTGCCGCCGAATTCGGTCGTCGTCGCCGGCTCGATGCCGGGCAAGGCCTTTCCGAACAACGAGCCGGGCCCTGGCCTCTACTGCGCCGTCATCGTCAAGCGCGTCGATGCCAAGACCCGGTCGAAAACCTCGATCAACGAACTGCTGCGTGATTGATCCTGTCCGAGCAACCAGAGCGCTCCAGATTGCCCAACACACCACCACTTCCCTGGCTTTTCTTCAGCCTCTCAGGGCGCGTCAGCCCAAGTGCCTACGTGCTCGCCGGGCTGCTGCTGGTGCTTGCACAGTTTTTCCCGCTCTACCAGTTGTCGAGACTGGAACCCGGCACCGCAACCAGCCAGAACTGGGCACTTGTGTTCTGGGTTGTTTTGCTGATCTCGACATGGTCGAGCTTTGCGGTAACCGCAAAGCGGTTTCATGATTTCGGCAAGCCGACTTATTACGCGTTGATCTCTCTTATCATCGGCCCCATTCTTCTCATCGTTCTAGCGTGTTTCCGCGGTGACCCCGGTCCGAACCGCTACGGCAAACGCAGCAACGCGCCGGCTGAACCATGAGCGCCGACCGGATATCTCGCCATGCGCTACCGCACGCTTGATCCGAAACTGATCATCGACACCGCCGAGCGGCTGGAAGAGCGCGTCGCCGAGCGTTTTCCCGATGCCGGCCTGCGCGGCGTCGCCGCCGAACTGGTGTCGCTGTCGCGCGACCTGGCCAAGGCGGCGCAGGCGCTGGAAGCGCCGATCTGGTGGCTGCGCGGCGCCATCGTCGCCGCTGTTGCCGCCGGCGCGCTGATCTTCCTATTCGTCGGCACCATCCTGCCGCTCATCCATATCTCGCAGGCCGACGATGCGGTGCAGTCGGTGCAAGGCATCGAAGCCACGATCAACATGATGATCCTTGCCGTGCTCGGCCTGCTGGCGCTGATCCGCACCGAGGAGCGCATCAAGCGCAAGCGGGTGTTTCGCCAGCTGCATGGGTTGAGATCGCTGATCCATGTCATCGACATGCACCAGCTGACCAAGGATCCGGCAGCATTGTCCGCCAATTTCAGGCCGACCGCGCATTCGCCGGCTCGCATCACCAATGCCGCCGACCTGGCGCGCTACCTCGACTATTGCTCGGAAATGCTGTCGATCACCGGCAAGATCGCGGCGCTGTTTGCGCAGTCCGTCAATGACGATGTGGTCATCGACGGCGTCAACGACGTCGAGAACCTGGCGTCCAACCTGTCGCGCAAGATCTGGCAGAAGATCACGCTGATCGAGAACCACCCGGCGGCGCAGCCCGTGCCGGCGCCAGGCCCGGCGAGCAAAGCGCCGGCTCCGAGGCGCGCACCGAAGCTGTGATGCGGCGGGCCCACGCGCCTGTTTTCGGGCTATGCGGGCCAAGGCCCGAGGCTCGCGGCAAGTAGACTATCCAGTGACGGCTTCCGGCGTCAGCCCGGGTGAGCCGCGCTTTTCCCGCTCGGCTTGCCGCACCAGCGCGGTGACCCGCTTCAGCAGAGGCGCCGGCGTGCCGGCCTTGTCGGCGAGGCTCAGGACGGCCCCCTGCAGGTCACCGATCTCGGTCGGCCGACCGCGCTGGAGGTCGTCCCACATGGACGAGCGCGCCTGCGGGTCGATGGCGAGCATGCGGCGGGCGACCAGCCGGAACAGCCAGTCCGGCAGCCGGAGCAGCTTCGGCAGCAGGCCGGGACGCAAGCCGCCGATCCGCGCCGGCGCGATATGTAACGCCTTCATCGCCGCCAGGGCCTCGTCGATCTGACCGGCCAGGATCCGCCGCCAGCGGCGGTCGGCAAGTTCGCTCGCCAGCGGCAGGCCGGACAAGGCGACAAGCGCGTTGTTGAGGTTGATCAGCAGCTTGCCCCACTGCACGGCCTTCATATCGGCACGCGTTTCCACGCCAAGCCCTTCGACATCGAGAAGGCCGGCAAGGCCGGTCACGCCATCTTCGATCATGACCTTGCCGTCGCTGGCGCGATGCACGTGAAGCGGCAAATTGCCTATGGCCGACTGGACGACATTGAACGGCACCATGCCGGCGAGTACAGTCCGGCCACCGAGCACGGCGCGTAACCGGTCGGCATTGCCGACGCCGTTCTGCAGGCTGACCACCACGACATCGCCACGCGCATGTCCGGCAACAAGCGACGCCATCTCCTCGGTAGCGCCGTTCTTGACCGCCACCAGCACCACGTCGGCGCTGGCGAGGGCAGCGGCGGGATCGGTGGTGACGGACTCCGGCCGGATGGATCGGTCGCGACCATCGAGATCGGTGATGCGCAGGCCACCGCCCAGCAAGGCCGTCGCAATGCCTGGCCGCGCCAAAAACACCACCTTGCGTCCGGCCAGCGCCAGGCAACCGCCGACATAGCAGCCGATGCTGCCGGCGCCGGCAATGACGATGGTCTTTTCGGCGTTGGCCATGCGATTATCTCGTGTTGGCCTGCACTATACGACAGGAAAACCATAATGTCGGCGGCAGGATCGGTCATCATCTCTGGCCGTGACAGGCCTTTCGCTTTCGACTATCGCTTTGCCCATGAAACTGCCGACCGATCCCGCCGCCAACCTCGCGACCCTCATACGCTGCGCCTCCGTAACGCCCGCCGAGGGCGGCGCGCTGGCTGCCCTGGAAGGCATGCTGAAGCCGCTCGGCTTTTCCGTCGAACGCCCTGTGTTTTCCGAAGACGGCACCCCCGACATCGAGAACCTCTACGCGCGCCGCTCCGGCAATGGGCCGCATCTGATGTTTGCCGGCCATACCGACGTGGTGCCGGCGGGCGACGAGGCGTCGTGGACTCATCCGCCCTTTGCCGCTGAGATCGCCAAGGGCGAGATGTACGGCCGCGGCGCCGTCGACATGAAGGGCGGCATTGCCTGTTTCATCGCTGCCGTGGCGCGCCATGTCGAGAACAAGGGTGGTCCGAAAGGCTCGGTCTCGCTGCTGATTACCGGCGACGAGGAGGGGCCGGCGATCAACGGGACGACAAAACTGCTCGACTGGGCGGCGGCCAAGGGCGAGAGATGGGACGCCGCGATCGTTGGCGAGCCGACCAATCCGGACACGCTCGGCGACATGATCAAGATCGGCCGGCGTGGCTCGATGTCTGGCAGTGTCACGGTCAACGGCCGCCAGGGCCATGTCGCCTATCCATTGCTCGCCGACAATCCGGTGCGCGGCCTGATCAGCCTGGTCGACGCCTTGCTGTCGCCCGTCTTCGACAAGGGCACGAAGGATTTTCAGCCGACCAATCTGGAAGTGACCTCGATCGATGTCGGCAACCCCGCGACCAATGTTATTCCGGCCAAGGCGACAGCCACCTTCAACATCCGCTTCAACGACACATGGACTGCCGAGACGGTGCAGGCCGAGATCCATAACCGCCTCGACCAGGCGGCGAAGCGCAAGAAATACCGGACCGGCAAGACGCCGGTCGACTACGAGCTGATCTGGCGCGACCGGCCGAGCCATGTCTTCCTGACGCGCGACGACAAGCTGATCGAGACGCTGCGCGGCTCGATCAAGGCGACGGTCGGCAAGGAGCCGGCGCTGTCCACCTCGGGCGGAACCTCGGATGCGCGTTTCATCAAGGACTATTGCCCGGTGGTCGAGTTCGGCCTGGTCGGCAAGACCATGCACATGGTCGACGAGCGCGTCGCACTGGCCGACCTCGAGACGCTGACCCAAATCTACCAGCGCTTCATCGATGACTGGTTCGAGCAGGGCTGATCATGCTTTCGGTTGACGAGACCTCTTCATCGCTTAACGGCGCCTGGCGGCTAATGCTCGGAAAGGCCGACGGCTTGCGGCTGCTCGACCTTTCGGCGGACGGCTTCTGGAATTCCTTCTTCGCCATCGTCGTCGCCGCGCCGGCGATGATCGTCGGGTGGGTCGGCACGGCCAACGAGATCGGCGATCCCGATGCGTTCGCCGGTCGGCTGGGCATGTTGGTTCGCCTGGCGACCGTCGACCTCGGCTCGTGGCTGCTGCCCCTGTTTGTGCTTGCCCTGGTCGCATCGCGCGCCGGCATTGGCGACCGCTTCGTCCACTATGTCGTCGCCAGCAACTGGGCGTCGGCGATCACCGCCTGGATGCTGCTGCCTTCAGCGCTGATCAGGCTTTTCCTGCCGTCCGGCAACCCGGTTGCCGAATTGGTGTGGCTGGTTCTGGTGGTGCTTTCGCTGGTACTCTCCTGGCGGATGACCAACGCCGCGATCGGCAAGGGCGCGGCTGTCGGCAGCGCCGTGTTCGCAGGCATGTTGGTGGTGTCTCTGGCCGTGTTGTTCGGCCTGGTGGCGCTGCTCGGCATCACTGTGCCGACCGCCGCTCCGGCCTAGAACTTTTCCGGATAGTCTACACCGACGAGAAAAAGCCCGTCGGGCGGCGCCACCTGGCCGCAGGCGGCGCGGTCTTGTGCAGCGAGCGCGGCCTTGAGGTCGGCGGCGGTCCAGCCGCCGTCGCCGACGCGTTTCAGCGAACCGACCATGGAGCGCACCTGGTTGTGCAGGAAAGAGCGCGCCGAGGCCCTGACTTCGATCAGGTCGCCCTGGCGGCTTACATCGAGCCGCTCCAGCGTCCGCACCGGACTATTGGCCTGGCATTGCGTCGAGCGGAAGGTGGTAAAGTCATGTCGGCCGAGCAGGACTTTCGCCGCTTCGTGCATGGCGTCCGCATCGAGCCGCTTCGGCACCCACCAGACCTTGCCCTTTTCCATCGCTGCAGGCGCGCGCCGGTTGAGGATGCGGTAGAGATAGTGCCGTCCGGTGGCCGAGAAACGGGCGTCGAACTCATTGGGGACAACCGTGGCCTGCAGGATGGCGATGCGCGCGCCTGCCGCCTGCAGGTGCGCGTTGACGGCGTCGCGCACCTTGTCGTTTGGCCATGCCTTGGCGAGGTCGACATGCGCCACCTGGGCGGGCGCATGCACGCCGGCGTCGGTGCGGCCGGCGGCGCGTATCCGCACCGCCTCACCGCAAAATTTCTCGATCGCCTGCTCTATCGCCTGCTGCACCGAAGGCTGATCCGCCTGGTGTTGCCAGCCGGCGAAGAGGCTGCCGTCATATTCGATATCGAGACGAAAACGCGGCATACACCCTTCGTTCAGGCGGCGAGTGCGGTAAAGGCCTGGGCGTAGACCAGTTTGCCTTTTTCGGGTGCGTCACCCCAGGCCAGCGCCTGCAGCGCTTCGCCCTGATATTCGCTCTCGAACTTTTCGGCGCGCGCATGGCTGTAGCCGAAGCGGCCGTAATAGGCCGGATCGCCCAACACAACGGCGAGCGTCTCGCCGCCATCCCTGAGGCGGATATGCGCCTCGCGGATCAGCGCACCGCCAATGCCCGAGCCGTGGAACGAAGGTTCCACCGCCAACGGCGCCAGCGCCACGGCTGCAAACTGCTTGCCGCCGTTCTGGACGAACAGCCTGGAAAACAGGATGTGGCCGACCACCTGGCCGTCTTCTTCCGCCACCAGTTCGACAACGGCGTCGCCGCCGGTGACCAGAGCGTCGACCAGCCCGGCCTCCGCCTGCTGGCCGAATGCGTGTTCCTCGACCAGGCGTATGGCCTCGCGGTCCCGCGGCGTCGCGCCGCGTATCGACATCATGCTCATGAGAACTTCATTCCTTTTTCGATCTTGGCCCCGCGCAGAAACTCCTGCGCGGCAGCGGGCTTTCCGCCCGCCCGTTGAACTTCGACCAGCCTGACCGCGCCCGACCCGCAGGCGACCGTCAGCCGGTCATCGAGAATTCCTCCCGACTCGCCCATGCTTTCAGAAAGCGTGCCTTCCAAAAGCGTCGAGCGAAGCAGTTTCAGCCGTTCCGTGCGGCCGCCGATGTCGGCCTCGCACCAGGCGCCGGGAAATGGCGACAGGCCGCGAATGTGATTGTGGACCTCCGCAGCCGGGCGCGTCCAGTCCACACGTGTCTCCGACTTATCGATTTTCCTGGCGTAGGTCACCCCGTCAGCCGCCTGCAAAGTCGATGCCAGGGTATTTGTCTCCAATCGGGACAGCGCTTCCACCATCAGCGTGGCAGCAATATTCATCAAGCGGCCGTGCAGATCGCCGGCCGTCATGTCGGGCTCTATGGCGCATTTTTCAACCAGTGCCACCGGACCGGTGTCCAGGCCCTCTTCCATGCGCATCACCATCATGCCGGTTTCGACGTCGCCGGCCATAATGGCTCGCTGGATGGGAGCTGCACCACGCCAACGCGGCAAAAGCGAGGCGTGGCCATTGAGGCAGCCGAGGCGCGGAGCCTCCAGAATAGCCTTCGGCAACAGCAAACCATACGCGACGACGACTGCGACATCGGCACGCAACGCATGGAAAGCAGCTTGCTCGCCCTCGCCCTTCAGCGACAGCGGCGTGCGCACTTCGATGCCCAGCCGCTCAGCCTCGCGCTGCACCGGCGACGGTGTCAGCTCCAGACCGCGGCGGCCGGCGGCGCGCGGCGGCTGGGTGTAGACGGCTGCTATCTCGTGCTCGGCCTCGGCAATCGCGCGCAGCACCGGCACCGAAAACTCCGGCGTGCCCATGAAGATGACGCGAAGCGGCATCTTCCCTATCCCACCAGCTTGCCCGGCGCCTTGTCCTTGGCGAGCTTCTTGAACTTCTTGACCACCATGTCGCGCTTCAGCTTCGAGATGTGGTCGATGAACAGCACACCGTTGAGATGGTCGATCTCGTGCTGCAGGCAGGTCGCCATCAGGCCTTCGGCCTCGATCTCCTGCAGCTTGCCGTCGCGGTCGAGATATTTCACGCGCACCGAGGCGGGACGCTCGACCTCGGCGTAATAGTCCGGGATCGACAGGCAGCCTTCCTCGTAGACCGAGCGAGCGTCGGCGCTTTCGAGGATTTCGGGATTGATGAAGACATGCGGCGCCGGCGGCTCGTCTTCCTTGGCGAGGTCGATGACCAGCATGCGCAGCGGCTCGCCGATCTGGATTGCGGCCAAGCCGATGCCCGGCGCATCATACATCGTCGCCAGCATGTCGTCGGCCAGATTGCGCAAAGGCGCGTCGACGCGTTCGACCGGTTTGGAAACCTGGCGCAGGATAGGATCGGGAAGGATGATGAGCGGCTTGATCGACATGGCGCCTCACCTAAAACGTCGCAGGAGAAGCGTCAACCGGTGCGAATCGGTCTCGTTCACGTTTTGATCTGTGCCAGGTCTGCGAATCGGCTATGCTGGCGGGATGAACGACCTGAGCACCATCCTTTCCGAACCCGTTGCCCGGCTTGGCGCTACGACGATCACGCTCGGCCATGCACTGGCCATCGGCGCGCTGGTGTTTCTCGGCCTGTTCCTGGCGCTTGTCGTGGCGCTGTGGCGATCGGCCAAGGCGCGCACCATCGCCGCGGCGGAAGCTGCCGACCACGCCCGCGACGCCGAGGCGCGGATGGCCGGCATTTTGCAAAGCCAGGCCGAGATGCAGGGCCGCATGGGCGCCATCGCCGACGTGTTCGGCGCAAGGCAGGCCGAACTCAACCAGTCGATCGGCCAGCGCCTCGACGCCATGACCGGCAGGCTCGGTCAAACCATGACCGAACAGACCAAATCGACGCATGAGAGCCTCGCCAAACTGCAGGAACGGCTGGCGGTCATCGACACCGCGCAAGGCAACATTCAGTCGCTGGCCGGCCAGGTCGTGCAATTGCAGGCGATCCTGTCCAACAAGCAGACGCGCGGCGCCTTCGGCCAGTCGCGCATGGAGGCGATCGTCGCCGACGGCCTTCCGATGGGCGCCTACGAGTTCCAGGCAACACTGTCAAACGGCAGCCGTCCCGACTGCCTGGTCAGGATGCCGAACGGTGCGCCGCAGCTTGCCATCGACGCCAAGTTTCCGCTGGAAGCCTGGAACGCCATCCGCGCCGCCGATGGCGCCGAACAACAGAAGATCGCGGCCCAGGCTTTCCGCCGCGACATCGAAATTCACGTCCGCGATATCTCGGAAAAATACCTGATCCAGGGCGAGACGCAGGACACCGCCTTCATGTTCGTGCCGTCCGAATCGGTGTTCGCCGAAATCCACGAGAATTTCGACGCCGTGGTCCAGAAGGCGCACCGGGCGCGTGTCATCATCGTCTCGCCGTCGCTTTTGATGCTGTCGATCCAGGTCATCCAGGCCATCCTCAAGGACGCCCGCATGCGCGAACAGGCGCATCTGATCCAAGGCGAGGTGATCCGGCTGATGGAAGACGTCGCGCGCGTCGACGAACGCGTGCGCCGGTTGCAGACGCATTTTGGCCAGTCGGCCAAGGATATCGACGAGATACTGGTGTCGACGTCGAAGGTGACCAAGCGCGGCCAAAAGATCGAAGCGCTGGAGTTTGGCGAAAGCGAAGCCGAAGTGCGCGGTGGCGGACCCGCCAAGGCCGAAGCCGGGGTGCGGGTGGCGGATTCCAAGACGGGGCAGCTCAGGCTACGTGTCGTCGAAGGCGACGATTAAAGCGCGTCGCGCTGAAACGGATTCATACGACGCGCTTAAGTCTTTGTTTTGATGCATGTCGTTGTCCCGGAACCGCGGCACACTTCTGGGCGACATGCATTAGACCGTAGCCACGATCACGTGCGCCTGGATCTTGGCCGCAACCTCGCCGCTGCCGTGCCTGGCTGCAATCACGGACGCGGCGTGATCGGTTGCGGCTTCCAGTTTTCCTCTGGCCTCGATTTCGTTGCGAAGCGGAGTTCCCTGGCAATAGGCAACCGCCGGAAGGCGCGGCGAGGAGGCACGGCTTTGTTCGGCCCTCGTCTCGATCACCACACGGGAGAAACCTGCGGCTTCCAACTCGCCGCGGATCAATGCAGTGTCATTGTAGCCGTGCGGCGTGCGGGCGAGAAAGCGGGGCGGATCGTTCGGAAAAATCTCCGCAAGAGCATTCGTCACATCATTGGCGAATACATTCTCTTCGATGCGATCCCACACGTTGAACAGGAAATGGCCGCCGGTCTTCAGGACCCGCTTTGCTTCGCGATAGCCGGCGGCTCGGTCGGGAAAGAACATCGCGCCGAACTGACAGCAAACGAGATCGAAAGCCGCATCTTCGAACGGCAGCGCCAGAGCATCCGCCTGACGCCATTGTATGCGACTGTCGGGAGCTTGTCGCGAGGCCGCGTAGTCGAGCATAGGCTGGTTGAGGTCGGTCACGACATAGCTTGCGCCAGGGGACAGTTTCGGCGCCAATGCGCGGGTGACAACGCCGGTGCCGGCGGCGACTTCCAGGACGGCGCCGGGCGACAAGGACGCTGCCCGTCGTGCCAAATCCGCGGCGAACGGCTCGAAGATCAACGGCACCATGTAGCGGTCGTAGTTTTCCGGAATCGAGCCGGCAAACACTTTGTCCGTTTCCGACATTGCTATCCCCCGCCATCCGTTTGATGGCGAGCCTAGCACATAATTGGCTGGTTTGGGCCGCGTTTAACCGGGAGGCAGGTGCTACTGCGCCTCTACGATGCTTACGCCCTCGAATTCCGGAAGCCAGTGCAGGGCCGATCGATGCCATTTCTGTTGGGTCGGAACGAGATCCTCGCGTTGCCGCGCGGTCCCCGCCCTGATCCCATAGACCTTCGGCCCGTCGTCAACCGACGTTGCGTAAAGATGCGAACCGCAGTCGCCGCAGAACGCCTGGGCACGCTTGGCGCCGCTCGATCCCGTCTTGATATAGACCTTCGGTGTGCCCTTGGTGATCCTGTAATGATCCTCAGGCGCGGGAACAGTGACACGAAAGGCGGTGCCGGTCAGTTGCTGGCAGTCGGTGCAATGACAGATAGAGGTCTTTTCCGGGTCGACGTCTGCTTCATAAGTTATGGCGCCGCAATGGCACCCACCATCGATTTTCATGGTTGATTCTCCGAAATCCGTCGAGTGATCTTAGCGGGACCAGGCGATGGGGCCAACGGTGGACTGCTGGTCCAAGAACTAGTCCGACGCCGCCTCGACCTGCTTGCGCCGGTGCTCCCAGGTTCCGGTCGTCTGCGGCTTGACGAACAGTCTGGTGATCTCCGGCATTTCTTTTTTCAAGAGCGCCTCGATGCGCTCGACACAGGCTTCGATCTCAGGCGCCGTCAGATGGTCCTCGAATTCGATGCTCAGCCCAGCGACGATCTGTTGCGGGCCGAGATGGACGGTGAGAACGCCGTTGGCCCGCTGCACCGCCGGATCCTGCTGGGCGATGGCCAGCACCTTGGCCTGCACTTCCGCCGAGGCCGGCTCACCGATGAGCAATCCCTTGCTTTCGCGCGCCAGAAAGATGGCGGTGGCGCCGAGGATCATCGCGATGCCGATCGAGGCGACGCCGTCGAGTTCGGGCATGTCGAGGAGTTCGGCCGCCAATATGCCGGCGAAGGCGACGAACAGACCGAGCAGGGCGGCGCTGTCCTCGAACAGGATCGTGTAGACGCTCGGATCCTTGCTCGATTGCACGGCCTGCAGCCAGCCTTGCTTGCCCTTCTGCTGGCGGAACTCCTTCAGCGCCACGTACCAGGAGCTGCCCTCGAACAGCATTGAGAGGCCCAGCACGATGTAGTTGATTTTGGGATTGGCGACCGGCTCAGGCGCCATGATGTGGACGACGCCTTCATAGAAGGACACGCCGGCGCCGAGCGCGAATACGAGCAGGGCGACAATGAAGCTCCAGAAATACAGCTCGCGGCCATGGCCGAGCGGATGCGTGCGGTCCGGCGGGCGGGCGGCGCGGTGCATGCCGTAGAGCAGCAGCCCGCCATTGCCGGTATCCACCAGCGAGTGCACGCCTTCCGACAGCATCGCCGAGCTGCCGGTGAAGAAGGCGGCGACGAATTTGGTCACAGCAATAGCGAGATTACCGGCGAGCGCCGCGTAGATGACCGTCTTCGACCCGCCATGTGCTGCCATGCTGTCCCTCCAAGGAACCTGATGTAACGCCCCTGAGCTCCACAGGCATCACAACGCACGAATCGCCCGGTCGTTCAGGGTCTTGTAGGCCAGCTTGCGGAAAGACGCCCCTATTCGATGATCTCGTCCGTCCACACCTTGAAACCAGCCAGCGTGCCCGGTCCGAAGATGTGGGTCAGCGGCACGTCGGCGGCGTCGCGGCCGGAGGCGATCAGGATGCGGCCGATGCGTGGCGAATTGTTGCGCGGGTCAAAGACATGCCAGCGGCCACCGAGATAGACCTCCATCCAGGCTGCGAAATCCATGCTCGCCCAAGGTTTGGGCAGGCCGATGTCGCTGATGTAGCCGGTGCAGTAGCGGGTCGGGATGTTGAGCGCACGGCAGAAGGTGACGGCGAGGTGGGCAAAGTCACGGCAGACGCCGCTTTGCTCCCGATAGGCTTCCGCCGCGGTGCGGGTCGGCCGCGCATTGCCGTAGCTGAAGACGATGTGGTTGTGGACGAAGTCGCAGACCGCCTGGACGCGCGCAATGCCAAGCGGCGTATGCCCGAACAGCCGCCAGGCTTCGCTGGCCAGCAGATCGCTCTCGCAAAAGCGGCTCGGCAACAGGAAGAGCAATGTGTCCGACGGCAGATCGCGCACCTCGTGCTGCCAGGCCATCAGGTCGCCCATCTCGAACGTGCCGGGGTCGCGGATTACCGAATCGGTGCCGAAGGTGAAGCGACCGGGCGGGGCGACGAAGCGGTTGCACCAATTGCCGAAACTGTCGCGGTAGCTCTGGATCGGCACCGGCGGGTTGGAGGTCAGGAAATCCGGGCGCTCGAGATCGGAGGCCCTGGAGTAGTGGACGTTGAGCATCGCGATTAGCGGCGTTTCCTGCGGAAAATCGAAACTCATCTCGCTGCCGATGCGGATTCGCATTGTCGTCCTGACCGCACTGCCTGATCATCGCCGGGCGAAGGCATGGCCGATGCTGCAGTGCGAAGGCAACCATGGCACGGACCGGAATGGTTTACGAGCAAATTAGAAACCGGTTGAAAGCGGCCCGACGGCGCCGGCGACAGACGCAGCCCTCTTGCAGTCCGGCGTTTCTCTTGTTTCACTTGGCCTCCCAGCAACTGGAGGAACGAATCATGGCTAAAGGTGCGATGAAGGCGGGCAAGGAAGCTCGGAAGCCGAAAAAAGACGCCAAGAAGCCCGCAGCGGCTCCGGCACTCAAGGCGCCGCCCGTCAAGGCGATGAGGCTCAAGGAAAAGTAAGCCCGCCTCGGAAGATCTTGGACGGTTGAAATCCGGACAAACCGTTTCGGCGCAGATTTTGACACCGGCGGCATGAACGATGCGGCCGGTGTTTTTGTTGATCGCACCGGCGCAGCCGCTTGTGTCGAAGCGGCGAGGACGACCTCGCGCCTTCCCATAAATCGGCCGGGACGGCCCGCCATGCTCATGGAATGGAGTGCATCCCGATGTCGTGGATTTTTCTGTTTTTCGCCGGCCTGTTCGAAATCGGCTGGGCGATCGGCCTCAAATACACCGACGGCTTCTCGAAGCCGCTGCCGACGGTGCTCACTGTCGCCTCGATGATCATCAGCCTCGGGTTGCTCGGCCTGGCGCTCAAGACGCTGCCTGTCGGGACGGCCTATGCGGTGTGGACCGGCATCGGCACGGTCGGCACGGCGCTTCTTGGCATCTGGCTGCTGGGCGAGCCTGCGACGGCCATCCGGCTCGCCTGCATTGCGCTCATCGTCTGCGGCATTATGGGGCTGAAGCTCGCCGCCTGAGCAAAGCAACCAAGGAAATCGACGCACAAACACATTCACGGCCGCTGGAAGGCGACCCTGATGTCCGATCGTTTCGATCGAAGCGTTAGCGGGCGGAGAAGCCCGGAGGCGTCCTGCCGGTACGCTGCTTGCGCGCCGCATAGCGTGCGTCGCGCTTGGCCTTGCGTTCGGCTTCGTCGGCCAGCAAACGGGCAATGCGCTCGTTTTCTTCGGCTTCCTTGATCTTCGCTTCAGCCTGCGCTGCCTCTTCGGCCGCAATACGCGCCGCTTCGGCTGCTGCCTCGCGCTCGGCCTTCTCGACCGCCTCGCGTGCCAGCTTTTCCTGCTTCAGCCTGGCCTTTTCGGCCTCGCGTATTTCGCGAGCCTCAAGAATCGCCTTGCGTTCGGCCTGTTTGGCCAGAACCGCAGGATCATCAGCCGCCGGCTTTGACTTGAAGCGCTCCAGAAGCGCCTTCTTTGCCTCGTTCGCGGCATTGCGCCGCTCGAAAATGTCTTTTTCCCTGTAGATAGCCAAGTCCACTTCCCTGAAGTCAATTCGCGACGCTTACATACGCGCGAAAACCGAGAGTTCAAGCGCCAAAACGGTATGCCAGCCATGAAAGTTTATGCTGTTGCAGCCGGGAGACGCGTTTTCCCTGAAACAAAGCCGGCCGAAACCGACATGCACTGTTCACTATCCGCCCCTCTGGCGGCCGGGGCGGCTCGCCGCTACCTCTAGCGGCAAATCAGAACATTTGGATGACATGCCATGGAACTCGGTCTCTACACTTTTGCCGACGTCAGCCCGGAGCCCGGCCCCGGCGCGATCGGCCCGCATCAGCGGCTGCGCAACCTGATCGAGGAGGTCGAGCTGGCTGACCAGGTCGGCCTCGACGTCTTTGGTCTGGGCGAACATCACCGCCCCGACTATGCCGCGTCCGCGCCGGTGGTGGGGCTGGCCGCCGCCGCCGAACGCACCAAGCGCATCAAGCTGACCAGCGCGGTCACCGTGCTGTCCTCCGACGATCCGGTTCGCGTCTTCCAGCAGTTCGCAACGCTCGACCTTTTGTCGGGCGGCCGGGCCGAGATCATGGCCGGGCGCGGCTCGTTCATCGAATCCTTCCCGCTGTTCGGCTACAATCTCGAGGACTATGACGAGCTGTTCGCCGAAAAGCTCGATTTGCTGCTGGCCATACGCGACAGCGTCAAAGTTACCTGGTCCGGCAATCTGCGCGCGCCGATCAACGACCGCGGCGTCTATCCGCGACCGCTGCAGGAAAAATTGCCGATCTGGATCGCAATAGGTGGAACGCCGCAGTCTGCTGCCCGCGCGGGGGTGCTCGGCCTGCCGCTGGCGCTGGCCATCATCGGCGGTGAGCCGGCGCGGTTTGCACCGCTGTTCGACATTTATCGCGATGCCGCCAGGCGGGCCGGTACCGACCCCTCGGGCCTTGCCACCAGCATCAATGTGCACGGCTTCATCGCCGGCACCACTGAACAGGCGGCCGACGATTTCTATGGCCCGCAGGCCGAAGTGATGAACCGCATCGGCCGCGAGCGCGGCTGGGGCCCGACCTCGCGGGCGCATTTCGATCAGTCGCGTGGTCCGAACGGCGCGCTGTTCGTCGGCGATCCGGAGCAGGTGGCGGAAAAGATCGTCGCCCAGCACAAGAACTTCAACAATGACCGCTTTCTGCTGCAGATGGCGATCGGCGCCATGCCGCACGCCAAGATCATGAAGGCGATCGAACTCTACGGCACCAAGGTGGCGCCGATCGTGCGCAAGGAGACCGCCAAGCCCGGCGTCGCCGTCGCAGCGCCAGCCGCCTGAGCGACGGGCGGCCCGGATTGAGGGCCTTGCCGGCTAACGGAACCTTGGGCTTGCAGAGGCGTTTCCGTCGTCGGAATGCACCAATTGCGGTGCGCCGCTGAGGGAAAATCATGAAAGCCGAACCCGCCGCTTTGGGTGCTGGCCTTGCCGAAACCGAAGAGGCGAGAGTTGTGGCGCGTGCCGACACGCATCTGATGCGTTCGCTGCTCATCGGGATCTTCCTGTTCATGGCCATCTACGCGCTGTATTTCGCGCGTGCTTTCTTCATGCCGGTCATCCTCGCCTTCCTGCTGACGCTGACGCTGACACCAATCGTGCGCTTCCTGCGCAAGCGCGGCATTCCGGAAGTGGTTTCGGCGACAATGTTGGTCGTGCTGTCGATCTGCGTCTTCGGCGTTGCCGGCTATCTGCTCAGCGGCCCGGTCATCGACCTTCTCAACAACACCTCGTCGATCGGCCAACAACTCACCGAACGGCTCGCGCAATTACGGCGTCCGCTCGAGAGGATCATGCAGATCTCGCATCAGATCGAGCAGATGACGGAGACCTCGCAGGAGCCGGGCATCCAGAAGGTGGCGATGGCGCAGTCCGGTGTCCTGTCGGCCGCCGCCAGCAACGTCCTGTCGGCGGGGACAAGCCTGACCATCATCTTCGTGCTGTCGCTGTTCCTGCTGGCGTCGGGCACGATGTTCTATGAGAAGATCATCCAGTCCTTCGCCAGCCTCAGCGAGAAGAAGCGGGCCTTGCGCGTCGTCTATGACGTCGAGCGCGAAATCTCGCATTATCTGCTCACCGTCACCGTCATCAATGCCGGTCTCGGCGCGGTTATCGGCCTTGGCCTGTGGGCGCTCGGCATGCCCAACCCGCTCGTCTGGGGAACGATGGCGGCGCTGCTCAACTTCCTGCCCTATGTCGGCGCGCTGATCACCATCGTGCTGGTCAGCGTCATTGCGATGATCAGCTTCGACTCGATCACCTACGCCCTTTTGGCGCCGGGCTTCGTGCTTTTGTGCGACATCGTCGAAGGCCAGTTCGTTACGCCGATGGTTGTCGGCCGACGCCTCGAGATCAACGCCGTGGCGATCTTCATCGCCATCGCCTTCTGGTCCTGGCTTTGGGGCTTTGTCGGCGCGCTGATGGCGGTGCCGCTGCTGGTCGTCGTCAAAGTGTTCTGCGATCATTTCGATGGCCTCAGCCATGTCGGCAATTTTCTCGCCGCACAGCAGACGGCCGTGGTGGAGGAGGAAGCGGCCGAAGAGAACGGCAAGGCCGCGGCATAAGCTTGCCGCGCCCGTCCATCATCTCGCATTTGTTGTCTTCAGGCGGAGTGCCTATATCGAGCCGGTCAAGCCGGACCCTGCGATGAACGATGCCTCCTTCGACCTCGATTCCTATTTCGACCGCATCGGCTATCGCGGCCCGATCGATGCTCCGCTCGGCACGCTGAGCGCGTCGCATCGCCAGCATCCGCAGGCGATCCCGTTCGAGAATTTGGACCCGCTGCTTGGCACCAGCTCGACATCCTCATTCCCGACCGCGCCTTCGAAACCAGGGTCAGGCAGTTGAACATCGTAAAGGCTTGAGGCCCATGACCGCACTTTCCGTTCTCGACCTGTCGCCGATCGTCGAAGGCAGCGACGCCTCGCAATCGCTGGCAAATTCGCTCGACCTGGCCCGCCATGCCGAGCGGCTCGGCTACAGGCGCTACTGGCTGGCCGAGCACCACAACATGCCGGGCATCGCCAGCGCGGCGACCGCCGTCGTCATCGCCCATGTCGCCGGCGGCACCAAGACCATCCGCGTCGGCGCCGGTGGCATCATGCTGCCCAACCATGCGCCGCTGGTGATTGCCGAGCAGTTCGGCACGCTGGCGGCACTGCACCCCGGCCGCATCGACCTCGGCCTCGGCCGGGCGCCCGGCACCGATATGGGAACAGCGCGCGCGCTGCGCCGCAATCTCGAGGCGTCAGACAATTTCCCCCAGGACGTCGTCGAGCTGATGGGCTATTTCCAGCCGGCCGCGGAAGGCCAGCGTATCCACGCCGTGCCCGGCGAAGGCCAGAAGGTGCCGGTCTGGATTCTCGGTTCCAGCCTCTATGGCGCGCAGCTCGCCGCCATGCTCGGCCTGCCCTATGCGTTTGCCTCGCATTTCGCGCCGGCCGAACTCGACCATGCGCTGGAGATCTACCGTTCGCGCTTCCAGCCTTCGGAACAGCTGGACAAGCCCTATGTCATGCTCGGCCTCAACGTTTTCGCCGCACCGACCGATGGAGAGGCCAAACTGCTGTTCACCTCGTTGCAGCAGGCCTTCGTCAATCTGCGCACGGGGCGGGCCGGCCGCCTGCCGCCGCCGGTCGAGGGCTATGACCAGACGCTCGAGCCGATGGCAAAAACCATGATTTCGCAGGCGCTGTCCTGCGCCGTCGTCGGCTCTCCCGAAACCGTCCGGCAAGGCATAGACGCGTTCGTGCGCCGCACCGGCGCAGACGAGCTGATGGTGACCGCGCAGATCTTCGACCATGCGGCACGCGTGCGCTCGTTCGAAATCCTGGCCGAGGCGAATAAATCGCTGTCGCAGGCCGCGTGACGCTTTTGCCTGTGTCTGCTGTGGGCAGGCGCCTTCCTCAGCCAGGAGCCGCCTCTCTCACGCATAGGGGACGTTTTCTTGTGGTTTCGAAGCCCTGACTGGGCGCTTCGCCGGGGGATCGCGCAGATCCTGGGGTTTTGAGCGCGGTTTGAGCACATCCGGGCCGCCGGGCGGCTGTTCAAAGGCGCCAAGCGCGGCGCGGTGGATGCCATGCGCAGAATGCTTGCGCCCGATGCCGCCTGTTCTTATATACGCGCCAAGCCGCCCAGTGCCGGAATGCCGGTTGCCGGAGCGGAATTTCTTGTGAACAGGGGCTTTCGTCGGAACGCCTTACGGGTCCTGAGAGCCTGCTTAGCGGAGAGACTAGAAAAATGGCAAAAGTAATCGGTATCGATCTCGGCACCACCAACTCCTGCATCGCCATCATGGATGGCAAGGAGCCCAAGGTCATTGAAAATGCGGAAGGCGCGCGCACGACGCCTTCCATCGTCGCCATCTCGGGCGACGGCGAACGTCTCGTCGGCCAGCCGGCCAAGCGCCAGGCGGTCACCAATCCTGAAAACACCATCTTTGCGGTCAAGCGCCTGATCGGCCGCCGCTATGACGACCCGGTGACGGAGAAGGACAAGAAGCTTGTCCCCTACAAGATCGTCAAGGGCGACAATGGCGATGCCTGGGTCGAGGCCGGCGGCAAGAAGCAGTCGCCCAGCCAGATCTCGGCCATGATCCTGCAGAAGATGAAGGAAACGGCGGAGGCCTATCTCGGCGAGAAGGTCGAGAAGGCGGTCATCACCGTTCCGGCCTATTTCAATGACGCCCAGCGCCAGGCAACCAAGGACGCCGGCAAGATCGCCGGCCTTGAGGTGCTGCGCATCATCAACGAGCCGACGGCTGCAGCACTTGCCTACGGCCTCGACAAGAAGGATGGCAAGACCATTGCCGTCTATGACCTTGGCGGCGGCACGTTCGACATTTCGGTGCTCGAAATCGGCGACGGCGTGTTCGAAGTGAAGTCGACCAATGGCGACACCTTCCTCGGCGGCGAGGATTTCGACATGCGTCTCGTCGAATACCTGGCGGCCGAGTTCAAGAAGGAACAGGGCATCGACCTGAAGAACGACAAGCTTGCGCTGCAGCGCCTCAAGGAGGCGGCTGAAAAGGCCAAGATCGAGCTGTCGTCGACGACGCAGACGGAAATCAACCTGCCCTTCATCACCGCCGACGCGACCGGCCCCAAGCACCTGACGCTGAAGCTGACCCGCGCCAAGTTCGAGCAACTGGTCGACGATCTCGTCCAGCGCACCATCGAGCCCTGCAAGGCGGCGCTCAAGGATGCCGGGCTGAAGGCTGGCGAGATCGACGAAGTGGTCCTGGTCGGCGGCATGACCCGCATGCCCAAGATCCAGGAGATCGTGAAGCAGTTCTTCGGCAAGGAGCCGCACAAGGGCGTCAACCCGGATGAAGTCGTCGCTTTGGGCGCCGCCATCCAGGCCGGCGTGCTGCAGGGCGACGTGAAGGACGTGCTGCTGCTCGACGTGACGCCGCTGTCGCTCGGCATCGAGACGCTGGGTGGCGTGTTTACCCGCCTGATCGAACGCAACACGACGATCCCGACCAAGAAGAGCCAGGTGTTCTCGACCGCTGAAGACAGTCAGTCGGCCGTGACCATCCGCGTCTTCCAGGGCGAGCGTGAAATGGCTGCCGACAACAAGGCGCTCGGCCAGTTCGACCTGGTCGGCATTCCGCCGGCGCCGCGCGGCGTGCCGCAGATCGAGGTCACTTTCGACATCGACGCCAACGGCATCGTCAACGTTTCGGCCAAGGACAAGGGCACCGGCAAGGAGCACCAGATCCGCATCCAGGCCTCTGGTGGCCTTTCGGACGCCGACATCGAGAAGATGGTCAAGGACGCCGAAGCCAATGCCGAGACCGACAAGCAGCGGCGTGCTTTGGTCGAGGCCCGCAACCAGGCCGAGGCGCTGGTGCACTCCTCCGAGAAGTCGCTGAAGGAATATGGCGACAAGGTTTCGGAAACCGAGCGCACGGCGATATCGGAGGCTATCACGGCGCTGAAGGCTGCTGCCGAAGGCGACGATGCCGCCGACATCGAGGCCAAGTCGCAGACCCTTGCCGAAGCATCCATGAAGCTCGGCCAGGCCATGTACGAAGCTTCGCAGAAGGAAGCGGCGGAAGCCGACGCCAAGGCGGACGCGGCCAAGGATAGCGACGTGGTCGACGCCGATTTCGAGGAAATCGACGAAAACGACGAGAAGAAGAAGTCGGCCTGACCGGTTGACGGCAAATAAAGCGGAAAGCCCGGCGCAAAGCCGGGCTTTTTTGCAACCCTCGCTGAAAAAGTGCGGGCCTTGCCGAAAAAGTCACTGAAAAACACAGGCACAAGCGCGCCGGCCCTAGCATCCGGGCAGCACCGCTCCTAAATCGAGACAACGTGCCGGCAAACGACGCAACATGCATCAAGACGTTGAGCATCCGGACTGCGGGAAAAGATGAAAGCTGATTTCTACGAGACGCTGGGCGTGCAGAAGGGCGCCGACGAGAAGGAGCTCAAGAGCGCTTTCCGCAAGCTGGCCATGCAGTTCCATCCCGACCGCAATCCCGGCGATCACTCCTGCGAGCATAAGTTCAAGGAAATCAACGAAGCCTACGAAACGCTGAAGGACCCGCAGAAGCGCGCGGCCTATGACCGTTTCGGTCACGCCGCCTTCGAGCAGGGCGGCATGAATGGCGGCGCGCAAGGTTTTGGCGCCGGCGGCTTCGCCGACATTTTCGAGGATATTTTCGGCGACATGATGGGCGGGCGCCAGCGCCGCTCGTCGGGCGGCCGCGAGCGTGGCGCCGATTTGCGCTACAATATGGAAATCACGCTGGAAGAAGCGTTTGCCGGCAAGACCGCGCAAATCCGCGTGCCGGCCTCGATCTCATGCACGGAATGCTCCGGGACCGGCGCCAAGCCCGGCACCCAGCCGTTGACCTGCTCGATGTGCCATGGCCACGGCAAGGTACGAGCGACACAAGGCTTCTTCTCGATCGAGCGTACCTGCCCGCAATGCCAAGGCCGCGGCCAGACGATCAAGGACCCGTGCCCGAAATGCGCCGGCCAGGGCCGCGTCACCGAGGAACGCTCGCTGTCGGTCAATATCCCGGCCGGCATCGAGGACGGCACCCGCATCCGGCTTGCCAATGAGGGCGAGGCGGGCCTGCGCGGCGGCCCATCGGGCGACCTCTATATTTTCCTGGCGGTGAAGCCGCATGAATTCTTCCAGCGCGACGGCGCCGATCTCTACTGCAAGGTGCCGATATCGATGACGACGGCCGCCCTTGGCGGCTCGTTCGAGGTGACGACGCTGGACGGCAGTCAGACCAAGGTGAAAGTGACCGAAGGCACGCAGAACGGCCGCCAGTTCCGCCTCAAGGGCAAGGGCATGCCGGTGCTGCGCCAGCCCAATGTCGGCGACCTCTATATCCAGACCGCGGTCGAAACGCCGCAAAACCTGTCGCGCCGCCAGCGCGAGCTGCTGGAAGAGTTCGAGCAGCTGTCGTCGAAGGACAATTCGCCCCAGTCGAGCGGCTTTTTCGCCCGCATGAAGGACTTTTTCGAATCCTTCGGCGAGCACTGAACCCAAACCAAGGCCGCCACGCTTCCCGAACGTCATCAACATCTTATGCCAGATCGCGCCTTGCCTTGGACCTGTTAGCTGCTAAGTAGCGTTCGGGGAGTGTTGAGGAGAACTTGCATGGCACGTGGTCCGGGATTGCGGAAGGCGCTGGCGGAAAAGTTCGACGACGAACTCAAATTCTTCAAAGGCTGGATCGACAAGCCGAAGTCGGTCGGTTCGATCGTGCCGACAAGCTCCATCACCGCCCGCAAGATGGCTTCCATCGTCAATCCGAAGTCCGGCCTGCCGGTGCTTGAAGTCGGACCCGGCACAGGCGTCATCACCCGTGCAATCCTCGCCCAGGGCGTTAAGCCCGAAAACCTGTACGCGGTCGAATATTCCACCGATTTCGTGCGCCATCTGCGCCAGCTCTATCCCGGCGTCAACGTCATCGAGGGCGATGCCTTCAATCTCAACGCCACGCTTGGCGAGAAGAGCGGGATGGTTTTCGATTCCGTCGTCTCCGGCGTGCCGCTGCTCAATTTTCCGGTCGCACAGCGGATCGCCTATATTGAAAGCCTGCTAGACCGCATCCCGGTTGGACGGCCGATCGTGCAGCTGACCTATGGGCCGTTGTCGCCGATCCCGCCCGGCCGCGGCAATTACACGGTCAAGCATTTCGACTTCATCTTCCGCAACATCCCGCCGACGCAGCTGTGGATCTACCGGCGGGAAGCGCATTAGCTGGTATTGGGGGCGGGAGAAGTCTCTGGCGCCTTGTAGAGGATCGACGTCTCCCGAAGGAAGCTCGATTGAGGGTCGATCCACATCCTTGACTGTTATCCGCCTCGCAAACTCGTGGCGACTTCTCTGATCGCCGCGCACATGGCCCGCACGGCCGTTGCTTCGGCGCTGCTGGAGAACAGAAGCAGCAGAGGCCGACGCGCACGCGGCTCCAGAGGACGCCTCGCGACGGTTCGCTGCCAATCGGCCGGAAACGCCAGGCCTGGCGCAATCGACAAACCGCGCCCGGCCCCAACCAGAGCAAGCAGCGCCGCCATATCGCTCGCCGACAGGATGACAACTGGCGCAACGCCAAAATCCTGGAACAATTCGGCAAGCATTGGTCCGCAGCCGCCGCTCGACATGATGAATGGCTGGCCGTCGAGAGCGCGGATCGGAAATGACCCGCCTTGGACTGAGTTCTTTTGCGATGACGCCACAAAGAGTTCGTCGTCGACAAGTTCCTCGGCTTGGCAATTGCCGGCGATGTAGGACAGTCCAATATCGGCGGCACCGCGATCGACCCACTCCGCCACCTCGGTATCCGTGCCCAAGAGCAGTTCGACAGCAAGCTCCGGGTGCCGGACGGAAGTAATGTTCAACGCATATGGAGCAATCTTTACCGAGGCGCTGCTGACCAGCGCGAGCCGTACTCTGCCTTTGATGGAGTGTTCCCGTAGGCCGACAAGACGGCCTAAAGCATGCAAAGCGGCGCGCGCCGCGTCCAAAGCCGCCTCGCCGGTCGCGGTGAAAGCGACACCGCGCCGATCACGTATGACGAGGGGCGCGCCAACGATCTCCTCCAGCGCCTTCATTGCATGGCTTATGGCCGATTGAGAAAGACAGAGCCGCTCGGCGGTTTTGGTGAAGCTGCGCGTCTCGCTGAGCGATGTCAGGACGCGCAGCATCGTGATGTTGATATTAGCTTTGTTCATGGCTGCCGAAATATCTTTCATTTCGCTCATATTAACGAGCGCTGTAGGTTTTGTGAAGGTGAGGGAAACGACCCTCGAAATCGGCGAGCGGCTTTCCTGGCTCTCCGGCATGCAGGCGTGCGGTACGACGAGACTGAAACTGGAGTATCGCATGAGCTACCTTCCGCAATTCCTGACCCTTGCTTCGGTCTTCCTGCTCGGCGCCATGAGCCCAGGACCCGATTTTGTAGCCGTGACTTCCCATGCGCTGATCAGCCGTCGCGCGGGGTTCCATGTGGCGCTTGGCATTGCCGCAGCGATCATGGTGTGGGCGGCTCTCGCGATGTGTGGCCTGGGCCTCGTACTGACGCAGATTGCATGGGCTCACCTTGCCGTCCGGATCGCCGGTGCCGTGTATCTCGGTTACCTGGGCAGCAAGATCCTTTTGTCGGCTTGGCAGGCGCGGCCACCGCTGGCCGTCGGTGGCGCAGAGACTACGGCTCCCTGGCGAAGCGGATTCGTTGTCGGAATTACAAATCCGAAGACGGCCGCGTTCTTCGCGAGCCTGTTCATATCGGTATTGCCGATGCAGGCTCCGATCTGGGTCCAGGCAGTGTCGCTGGCCATAATCGGGCTGGTCGCGATGGCGTGGTTTGGGCTTGTCGCGCTAATGTTCTCCACAAGAAGGGTTCGGTCGGTATATGGCAGCGTCCGCAGGCCGATAGATGCCTTGCTCGGAGTTGCACTCATCGCGCTGAGTGCAAGAATTGCGGTCACCCACTAGCAATAGCCCAGCTGCTCGGCACACCTTCGCGCGCTTGCCCCCCGATCGTTTCCGTTTTTTGAGCCAGTGCGTTGATTTGCGCAGCCTCTGGCTGTACCTGTCCGGGAACAAGAGTGGCCAATGGCTGTGATCGCGAAAATCCTCGTCTTTGCCGGCTCGGTGCGCAGCGGCGCCTTCAGCGGCAGGACCGCCGATGTGGCGCAGAAGGAGCTGGCCATGCAAGGCGCCGAGGTGACGCGCATTTCGCTGGCCGACTATCCGCTGCCGATCATCGACGAGGACCTCGAAAAGGAAAAAGGCGTTCCCGACAACGCCGTGAAGCTTGGCCGGCTGATCGCCGCCAATGACGGGCTGCTGATCGCGACGCCCGAATATAATGGCTCGATCCCGCCATTGCTCAAGAACACGATCGACTGGGTGAGCCGGGTGCGCCTGGATGGCGGCCGGCCGGTGAGGCCGCTTGTCGGCAAGGTCGCCGGCCTGTGCTCGTCTTCCAACGGACATTTCGCCGGGATCCGCTGCATCAACCATCTGCGCGCCGTGCTGGTGCGCTGCCAGCTGGAGATGGTGACGCCGGAATGCTCGGTATCCGATGGCGGCAATGCCTTCGACGGCGACGGCAATTTCAGGGATGATAGACTGACCAAATCGATGGAGCACCTATGCCGCACGCTGATCGAAACCTCGCGCATGCTGTCGACCCGGACCGGGGCATGATTTCCACAGCCATGCAGGCCCATACGATGAGAGACAGGCTGATCGTCGGCCTCGACGTGCCGACGGTGAAAGAGGCCGAACAGGCGGTGCGCGAACTCGACGGCGTCGTCTCCTTCTACAAGATCGGCTATCAGTTGGCCTTCGCCGGCGGGCTCGACTTCGCCAGGGAGTTGGCCAGCGGCGGCACGAAGATCTTCCTCGACATGAAGCTGCTCGACATAGACCACACCGTGGCGAAGGGTGTCGAGAACATCGTGCGCATGGGCATGACGATGCTGACCATCCATGCCTATCCCAAGGCGATGAAGGCAGCTGTGGAAGCGTCGCGCGGCAGCGACCTGTGCCTGCTGGCGGTCAGCGTGCTGACCTCGATGGACGAGCAGGACGTGATCGACGCCGGCTATGAATACGACCCGCACACGCTGGTGCTGAGGCGCGCCGAACAGGCGCTGCATGCAGGCATGGGCGGCGTCGTCTGCTCGGCCGAGGAGGCGGAAGCGGTGCGCCGCATCGTCGGACCCGACCTGGCGGTGGTGACGCCGGGGATACGGCCCAAGGGCAGCGACCATGGCGACCAGAAACGCGTGGTGACGCCCGGCCAGGCGATCCGCAACGGCTCCAGCCATCTTGTTGTGGGCCGGCCAATCGTGGCGGCAAGCGACAGGCGCGCGGCGGCGGAAGCCATACTGGAAGAGATGCGCGCCGCGTAGCGAGGAGAAGAAAATGCCCAAGGGATACTGGATAGCCCGCGTCGATGTGCGCGACGCCGAAGGCTACAAGGACTATGTCGCTGCCGCCAAGCTCGCTTTCGACCGTTTCGACGTGAAGTTCCTTGCCCGTGGCGGTGAGCATGAAAAGGCCGAGGGGGCTGGCCGCGCCCGCAATGTCATTATCGAGTTCGAATCGCTCAGCGCGGCGCACGATTGCTACCACTCGCCGGAGTACCAGCGCGCCGTCGCCATCCGTCAGAAAGTAGCCGATGGCGAGATCGTGCTGGTCGAGGGTATCTGACGCGCGAAGCTGCTCTGCTCAGTGCGGCGCTTCCTCCTGCGCCAGCACCTCCAGTCGATGGCGGTGCCCCGACAGCTCATAGCCGACAACGGTGACGGCCGGCGCTAGCGTGAGTAAGATGAGGCAGACCGCCATGTCGACGCCGGCAAGGGCGGCGATGATGGCAAGTGCGACGACCGCAGCCGTTCCCGCCAGCAGCCAGACATGGAGGGGATCGAAGCGCTGGAGCGCGTAGATCGCCCCCAGGAACACGCCTAGCGGAATGGCAACTGACAGCAGCGTCGCTACCGGGCCGATATGGGCCTTGTGCTCGATGAAATAGGCCGCGACATGCAGCCCGGCGCCGGTGGCGACGATGGCCGCCACGATCAGCATCTGGCCATAGCCCCAGACAAAAGAGCGATTGCGGTGCTGGTGCAGCACCGTCCCCGAGGGCAGCATGTAATAGACCCACCACATGCCGAAGGTGAGACCCATTCCGGCAATGCCAATCAAGGCGGCATCGAGGTTCCAGCCCTGCTCCTCGACCACGGCCGACAGCGTCGCCAGCGTGCCGACCACCCCTTCGCCCAGCGCGATGATGGCGAAGAGGCTGTAGCGCTCGGCGACGTGGTGCGCGTGCCAGGGCGTGCCGCCATCCCTGCGCTCGGCGATCGCCGGCCCGGCAAGCTCGATGAGAACCAGGATGGCGCCGAAAGCCAGGCTGGTCTCCAGCGAGAAATCGACCAGTATCTGCACCACCCAGCCGATCTGGGCGATCGCAATGGCGACGGCGTAGGTCAGGCAGGCACGCCGCCGCCCAGGGTCCTGCCGCGCCGCGCGCAGCCATTGGAAGATCATGGCGACGCGCATGATGACGTAGCCCAGCACCATGACCGAATTGTTGAGGTGTTCGCCATGCTCGATCGAGGCGAACATGCGCGGCAGGCCGATGGCCAGCACCAGCACGCCGATCATCTGCACCATGGTGACGAGGCGGAAGATCCAATCGTCGGTGTCATAGGCGGAGGAAAACCAGGAGAAATTGATCCACGCCCAGCAGATGGCGAAGCTGGCAAAGCCGAAGCCGATCAGCGCCGCCGCGTAGTTGCCCTCGGCCAGGGCGTGCGCCAGTTGCGCGGCGGCAAGGCTGAAGGCGGTGACGAAGGTCAGATCGAACAGCAGCTCGAGCGGCGTGGCGACGCGATGTGCCTCATGCGGATCGCGCCCGGCCATGCGCCTGATGTGATGGTGGAGGGAGCTTGCTGGTGTGCTCATCGCGCGGCCTTGCCTGAGGACTGTCCCGCGACACTAAAGGTGGAGCAGAAGCCGTCAAGGCGCGGCACGTCGTGCCGGTCCCCGCGGCTTTCAGATCGCCTGTCGGTTCAGTCGGTTCGCCGCCGTCTCGGCAACCGCATCGGCCAGCGTCATGCTCCATTGCAGCCGGCAATAGGCGCGGAAATCGAAGCAGGGCAGGCCGGGACAGACTTCGAACTCGATGAGGTGGGCATGATCGGTGGCCTCGACCCTGAAATCGATGGAAAACACGTCGCGCAGGCCAAGTCCGCTGACCAGCCGCTCGGCGATGCGGCGGATGGTTGCCGCGGCTGCCGGCTGGGTGTCGGCAACCGCCTCCAGCACCGGCTCGCTGTATAGTCCAGCCGCCTTGGCGGCCTCGCCGGTGTCGCCGTAAAGCGCCATCGAGTCCGCCATGGTCTGGAAATCGCCGCCGGAGTCGACGAACGCAATGCCGAGCGCTTCCGCCCCGGCATCCGTTTGCAGCCCAAGGAAGCTGGCGCGGACATTGCGACCGCCGACATAGGGCTGGACGACGACATCGTCGCGATAAGCGGCATAGACCCGCCGGCTAAGCTCCAGCGCATGGGCCAGGTCGTTGCAGCGTGAATCCGGCCAGATGCCTACCTTGGAGCCGAGCCGGTTCGGCTTGACGAACCAGCCGGCTTCCGAAGCTGGCGGGGCGGCCAGCCAGCGGCCGTCGCGGGCCAGGCCTGCCTGCGGCGCCGGCAGGCCGAGCGCGCAAAGCACGGCGCCGGAACGGAACTTGTCCTGGCAAAGCGCGAACAGCGCATCGTCGGCTCCGATGGTTCTAAGCCCATTCAGCCTGGCAAGTGCGGGCGCCGCAGCACCGCGGAAATAGGCAATGCCGTCGGTCAGCGTCCAGACCAGCGTGGTTGCGGGATCCGCCTTCGCCAGCGCTGCCGCCGCATCGTCGAGTTCGACCGGCAGGAAGGCGAGGCCGCGCCGCCCGCAAGCCGCAGTGAGCTCATCGAATTCGGGCGCGAGATCGGTCGATTGCGCCAGATAGGACGAGATTTCCAAGGCACGCTCGGCAGGAAAGCCATCGGCGACCAGCCTGTCGAAACAGGCCTTTTCAGGCTCGTAGACGAGGATCAAGGTCGGGCGCGGCATGGGTCAAAGCTTCTCGGTGATGCAGCCACACCATCGCACGGCCAATGCGATCGGCTTGCGCGAAATCGACCCGCGCCCGCCGCCTGCACGACAACCGGTACGCTCAGGCGATCAGCACGCGCGGCTCGAAGCGGCCGTTGACGGGGATGTCGAGCAGGAAGGTCATGCCGGCCTGTGGGTCGAGCTTGCGCTGCTTGTCGTCCTTGCCTTTCCAGGCCGAGGTCACCGCCAGCCGATCGGCCTTGGCCCCGACAAAGGCCGGGCACGAGGACTGCCCCGCCGGCACGGCAATTTCGCGCAACAATGTGCCGTCCGGCGCATAAGCCTTCACTGCCTTGCCGCCCCAGACCGCGTTCCACAGCACGCCGTCACGGTCGACAACCGAGCCGTCGACATAGCCCCGCGACGAGCGATGGTCGACGAACACTTTGGACTCGCCGATCGGCAGACCCGTCGCCGGATCGCAGGCGACGCGCATCAACAGGCCGGTCGAGGTATCGGTGTAGTAGGCGATCGTTCCATCCTGCGAGAAACAGATCGAGTTCGACACGGTGATGCCGGTGTAAAGCGTGCGCAATTCGCCCTTGAAGAACCAGTAGATGGCGCCGGCGCCCTTCTCCTCACCCTTGCCCATCGTGCCGACCCAGAAGGCGCCACAAGGGTGGACGCGCGAATCGTTGGAGCGGGTCAGCGCATTGTCAGCCTCGATGGGCGTATGCAGCGTCAGCTTGCCGGTCGAGACGTCGCGGACATGCAGGCCAGTCTCGGTGGCGATGAGCTGGCGATTGTCATCGACAATGGCGATGGCGCTGGCCATCTGGCCGAGCTCATGGACCTTCCGCGCGCCGGACGTGACACCCTGCTCCAGCAAAAGCCCGTTGACGATGTCGAACCAGAACAGCGTATCGGTTGCGGGATCGTAGCTCGGCCCCTCGCCGAGTTCACAGACATGGTCCGAAAAAACCGAAACCTTGTCCATCATGCCGCTCCGCCGAAGGCCGCATCCCAGGCCGTCACCGCCGCCTGCGCGCGCGAGGCCACCTCGTCGACGCTGATGCCGGGTTTGAACAGGCTGGAGCCAAGACCAAAAGCAGTCACCCCGGCGGCTTTGTAGCCGGCAAAGTCTTTGTCGGAAACGCCGCCGACGGCGCCGACCACGGTATCGGCCGGCAGCACGGCGCGCATCGCCGAAATGCCGCTAGGCCCGAGCACGCTTGCCGGGAAGAATTTGAGCGCCGAAGCCCCAAGCCTAATCGCCTGAAAAGCTTCGGTGGGGGTGAACACGCCTGGCATCGTTACCATGCCATGGTGCATGGCGCGGGCCATGACGTCGGCATCGATGTTGGGGCTGACCAGCAGCCTCCCGCCGGCCTTGGCCAGGGCGTCGACATCGGCTGAAGTCAGCACCGTGCCGGCGCCGACCAGCGTTGTCTTGGGCAATGCGGTGACAATGCTGGCGATCGATGAAAACGGCTCCGGCGAATTGAGCGGCACCTCGATGGCTTCGATGCCGGCGTCAAACAGCGCCTGGCCGATGGCCACCGCCTCGGACGGCTTCAGCCCGCGCAGGATGGCAACGAGGCCGCGCTTCAGCTTCGGGAAAGGTGCGGTCTGGGTCACGCTGTCACTCCACTCTGGTGCGTCATTTGGCGATCATGCCATTTTCTCGCGCCGCTTCGATAAGCCCGGCACGCACCGCCTCGTCGGCGTCGACCGTCCTGACGGCAAGCCCGGCAAGGTCGAGCGCCTGCCGGTAGAGGGCTGCTAGCGAGCCGGACGCAACCAGCACGATTGCGGTGGTGCTTTCGCCATAGCGGCGGCCCGCCGAGGCGATCTCGCCGCCGATCAGCAGGCCGGACAGGCAAGCGGCGGCATCGTCGGCCTTGAGGTTCTGCAGCAGGCCGGCGGCGCGGATCGAAAACAGCCGCGAGGTGACATCGCCGCCCTCCGCCAAAGCCTTGCGGCACCATTCCTGGAAGAACGGATTGTCCGGAGTGACCGGCTTCGGGCTCTCGCCCAGCGAATGGCGCAGGATAGAGTGAGTGGCCAGCACCGAAAACAGCTCGCCGGTCGGCCAGGTGCAGAAGCCGTCGACCGCGCCGTCTTCGACCAGAACCCATTTCGAATGGGTGCCGGGCATGCAGACGAGATGGCGACCTTTTGCCGGCAAACCGGCGCCGGCAAGCTGGGTTTCCTCGCCGCGCATTACGTCCGGCGCATCTTCCAGGCGCTGCGCCAGGCCAGGCACGATGCGGATGTCGCGGCTCTGGCCGGGAATGCGGGCGGCCCCCGCGAGGATGGCACTGAGCGGCGCCGGCACGATGACGTAAGGCGCTTCCAGCCAACCCTGGCGCGAGCCGGCCATGCCGCAGATGATGACCGGCAGTGTGTCAGGTGCGCCGAGCGCCGCCAGATGGCCCTCGAGGATGGTCGAAAAGCCTTTTTGCTGCGCGGTGATCAACCCATCATCGCCGCGACGCTCGGCGAGCACCCCGCCCGCCTCGTCGACCAGCCAGACCCGCATGCGGGTCGTGCCCCAGTCGACGGCGGCGACTGCCGGCGTGCCTTTGGCCGGATTTTGATTCACCGGGCTCACAGGAAACCCCCGTCCACGATCAACATCTGCGCCGTCAGCATACGCGAGGCGTCGGAGGCCAGGAACAGCACCGTGCCGACGATGTCGTCGGGCTGCATGACCTGCTTGATGCATTGCTTGGCGACATGGGCGGCGAGCCCCTGCTCGGTGACCCAGAGTTCCCGCTGCCGCTCGGTGATCACCCAGCCCGGCGCAATCGCATTGACGCGGATGCCGTCGACCCCAAGCTTGCCCGCGAGACCCTTGGTGAGGCCGAGTATGCCGGCCTTGGCGGCGGTGTAGGCCGGCATATCGGGGTGGTTGATGAGATAGGAGGTTGAGGTGAAGTTGATGATCGAACCGCCGCCGGCCCGCTTCATGCCCGGCGCGACCGCCTGTGCGGTGAAGAAATGCGGGCGCAGATTGACGGCGAGATTGTTGTCCCAGAACTCGACGGTAACGTCGGCGACGTCGTGGCGTTCGTCCCAGGCGGCATTGTTGACCAGCACGGTGACGTCGCCATGTGCCTCAGCCGCTTTGGCGGCCGAAGCGCGCAACGCCTCGACGTCGCGCAAATCGGTCTTGAGGTAGAGCGGTCGCCGGCCAAGTTCTTTTTCGACGCGGTCGGCAAGCAGCGTGCTTGGGCCATCGGCGATGTCGATGAAGGCGACATGGGCGCCCTGGCGAACGAAGCCCTCGGTCAGTGCCGCACCAATTCCGGAACCGCCGCCGGTGATCAGCACCGAGGCTCCCCTGAGGTCGGCAAAATCGGCCGATGGCATCATATCTTCATCTCCCGGTCCGGTCGGCGCGCATCCTATCCAGCCAAGTCCGGGGAGCAAGGGCGAAAACGGCGATTTGATTGGCTTATGTCAGACAAAAGGCCGCAAGATGGCGGCCACAGTCGATCTTGGCTCGCGCCGCTGACTTGCTCGACGCAGGCCAGACCGCCGGTCAGACTGCCTTGGCGTAGAGGGCGCCGCGATAGGAATCGCGGAGGTAGCCGAGCGTGGCGTCGGCATCGACCGGTTTGCCGAAGAGATAGCCCTGGCCGCCGGCGCAGCCGAACTGGACGAGGCGGTCGGCCTGCGCCTCCTCCTCGATGCCTTCGGCGACGACATCCATGCCGAGCCCTTCACACATGGCCAGAATGGCGCGGATGATGTGTTCCGACGGTCGGTCGTCGAGGATCGAGGAGACGAAGGCGCGGTCGATCTTGAGCTTGTCGAAATGGAATTCGCGCAAGCGGCCGAGCGAGGACTGGCCGGTGCCGAAATCGTCGAGCGAGACTCGGATGCCGACGCGACGCAGGTCCTCGACGATCTTCTCGGCCGAGGCCGGATCGTTCATCAGGCCGGTTTCGGTGATCTCGATCTCCAGCCGTCGCGGATCGAAGCCGGTGCGGTCGAGGATCGACAATATGTGCAGGCCGGTGTTCTGGTCGACGAGCTGCGAGGGCGACAGGTTGAAGGACAGGAACAGGTCCTTCGGCCAGCTGCGCGCCGCTTCGGTCGCCTTGCGCAGCACCAGCTGCGATAGCGGGCCGATGATGCCGCGCTCTTCGGCGATCGGGATGAACACGGTCGGCGGCACCACGCCGAGGTCGCGATCGGTCCAGCGCGCCAGCGTCTCGAAGCCGATGGTGCGGCGGGTGGTCAAATCGACGATGGGCTGGAAATGCGGTTCGACCTCACCGGCCGAGACGGCACGGCGCAGCGCCTGTTCGATGCGGGTGACGCGCTTGGCCGCCTCTTCCATTTCGCGGGTGTAGACGACGACCCGGCCACGGCCCGAACGCTTGGCGTGGTAGAGCGCCGTTTCGGCCTTGTTGACGAGGATTTCCGTGGTTTCGTCGCCGGAATAAAAGAGCGAGCAGCCGACCGAGGCCGAAAGCCTGGCGGTGCGTTCGCCGACATCGTAGGGCGCCGACAGGATTTCGATCATCATGCGCGACTTCTCGGCCGCCGCTTCCTCCGAGAACACCATCGGATACAGGAAGGCGAATTCGTCGGCGCCGATGCGGCAAACGGTGGAGTGGCTGTCCATCGAAGCGCGCAGCCGCATTGCCACCTGGATCAATATGTCGTCGCCGGCCTTGTGGCCGAACAGATCGTTGATCGGCTTGAAGCCGTCGAGGTCGAGAATGCCGACCGTGAACGGCGCGGGATCGTCCGCACGGTCGCTGATCAGGCGATCGACCTTGTCGAAGAAGCGGCGATGGTTGCCAAGCCCGGTCAGCGCATCGGTGAACGCCAGATCCGAGTTTTCCCTGCTTGCCTGCCCGGTGCCAAACGTCGTTTGCATCGGTATCCCTGTTTGTGACGCCCGAAATTTAGGCTGAGACTGGCAGCAAAGCGTTTAGGAAGCGTATCGCGAAATCGATTTTTCGCTGGCGAATGATGCTTTAGCGGACGCGGTAGAGTTCGACCGGGTCTCCGCGCGTTCCGGCCACCGGTTCGAGCCAATCGGGGACGCTTCCCTGCATCAGCCCGGCCAGGAAGCCTTGCGGCGCCTTGGCGGCGAGCACCTTGCTTTCGGCGCTGCCGCGGCACAGCGCCACCAGGCCGACGTGATGAGCCGCTGCGATCGTCCCCGCCTGGTCCGCCGATCCGAGGAAGGCATCGAGCGCAAGCAGATCGCCGGCGATGTTGCGATGATAGGGGCCGGCAAAGACGCGGTGCCCGGAATATGCAAGGATGGGCGAGCCGAGATTGGAAATGGCAAGCACCGTGGTGTCCGGCAGCCGGGCCAACGCCGCGAAGGAGGCCTTGCGCTCGCAGGACGGATCGCTGTCGGTGTCCTGTGCCTCGACCGAGACCTTGCTGGCCTCGAATACGTTCGACGTCGCGGCGGCAGCGCCGGCCCAGACGGCATTCACCGACACCAGCCAGACCGCCGCCATGCGCAGCGATACGCTGCGCGCAGGGCTGATCCTCGCCCGTTCGCGCCAGCTTGCGATCCAGGCCGACAGCGGGATGACGGCAAAGGCGATCGAGAATGTCGAGCCGCGGACCTGCCAGGCGCTGACGATGAAGGCGCCGACCAGCAAGGCGCCGACGAGGCTGTCCTGGCGGCGCCATGGTCCGCGCAGGCGAAGCGCCATCAGCGCGATCGCCACCAGCGGCGTGACATAGCGCGCCGCCAGCGACGCCGGCTCATTGACGGCAATACTGAACAGCGACTGCGCCTCGTCGATGTGATCGAGCCACAATTCCTTGAGGCGCGGATCGAGGTTTGCGTAGGGAGCCGCAAGGCATTGCGGAAACAGCGCCACGATGACGGCGCCCAGCCCAAGCGCGAGCAGGCTAAGCGAGATCAGGCGGCGGCTGGCCGTGCCATTGGACACCGTGAGCGACGTCACGGCGGCAAGCCCCAGTCCGGCGACTGCCGCCACCACGAACTGCACAGCCGAGAAGGCATCGCACTGCGGCTGGCCCATGGCCGATGGCGGGATGGTGGTGACGAAGACGAGGGCTGAAACCCCGGCAAAGCCGAGACCGAAATCCCTGGCGATCCGGCGTTCGCCGCCGGGATCGACGACGAACAGCAAAGCGATGCAGGCGCCGATGGTGGCGACATAGGGCGCGGTTTCCATGCCGACGGCCAGCGTCAGGGCCGCGCACAGGCCTGAAGTCAGGGCCGCCCAGCGACGCGTCGGCGCCTCGAGCAGCAGGCTGAGGCTGGCCATGGTCAGCGTCAGCTGGACATTGTGATGATCGAGCGCACCCGGCAAGAAAATGCCGATGAAATGCAGCGCCGCCGCGCCGATGACGATAGCGGGCAGCACGGCGCCGACGCCGGCGAAGCTGCGTGCCGCACGGGCTGTAAAAAACACCGCCAGGCAAAACAGCAGCGACGGCCACAGCACCTGTGCGATCACTTCGGCCATGGCCATGCTGCCGGTCAGCGCCGAGGCGGCGAGGATGATGGCGGCGAGCGGTGCGTCGACCAGCCGCGACCAGTGCATGACGAAACCGCCTTCCGGCCCCATCCTGTACTGATGCAGGTCGAACCAGCCCTGGCCGGCCAGCATGTCGCGAACCTCGACCAGCCGCAGCAGGCTGTCATTGTCGCCGCCGGCATTGCTCAATTCGCGAAAGCCCGTGGCGGCATTGACGGCCAGCACCACCAGCATGGCAAGCAGCGCCAGCGTCATATCGGACTTCCAGGAGGAAGCACCCGCCTTGGCTGCGTTCATCATCATGACCTTCGTCGGAAAGACTGCGGCCTTAAACCTAGCCTTAACAGCTTCAATAAATAGTAAAGTCGCCTGAGTGAGGCCGCATATGAGCGCGGCCGGAGGCTCCGCCGGGTGTCGGGAGACGGAAATGCCGCACGAAGTCCGCCATGAGCCGGCCATTGCCGTGCTCCTGCCTTGCTACAATGAGGAACTGACCATCGCCGAGGTGGTGCAGCGCTTTCGCGAGACGCTGCCATCGGCCGAGATCTATGTCTATGACAACAATTCCAGGGATTTGACCGCGCTCAAGGCGCGCGCAGCGGGCGCCATCGTCGTCCGCGAGCCGCGCCAGGGCAAGGGCAATGTCGTGCGGCGCATGTTCGCCGACATCGATGCGGACATCTATCTGATGGCCGATGGCGACGGCACCTATGCGCCGGAAGATGCCTCGCTGCTGATCAACATCCTGCAGACCGAGCGCTGCGACATGGTGGTTGGCACCAGGCGCGGCGTCACCGACGATGCCGGCCGTTCCGGCCATGCCTTCGGCAACCGCATCTTCAACAGCCTCTACAAGCGGCTGTTCGGCGCCGACTTCACCGACATCTTCTCCGGCTACCGCGTCTTCTCGAGGCGTTTCGTCAAGAGCTTTCCCGCGGTTTCCGGCGGCTTCGAGATCGAGACCGAAATGTCGGTGCATGCCTCGCAGCTCAAACTGCCGGTGAGCGAGATCGCGCTCGATTATGGCCGCCGGCCTGAGGGATCGTCGTCGAAGCTGTCGACCTATCGCGACGGCGCCAGGATCCTGTGGATGTTCGCCATGCTGATGAAGGAGACGCAGCCGCTGCGCTTCTTCGGCGCCTTCGCGATTTTCTTCCTGGCGTCGAGCCTTGCCCTGATGACGCCGGTGCTGATCGAATTCGCCCAGACCGGCCTCGTGCCGCGCATGCCGACCTGGGTGCTGTCGGTCGGCCTGCTGCTGCTCTCGATGCTTGCGATGGTGACCGGATTGATCCTCGATTCGGTATCGCGCGGACGCGCCGAGCAGAAGCGCGTTTTCTATCTCTCCGTCCCGTCGGGCCGGGTCGAACGGCGCGAACGCACGAGCGAAACAGCGAAGGCCGAACCGGGCAAGACGCCCCGGGCCGCCTGAGGCCGTGAGCCGGCTCGCCCGCTTCGTCCTGGCCGGCGGCGTTGGTTTCGTCGCCGATGCCGCGGTGCTCTGGCTGCTCTTGGCGGTGACGCCGCTCGGTCCCTTCGTCGCCCGTGTCCTGTCGATCGGCTTTGCGCTGTGCGTCACCTGGCAGATCAACCGGCACCTGACCTTTTCGCCGTCGAGCCGCGGCGTGGCGCAGGAGGGCGCGCGCTATGGCGGCGTCGGTATCGCCACCAGCATTGTCAACTATCTCGTCTACTGCGCCATCCTGTTCGCGCTGCCGGCAATGCCGCCGCTGGCGGCACTTGCCGTCGCCTCGCTGGTCGCCATGGCGCTGTCCTTCCTCGGTTACTCCCGGCTGGTCTTCGACCGGTAAAGGTCTGGGCCAAGCAAGCGCGATTGGCAGAAGCCGCCAAGTTCCGTATATCGGCGACTTGCCTTGCCGCAATTCCGGACGGAAAACCGCTACGCACTTTTCCTGGACTTGCTCGACCCGCTGGAGACCGGAAGATGCCCCTGAAAATCGCCGTCCAGATGGACCATGTCTCCACCGTCTCGATCGCCGGCGACACGTCGTTTGCGCTGTCGCTGGAGGCGCAGCGGCGCGGCCACCAACTGTTCCACTATACGCCCGACCGGCTGTCGATGCTGGGCGGCAAGGTGTTTGCCCGCATCGAAGAGATGAAGCTCCGCGACGAGAAGGGCAATCATTATACGCTGGGTGACAAAGTGCGCACCGACCTGTCGGAGATGGATGTTATCCTGCTGCGCCAGGATCCGCCCTTCGACATGAATTACATCACCACGACGCATATTCTGGAGCGCATCCACCCGAAGACACTGGTCGTCAACGACCCGGCCTGGGTGCGCAACAGTCCGGAAAAGATCTTCGTCACCGAATTCCCCGATCTGATGCCCGAAACGCTGATCACCAAGGATCCCCAGGAGGTCGCCGCCTTCCGCAAGGAGTTCGGCGACATCATCGTCAAGCCGCTCTACGGAAATGGCGGCGCCGGCATCTTCCATCTCAAGGAGGATGACCGCAACCTCGCCTCGCTGCTCGAAATGTTCGCCCAGCTGTCACGCGAGCCGTATATCGTCCAGCGCTATCTGAAGGATGTGCGCAAGGGCGACAAGCGCATCATCCTGATCGACGGCGAGGCGGTCGGCGCCATCAACCGCGTGCCGGCCGACCACGATTCTCGCTCCAACATGCATGTCGGCGGCCGCGCCGAAAAGACCGAGCTGACGGAGCGCGAACGCGAGATTTGCGCCCGCATCGGCCCGTCGCTGAAAGAGCGCGGCTTCATCCTGGTCGGCATCGACGTGATCGGCGACTACATGACCGAGATCAACGTGACCTCGCCGACCGGCGTGCGCGAAGTGCAACGCTTTGGTGGCGCGGATATCGCCAGCCTGTTCTGGGACGCGGTGGAGGAAATGCGGCGCAATTCGGCCGCGTAGTGTGCGTTGCTACGGAGGACTTTGGTGGGTCCAGAGAAGCATCGAAAGATGCTCTTTATCGGGTAAGACTGCCGAGCAAGCGGCTCATCAAATCAAACTATGTCCCGGAAGCGCCGAGGCCTCAGTTTCGGAGGAAGGAGACCGATAAGTCTGGTCTGAAATTTTCGCTGTGGTGTTGCCCAATCTTTCAGCAGAAAACCCGCATCGGAGTTCTTTTCCAGCAATGCAAAAGCCGCAGACAGTCCGATCAGGTCGACCAAGGTCCTGCGCGGGAGATTAAATGCTCCAGTCCCGGCGCCACTTCGCACCAACGATTGGCCAGTGCCCGCCGTATCGCTATTTCAGTATCGGGCGACATCCTGCCGAGGCCAACTCCGGTACCCAGGATGCGCCCGTCCGCCCAGCCATTGCCGCCGTGAAGCCGATAACTGCCAAGAGCCCGCCCAATCCTCACGGTTCCGCCGATCATATGGGCGGCACGAGCCATATAACCATCGGCACATATCCTTATTTCGTCCGGATCGGATGGACGCATGATTTCAAGCGGAGCTCGACGAAACATCATCCCCGATGTGGTCGACCAAAACCAACCCACGGTACCCCGATCAATAAATAATAATGTCGGGTCAGCTTCGGTGTCGACATGCAGGTAGCCGCTCATTTTCGGCATCGATCGCGGGTCGTTCAGGTGGAATACGGGATGACCGCCCGCAAGCAGGTTGCCGGCCGTGTCTATCACCACCTCATCGGAGCTCGACATTGCCGCGATACGGGTGTGGCTGAGATGCGCTCTCACATGGCATTCTATGAAGTCAGGATGCCAAGCATCGTCACCGTCAAGAAAGGAGATCAGGGGTCCGGCCGTCGCGTCAAGCCCGGTCATCATTGTTGCCAACTGCCCGCCATTTTGCAGTCGGGGCAGAAAGCGGAAACGACTGTCGCCAAGCTGGGACAGACACTCTTCAATCCTTCGGCGGGAACCGTCAGTCGAAAAATCATCGACCACCACGCACTCGAACGCAGTGTATGTCTGCGCCGCTACGGATCGGATCGCAGTGTCGATGAATGCCTCTTGATTGAAACAGCCTACGCAAACGGATACGGTTGGTAGCGCGATGTGAGAACCAGCTCCGCTTGGGACGATGTTTTCTTTCAAGAGGCGCTTCTCCGTACACCAGATTTGATCGCCTGAGATATTCCGTCGATCAAATGGCGGTGTTTCTTTGCCAAATTTCTCTCTATCGAAGCGAGTTTTTCTCCGCACTCAAGATCGCAATTGCCGCATGTTGACCCTACAGCACGGGTATCGCCCTCCTACCAAATTCGAGATTGTCAGAGCCATGCTGCGTCATGGCCACAACCTCAGAAAAGGGCACCCTTCCGCGAAGTCGCAACCTGCTCTTCAGGCCAGTTTGCTGTCGGACGATCCGTTCATATCCTATTCGGGAATGTCCGGTACGCCGCTCGGACTAGCAAGTCATATGCCTTTCCGTCCACGCAGCCACCGCGCCTGGTTTCTCATCTCGCCAACCTGGTCCATCGAAAACAGTGCTAGCGTCAAAACCATCCGGACCTATGCCGTTCTGCATAGACTCAAGAACCCCCGTCACTCGCTAATCTTCCTATCCAACACTCAGGCAGAGGCTGATCTGTTGAACCAGTCCGGCGAGGCCGCCGTCCTGCACAACAAGACGTCAACAACCTCCGAACACATATTCAGGCCTCTCGATGACGTCCCTGTAGAATTTGATGCAATCTACAATGCGCAGCTGGCTCCGTGGAAGCGCCATGACTTGTCGCTTGGCATCCAGCGTTGCGCATTTGTCTTCTATCGAGATTCAAGCGGATCCTCCACGACGGAGTCGGAAAGAGCGCGAATAAATCGGCATAGGGAGCTCGCGCCGCATCACGTCTTTATCAACGAGTTTGACGGCACCGGCAAGCCTGTCCGATTGGCACCGGCTCAGGTGAACACGCATCTAAATCGTGCAGCCGTGGGAATCTGTCTCTCTCACCTGGAAGGACCAATGTTCGCCAGCACGGAATATCTTCTCGCGGGCCTTCCAGTGGTCACGACGCCGAACCGTGGTGGCCGAGACCTTTATCTGGATGCCGACTATTCGCTTACAGTTCCACCCGATCCTCGATCCATCGCGGAGGCTGTCTTGGCACTGAAGGAGCGGCGAATACCCCGGGCTCATATTCGTACGCAAACTTTGAAACGAGTTGAACGGGACCGCGGGCGGTTCATAGACCTTGTAAATGAGATTTTTCTGGAAAGCGGCTCTTCGCGCCGGATCGCCATGCCCTGGCCTTTCCGATATCCTGTCATGGAGTGGCTTCCACCCCAAATCGCAATCGATCGATCCCTTTCAGGTGCGGTCGATGCCTTCGTCACCGCTTAGACGGCAACAGCCTCGGATTGCCGGAGGAACTCTGTCGCCCTTGTTAAACGCGGTCGAGGAGGCGGAGCAGCCGTTCCATTTTGCTTGACCATCTTCCTTTTTTGCAACCGGCACAGCGCGCTGCAGCCACCACGAATGCACGTTCCTGTAATGTTCTTGCCTTGGCCTGAAATCTATGGTTGTCTTGTCCTGACGTCGCTCGCGGTCTGAACCACAAGGCCGAGGCGAGCCGATATCCGGGGGCAGAGCAAGATGGTGGCGCGGGTTCGCACGGTTGCTTTCCAGGGCATCGAGGCCGTACCGGTCGATGTCCAGGTGATGATCGCGCCGGGCAAGGTCGGCATGCAGATCGTCGGGCTGGCCGACAAGGCGGTGGCCGAAAGCCGCGAGCGCGTGCAGGCGGCACTGCATGCGTCGGGGCTGTCGATGCCGTCGAAGAAGGTGACGGTCAACCTGGCGCCTGCCGATCTTCCCAAGGAAGGGAGCCATTACGACCTGCCGATCGCGCTCGGCCTGATGGCTGCACTCGGCGCCATTCCGGGCGACATGCTGGCCTCCTATGTCGTGCTCGGAGAATTGTCGCTCGACGGCACCATTGCCACGGTGGCCGGCGCGCTGCCGGCGGCGATCGGCGCCAATGCCGAGGGAAAGGGCCTGATCTGCCCGTTCGGCTGCGGGCCGGAAGCGGCCTGGGCGGGCAAGGATTTCGACATATTGGCGCCGCGCAGCCTGATTGCCATCGCCAATCATTTTCGCGGCACGCAGGTGCTGTCGCGGCCCGAGCCCGGCATCCATGTCTCGGCCCGCGACCTGCCCGACCTTTCAGACATCAAGGGCCAGGAAAGCGCCAAGCGGGCGCTGGAAGTGGCGGCGGCCGGCGGCCACAATCTGTTGATGGTCGGGCCTCCCGGCTCGGGAAAATCGATGCTGGCGCAGAGGCTGCCTTCAATTCTGCCGCCACTGGCACCGAAGGAACTTCTTGAAGTCTCGATGATCGCCTCGGTGGCCGGCGAGCTCGGCGAAGGCAAGCTCACCGACCGGCGGCCGTTCCGCGCCCCGCACCATTCGGCCTCGATGGCGGCAATGGTCGGCGGCGGCATCAGGGCGCGGCCGGGCGAAGTATCGCTTGCCCATAACGGCGTCCTGTTCCTCGACGAGTTTCCCGAATTCACGCCGCAGACCTTGGATGCACTGCGCCAGCCGCTGGAGACCGGCGACTGCATGATCGCGCGCGCCAACCACCGCGTCACCTATCCGGCGCGCATCCAGCTGGTGGCGGCGATGAACCCGTGCCGTTGCGGCATGGCCGGCGAGCCCGGCTATCGCTGCCTGCGCGGCGAGCGCTGCCGCACCGACTACCAGGCGCGCATTTCCGGCCCGCTGCTCGACCGCATCGATCTCAGGATCGAGGTGCCTGCGGTCTCGGCCGCCGACCTGATCCGGCCGGATCGGGCGGAGAAAAGTGCCGCCGTTGCGCAGCGCGTCGCGCGCGCCCGCACCATCCAGCGCGAACGGTTCGAGCGGCTCGGCGTGACCAGCGCGACCACCAACGCGCATTGCTCGCCGTCTGTTATCGAAGACATCGCCGCGCCGGACGCAGCCGGCCTGTCGCTGCTTAAAGACGCCAGCGAGAAACTCGGCTTTTCGGCGCGCGCCTATCACCGCGTGCTTAAAGTGGCGCGCACACTGGCCGACCTCGACGCCAGCGAAACCGTCGGCCGCATTCACCTGGCCGAGGCGATTTCCTACCGCATGATGTCGGAGCGGGTGGCGCAGGCGGCTTAACCCTCCCCCCTTGAGGGGAAGGTGACCGCGAAGCGGCCGGGTGGGATCGCCGAAGAATGCTCGATTTTTGAAGCCGAGCCGAGAAAGGGCCTCTGCGCTGACATTGCTTGTAGTGTCGTCCGAAGGGAGTCGCCGCACTTCACGCAGGACCCCACCCGGCCCTTCGGGCCACCCTCCCCTCAAGGGGGAGGGAAATGCAGGCGCTAATTCGCCCGCGCTTTCGCCTTCAGCTCCAGCCTCCGCCTGTGCAGCACCGGCTCGGTGTAGCCATTCGGCTGTTCGCGGCCCTTGAACACCAGATCGCAGGCGGCCTGGAAGGCGATTGAAGCGTCGAAGTCGGTGGCCATCGGGCGGTAGAGCGGGTCGCCGACATTTTGGAGGTCGACGATCGCCGCCATGCGCCGCAGCGAATCCATCACTTGGATCTGCGAGCACACCTTGTGGTGCAGCCAGTTGGCGATGTGCTGGGAGGAGATGCGCAGCGTGGCGCGGTCTTCCATCAGGCCGACATCGTTGATGTCGGGCACTTTCGAGCAGCCGACGCCCTGGTCGATCCAGCGCACGACATAGCCCAGAATGCCTTGCGCATTGTTGTCGAGCTCGCGCTGGATCTCGTCGGGGGTCCAGTTCGGCCGCACCGCCACCGGCACCGACAATATATCATCGAGCCTGGCCTTCGGCCGGCTCTTCAGCGCCGCCTGGACGGCATGGACATCGACCTTGTGATAGTGCGTGGCGTGCAACGTCGCCGCTGTCGGCGACGGCACCCAGGCGGTGTTGGCGCCGGCCTTGGGATGGGCGATCTTCTGTTCCAGCATCGCCGCCATCAGATCCGGCATCGCCCACATGCCCTTGCCGATCTGGGCATGACCGGCGAGCCCGCATTCGAGCCCGATGTCGACATTCCACGCCTCATAGGCGGAGATCCAGGCGGCCTGCTTCATGTCGCCCTTGCGGATCATCGGCCCGGCTTCCATCGAGGTGTGGATCTCGTCGCCGGTGCGGTCGAGGAAGCCGGTGTTGATGAACACGACGCGTTCCTTGGCGGCGCGGATCGCCTCCTTGAGGTTGACGGTGGTGCGCCGCTCCTCGTCCATGATGCCCATCTTGATGGTGTTTGCCGCCATACCGAGCAGCGCTTCGACGCGGTCGAAAATCTCGACTGCGAAGGCGACTTCCTCCGGCCCATGCATCTTCGGCTTCACCACATACATCGAGCCCGCGCGGGAATTCATCCGACGCCCGTTGGCGCCGACATCGTGCAGCGCGATCAGCGCCGTCATCGCCGCATCCAAGATGCCTTCCGGCACCTCGTTGCCATCGCGGTCGAGGATGGCCGGATTGGTCATGAGGTGACCGACGTTTCGCACCAGCATCAGCGAGCGGCCAGGCAAGCTCAGCGCGCCACCACTGGGCGCGGTCCAGGCGCGGTCCGGATTGAGCTTGCGCGTGAAGGTTTTGCCGCCCTTGCTGATTTCCTCCGCCAGATCGCCCTTCATCAGGCCGAGCCAGTTGCGGTAGACGATGACCTTGTCCTCGGCATCCACTGCCGCGACCGAATCCTCGCAGTCCTGGATGGTGGTCAGCGCCGATTCCAGGATCACGTCGGCAATGCCGGCCGGGTCGGTGCGGCCGATCTGGTTGGTGCGGTCGATGAGGATCTCGATGTGCAGGCCGTTCTGGACCAGCAGGATGGCTTCCGGGTTGGCGTCGTCGCCGCGATAGCCGGCAAATTGTTTCGGGTTGGCCAGCGTGGTGCCGCCGGCGCCGGCGCCGAGCCGCAAGGTGCCACCCGAAACCGTCAGCCCGTTCACGCCGGCCCATTTGCCCGAGGTGAGCGGCACGGACTCGTCCAGAAAACTCTTCGCCCAGGCAACCACCTTGGCGCCGCGCACGGGGTTGAAGCTTTTGCCCTTCTCGGCGCCACCGGTCTCGGCAATGGCGTCGGTTCCGTAGAGCGCATCGTAGAGCGAGCCCCAGCGAGCATTGGCGGCGTTGATCGCATAACGCGCATTCATCACCGGTACCACCAGCTGCGGCCCGGCAACGCTGGCGATCTCGGGGTCGACATTGTCGGTCGACACGGAAAAGGCCGGCCCTTCGGGCACGAGATAGCCGATCTCACGCAAGAGGCTTTTGTAGGCCTCCATATCGATGGGCGCGCCATTGGCGCGGTGCCAGGCGTCGATCTGTTCCTGCATGGCGTCGCGTTTGGCCAACAGCGCTCGGTTCTTCGGCGCCAGATCATGCACGATGGCCGAAAAGCCGTTCCAGAAAACGTCCGCGGCAATACCGGTACCCGGCAGCGCTTCGCCGACAAAGTCATGCAGTTCGCGGGCAATCCGCAATCCGGCGATCTCGACGCGATCGGTCATCAGGGCTTCTCCAGATGAAGGCTTTGCGGCCTTTGGCATGTCAGGGGCGAAGGGTCAATTCAGCTTAGGGTGAAGCCGGGGATTTTGAAGCTGCTGATCTCCCCCCTCGTGGGGGAGATTACCCTAAACCGCGATCCTCGGCCGACCCGATGCAACCGCCACCACATGCGCTTCGATAAACATCCGTTGGGCCTCAACCGTAGACACCTTGAACTCGGTCGAAACGTCGATCTCGGCATTATCCGTGCCGGCATCCTTCGCGCGCGCGGCTACGATCGCCCGCACATCAGCCTCCGCTGCCGCGATCGCCTTGGCCTCGTCGGTGAAGTCGCGCACCGTTTGCCCCGACGCGACCCGGAACAAACCTTCCTTGGGCTGGCTGACGCGGGCTTCGGCCGAGACGCGGACCTGGCCGACGACGGCGCCGAGCGCGTTGGCGACGTCGGTATCCTCCGGCACCACGCACTCATTACCGACCAGCTCGGCCAAGCCGGCATAGTGCAGCGGCGCCGAGGCGCCGAGGCCAATGACCGGACGATCGAGCGCGACGCTGAGCCTTGCGATGCCGGGATGGGAATCGACGGCGCGCTGCACCAGCGCGTGCGCGACGGTGGCGGCGCCATCCAGCCCATCCTCGGCAAAGGCTGTCTCCAGAATGTATTCGGCCGACCAGCGCGTCAGCGTCAGCAGCACGCGTTCGGAAATCACCTCCGGAGACGGCGCGATGTACTGGCCTCGCCCATCACGCTTGCGGGCAAACAGTTCGGCGCCGAGCCGGGCCGCAAGCGGGTCCCAGTTGGCCTGCTTGCCGAGCACATGGGCGGCGTCCGAGGGGGTGAAGCCCGAGATATGCACAAGACCGCGCGAGACCAGCCGGTTCAGCGTGGCGTTCTGGGCGTTCGAGGTGAGCAGCCTGTCGATGGCGAGCGGCACGGCACCAATCAGTTCATACAGTTTCGCCTCGGGCGCGGTCAGGCCGGCGGCGAGCCTGTCCGGCACGCCGGTGCGCAACGCAAAGCGGCCGTCCATGCGGCCGGGGTTGGGCGCCCTGAGCTGGCGCTCGAGCTCCGATGTCACTGAAGCACCATGCATCATGCCGGCCAGCGCCAGCGGCACCAGGCGGCGCGGCCCGAGCAGGATTTTCGGGTTGAGCGCGCCATCTTCCAGTGCCACTTCGGAATCGCCGCCGAGGCCGAAGGTGCGCATGGCGACCGCCTCGACCATGGTGCGGAAGCCGCCGACAGTGGCGCCTTCGGGATCGAGCCGAGGACGGCCGCCGTCGAGCACGGCGACATCGGTGGTGGTGCCGCCAATGTCGGACACCATGGCGTTGTCCAGGCCCGTCATGTGGCGGGCGCCGACCAGGCTGGCGGCCGGGCCGGAGAGGATGGTCTCGATCGGCCGCTGGCGGGCAAACGCCGCCGAAACCAGCGCGCCATCGCCGCGCACCACCATCAGGGGCGCTGCGATGTTGCGGGCTTCCAAAAATCCTTCGGTTGCCGCCACCAGCCGGTCGATCATCGAGATCAGCCTGGCGTTGAGCAAGGTGGTGAGCGCGCGACGCGGACCGCCGAGCTTGGCCGACAATTCATGGCTGGCGGTCACCGGCAGGCCGGTCTTTTCGCGGATGAGGTCGCGCGCGGCGAGTTCATGCTCCGGGTTGCGGGTGGCGAAATAGGCGCACACGGCAAAGCCCGACACCGAGGCGCCGAGTTCAGGGAGTGCTGCTTCCAGCCCCGACAGATCGAGCTTGGCCGCATTGCCGTGCACGTCATGGCCGCCCGGACAAAACACCACCGGATCGGTGCCGAGCGCCGTCTTCAGCCCGTCGCGCGCAAGGTCGGCCCCGGCAAAGCCGATCATGATGAGCGCCACACGCCCACCCTGGCCCTCGACCAGCGCATTGGTGGCGAGCGTCGTCGACATCGACACGAGTTTGATCGCGGCCGGATCGGTGGCCGATTTTTCCAGCACCGCATCGACCGCGCCGGAAATGCCGACGGCAAGATCGTGCCGCGTGGTCAGCGCCTTGGCCTTGGCCAGCACCTTGCCTTTTGGCCCGCCTTGTTCCGACCACAGCACGGCATCGGTATAGGTGCCACCGGTGTCGATACCGAGGAACAGGGGTTTTGGCTTGGCGGTCATTTCTGGCGGTCCGGAATTCTGCTCCCCGCCCTTAGCCGATACGGCCCGGCGGATAAAGGCGGGAGAGGTGGGCCAGTTTGACCTCGTCGCCGCTCATGCCCGTCAAACTTTGTAACGGTCACATTTTTTCATTGGTGCGTGGCCTGCCTTTGCGTGCACCATGCGCCGAACTCATCGCTTTCAGGACTTCGCCATGACCACGCTTCCCGGCATCGCCGACATCCATGCCGCCGCCGCGCGGCTCTCCGGCCTGATCGCCGAAACGACCTTGATCGAATCGCTGGAACTCAACAAGCGCTTCGGCGGCCGCATCCTGTTCAAGCCGGAGACGCTGCAGCGCACCGGCTCGTTCAAGTTCCGCGGCGCCTACAACAAGCTGTCTTCGCTGAGCGAAGAAGAGCGCAGCCGCGGCGTCGTCGCCTTCTCCTCCGGCAACCATGCTCAGGGCGTCGCCGCGGCGGCTGCCATGTTCGGCGTCAAGGCGGTCATTGCCATGCCGGCCGACGCGCCGGCGATGAAGATCGCCAATGTCCGCAAGATGGGCGCCGAAGTGGTGCCGTTCGACCGCTTTCGCGACGACCGCATGACGGTGGTGCGACCCTACATGGACAAGGGCATGGTGCTGGTGCCTCCTTTCGACGATCCGGCCATCATCGCCGGCCAGGGCACGATCGGTCTCGAACTGATGCGCCAGGCAAAAGCGCTCGGCGTCAGCCTCGACGCGGTCGTCATTCCCTGTGGAGGCGGCGGCCTGACGAGCGGCATTTCGATCGCCGTCAAGGATGCCTCGCCGGCCACGGCAGTCTGGGCCGTTGAGCCCGAGCATTTCGACGACACCCGCCGCTCGCTGATCGAGGGAAAAAGGGTTTCCAACGAGCCCGGCCACAGTTCGATCTGCGATGCCATCCTCACCGCAGAGCCCGGTGCCATCACCTTCGAGATCAACCGCAAGAACCTCGCCGGCGCCATCGCCGTCTCCGACAAGGCGGCCGCACAGGCGGTGCGCGACGCCATGGCCCATCTCAAGCTGGTGGTCGAACCCGGCGGCTGCGTGGCGCTGGCGGCGCTCTCGTCAGGCGAGATCGAACTGTCGGGCAAATGCGTCGCCGTCGTGCTGTCAGGCGGCAATGTCGATTTCACCACCTATGCCGAGATCATGGCTGCGGCCTGAGAACCGATATGGCAGACGCTGAGATAAGGGCGGCTCTCGATCGCCATTGGGCTGCCTCCGATGCCAATGATTTCGAGACGGAGCATCAGATTTATCGCGACGACGCGGTGCTTGACTATCCGCAGTCAGGCGAGCGCATCAGCGGACGGCACAACATCAAGCCGTCGCGCGCCGCCCAGCCCAACCGGAAGCGCTTTGCCGTGCGGCGGATCACCGGGTCAGGCGACCTCTGGATCACCGAGTATGTCCTGACCTATGACGGGATTCCGTCCTATACGGTGAGCATCATGGAGTTCGTCGATGGCAAGGTGGTTCGCGAGACCCAGTATTTCGGCGATCCGTTCGAGCCGGGGCAGTCGCGCGCGCAATGGGTCGAACGGATACCTTGAAACACGGCGGCGGTAGCATGTCCAGCCACCATCCGCTCGATCGTGCCGAACTGCCTGATGATACGGCCGATCTCGCCCGCTATCTCATCGGCAAGCTCGTGGTGCGGGAATTGCCGGAAGGCATCGTCGGCGGCCGTATCGTCGAGACCGAGGCCTATGTCACCGGCGACGCCGCCGGTCACGGCTATCGCGGGATGACGCCGCGCAACCGTTCGATGTTTCTTGACGCCGGGCACGCCTATGTCTATCTCGCCTATGGCGTCTCCTGGATGCTCAATGTTTCGAGCGAGGGGCCAGGGACCGGCACCGGTGTGCTGATCCGGGCGCTCGAACCGCTCGAAGGCATCGCCATCATGCGGCAGAACCGGGGCGTGGAGCGCCTGCGCGACGTGGCGCGCGGGCCGGGACGGCTCGCACAGGCATTGCGGATCGACCGTTCGCTGGACGGCCTCGATCTGTGCCGCCAAGGCCCGCTATGGCTGGCAGCCGACGGGCATCAGGCCGGCGACATCGGCCAAGGCATCCGCATCGGCATCACGAAGGATGCGGACCGCCCGCTGCGGTTCTATGTCAGGGGCAGTCCGTTCGTCAGCGGTCCGCGATCGCTCAATTCCTGAACGCTCAGTCGAGCGTGCGCCTGAACCGCACCAATGCGACGCCGGCAAACAAGGCCACGAACCCGACCAGCCAGGCAATCTCGCCCGCAACCGCCGGCTGTTCGGCGCCCTTCAGCATCACCGCGCGGGTGATGCGCAGAAAATGCGTCAGCGGGAAAATCTCGCCGAAGGTCTGCGCCCAGCCCGGCATGCCGCGATAGGGGAACATGAAGCCGGACAGCAGGATCGACGGCAGGAAGAAGAAGAAGGTCAGCTGCAGCGCCTGCATCTGCGTGCGGGCGATGGTCGAGATGGTGTAGCCAAGCAGCACCAGCGCCAGCACGAACACCAATACGGCGGTAAGCAGCAGCGACATCGAGCCGGTGAAAGGAATGGCGAACAGAAGCTTCGACGCCGCCAGCACCACCACCACCTGGACGCCACCGACCACCAGATAGGGCAGCACCTTGCCCAGCATGATCTCGAACGGGCTGGACGGCATGGCGAGCAGGTTTTCCATCGTGCCGCGCTCGGTCTCGCGGGTCAGCGCGATCGAGGTCATCATCACCAGGGTCATCTGCAGGATGACGCCGAGCAGGCCGGGCACGATGTTGTATTGCGAGATGCCTTCCGGATTGTAGCGCTGGTGCACCACCACATCGAGCTGGCCCCTGGCGGCCTCACTCGCCGCCTCCTGCATGCCTTGCGCCCGAAGCAGCGCCTGGCTGGCCACTTTGCTTAGCGTCGAGATGGCGCCGCTGGCGGCGGCCGGGTCGGTGGCGTCGGCCTCGATGAGTATCTGCGGATTGTCGCCGCGCTCCACCCGGCGGCCGAAATCGGCCGGGATGGTGACGACGAAGGCGACATCGCCGCGCGCCATCAGGAATTCGGCAGCCTCGGCACTTTGCGCAACATGGTCGAAGCGGTAGTAGCCGGTCGTCTGCAGGGCCGCGACAATGGCGCGGGTGTAGGGGTCATTGCTGGTCGCCACCAGTGCGGCAGGCAGGCTTTTGGGATCGTTGTTGATGGCGTAGCCGAACAGCACCAGCTGCAAAAGCGGCACGCCCAGCATCATGGCGAAGGTGATGCGGTCGCGCCGCATCTGGATGAATTCCTTGATCAGCAGCGCACCTAGCCTGGCGAAGGAGAAGACGCTGTTCATGCCATATTGTCCTTCGAGCCGGACATGAACTGGATGAAGACGTCCTCAAGGCTGGTCTCGCCGGGTTTTACGCTGACACCCTTGTGCTCCTTCTCGACATCGGCGAGCGCCTTTTCGAGCTTTGCCTTGTCGGAGCCGACGACATGCAGCGTCGCGCCGAACGGCGCCACCTGGTCGACGCCGGGCCGGTCCCTGAGTGCATCGGCGACCTGGTCGAGGCGCGGTCCCTGCAGCACGAAGGTGGTCAGACCGGCATTCGTCACCACCTCGTCCACCGTGCCGGTGGCCAGCATCTTGCCGTAGGAGATGTAGCTGATGCGGTGGCAGCGCTCGGCCTCGTCCATGTAATGGGTGGAGACCAGCACGGTCAGACCGCCGCTCGCCAGCCGGTGGATCTCGTCCCAGAATTCGCGCCGCGCCTTCGGATCGACGCCGGCGGTCGGCTCGTCGAGCAGCAGCAGCTTCGGCTTGTGCATGATGCAGGCGGCCAGTGCCAGCCGCTGCTTCCAGCCGCCCGACAGCGTGCCGGCGAGCTGGTTGCGGCGGCTCGTCAGGCCAAGCTCTTCCAGCGTTTTCGACACATGCTCCTCGACCGGCTTCAGCCGGTAGAGCCGCGCCACGAATTCGAGATTCTCGCCGATCGTCAAATCCTCGTAGAACGAGAATTTCTGCGTCATGTAGCCGACTTCGCGCTTGATGCGGAGCGACTCGGTGCGGATGTTGAAACCCAGCACCGTACCTTCGCCCTCGTCGGGCGTCAGCAGGCCGCACATGATGCGGATGGTCGTCGTCTTGCCGGACCCGTTGGGCCCGAGAAAGCCGACGATCTCGCCCTCGGCCACCGTCATCGTCACATGGTCGACGACAGTCTTGTCGCCGAAACGCTTGACCAGGCCATGAACGTCGATGGCGTTCATTTTGCGGAGGCCGCCAGCTCGACATCGACGATCTGTCCCGGCTGCAGCGCTTGCGCCTTGCCCTCAGGCCGCGCCTCGACGAGGTAGACCAGCTTCTGCCGGTTCTCGAGCGAGTAGATCACCGGCGGGGTGAATTCCGGGTCGGGCGAGACATAGCTGACGCGCGCCTTCACCTCCGGCCCGCAGCCGTCGCAATGGACGACAAGCAGCGTGCCGACCTTGATCGACGAGAACGCACTTTCCGGGACATAGACGCTGAGCTTTACCGCACCGTCCGGCAACATCGAAATGACAGGCGCGGTCGGACCGGCGGTGTCGCCGGGATTGCGGATGACGTCATTGATGCGGCCGGGCGAGGGTGCCGCCAGCACGCGCTTCGATAGCCGCCACTCAGCCTGCTTCAACGCCGACTGTGCCTGTTTGACCTGATTGTCTGCCGCCTTGATCGTTTCGGGACGCGCAGGCAGACCGCCGACGGCGAGGTTGGCCTGCGCCTGGCCGACCTGCGCATTGGCGGTCTCCAGCGTCGCGGCGGCGGTGTCGTAGTCGGCCTGCGTGCCGGCACCGCGCTTGAACAGGTCGGCGGCGCGGTCGTATTTGCGCTTGGCATCCGTGGCCTGGGCCTTGGCCATGTCGACCTCGGCCTTCAGCACCGCGATCTCCTCCGGCCGCTTGCCGATCTGCAGGTCGGCCAGCTGCGCCTGCGCCTGGGCGAGCGCGGCCTCTGCCTGGGCGACGGCGATTTTTGCGTCGGCGCTTTCGAGAGTCACCACCGGCGTGCCTGATACAACACGGTCGCCGCGCTTGACCGCGACGGTCTCGACCTGCGCCACTTCGATCGGCGCCAGCAAGACATAGTCGCCCTCGACATAGCCGACGGCAAGCGGCGCTGCCGGCGCGCAGGCGCCGAACAGCTGGGCTGCGAGCGGCAGGGAACAGAGAAAACTCATCGCTTGCCCTCCTTGCGGGCGACCGGATTTCGGGCCGCCAGTATGGCGCCAAGATTGCTTGTGACCGCCGCCACCACCTTGGCGGCTTCGGTGTTACCGATCTCGCGCCAGCCCATACGACGCATCACTGCTTCGCGGCCGATGCGGAAATAGATGACCTGGCCGATCAGCGTGAAGACCACGAGCTTGGTGGCCTCGCTTTCGGCCGGCTCGCCCGTCGCCTGTTCCCAGATCTGGCAGAGGCGGCGATGCGTCGGTTCGAACACCCCGTCATAGATGCGGTCGAGGGCGGCCGTCGGATGCGACAACTCTCTAAGTACGAATTGTACGATCTCGCCCGCCTCCGGCCTGGCGACGACAAATCCTACCATCCGCTCCAATGCGGTCGAGAGCTGCGCCCGCGCCGTCTCTGAACTGGCTTGACCTTGCAGCTGCATGCCGCCGAGCGCCTGGCCGGCAACCGCCTGGATGGTCTCAACGATGTGGTCGGCGGCGGCCCCGCGCAGCCCTTCCTTGCCGCCGAAATGATAGGCGATGGAGCCGATGTTGGCCTTCGCCTCCGCCGCGATCTCGCGCGTCGAGGTGCCGTCGAAGCCCTGCCGCCCAAACAGTTTGAGCGCGGCCAGCACCAGTGCGGCGCGCGTCTGCTCGGCGGGCGATGTCTCCTGGCGAGGCATTTTGTTGGGCGCGGATTTGATCATGTGGCCTGTTTAATCAAACGATTGATTAAAGTCAAATTGATTGTCTACGGCCGCTTGCCATGTCGCGCCGCAGACGCTTTAGTGCGCGGCCATGGGCAAGGAAGTCGAACGCAAGTTCCTGGTCTCCAGCGCCGAATGGCTAGAAATGGCCGAGGCGAATATACGCATTCGCCAGTTCTATCTTGCCGCAGCACCTGGCCGCACCGTGCGCGTGCGCATCAGCGACGGCAGTTCGGCGAAGCTGACGCTCAAATTCGGCAGCAAGATCCGCGAGCGCGACGAATACGAATATGAAATTCCTCTGACTGATGCCGAGGAGATGCTGGCCTTCGCCATCGGACATGTCATCGAGAAGACACGCCACCATGTTAGGCATCGCGGCTATCTCTACGAAGTCGATGTTTTCGGCGGGATCCTAGCCGGCCTTGTGGTGGCCGAACTGGAGACGCCGGAGGATGTACCTGACGAAATGCTGCCTGATTGGCTCGGCCGCGAAGTGACCGGCGAGCAGAGATTTTACAACGCGTCGCTCGCCCTAGAGCCGGATGATTTTAGGTCGGGTCGACCTAAAATCGGAATCCGGCTCTAAATCAAAAGAGATGGAGCATGATGTCGTCCGAAAACCGCTTCACACTTTTCGGCATCATGCTCTAGGGGGATTCCGGAGATCGCCGCATGAGCTTTCGCATCGATCCGCGCCTGCCGCTGACCGGCGAGGTCAGGCGTATCCTTGGCGAGGAGATCGGCAAGGCGCTTGCCCATCTGGCCGTCGCGCGCGACCAGCCGGAGCAGGCATTGCACAAATGCCGCAAGCGGCTGAAGAGCGCGCGCGCCTTGCTGCGGCTGGTCCGTTCCGGAAATGAAACATTCTGTCAGACTGAGAACCAATGCTACCGTCAGGTGGCGGCGCTGCTTGCCGGGCCGCGCGAGGCGACCGCGCTGGTCGAGACCGTCGACCGGCTGGCAGCCGCCTTTCCCGAGCAGGTTGCCGGCGGCGGCCTCGACAGCGTGCGCGACCGGCTGATTGCCCGCCAGCATGAAACGCATGCCGGCGCCGGCCTCGACGCCGCCATAGGCGCGGCCACCGCCGCCTGCGAGGAAGGCCTCATCAGGATAGAGCGGCTGCTGCTCCCCGATCTGCCTGAGCATGCAGCCGATGTGCTTGCGGAAGGCGCTCGCAAGACCTTGCGCCGTGCCAGGAAGGCGCTGGACCGGGCGGGATCGCGCGGCGAAGCAGAGGATTTCCACGATCTGCGCAAGGCTGCCAAGACCCACTCGATGCATTTGTCGCTGCTCGGCCGGCTGTGGCCGACGCCGATCAAGGTGCGGCGCAAGGCGGTCGACGAACTGGGCGAAAGGCTCGGCGAACTGCACGACGTCTTCGTCATGCGCGTGTTGCTCGAGGCCGACGGTGAGCCGCTCGGCGATGCGCAGGATACAAGGCTTCTTGGCAAGCTTTTGAAGCGCTCGGAAAAAAGCCTGAAGAAGAGCTGCCTCGCCGGAGCGGCCGAGCTGTTCGGCGACAGCCCCAAGCGCTCGACAAAGAAACTCGCGCGCAATGCGCGCGACGACCTCGCCGGCCCGGTATTGTCGAAAGAGGTCCCGGTCGGTTGATCATGGCCGAGGACGTCACCTCGTGCTAGTCACACTTTGCCATGACCGCGCCGCGCGACACGCTTCTCGACCGACTTGGCCGCTGGCTTGCCGGCCGGCTGCAGGACGAATCCTCGGGCTATGAGCCCTACACGCCGTCCGACGCCGAGACGTTGCGGCGCACGCTCGAACCCGGCGACATCCTGCTCATCGAAGGCAACCAGAAGATCTCCGCGGCCATTAAATACCTGACACAGTCGACCTGGTCGCATGCGGCCTTCTATATCGGCGATGCGTTGTCCGAACCGGAGGACGGATCGGAACGGCGTCGGCTGATCGAAGTCACGCTCGGCGAAGGCTGTGTCGCCGTGCCGCTGTCGCGCTACCGCACCTACAACACCCGTATCTGCCGGGCGAGCGGGCTGGCGCCGGAAGACCGCGACCATGTCGTCGCCTTCATGATCGGCAAGCTCGGCCTGAAATACGATCTCAAGAACATCTTCGACATGCTGCGCTTTTTCCTGCCGACGCCACCGGTGCCGGTGCGCTGGCGCCGCCGCATGCTGGCTTTCGGTTCCGGCGATCCGACGCGCGCCATTTGCTCGACGCTGATCGCCGAAGCCTATGGCGAGATCCGCTACCCGATCCTGCCCGAGATCACCCGCGCGCCCGGCCGCGCCTCGGCGCAGTCGAACTATTCGCGCCGCGAAATCCTGCACATCCGCCACCACTCGCTCTACACGCCGCGCGACTTCGACCTGTCGCCCTTCTTCCGCATCGTGAAACCGACGCTGGAATTTGGTTTCGACTACCGGGCGGTGACCTGGGAGGACAAGGCAGGCACCGACGCCGCAGCCGCGAAGGCTGGCGCAATCGCCTCAGACACGTGATGGCTTCGGCCTGAGTCATGAGGTGCAGGCGTCTCACATGGCGGCCTGCATCACGCCGAAACCGCAATAGCGCCCTGGTTTTCGGCTCTGTGTTCGACCCAGACATGGACCGGTTCGTCCCGGCCGCGGATGCTAACCGGTCCATGATCGCGCGCATTCAGCTGTGTCCCGAGCGATTCCGCCTTCGCGGCCTCGATCAGTCGTGACCCAAAGCAAATATTCGCCTGAAGCTCCCGGCAGAGCGCCTGCAAACGGCTGGCGACGTTGACGGTGTCGCCCACCACCGCGAAGGACAGGTTGCGCTCGCTGCCGACCGCGCCGAGGACGACGGCGCCATATTGTGCACCGATCCGAACGTCCAGCGGCGGATATCCCCTGGACACACGCTGGACATTCCAGTCTTCGATAGCGGCGATCATCGCTTCAGCGCACCGGATGGCCCGGGTTGCGTCGTCATGGCTGGCTTGCGGAACCCCGAAGGTCGCCATGATGCAATCGCCGATATAGTTGTCGACGGTGCCATGGTGGTCGAAAACGACCTGCTCCATGCGACGGTGGAACTGACGCAGTAGTTCGAACACTGCTTCGGCCGGATGATCCTCGGAATAGTGTGTGAAGCCGACGATGTCGGCGAACAGCACCGCGATATCCTGCCGGCGGACCGGACCGAAGGGCTCGTCATCCGAGGCGAGCTGGTCGACGACATTGGGCGAAAAATGCCGGGCGAGATTGGCGCGGGCGCGCTCCGCCTTGACATAGTCTTCCGACAGATGCCGGGAACGGGAGACGACCAGCGCCATGATCGCGCCGATAATCAGGACAACCAACACATTGGTCGCCTGCGCGAACGTATCGACGAAATTGGGGTTGAGATAGAGATTCAGTCGCTCTGTCATCGGCAGCGAATAGAGGTTCGTTGCCGGAATGACGGTTCCCGCATGAAAAACCACCCATCCCACCCCGATCGTCCACGTCAAGGCCGCGAGCGCGCCGAGATAGAGCGCCAATCGTGTCGAAAGGGTCAGCGCGCCAAGGCATACGAAAATCAGCAGGAATTTGAAGCTGCCCTCGCGCAGTTGCATCGCGGCCGGCGCGACCTCGAGGGAAAACGGGTTGGGCGTTACCAGCAGAACGGTCAACAGAATGATGTCCAGCGTACCGACGAGGTAACCGATCCACCATGGCGCGTTACGACGGCGCGCAAAGCGAAACTGGATCAGGCCGACGAGTTGGAACAGCGCGAGGCCCGCCAGCACGAAGAGCAGCGAGGCATCCCAGCGGCTGATCAATGAAAAGAAGCAGGAGATCACGGCGAGCGATGCCGTGCGCGCCCAGAACTGCAATGCAGCACCTTGGCGTTCTGCGCGCTCCCGCAAATTTTTCAGGCGCGAATAGCGGCGAAGTTCAAGTGTTGGCGCGGTCGGCATAGGATCACTTCGATTTTGCGGGGACGGTCACGCATTCGGCAAACCCGCCCCGTACAGTCTGGCAAATCAGCGCGCGAACTCTATCATGAATGTGGCTTCATTTTTGAAGCACCTCCGGACTGGAGCGCGACAAGCTCAGCCGCCAGATGCAATCCTGCTCGGATGATTGCCCACTCAAGCCGGCAAAGGACGGCGTCCCTTTGCAGCAGCGGTGGGCCGGTCTGACGCCCCGGCATCCCTGGGGTGCGGGCCGATCGGCATGATCGCCGGAAACGGGGTTGCGCCAAAAGCAAATGTCCATTTGTAGCCGGTCAGCCCGTCTTCCGGCGTCGTGTGCTGGTCGTGATGGGCGAGCAGTTTGGCGCGCTCGGCCAGTTCCTCTGCCTCGCGCTTCACCATCTCCGCCGTCTCCGGCCGCATCCGCCTGGAGAAAGAGACGAAGGTCGCTTCCCGCTCCAGATGGGTGATCGCCCAGCCGATGAAATTCTTGTTTGTCATCTCGAACAGCGGCCTGAGCGGCCCTTCGAAATTCCACTGGATCGGTGTGTCGACCAGCAGCCGTGCCGACAGCCCGCTGCCCAATGCGATCAGACCGAGCGCTTCGAGATCGCGCAGATAGAGGAACATCGAGGCTTCGCTCAAGCCTTGCGAGCGCATGACGCCTTCGGGCGTGAACTTCTCCGACAGCATGACGAAGATGAACAGCAGCGCCGGCCGTCCCGCGAGCTTGCGCTCGATCTCCGGCGCGATGCGATTGACCGGTCCCGGCCCCCTGTTCATCGATCCGAGCACGTTTTCCAGCTCGACGCCGGCGGCGGCGCAGATCCCGACGAGACGGTCGAGCTTGCAGTTGCGCTCGTGGAAGATGCGCTTCACCGTCGGCTCGGAAATGCCCATACGCCCGGCTAGCTCACGATAGGTGACGCCCTTGGCCTTCATCGTCCGCTTCAGCGCCTCGAAGATCAGGCCGTTCATGGAATGCACCTCTTTTGCGCCATTTCGTATCGAATTTCGATACTAGCTCGAATCGTCCTTCCGGAAAAGTATCGAAACTCCTAGCTCTCCGCTATCCATCACAGGAGACCTGGCCATGAAAACCCTCATCACCTCGATTTGCGTCGCCGCCTTCGCTATCGCGCTCGCACCTGCGGCCGAGGCCGCCGAACTCTGGCGCGCCTCGGGCTTCGAGCAACCGGAAGCGGCGCTGTTCGACGCCGCCAACAATCGCATCATCGTCTCCAACATCGTCGGCAATCCCGGCGAGGCCGACGGCAACGGCTATCTCTCGGTGCTGTCGCTGGACGGCAAGGTCGTCAGCCGGCACTGGACCGCCGGCATGGATGCACCGAAGGGCTCGGCGATCTCCGGCGGCAAGCTCTACGTCGCCGACATCACCAAGGTGCGAATCGTCGATCTCGCCAGCGGCAAGCTGGTCTCGACCATCGATGTGCCCGGCGCCGTCTTCCTCAATGACGTGACATCGGACAGTTCGGGCAAGGTTTATGTCACCGACATGCTGGCCGATGCGATCTACCGCATTGACGGCGACAAGCCGGAACTGTTCGTGAAGGATGCGAAGCTCGCCGCACCCAACGGCATCTTTGCCGATCGCGACCGGCTGATCGTGGCGTCCTGGGGCAAGGGCATCAAGCCGGACTTCAGCACTGCCGCGCCCGGGGGCCTGCTGTCGGTCGATCTCGCGACGAAAGCCGTGACGCCGCTGCCTGGCGCACAAAACTTTGCCGACCTCGACGGCGTCGTCGCCATCGGCGACAGCATCTACGCCACCGCCTTCATGACCGGCACGCTCTATCGGTACAAAGTCGGCGAGGCGCCGGAGGCTGTAGAGCAGTTCAAGCCGGGCAGCGCCGATATCGGCACAGACGGCACGCGGATTTTCGTGCCGCTGATGAACGAGGGCGAGATCGCGGTGCTGAGCCTGGACTGACGGCGCACACTTGCCGGCTCAGCCAGCGGGCGCGGCTTTGAGTTGCGCCCGCGAATCCTTGATCGAGGCGGCAAAGGTCACCAGCGGCCGCTTGACGCCGTGGTTGATCAGCATGCGCCGTGTCTGCGGCGAGGCACCGGCGATGATGAAACGCACCCCTGCGCGCTTCGCCTTGTGCGCCGCGCCCTCGATGACATTGGCCGCGGTGGAATCGAAGAACGGCACCGCCGAACAATCGAGGATGAAGTTCTTGCGCTGGTCGGCGATGCGGTCGAGCACCGTGCCGACAGTCGAGGCGGCGCCGAAGAAGAAGGCGCCGGAGATGCGATAGACGACGGTGTCGGCGTCGCTTGCCTCGCTTGCATCGTAGGCGCGGCCGCTGCTGTCGGCGACATCGTCCAGCGGCAAATCCGCCTCCACGGCGATCGACTTGGCCATACGATCGATGAACAGGATCGAGCCTAGCGCGAAACCGACGACGATGCCTTCGGTGAGGTCGCGGAAGACGACGATCAGGAAGGTTGCCATCAGCACCAGGGCGTCGCCGCGCGAAGCGCGCAGCAACGTGGCGAAGGCCTGCTTCTCGAACATGTTCCAGCAGACAACCGCCAGCACACCCGCAAGGGCGGCAAGCGGGATGTAGCTGGCCAGCGGTGCGGCCACCAGCATGAAGACCAGCAGAAAAAGCGAATGCAGCATGCCGGAAACCGGCCCATGCGCGCCGGCCCGCACATTGGTGGCGGTGCGGGCGATGGTGCCGGTGGTGCAGATGCCGCCGAACAGGGCAGACGCGATGTTGGCAAAGCCTTGCGCCACCAGTTCGCAATTGGAACGGTGACGCCGCCCGGTCATGCCATCGGCGACCACGGCCGAGAGCAGCGATTCGATGGCGCCGAGCAGCGCAAAAGCCACCGCATCCGGCAGCACCGCAAGCGCCTTGTCGAGGTTGAGTGCCGGCAGTGCCGGCAACGGCAGGCTGCGCGGAATGCCGCCATAGCGGGTGCCGATCGTTTCCGCCGGCAGCGAAAGCAGCGCCACGACAAGGGAGGCCAGTCCGACGGCGATCAGCATGCCCGGCCAGCCGGGCCGCCAGCGCTTCACCCCGACGATGGTGGCGATGGTCAGCGCCGCCACCAGCGTCGCCGAGATGTTGAGCGTGCCGGCCGCGTGGCCGATCGCCATCAGTTTCGGCAGCAGCGGCCCGGGCTCCGGCCCGGCAAGCCTCAGCCCGAACAGTTCGACGATCTGGCCGGAGAAGATGATGATCGAGATGCCGGCGGTGAAGCCGACCGTCACCGGGTAAGGGATGAATTTGATATAGGTTCCGAGCCGGAGATAGCCGATGGCGAGCAGGAAGATGCCGGCCATCATCGTCGCCAGCAGCAGTCCGTCGACGCCTTCGCGCTGCACCGTCGCCGCCACCAGCACGATGAAGGCGCCGGCCGGGCCGCCGATCTGGAAGCGGCTGCCGCCGAGCGCCGAGACGATGAAGCCGCCGACAATGGCCGTGAACAGGCCGCGCTCCGGCGTCACGCCCGAAGCAATCGCAATCGCCATCGACAGCGGCAACGCGACAATGGCGACGGTCAGCCCGGCCATGAAGTCGGCCTTGAACTGCGGCAGGCGGTAACCTTCGCGCCAGACCGTCACCAGCTTGGGCGTGAACAGCTCTGAAAATGTCGGCTTTGCCGACTTCTGGGCCGGTTGATGCACTGCCCGCCGGATCTGATCCATGGACTGCCTTCCGCTTGCGTGAAGGCGGCGGGATCGTCGGCAGGACTGTCGGCGGTCGCCGTCGCGACTATATGCCGGCTCAGCCTTGCGGGTTCGGCGGCGCGACCGGCTTGAGGCGCACGCCCCGGCCGCCGCGCTCGCTGGTCTGGTTCTCGCCGATGAGCTCCACCCCGGCCTCGTCGAGAGCCTGGACAACCTTCATCAGCGTATCGACCACACCCCTGACCACGCCGTCACTCGCTTCCATGCGCTGGATTGTCGGAAGCGAAACGCCGGCACGCTCGGCGAGTGTCTTCTGATCGATGCCGGCCAGCGCCCTCGCGGCGCGCATCTGCGCGGCAGTGATCATCGGTCGGAACCCCCGTCTGAGTCTGCGGAGACGACGTGTAATACAATCATAGTGATGTTTCAACCATCATAAAGCATACATGAAACATGATCTCTCCACAAAGCCGGATGGCGGGATACGGGATGAGCATGCTACGTTAACCGCCTTGGCTCTTATGGCGGGGAAATATCAGTTGAAGATTTTCAGGACCTTGACGACGTCGGCAGCCTTGCTGTCGGCGGTTTTTCTGCTGGCAGGCTGCGGACACGGGCTGATCAACCGGCTGATTTGAATGTCGCTCCGGATCGTCAGTCTTCAGGCTCGTTGCCATCGGCCACCGCCTTGTTCCGCTGCAGCATTCGCGCCGCCAGCCAGCACAGCGTCGCCCAGGTGAAGCCGGCGCACCATCCCGCCAGCACGTCGGAAGGCCAGTGGACGCCGAGATAGACGCGGCTGACGCCGACCAGCAGCGTTACCAGCACCGCCAGGCTGAGGACATAGATTTTCGTCGTTCGTCCCGGCAGGAAGCGCGCTGCCAGCGAGCCCAGCGTGAGATAGGTCACCGCCGACAGCATGGCGTGGCCGCTGGGAAACGACAGCGACGTCTCGTTGGCCAGGTGCGAGACAAGATCGGGGCGCGGCCGGTCGATGCCGGCCTTGAGCAAGGTCGACAGCAGCTGCCCGCCAGCCACCGCGACAAAGATCAGCAGCGCCGTCCTCGGCCTACGGATCAGCAGGAGGTAGACGATCACCGCCGTTACGATCAGCACCAGCACGCTGGAGCTGCCGAGGCTGGTGATGTCGCGCATCGCGCCTTCCAGCCATGCCGGGCCGACGGGAACATCCGGCTGACCCACTTTTCGGAAAGCGAGCAGGATCTCAGTATCGAAAGCGTGCGGCGTGGTGGCCCGCGCCACCTCCATCAGTTCCTCGAAGCCCCACAGCCCGGCGGCTATCACCAGCCCGGCCAGCAGCACCGGAAATTCAAGCCAGTTGGTGAACGCACGCGGGGTCTTCATCGGATTACAGTCGCCCCTGCAGGTAAGGCCCGAGCGAGATCAGCACCACCGCCGCGATGGCCAGCACGATGCCGGTCGCCTGCAAGGCATTGACGCGTTCGCCGAAGAACACCAGCGCCACCACATTGACCGCCACCAGCTGGATCACCGCCGACAGGCTGAACGACACCGACATGCCGAACTCACGAACCAGCCGCAGCATCATCAGATTGCCCGCCGTATAGAGCGCCAGTGTCAGCACGATCTTGCCAAGGCTTGGCCCCAGCCCCCATTGCTTGGCCGCGATGGCCGCCAGCAGGAAGATCACCGTCGAAATGACGAGCTGCGCCAGTCCCCAGAAACTCACTTTTGTGCCTCGCTGTCCTTTGTGGCAGCTCTTGTTTCGCAAGCGTGGCGGCACGTCAAGCAGACTGCGGCGGAACAGGCCACGGCCGAGGTGCTGAATGAATGGCAGCGCGATCGCGGTCTGACTGCCACGCTCGGTCGGATTCGTGCAAACCCAGGCAGCTGCGCTCAAGCATTAGAAAAGAATGGACTTTTAAACATGGCGTCCTACGTCTTCTGGAGGAGACTGGGATGCCAAAGTCCGTCTATGACCGTGGCCTGCTGAAACCCGACGACATCGCCAGGCTGCAACGCGTGTTCGACGAAGCCTGCCGCAGGCGCGACGTGCATCCCGATTCCGCGGATGCGCGGGAGATCGCGCTGAACCTGCTTGCGCTGCACAATGCCGGCATGGTCGAGGAAGATATGCTGATGGAAACCGTGGGTTTCCGCCGGTTGGAGCCGAAATCAGCCTGAGGCCTGCAAGGCGGCCTGGAGCAATTCCAGAAAAGTGTGAAGCGGTTTCCGTCCGGAATTGGGTAAAAAACAAAGGCCTCTAGCCGGCGCGCTGCACGACGGCCACATTCATCTCTGCCCTCAGCCTGAAGCCGATGGACTCGTACAACCGGACCGCGCCGGCATTGCTGGCATAGGCATGCAGGTAGGGAATTTCGCCGCGCGCAAAAATTCGGTTGGCCACGAACACCGACAGCAGCCGGCCGAGGCCGCTGCCGCGAAATTCGGGATGCGAGCAGACGCCGCTGAGTTCGCTGTAGCCGGGCTGCTTCATGCGCTCGCCGGCCATCGCCGCCAGCCGGCCGCCGATCTTCACGCCCCAGAACTCGCCGAGGCTCAGCGCCTTGAGCGTGAACGGGCCGGGCTTGGTCAGTGACGCCAAAGCAAGCATCTCGGCCGCGTCGTCCTGCGTCAGCTGCTGCACACGCTCGTCCGACACGGAAGGCAATGGCGCCTCGGCAACCATCTGAACGCCGAAGGCGGTCACGGTCGCGGTCAGTTCCGGCGGCAAGGCAATGGGGTCCGCCTGGAGCATGAACACGCTCTCACCTGCAGGAATGAGGCTTGCGAGCGCCTGCAGGCTCTCAGCGCCGTCTGCCCCGGAAGCCGCGAAGGGGACGATCGAGGAGGGATAGCGCCTGGCGAGCCTGTCGCCATACGCAAAGATCCGATGCCGCGTGTCGAGCGCGCTCCAGACCGGACGATCGAGGACATGGCTCATGGCGCGACATCCTGTTTCACACGGCGGTCGAGCGGGGCCGCCGCCAGGCCGTCCTCCATTGCCGAGAGTTGTTCGAGAAGCGGCCCTGCAAGGCCTTTGCACAAGTCGGCAACGGCGTTCTCGATGCGCGGCCAAACGTCTCGCTTCGCCTTATCGACCAGGCGCTGGCCGTTCGCGGTCAGCGAGATCATCCTGCGGCGCTGGTCGTCGTTCGATGGCGCGGCCTCGACCAGCCCCAACTCGGCCAGCAGCGCCACGCTGCGCGTCACCCCCGGCTGGGTGATCCCCAGTGACTGCGCCAGCTCGCCGACAGGCAGCGGCCCGAGCCGGTCGAGCGCGGCCAGCAGAGGATACTGGCTGGACTGCACCGGCACCTCCAGCCCATCGAGCATGCGCTGCGTATCGGCCTGCAACTGCTCGCCGATACGCTTCAGCCTGCTGCCGAGGGTGAGGTAGCCAAGGGATCGAATGATGTCTTCCATGGGTGATCCGCCTGCTGGATAACCATAACATGTTATATAACGATGCAATGAACGAATTCAAGCGGCTGCTTTGGAGGTTGGCCGCACGCATCTCGACTTCGTCATCCTTGGGCGAAGCAGGAGCGAAGCTCCGTCGCGGAGACCCAGGGATCATGCCTTGGCCATGGAAGCAGCGGAGCAGAACCTGCAACGCAGCGTAGCTCAGAAGTCACGGCATGGATCCTCGGGTCTGCGCCGCGTCGCTACGCTCCTTGCTTCGCCCGTGGATGACGACGGGATGGCGTTTCGCCCTATCGCCAGGATATTCGATCCCGTCTTGCAGATGCGTTGAACCACCAGTCCGCGCCACAGCAGCAGCCCGAAGTGCGGTGGTTCTCCGTCCAGAAGCGCTCGTCTACAACCCCTTGGCGATCTGACGGGCAATCGCTTCGGCCTGCAGGCCGGCGCTGTGAAAATAGCTGGTCAGGCTTGGCCGCATGCCGATGAACCACAGGCCGGGCTGGCCGCTCGGGGTGCCGCCATTGGCCTTCGGCACGCCCTTGGCGTCGAGCACGCCGAGATCGCCCAGCATGGCCTCCAGGCCGGTGCGATAGCCGGTTGCCGCGATCACCACATCCGGCTCGAGCACCGTGCCGTCGTTCAGCCGCACGCCGGCGCCTTCGAAAGCCGCCACCGGCGCCACCACCGAAATCCGTCCGGCCTTCAGCGCTGCGACGGCGCCGTCGTCAATGGCAATAGCGATCTGCTCGACGCCGAGCCGGCTGGCGCCGCCCTTCGGCGCCGGCGGCAGGCCGAAGCGGGTGAGGTCGCCGAACACCAGCCGCTGCGTCGCGGCAATCGCGGCATCGGCAATCCACGTCGGCAGCATCGCCATGAAACCGCCGAAGCGCGCCACGGCGACCTTGCCGATCCGTTTCGGCATCAGCGACGGACCCTGCCTGGCTGACAAGCAGATGGCCTTTGTGTCGGCACGGGCGAGGTGGTTGAGCACGTCGAAGCCGGAATTTCCGGCCCCGACCACCAGCACGCTTTTGCCCACATAGTCCTGCGCTGTGCCGAAATCGGCGGCGTGGACAAGTTTGCCGGTGAAAGTCGCCTTGCCTTGCCAGTCCGGCGTCCATGGCAAGCGGTCGCGGCCGGTGGCGACGATGACATTGCGGGCGCTCAGCGTTTCCCGGCCCGTATGGACGAGCCAGCCATTGCCTCTGCGTCCGATCCGCTCGGCGGCGGTGCCGAATTCGACCCTTACGCCCCGCGCGCGGGCAAAATCCTCGAGATAACCGACGATGGCATCCTTGTTCGGAAAGGCGGCGGTGCGTGGCGGATAGGCAAGGCCGGGCAGGGCCGACAGCGCGCGATGCGTGTTGAGGGTCAGCTTCTCGTGCCGCCCTCGCCACGGTTCGGCGATCCGCGGCTCCTTTTCAAGCACGACGACCCGCACGCCGCGCCGGCCAAGCGCGTCGGCGGCCGCCAGCCCCGCCGCTCCGGCGCCGATGACGATAACCGTATAGTCGAGTCCTTTCGGCCCCGGGACGATAGGCATCGTTTCGCTTGTCGTAGCCGCCATTCGGTCGAGATTTCCTTTCAGGTGCGCCATGGGGACCCGTCCAATATGGCACGTCCCATATGGCACAGGGGCGATATGATCGATAATGAGGTCGCGTCAATGCGACTGATTCGAGGCCTTGGGGGCAAGCCTCTGTTTATCATCGGCACGCGGAAGCTCGACCATGCCCTCCTTGCGCATCTTTCTCGACAGACTGCTGGAGGGCGCCGCAGCCAAGGTGCCGCGCCAGGATTTTTCGCATGTCGAGCGGCTGGCGCTTGTCCGCCAGCACGGCGACTTCTCGCTGGCCTATTCGACCGCCGTGCAGCAAAAACTGTCCTATTTCGGCGACGCCGACGGCTACATCGCCTTCGGCACCAAGATGAAGCACCATTTCGCGCTAGGTGACCCGGTGGCCCATCCGGCCGATCGGTCCGACTATATCAGGCGCTTTGTCGAAGCCGCCGACAGCCCGTGGTTCGTGCAGATCGGCGAACCGACGGCGCGCGTGCTGTCCGGGCTCGGCTACCAGGTCAACCGTCTCGGCGTCGACACGCGGCTGGAACTGCCGGCTCACGATTTTTCCGGCAAGCGCAACGAAACCGTGCGCTATTCCGAACGCTGGCTCTTGAAGAAGGGGTTTTCCTTTGGCGAAGGAGCGGTCTATCTCGACGAGGTCCAGCGCCTGTCGCAGAACTGGCGGGCAGACCGCATCGTCAAGCGCTGGGAGATGGCGTTCCTCAACAGGCCCTTTGCCGATCATCTCGGCATCGATATGCGCCGTTTCGTGCTCTACAGCCCGGAAGGCGAGCTCGTCGCCCTGCTCGATTTCGATCCGATGTTCAGTGGCGGCAAGGTGATCGGCTACACCACCTCGTTCAAGCGCAAGCACATCGATGCCTCGCCGCATGCCGAAATCGGGCTGACCAAATTCGCCGTCGACCGGTTTCGCAATGAGGGCATTTCTGTCGTCACGCTCGGCCTGTCGCCGATGCTCGACGTCGGAGCCAACGGCTTTGCCGAATCGAGCTTCTGGCGCAACGCCTTCGAGCGGGCCTATGAGTCGCCCTGGGTCAACCGCAGCAAGTTCAACCTCAAGGGCCAGGCGGCGTTCAAGCGCCGCTTCCACGGCGTCGAGGAACCCACCTACATCGCCTTCCGCCAAGGCAGGCTGATCGAGATGCTGGGGTTGCTGCGCCTCATCAAGGCGATCTAGCAAGAAAACGCGACGCGCTTTAGAGCGGCAGGGTCAGTTGCGCAGCCGGTAGCCGGTGCGGAAGATCCAGGCGACGATGGCGATGCAGATGGCGAGGAACACCATCGTCATGCCCAGGCTGACGGCGACCGAGACATCGGACTTGCCGTAAAAGCTCCAGCGGAAACCGCTGATCAGGTAGACGACCGGGTTGAACAGCGTCACCGTGCGCCAGGTCTCGGGCAGCATGTTGATCGAATAGAAGCTGCCGCCGAGGAAGGTCAGCGGCGTGATGATCAACAGCGGCACCAGCTGCAATTGCTCGAAGCTTTTCGCCCATATGCCGATGATGAAGCCGAACAGGCTGAAGGTCACCGCCGTCAAGACAAGGAAGGCCAGCATCCAGAACGGATGCTGGATGGTGAGCGGCACGAACAGCGAGGCCGTCGCCAGGATGATCAAGCCGAGGATGATCGACTTGGTCGCGGCGCCGCCGACATAGGCGATGACGATCTCCAGATACGACACCGGCGCCGACAAGAGCTCGTAGATGGAGCCGACGAATTTCGGGAAATAGATGGCAAAGGAAGCGTTGGAGATCGACTGCGTCAACAGCGACAGCATGATCAGGCCGGGCACGATGAAGGCGCCGTAGCTGATGCCGTCGATCTCGGTGATGCGCGAGCCGATGGCCGAGCCGAAGACGACGAAATAAAGCGATGTCGAGATCACCGGCGAGACGATGCTCTGCAGCACGGTGCGGAACGCACGCGCCATCTCGACCCGGTAGATCGCCCATACTGCTCGCCAATTCATGGCTCTTGCCTCAACAGATTGACGAAGATCTCCTCGAGCGAGCTGTTTTGCGTATCCATGTCGCGGAACTGGATGCCGGCCGTCTCGAGTTCGCGCAGCAGCGATGCGACGCCGGGGCGTTCGCTCTGATTGTCATAGGTGTAGGTCAGCTGTGTGCCATCGCCCGACAGCTCCAACGCGTAGTGCGAGAATGCATCGGGAATGGCGGGGAGCGGGTTGCGCAATTCCACGATCAGGCGCTTGCGGCCGAGCTTGCGCATCAGTTCGGCCTTGCCCTCGACCAGGATGATCTCGCCGCGGTTGATGACGCCGACACGGTCGGCCATCGCCTCGGCCTCTTCGATATAGTGCGTGGTGAGGATGATGGTGACGCCATCGTCGCGCAACCGTCGCACCATCGCCCACATGTCCTGGCGCAGTTCGACGTCGACGCCGGCCGTCGGTTCGTCGAGGAACAGGATGCGCGGCTCATGCGACAGCGCCTTTGCAATCATCAGCCGCCGCTTCATGCCGCCCGACAGCGTGATCGCCTTGGCGTCCTTCTTGTCCCACAACGAGAGGTCGCGCAGCACCTTTTCGACGAAGCCCGGATTGGGCGCCTTGCCAAACAGGCCGCGGCTGTAGGTGACGGTTGCCCAGACGCTCTCGAACGCATCGATGGTCAGCTCCTGCGGCACCAGCCCGATCAGGCTGCGCGCCGCGCGGTAGTCTCGGTTGATATCATGGCCGTCGACGGTCACCGTTCCCGACGAACGGTTGACGATGCCGCAGACGATCGAGATGAGCGTCGTCTTGCCGGCGCCGTTCGGCCCCAGCAGCGCGAAAATCTCGCCACGTTCGATGTCGAGGTTGATTTCCTTCAGCGCCTTGAAGCCGGTGGCGTAGGTCTTGGTGACCCCGGAAATCGAAATGATGGAAGGCAAATTAGTGGAAGACATGAGGCCGAAAACGACTGTTTGAAAGAGGCGGGGATTATTATTGCGCTGAATGTCGGTGCGCACGGCGGGAAGTCAATGCCGCTGCTGACAATTGTGGACAAACGTTCCCCTCTTGCCGTTTCGTCATGGGGGTATCGGGGCACTGACGGATTGATCCCATCTGCTGCGACAACGCGCCCCGCGTGACGCCAAGCCGCTTTGACCGGACCGCATCCGCCGCCTATTCTGCGCCAACAAACAGCAGCCGGAGCCCGCATGGACCCGCTCATCCTGTCGCGAATGCAGTTCGGGGCGAATATCTCGTTCCACATCCTGTTTCCGACCATCACGATTGCGCTTGGCTGGGTGCTGCTGTTCTTCAAGCTCCGCTACAACACCACCAATGATTCCGCCTGGATGCGCGCCTATTTCACCTGGGTGAAAGTGTTCGCACTGTCCTTCGCCATGGGCGTGGTCTCCGGCGTCACCATGAGCTTCCAGTTCGGCACCAACTGGCCGGGCTATATGGAAAAGGTCGGCAACATCGCCGGGCCGCTGCTTGCCTACGAGATCCTCACCGCCTTCTTCCTCGAAGCGGCCTTCCTGGGCATCATGCTGTTCGGGTTCCGCCGCGTCTCCAACCGCGTCCACACGCTGGCGACGGTATTGGTCGCCGGCGGCACCACGCTGTCGGCCTTCTGGATCATTGCGCTGAACTCCTGGATGCAGACGCCGGCCGGCTTCGAGATGATCGATGGCAAGGCGCATCCCGTCGACTGGTGGGCGATCGTCTTCAACCCGTCCATGCCCTACCGTCTGACGCATATGCTGCTTGCCTCCGGCCTGACGGTGTCGTTCCTGATCGCCGGCCTGTCGGCGCTGCGCTACCTCACCGGCGACCGGTCGGAATCGATGTGGAAGGCGCTGCGCACCGGCGTCTTCACCGCCGCCATCCTGATCCCGATCCAGATCTTCGCCGGCGACCAGCACGGGCTGAATACGCTGGAGCACCAGCCGCAGAAGATCGCGGCCATGGAGGCCAACTGGAACACCGGCCCCAACGTGCCGCTGGTGCTGTTTGCGCTGCCCGACGAGGCGGCGAAGGAAAACAAATTCGAGATCGCCATTCCCGACGGCGCCAGCCTGGTGCTGCGTCACTCCACCAGCGGCATCGTGCCGGGGCTCAACGACTATCCCGGCCTGCATCCGCCGGTCTTCCCGGTGTTCTGGGGCTTCCGCATCATGGTCGGCACCGGCATTTTGATGCTCATCGTCTCGTGGTCGGCGACCTTCTTCCTCAAGCGCCGCCACAGCCTGCCGAGGCCGCTGGCCATGCTGATGGTGCCGATGGCGCTGTCGGGCTGGCTGGCGACGCTGGCCGGCTGGTACACCACCGAAATCGGCCGCCAGCCCTGGCTGGTCACCGGCGTGCTGAAAACCGCCGACGCTATCGGCCCGGTCGCCGGCAGCCATGTCGCGCTGACGCTCGCCATCTATCTCATCCTCTATGTGCTGCTGCTGATCGCCTATCTTGGCGTGCTGGTGCACCTGGCGCTGAAGGCCGCCAAGGACGGCGATACCTCGCCGCTGCCGGGCGTCATGAAGACGGCGATGTCGCAACCGGCCGCAGCGGAGTGAGGAATGGTCCGCGTAGCGGACGAAAAGCCAACGATTTGGCTTTCCGAATGACGAACGCCCGGAGCCATAGCGAAGGGCAGAACCGTTGATGAGAGGGATGACAGACCGATGAGCTTCGACTGGCCAACCGCGCTGCCCCTGATCTTCGCCGGCCTGATGGGCCTCGCCATCCTGATCTACGTCATTCTCGACGGTTTCGATCTCGGCATCGGCATCCTGTTCTCGGTCGCCGAAGATGCCGAGCAGGACACCATGATCGCGGCAATAGGCCCGTTCTGGGATGCCAACGAGACCTGGCTGGTGCTGGCCGTCGGCCTGCTCCTGGTCGCCTTCCCGCTGGCGCATGGCGTCATCCTCACCGCGCTCTACATTCCGGTCTTCGTGCTTTTGGTCGGCCTCATCCTGCGCGGCGTCGCCTTCGATTTCCGCGCCAAGGTGCCCGCCGGCAAGAAGCATCGCTGGAACCGCATTTTCTTCCTCGGTTCCGTCATCGCCTCGCTGGCGCAAGGCTATATGCTCGGCGTCTATGTGCTTGGCCTCGATGTCGGCTTTGGCGGCATCGCTTTCGGGGCGCTGGTGGCGCTCTGCCTGTCGGCGGCCTATGCAGCGATGGGCGCTGCCTGGGTCATCTACAAGACCGAGGGCGAATTGCAGAGGAAGGCGGTGGCCTGGCTGCGGACAGCCCTGGTGCTGACCGCGCTCGGCATGGCGGCGGTGTCGCTGGCGACCCCATTCGCCAGCCCGCGCATCTTCGCCAAATGGTTCGTCTGGCCCGAAATGCTCTTTCTGTCGCCGCTGCCGATCCTGTCGGCGCTGCTGTTCCTGTGGCTGTGGCGGCAGACCTTCCACCTGCCCAAGCCCGACGACCGCCATGCGCTGCGGCCGTTCCTGACGCTCGCCGCCATCTTCGCGCTCGGCTTTGCCGGGCTTGCCTGGTCGTTCTACCCCTTCGTGGTGCCCGAGAGGCTGACCATCTGGCAGGCGGCGTCGGCGACGGAAAGCCTGGCCATCATCCTCGCCGGCACGGTGGTCGTGCTGCCGGTGATCATCTTCTATTCGTTCTATGCGTATCGGGTGTTTGGGGGGAAGGCGACGGATCTGACGTATGATTGAGGGGTTGCGCGAGGCACCCCCCTCTGGCCTGCCGGCCATCTCCCCCTCAAGGGGGAGATCAGCTCCTCACTGCGGCCTTCGCCAACCTTGCAAGATGAGCACCGTCAGCGACGCTGCCAATCTCCCCGCATGAGGGGGAGATGCCCGGAAGGGCAGAGGGGGGTGCTGTCCCGCTGGCGTCTCAGGTAGGGCGTCGCCGCTCTCTGCGTCCGGCCAAGTCCTATCGCCCCTCAGCTCTTCCCCGCCAGCACCAGCACCGGCTTCTCGCTGTACAACCCCGGGAACAGCGACTTCAAATTCGCCACCTTGGGCAGGTCGTTGTAGACGATGTAGGGGTAGGTCGGGTTCAGCGTCAAAAAGTCCTGGTGATATTCCTCGGCCGGATAGAAGGTTTTGCCCGTCTCCAGCGTGGTGACGATGGGCTTGGCAAACACTTTCGCCTGGTCGAGTTGGGCGATGTAGCTCTGGGCGATCTTCTGCTGCTCGCCATTCTCGGCAAAGATGGTCGAGCGGTACTGGGTGCCCGAGTCCGGGCCCTGGAAGTTCAACTGCGTCGGGTTGTGGGCGACCGAGAAATAGACCTGCAGCAGCTGGCCGTAGGTCACCTTGGACGGATCGTAGGTGATCTCGACCGATTCGGCGTGGCCGGTGCGGCCGCTGCCCACCGTTTCGTAGACGGCGTCATCCTTGGCGCCGCCGGTGTAGCCGGAGACGGCCTTGGTCACGCCCTTGACGTGCTGGAACACGCCCTGCACGCCCCAGAAGCAGCCGCCGGCGAAGATAGCCTTCTCGCTGCCGCTGGCGGCCTTCTCGTCCACTGCCGGCGGCGGGATCACCACCGCGTCCTCGGCCGAGCGCGCCGGGCTCTGCCAGAAGGCGGCCGCGACGGCGGCGACGATGAGCGCGGCAAGCGCGCTCTTGAAGATCGGCGTTCTGGTCCTTGCAATGCCGGTCATGTCTGATCTCCTTGATGGTGGCGAAGACTATACGACAGAACGTCCCGCCTGGTTTCTCAAATTGCCGTGCGCCGGCCCGGCCACTGTGCGGCCGGGCCATGGGATCAAGTCTTATTGCGCGGGCGCCATGGCGTCCGCCGGTTTCATCGCATCCGTTGCGGGTTTCATGGCATCGGCCGGTTTCATGGCGTCGGTGGCGGGTTTCATCGCATTCGTCGCCATTGGGTCGGCTGGCTTGATGGCATCGGTCGCCGGCGCCATGGCATCGGTCGCGGGCTTCATCGCCTCGGTGGCCATCGCCGGCTTCATGGCGTTGGTCGCTTCGTCCCCGCGGGCGCCGGAGGCGAAGGCGGTCATCGAAAGCGCAAGAGCGAGCGCGGTCAGGGTCTTGGTCATGATGGTATTTCCTCCTTGAAGAGGGCGCGCGGATGCGAGCCCGGTTATGCCGCGCTAGCGGCGTTGCGTAGAAAAAGAAAATCAGTCGGCGGCTGCAGCCAGGATCGGCCCACCGCCCGGCGACTGCACCAGCACGGCGGTGCTCAAGCCGCCGGAGGCTGCCGGCAATGGCAGCGTGGTGGCGTCGCCGCTCCAGCTGCCGAGTTTCTCCAGCGAGTGCACGACATTGGCATGCGGCAGCGTGCGCCCGGTATTCTCGCCGCGCGCCACCGGCACCTCGACGACGCCCTTGTTGTAGCGAACCAGCCAGACATCAGCGCGGCCGGCCGGCGCGGAACCGACGCCGATGCTGATCTTGCCGCCGTCGAGCGACAGCGTCGGCCCCTTCGTGCGGCCATTCGCGGAAATCAGCTGCTCGATCTCGCCTGATGCCGCGCCCACCGCGTCGGCACCGCCATTGACCACCACCTGCGGCGTGAACGGGCCGGAGCGGCCGAGCGACGGCTCATAGCGCACCTGGCGCTGGGTAAATTCCTCGCGGCCGAAAATGTCCTTCCAGCCGAGATAGTCCCAGTAGGTAACGTTGAACGACAGCGCCAGAACGCCCGGCTGGTCCTTGACCTTGATCAGATTGGCATTGGCCGGCGGGCAGGACGAACAGCCCTGGCTGGTGAACAATTCGACCACGGTGAGCGGCTGGGCGAAGGCGGTGCCGCCAAGCATCATCAGCGCCGCACCTGCGGTGGCCAGCATGCCGGCGCGTTTTGTGTTGGATCCAGTCATTGGGGGTCTCCGTTGCGGCGGGTTCATCCCACACTTCGTCGCTGCCCGAGGCTTCGTTACATGGTTCACCGCTTCGTGATTGGGGGCGGACGCGTCGTTGCCTTCTCCCCTTGTGGGAGAAGGTGGATCGGCGGGAAGCGCCGAGACGGATGAGGGGTGTTCCAGCGGAGTGAGACGTTGGTTAATCTAACGTCATGCCACATCAGCCCGTCGCTCCTGCCAAACGAAACTTTGCCCGTTCGCTCCGACGTGAAATGACGGAGGCGGAAGACAAACTGTGGCACGAACTACGTGACCGCAGGCTCGATCGGATCAAATTTCGGCGCCAAGTTCCTGTTGGAAAATACGTCGCCGATTTCGCTTGTCTTGAATCACTCCTCATCATCGAGATCGATGGGAGTCAGCATGCGGACTCAGAGTCAGACCAGGCCCGTAGAACGGAACTGGAGGCGAGAGGCTTTCGTGTGTTGCGCTTTTGGAACGACGATGTCCTGAAAGACATGGACAGCGTCTGCACCACGATAATCGCTTATGTAAGGGATGTCAGTTTGCAGCCATGGCGGTGAAAGAACGTCGGCGTCAAGCTGGAACACCCCTCATCCGTCTCGGCGCTGCGCGCCGATCCACCTTCTCCCACAAGGGGAGAAGGCAAGGGCACCACCCCCCGCTTGCCCCTGCAACCCGCCCCTGCTAAAGCCGCCGCATCATGAGCACGCCTCTCGACCACATCCGCAATTTCTCCATCGTCGCCCATATCGACCATGGCAAATCCACGCTTGCCGACCGGCTGATCCAGTCCACCGGCGGGCTGGAGCTGCGCGACATGAAGGAGCAGGTGCTGGACTCGATGGACATCGAGCGCGAGCGCGGCATCACCATCAAGGCGCAGACGGTGCGGCTGAAATACCGCGCCAACAATGGCGAGGACTATATCCTCAACCTCATCGACACGCCCGGCCATGTCGACTTCGCCTATGAAGTGTCGCGGTCGCTGGCCGCCTGCGAGGGCTCGCTGCTGGTCGTCGACGCCTCCCAGGGCGTCGAGGCGCAGACGCTGGCCAATGTCTACCAGGCCATCGACAACAACCACGAGATCGTCGTGGTGCTGAACAAGGTCGACCTGCCAGCCGCCGAGCCCGAGCGCATCCGCGAGCAGGTCGAGGAGGTGATCGGCATCGACGCCTCCAACGCCGTACTGATCTCGGCCAAGACCGGGCTTGGCATTCCCGATGTGCTGGAAGCCATCGTCCACCAATTGCCGCCGCCGCGCGAAGGCGATGCGTCAGCCCCCTTGAAAGCCATGCTGGTCGACAGCTGGTACGACGCCTATCTCGGCGTCATCGTGCTGGTGCGCATCATCGATGGAGTGCTGAAAAAGGGCGCGACCATCCGCATGATGGGCACCGGCGCCAAACATCTGGTCGAGCGCACCGGCGTGTTCACGCCGGCCCGCATCAATGTCGACGAGCTCGGCCCCGGCGAGTTCGGCTTCTTCACCGGCTCGATCAAGGAAGTAGCCGACACCCGCGTCGGCGACACCATCACCGAAGACAAGCGCCAGACGGCGCACGCTTTGCCGGGCTTCAAGCCGGCGCAGCCGGTGGTGTTCTGCGGCCTGTTCCCGGTCGACGCCGCCGATTTCGAGGACCTACGCGCCGCCGTCGGCAAACTTCGCCTCAACGACGCCTCCTTCTCCTACGAAATGGAAACCAGTGCCGCGCTCGGCTTCGGCTATCGCTGCGGCTTCCTTGGCCTGCTGCATCTCGAAATCATCCAGGAGCGGCTGGAGCGCGAGTTCAACCTCGACCTCATCGCCACGGCGCCCTCCGTCGTCTACCGGCTGCTGCTCACCGACGGCTCGATGAAGGAACTGCACAACCCGGCCGACATGCCCGATGTGGTGAAAATCTCGGCCATCGAGGAGCCGTGGATCCGCGCCACCATCCTCACCCCCGACGACTATCTCGGCGGCATTCTAAAGCTCTGCCAGGACCGGCGCGGCATCCAGGCCGACCTCTCCTATGTCGGCAAGCGCGCCATGCTGATCTACGACCTGCCGCTCAACGAAGTCGTCTTCGACTTCTACGACCGGCTGAAGTCGATCTCCAAGGGCTACGCCTCCTTCGACTATCATCTGACCGACTACAAGGAAGGCGATTTGGTGAAGATGTCGATCCTGGTCAATGAGGAGCCGGTCGACGCGCTGTCCATGCTGGTCCACCGCACCGCGGCGGAAAAGCGCGGCCGCCAGATGTGCGAGAAGCTGAAAGAGCTGATCCCGAACCACCTGTTCAAGATCCCGATCCAGGCCGCGATCGGCGGCAAGGTCATCGCCCGCGAAACCATCTCGGCGCTGCGCAAGGACGTGACCGCGAAGTGCTACGGCGGCGACGTGTCCCGCAAGCGCAAGCTGCTGGACAAGCAGAAAGAGGGCAAGAAGCGGATGCGCCAGTTCGGCAAGGTAGATATTCCGCAGGAGGCGTTTATTCAGGCGCTGAAGATGGGGGACTAAGCGGTCCGGCCTTTGGCCGGACGCATCGACCCGGTGGGTCGATGCGAGCGCAAGTCCGGGTGGGAGCTGCCGAAGGCAGCGGGGCCCCCGCGCCAGCGCGGCGCTGACGCAGCACGGTGGAGACTATTCTCCGAGAGGCACCGTGTCAGGAATTCTTCGTATCTCGACCGTCCGGCTCCTTCGCGAGGCCTTCAAGTCGCGGTGTTGCCAATCACTATTCTCAGGCTGGAATTGAGTTCTGCCAGTCACCGCACCTTTGCGGCATTATGGAACAACTCACCAGCGTTTGTGGCTACTGTCAGTTGTCTCGATAAATCTTCATCTCTGAAAGCACGTCAAAGAATCCGACGCGACCTTCAAGCCTTTTCAACTCGTTCGGAGCTAGGTCGATGTCGAAGTCAGAGCCGATCACGCGCTGGCCGGACCTGGCCAGTTCAAGGTAGTCGTCTAGGCAAGTAAGCGGATCATCCCGCAGATTGTCGCAGAACCACTGCAACCTGTTCCACGGCGAACGGTGCAGAGGATGCTGAATGATGTTGCAGCTCAGTCTAAGCCCGAACAGCGGGTTAGCGTAGGTCGATACCAGATTTGGTTCGCTAAGCGCCTGCTCGGGCCGCAATGGATTGATTGTTGCAATAACAGCAGCCGTCAAGGCCGCAATCTTGGTTGGCTGAGTTCTATGGCCTTGGTTCTGTCGCCGCGCCTTGTAGGCTTCATTGACGAGGAAATATGCCTCTGCGGTGTACAGAGCGGCCTCGTCGGTAAGTCTAAAGCCATAATCTTTGAAGGGCGAGCCACTGCAAATGCGTTCGGCTTCATCTAAGAAAAAGTCCGCTCGAAGGCGGACTTTGTTTGCTGGAATTTGGAAGACTGTCATCGATGGTCATCTCCCTAAGGCATGGTGCGGCCTTAGAGGGATTTCACCTGATTGTCTAGCTGGGTAAAGAATTCTCGCTCAGCATCGGCATAAAGGTTGGCATTGGCGCGCCCAAACTCCATCCAGACTCGCTCTTCCGATTCAGCGTAATTGTTCTCATGCTTCACACGGCTAAGCTTTTCGTCAAGTGTCGGATCAGTTGGCATTGGCCCGAGTTGGTGCCAATTCGCCTTCAGCGCAGCCATCATGCGTTCTCCCCGAATCACATCGCCGCCGGGTCCGCCGACGGTTACAGGGAGGTTATCCCACTAAATGTAGTGGTAGGTCAAGACTCGAATCATGAAATGCGGATTCTGTCAACTGTTTAGTCTATCGGGCCGGAAGCATCATCGAAAGCCCCCACGGTCGCAAACGGGTCTGCCTTCATCATAGCAATGAGGATCTCCGAGAAATCTTCGCCGTCAATCTCAATCATCCATCGATTCCCACGACCAGGCGCATCGGCCTCAAAATGGAGAAAGATAGCGCCGCTCTCCGAGGTGGTAGCCTCGACAGTAGTCACGCGGACTGGATACTCCCTGTCGTGGGCTGCGATTGTGTCGCGCGCCCTACGATGCGCCCTCAGAGCCAATGCTGCCTCCTAGTTGCCTAGTGCTGGTCTTGACCCTCGTCAAAGCCGAGAATTCTTGCATTCGCACGGCGCTGCATCCTTCGAATAAAAAGCTTCAAGTGATCCTCTAGATCCCCAAAACTTTCCGCCGACAGATTTACAGGGAACGTGATGGTCACGTCCCCCTCATCCAGTGCGATGATTTCCTGCCGCACCCCCGGTTTGAGCGGCGACTGTTCGCTTGTCTCGGCGCGCCGTTGAATCGGACGTGACGGCTCCGGAGCCTGCATCATCTCATCCTCCATGGGGGTTGGCGAGTGAGGGTACCCCTTCTCATGAAGGGTCGCAAGCGTGATCGTCGCGAGATAGGTCTTCGCCGCCTTCGCCGCGCCGTCTGGCGAATAGCCCCGTTTAGCGAGCCAATAACGAAGGTTCTCATCGCTTGGCGGGGTCGGAAAGTTCTTTGCAATTTCCCGGAAAAGGCTTGGTTGCAGCGCCATCCGGCGTAGCGCCTCCACTCTGTCTAAGGAGTCCTCCGGAGCCATTAGCGCGGTGATCGCGTCCCCAGTGATTCGGTTCTCGTCGCCAGTGCCTTCGACGAGGCCATAGGCGCGCAAAGCACCGATCTTTCCTAATGCGGGGCCACTTAGGCTTTCGTGCCCCAGGTGCGACGCCAGTGCCGATTTGGAGACCTTATTTCGACCGTCCTTGTCATAGAGCTTCCGCGCCATGACCAATGCTCCGGCCAAATCGACAAGGGGGTAATTGGGGCTGCGAACCTTCGCCATGGAGCGTTCTCCTCTATTTGGTCGATTATTCTCATGGGCAGATAGAATAATCAATAGAAGAAAGCTGAGGGCTAACTCAGAATGCGCTTGTCAAGCGGGCGGTTTTCAATATGCTCCGAGCCGCCGGGAGAGAAATCCCGACGATTCGGAGCATTGGAGATGCGATGGAACCCATATGACGGCTGCTTCCTGATCTGACGAGGTTTGCCGACCTGGTCCGTTTCAGCAGCCGCCGCTGGGCGGTAGGAGCCGGGGGCGCGAATGCTCCGGTTCCACACTGGTCCGGGAATGGTCCCGGATCAGAACATGCGACCGAATAAACGGCGCACAGCAACGCGGCGACAATGATTCATCCGTGAATCAGCGTCAACTGTTTATTCGGTCGCATCCTTTTCGAAAGGAAAAGGCAATGCACGACCGGAAGATCACCCCAGACATGGTTCCGGTTATCAAGCTGGCCCGCGATCTGGGCATCAACTACGCGCTCATCGCGTCGTACTACCAGATCAATCAAGGCCGGATCGCGGACGTCATGAAGGGGCGCTTGTTCCCAGATATTTCGCCTGCGATCGAACTCCCCGCTGACTTCCCGATGACAGCGGCGGCTTAAACGAAATGAGGGGGCGGCCCACAGGTCGCCCTCTCATTGACGTATCCTCCCTAGCTTCGAGGAACATGAAATGCGCACCACACTCGACACCGTCGCCGCAATCGGCCCCGCCATCGGCGGCGCTTTCGGCCTGGCCGGCACTTTCGTCGCCAGCGCCCCGCTGCGCGAAACGCTGTGGGCGATCGACGGCGCAGCACTCGTGGTGGCCGCCGCACTGCTGACGATGAAATACCAGCGGCTGGGCAATGACTGTGCCGCAGCCGGGTTCCTCACCTTCCTCGCCGGCGAGAGCTTGATCATATCAGGCAATGCGGCGGGGCTGGAGGCCAGCGTGCCCTCCTATGTCGGCGGCATCTCGCTGTGGGCGGCAGCGCTCGTCCTGATCGGCGCGTCGAGCACATTTGCTCTGTGGATGCGGCTCACCGGCGCGCCATCCTGTTTGTCGTGACGGTGGCCATGGTGCTGTGGGGCGCGCCCTTGCTGCCAACCTCGGCGCCGCTGCCCGCCGCCGGCTATCCGTTCCTGGTGCTGACTTTTGTTGGCTGGATCTAGACGTTGCTGAAGTCGCCGAGGTGATTGACGCGATCCGGCGGCTGGCTCCGCATGTGAGGGTGGGGCGCTGACTTTTCCTTCCCCCCTTGTGGGGGAAGGTGGATCGGCGCGATAGCGCCGAGCCGGATGAGGGGTGTTCCAGCGGAGTGAGACGCTTGCGTTCCCTGGAACACCCCTCATCCGACCTCGCTTCGCGAGGCCACCTTCTCCCACAGGGGGAGAAGGGAAGATGGCGCTTCTTCCCCGACCATGCGAGCGTGCGTCTCCGATTCGGAAACCCGCCGCCATGCTCCGCCTCACCCTTGCCGCCCTCCTCATCGCCGCCCCGGCGCATGCCGCCGATATGGCGTTTTTCGTCAAGAACCTGCGCAGCCAGGCGGTGGCGGTGGAGCTGTTCAGCCGGGATCGCAAGATGTCGTGGCCGGGCGGCGACCAGGTGTTTTTGATCGAGCCGAACTCGCAAAAATCGGTGCCGATCTCGTGCAATTCGGGTGAGAACATCTGCTATGGCGCCTGGGTGAATGGCAATGATGCGATCTCCGCCGGGGTCGGGCCGGATAATGACCAGCCATGCGATACGTGCTGCTTCATCTGCGTGGAGAAGACGACGGAGACGATCGATCTGGTGGAGTGAGGGGCGGGGCGCCGAAGCTGCTGATCTCCCCCCTCGTGGAGATGTCCGGCAGGACAGAGGGGGGCGCGAAGGATGGCCAGCGTATGGATCAGCAAGCCTAAAATTGAAATGACGCGGCTGCAGGAATGAGAGGTCGGCGGGACAGCGCCCCCCTCTGCCTTGCCAGGCATCTCCCCCACGAGGGGGGAGATCAGCAGCTCCACCAACCTCTCCCAATCCCCCCAAAATCAGTCACGCCCCGCCCTTCAATCTCCGCCGCCATCATGCGATGCTGATTCCCTCGGCCGGGGGGCCGATTTGCCTCGGGGGAAACACCATGTCTTTCACTTGTCTGCGCCGCGTCGTCGTCGCGCTGTCGCTCGCCACCTTGCTGGCGCCGTCGGCCTACGCCGCCGACATCACCTTCGCCGTCAAGAACAGCCATCCCAACGCCATGCGCCTCGAGCTCTACAGCCAGGACCGCGACTATGTCTGGCCGGGCAATGACAAGGATTTCTATCTCGACGATGGCGAGACCAAGCAGATCCCGGTGTCGTGCGACGAGGGCGAGTCCATCTGCTACGGCGCCTGGGTCGACGGCGACGAGGGAACCTATTGGGGCGTCGGCCCCAACAACAAGGAAAGATGCGAGGATTGCTGCTACACCTGCAATGGCGGCGAGACGGAGGAAATTGAACTGACGCCGTAGGAAGTACAGCCAATCTCCCCCCAAGTGGGGGAGATGTCCGGCAGGACAGAGGGGGGCGCGAAGGATCGCNCACCGAGCATCGTAATGCCGCACACGCCTCTACCGCCTCGACATCGCGCAAACGCCAGATCGATGCGCAAAGTCCTGACGCCAGCCGAACTCAAGCTCTGGAACGAACTTCGTGCCCACCGGCTGATGGGGCTTGGCTTCCGGCGACAATTTCCGATTGCCGCCTACATCGTCGATTTCGCTTGCCCGGAGAAGAAGCTGGTCATCGAAGTCGATGGCTCCCAGCATGCGGACGCCGGCGCGGCTGCCGGTGATGAGACGCGGACATCGCACCTCGAACAAGATGGCTGGACCGTCCTGCGGTTCTGGAATGACGACGTCATCCGCGACATCGACAATGTCTGCCAGCATATTGTGATTGCGGCTGGGCTTGGAGGCGCATCCTGAACGGTGCTGGGCTTTAGGGCAGGGAAAGGTCGGCGGGACAGTGCCCCCCTCTGGCCTGCCGGCCATCTCCCCCACGAGGGGGGAGATCGGGTTTCCCCGCGGCTTTCGCCAATTATCCCAGCAACGCCCTCTGCCGCTTCGGCCCGCCCGCCTTGCGCCAGGAATTGAACCGGTGCGTCGCGGCGGCAAACGAGATCTTCATCTGCTGGGCGACCGAGTAGCGCGACTTGCCTTCGTCGAACAGGCGGTAGCAGCATTCGACGCCCTCCTCGGTCAGCTTGCCGTCGGGCGCCTTGTTGTGCGGATTGGCGGGGTCGAATTTTTCGACTTGCTGTTCGACCAGGCCTTTCAGCCGCTGCAAATCGGCCTCGATGCTGGCGATAAGATCGAGGACGGGTTTCGGATCGAAGTGGTCGTGCGGCTTTGCCGTCATCTTGCTCATGCCTTTCGCTTGCGTGTCGCGACCGATATAGGTGAACATTTGCCGATAATGAAGGGCGCGTTGCAATCCGGCGCTTCAACATTTCTTGACTGGTGATTGACCGCGGAGACTGCAGCGCCTAGTTTAGAATTGTTCTAAACTGGGGTGAATTTCTCATGCTTTCCCGTGTCTTCGGTTTCGGCCGCCGTCCTTTCGAAACGCTGTCGGAACAGGAGATCCTGGCCCTAGCAATTTCATCCGAAGAGGATGACGGGCGCATCTACCGCGCCTATGCCGACGGGCTGGCGGACAGTTTTCCGCAATCGGCGAAAGTGTTCGAGGCGATGGCGGAGGAGGAGGACGGCCATCGCGATTCCCTGATCGAGCTTTACCGCAAGCGTTTCGGCGAGCGCATTCCGTTGCTGCGCCGCGAGCACGTGAAAGGCTATTACGAGCGCAAGCCCGACTGGCTGGTGCGGCCGCTCGGCATCGAGCATGTGCGGCGCCAAGCCGAAGAGATGGAGCGGCAGGCCTATCGCTTCTATGTCGAGGCGGCCAAGCGCACCGGCGATGCCTCGACGCGGAAACTACTCGGCGACCTGGCCGCGGCCGAGCAAAGCCATGAGAATTCGGCGCATCGGCTGGAACAGAAACTCGTGCCGGGCGAGGTGAAGGACGAGGAAGCCAGCGCCGAGCAGCGCCAGTTCATCCTGACCTATGTGCAGCCGGGACTGGCCGGGCTGATGGACGGCTCGGTGTCGACACTGGCGCCGATCTTTGCCGCCGCGTTTGCCACCCACGACACCTGGCAGACGCTGCTGGTCGGCCTCGCCGCCTCGATCGGCGCCGGCATTTCGATGGGCTTTACCGAAGTCGCTTCGGACGACGGCAAGCTGTCGGGGCGTGGCTCGCCGATCAAGCGCGGACTGACCGTCGGCATCATGACGACGCTGGGTGGGCTGGGCCACGCGCTGCCTTACATCATCCCGCATTTCTGGACGGCGACGGCGGTGGCGGCTGTGGTGGTGTTCTTCGAGCTCTGGGCGATTGCCTTCGTCCAGAACCGCTACATGCAAACCCCGTTTCTGCGCGCGGCGTTTCAGGTGGTGCTGGGCGGGGCGCTGGTGTTTGCGGCCGGGGTGCTGATCGGGAATGCATGAGCGCCAAGCGCCCCCTAACCCAGCCTCCGCTACGCTCGGCTGACCTCTCCCCGAGGGGAGAGGAGATTTTCGACGCCTGCGCCAGTCTCTTCTCCCCAGCGGGGAGAAGGTGGCCGCGAAGCGGCCGGATGAGGGGGCCTGGCGCGACGCCGATACCTAGTCACAATTCACCGCCCTGCTGTCCGCCGGCGCTTCATCCCGCTCCGTCAGGCCATAGTCCCGCACCACATGCGCAATGCGCAGCCGGTAGCCGGCAAATATTCCGCCGCGGCCCGCATGCTGCGCCTGCCGATGCTCTTCCGTATTGCGCCAGGCTTTCACCGCTTCCTCGTCGCGCCAGAAGGACAGCGACAGGACGCGGTTCCGGTCGCCCAGGCTCTGGAAGCGCTCGATCGAGATGAAACCGTCTATGCCGTCGAGCAGCGGCCGCAGTTCGGCAGCGATGCCGAGATAGGCATCGCGCTTTCCCTCAGCCGGTTGCACCTCGAAGATGACAGCGATCATATCTCCTCCTTGACCGCGGTCTGGAACAGCTGCCGCGGTCCATGCGGCCCCGACACCAGCTTCAGGAAGATGCGGTCCTCTTTCAAGATGAACTTTTCGCGGCGGGCGAATTCGTAATTGGCCTTGCCCGCCGGATCGGCGGCCAGACGAGCGCGGTAGGCCTCGTAGGCAGCGAGGCTGTCGATGTTGTAGGCGGCGTAGGCCGTGGTGGCCGAGCCCTCATGCGGGGCGTAGTAGCCGATCAGATCGGCGCCGCAGCGCGGGATCGCCTGGCCCCAGGCCTTGGCATATTGCTCGAAGGCCGGCTTGCCGAACGGGTCGATCTCATAGCGGATGAAGCAAGTGATGGTCATCGTGATCTCCTTGGGTTTCGCGTGGATAGTTCGAGCGGCGTCGAAACGTTGTGCCGCAGGGTCTGCTAAGCAAAAGCGCTGGCTGTCAGGCCTGCCAGAAGGATTTTGCGCATTCGCGGCGCACATCCTCACGGGTCAGGCCGAGATCGCGCAGCAGATGGTCGTCGATCTCCGCGAGGCCGAGCCGCTGCAGGTGGCGGTCGTACCAGCGGGCGAGCAGCCGCCGTTGCAGCCAGGTGACGAATGGAAAAGGCCGGCGGCTGGCGAGTGGGGCGGAAGCGGTTGGCATCGGCGTTCTCCTTGATCCCGCCCGACAATAATGCTTATCTGACGAGAATGCTTCGATGGAGACCTAACTATGCGTGAAGGACCCGACATTGCCCGCATCGCCAGCCTGGTCGGCGATCCGGCGCGGGCAAACATGCTGAATGCGCTGATGGGCGGCACGGCTTTGACGGCCAGCGAACTGGCGCTGGAGGCCGGCGTGTCGCTGCCCACCGCGTCCTCGCATCTGTCGAAACTGATGGAGGGCGGGCTTTTAACTTTGGCCAGCCAGGGACGGCATCGCTATTACGGCCTCGCAGGGCCGCAGGTGGCCGGCATGATCGAGGCGATCACCGGGGTGGCCGAAGCGGTCGGCCCCAAGCGGGTGCGGCCCGGCCCGCGCGACGGCGCCATGCGCGTCGCCCGTGTCTGCTACGACCACCTCGCCGGCGAACATGCGGTGGCGATGCTCGACCGCCTCGTCGCGCGCGGCATCCTGTTGCGCGACGACAATGAGATGAGGCTGGGGCCAGCAGCAGCCTCGCATTTTTCGGCCATCGGCATCGACGTCGGCGCCAAGCCGCGCCGGCCGGTCTGCCGCGCCTGCCTCGACTGGAGCGTGCGCCGCTCGCACCTTGCGGGAACGCTGGGCGCGGCTATTCTGGACAAGATCCTGGCGGAGAAATGGGCAAGGCGGGAGAAGGACAGCCGCGCGGTGGTGTTTTCACCGCCGGGGAAGCAGGCGTTCGAGCGGGTGTTTTTGGCGTAGAGGTTCGGCAGCGCTAATTGGGCGACGCTGGCGGGACAGCACCCCCCCTCTGGCCTGCCGGCCATCTCCCCCTCAAGGGGGGAGATTACGCGCTCAACAGCTTTCGCCAATCTCGAACATCGTAAAGGTGAGCTGCGCCTCGAAGCTGCCAATCTCCCCCCTTGAGGACAGAGGGGGGTGTGACGGAACGCTTGCGTAGCAGGTGAGGCGCGCGACGCTCACCCCCGCTTCAGCACCTTCGCCTGCTCGAAGAAATCCGCCCACGGATCGGCCTTCTCCAATTCCTTCAGCGTCGTCTTGTCGCCGATCGGGAAGGAATTCGGCGCTAGCCCCTTCTCAACCTCCGCCCACGTCACCGGTACCGAGACCGTCGCGCCCTTCTTGGCGCGGGAAGAGTAGGGCGCGACGGTGGTCGAGCCCCTGCCATTGCGCAGATAGTCGACGAAGATTTTTCCGGTGCGCGCCTTTTTCGACAGCGTCGCCGTGTAGCGGTCGGGCGCGGCCTGCTCCAGCGCCTTGGCGAAATCATGCGAGAAGGTTTTGACCGCCTCCCAATCCGCCGACGGCTTCAGCGGCACCAGCACGTGATAGCCCTTGCCGCCTGACGGCTTGACGAAATTCGGCAGCGACAGATCGTCGAGCTTGCCTCTGATGTCGAGCGCGGCCTCGCGCACCGCCTTGACGTCGACGCCTTCGTCGGGATCGAGATCGAAGATGATCTGATCCGGCTTTTCCAGCTCATCGATCTTGCAGCCCCAGATGTGGACCTCGACCACGCCGTACTGGACCAGAGCGGCAAGGCCGTCGAAATCGCGGATGAACAGGATTTCCTCGCCATCGGTCGGGTCCTTCATGCGGGCAATCTTGTCGCTCATGCCGGCCGAAGCATGTTTCTGGAAGAAGCGCGGACCGCCGATGCCATCCGGCGCCCTGACCAGGCTGAGCGGCCGGTTGACGATGAACTGCTCCATGCGCGGCCAGACCAGCGCGTAGTGTTCGAGCAAGTCCTGCTTGGATATTTTTTCCTCGGGCCACAGCAGCTTGTCGGGATGGGATAGTTTTACGCTGGTCGTGATCGTCGCGGGCGCCTTAGCCCCGGCGGCCTTGCCGGCGCCGCCTGCCGCCGGCTTTGCCTTGTTTGCCGCCTTCGATGGCTTTTCCTGCACGACTTCCTCCGCCGGCTTGTCCTCGCGCAGTCCCTGGAACGACGCGTGGCGTATTATACGGTCCGAGGTCCAGCTGCGGAACTCCACTTCGCCGACAAGTTCGGGCCTGACCCAGACCAAACCCTTGCCCTTTGGCACCGCGGCGGCAAACGGCGAGGCGTCTGCCTTCAGCGCATCGAGTTTTTTCTTCAAATCGGTGGCGCTCCTGGCTGTGAAGCCCGTGCCGACGCGGCCGGCATAGTGGAGCTTGCCGCCCTCGTGGTAGCCGACCAGCAGCGAACGCAGGCCGCGGCCGGTCTTGTCCGAGGGCAGATACCCGCCGATGACGAATTCCTGGCGGGCCGTGCATTTCGACTTCACCCAGCTTGGGCCACGGCCGCTGCGGTAGGGCGCATCGGCGCGCTTGGAGACGATGCCTTCAAGGCCCATGCGGCAGGCGTGCTGCAGCATGATCTTGCCGGGCTCGGCGAAATGGTCGCTGAAGCGGACGGGGGCATTTTCGGCCGTCTCGCCGAGCAGCTCCTGCAGCGCCTGCTTGCGCTCGACCAGCGGCTCGCGGCGCAAATCGTTGCCGTCAAGCCGCATAAGGTCGAACACATAGTAGGTGAAGCGGTCGGTTCGATTGGCGGAGAGATCCTGCTGAAGCAGCGAGAAAGACGAAACGCCGCTGTCGGCGAGCACGACGATCTCGCCGTCGATGATGGCGTCGCTGCATTTCAGCTGGGCCAGTTCCGCGACGATCTCAGGGCCGAATTTCTCCGTCCAGTCGAGGCCGGTGCGGGTCAGCAGCCGCACCTCCGTGCCGGCGATCTGCGCCTGCATGCGGTAGCCGTCGAATTTGACCTCATGCAGCCAGTCCTCGCCGGGCGGCGCCTCGCGCTCCAGCGTCGCCAGTTGCGGCTCGACGAAGTCGAGGCGCTTGCCGGCTTTCGCCTTGCTGGATGCCGCAGGCTTGTTGGAGTGCCAGACCTTCGGCTTCTTGCCGTCGGCGGTCTTGCCTTCCGCGACCTCTTCGATGGTCAGGCCGGACTTCACCGATTTCGGTGCGTCCTTCAGGATATCCTCGCCGGGGCGGGCGGCGGCATCGTCGGATTTGATCAGCAGCCAGTTGTCGCGCTTTTCGCCAGGGCGGGGTCTTAACCTGACCAGATGCCACCGCCCATTCAGCTTCTGGCCGTTGAGTTCGAAGTCGATATGGCCCTTCTTCATCGCCTTGGCGGGGTCGATCTCTGGCGTCCATGTGCCTTCGTCCCAGACGATGACGGTGCCGCCGCCATACTCGCCCTTGGGAATGGTGCCCTCGAAGCCGGCATAGTCGATCGGGTGGTCCTCGACATGCACGGCCAGCCGCTTTTCGTGCGGGTCGAGGCTCGGGCCTCGCGTCACCGCCCAGCTCCACAACACGCCCTCATGCTCGAGGCGGAAATCATAGTGCAGCCTGGTCGCGTCGTGCTTCTGGACGACGAAGATGCCGCCGGGCTGCTTGCCGCGCGCGACCTTGCCCCCCGGCTCGGCCGTCTTCTTGAAATCGCGCTTGGACTGATATTGTTCGAGGCTGGCCACGGCGCCGACCCTCAAGCCGACTTGCGCTTGGGCGCAGAAGCTTTCGCCTTGCCGCTTTTTGCCGCCGGCTTGGCCTTCTTCGCCGAGACTTCCGCCTGGCCGCCATCGGACAGGCTCTTCTTCAGCGCGTCGAACAGATTGACGACATTGGACGGCTTGGGCGCGGCCTGCGCTTTCGGAGCCTTCTTTCCGGCCTTCTTGGCGCGGATCAGTTCGAGCAGCGCGTCCTCAAACTTGTCCTCGAATGTCGACGGATCGAACTTCCCCTTCTTCTTGTCGATGATGCGTTCGGCCATATCGGTCATCTCCTGGTCGGTCTTCACCGCCTTGATGTCGCCGAAGATGCTCTCCGGCTCCCGCACCGTGTTGCCGTAGCGCAAGGTGGTCAGCACCATGCCTTTGCCGCGCGGCTCGATGACCACGGGCCGCTCGCGGCTATAGAGCACGACGCGCGCCAGCCCGGCCATCTTCTTGTCCGCCATGGCATCGCGGATGACGGCAAAGGCCTCCTCCGACACCTTGTCGGCGGGCGTGACATAATAGGGCGTGTCGAGATAGATCTGCTCTATCGAGGCTTTGTCGACGAAGCCATCCAGCGCCATCGTGTGCGAGGACTCGATCTGCACCGCTTCGATCTCTTCGTCCTCGACATAGACGAACTCACCGGGGCTCACCTCATAGCCCCTGATCTCGTCGCCATCGCCCAGCGGCTTGCCGGTTTCAGAATCGACATAGATGCGCTTGACCGTGTTGCCGGTCTTGCGGTTGAGCACCCGGAACGAAACTTTTTCGGCGTGGGTGACGACGTTGGTCAGTTCGACAGCGCAGGTGACCAGCGACAGTTTCAGATAGCCCTTCCAGGCGGGGCGAGGTGCCATGGCGAACTCCTGCGCGATGCGGTTCAAGCGAGAACGGGCAAGGCCCGTTCCGGTTCCGGGCGCGCAGCCAGGGGCATTTCGGCAGCGAGCATGGAAATTTCGAGAGGCTCGCCAAATTGAAACAGAACCGCGCTCAAGCGACATCCATACGAAACATATGTGATGCAAAAGTCACAATGCCGGAAATGGCGACGAACCACACCGAAAGACCCCCAAACAGCCGCATTCCGGCCACGAAGCATGGGGTTTTCGACCAAAGATTAACATCGTGTTCACCGACTATTCACGCCTCGACGCTATGATCCCCGCAATCGGACGGGACATCCGAAAATCGGGACAGGGACTTGAGTAAAATGAAATTCTGGGGCCACATCGCCGGCTATGCCGCCGCCATCCGTGAGTTCATCGCGCCGACCTATCGGCCGGAGCGCTACTACATGCGCGGCCCGGGTCCGGCCTGCGCCCGTCGCGGCAGCTCGCTCGGCGCGCATTGATCATGACATTCGAAACGCGTCACGACAGCCGGATCTGCAGACCGGAGGCCGATCCCCGCGCAACCACCTATCGCGCCGAGCGCCCCGCGCTGGCCGCGAGAAGCCGTGCGACAACGCCGCGGCTTTGATCCCGCTGCCGGCGGGCTTAGTGTCTGAAGACACAAGCTGCCGGACGTCCCGTGACTTCTTCTCCTGAACCCTTCGATGCCAGCCAGCCATTGATCGTTTTCGACGGCGTCTGCGTGCTGTGCTCGGGCTTCGTACGCACGGTGGTCGGGCTCGACCGCAAAAACCGCTTCCGCTTCGCCACGGCGCAGTCGCCCTTCGGCGAGGCGCTGTTCCAGAGATACGGGCTGCGCACCGACAGCTACGAGACCAATCTGGTCCTTGTCGGCGGCGCTCCCTTCATGCGGCTGGACAGTTTCATCGCGGTGATGGCCGAACTCGGCTGGCCGTGGCGGGCGGCGAAGGCCCTGCTGCTCATCCCGCGCCCCTTGCGTGACTGGCTCTACGAACGCATCGCCAAAAACCGCTACGCCATGTTCGGCCGCAAGGACAGTTGCGAGATCCTGTCCGCCGCGATACGTGCGCGCGTGATCGGCTAATCGCCTGTCACCCAAAAGTGACCTCGGTTCCGGGAAAACGACATACGCAAAAAGAGCGGCGCCATAGGCTTCTGGTCGTTGGCGGCTATGGCATTTTCGGCGGCCGCATCGTGCAATTGCTGGAGAGCGAGCCACGCCTGATCCTGCTCGTCGCCGGGCGCTCACTGGCCAAAGCCGAGGCCTGGTGCAAAACCCGCACCGGCGCGGCGCCGCCACTCGTGCCGACGCGCTTCGATCGCAACGGCGACGTCGCGCAAGGCCGGCCTGTTCGTTCGCGCCTCAGTCCGGCAGCGCCGCGACGGCGACGATCTCGATGACGATGTCTGCCTGGGCAAGCGCTGCGACGCCGATTACCTCCGAAGGCGGCGGATTGTTGTCGCTGCAATGCTTCGGACAATGCTCGGCGAAAAACGCGTCCAGCACGTCGAGACGAAAATTAGGCGAGCTGAGGACGCCGCCGTCGGGAAATGGCCCTTTGACGAAAAAGGTCAGCCTGATGAGATGGTCGAGCCCGCTGCCAAGTTCTTCCAGATCCGATTTGATGTTGCCGAGAACTTCCCGCCACTGCGCCGCGGCATCGCCGGCGAAGCCGCCACCCTTCTTGCCGGCCGGATCGTAGTCAGCCGATGTCGCGGTGTTGCCGCAGAGATAGACGGTGCCTTTCGCACCGCTGACGACCGTGCCTTTGCCCCATGGCATCAACCGGCCGTTCTTGAATTTCTTGTGGGTCACGAGTTCCATTCTCTTCTCCCACGCCTCGTGTGACGTGCCCGCCAACGACAGAAGATAGTGCTGTGCGGAGCCACGGCCAGTCCGCTGCCGGTCATCCGCCAGCAGACGAAGGAACATCTGGTCCTTGCGAAATCTCCTGGCGGAGGCGAAAGTTTTTTCTGAAGCCTGTCGAAATCGGCCGCCGCCGCGCGACATACGTCTGGCCCCGCTAGGACGCGGCCTTCGAAACCACGGGAGAAGACCCATGCGATACATGCTTTTGATCAACAGCGACGAAGCCGCGCAGGCGAACACGCCAATCGAGAAGGCTCAGCAGATGAGCGCAGCATATGCCGCCTATACCGAAGCGTTGAAGAAATCCGGCGCATGGCTCGCCGGCGAACGGTTGCGCCCGACCCAGGCGACCACCTCGGTGCGGATCACAGACGGCAAGACCAACGTGATCGACGGCCCCTATGCCGACACCAAGGAGCAGCTTGCCGGCTTCTACATGATCGAGGCGGCCGATATCGATACCGCCATCGACTGGGCGGCGCGCTGTCCGGCGGCGAGCGCCGGCACGGTCGAGTTGCGGCCGATCTGGGAAATGGCCGACTACATGCCCAAGAAATGAAACCGTGATGGACAATCGCCCGGAGATCGCGCGGGCGGCGGCCGAAGCGGCCGCCCGGCAGAGTTACGGCAAGCTGGTCGCCTACCTTGCTGCGCGCACCCGCGACGTAGCCGGCACCGAGGACGCGCTGGCCGAGGCCTTTGCCGCGGCCCTTGAGCGCTGGCCACAGACCGGCGTGCCCGAGAAGCCGGAAGCATGGCTGCTGGCCGTGGCGCGCCGGCGGCGCGTCGACGCGGTGCGCCGTCGGCTGACCAGCGAGGCGAGCCGCGACCATCTCAAGCTGATGGCCGAGGAGATGGAGGCGAGCATGGAAGACGAAGACCTTCCCGACGAACGTCTCAGGCTGATGTTTGCCTGTGCGCATCCGGCGATCGAAGCCAGCGTGCGGGCGCCGCTGATCCTGCAGACGGTTCTGGGTTTCGACGCGGCGACGATCGCCTCGGCCTTCCTGGTTTCGCCGGCGACGATGGGCCAGCGTCTGGTGCGCGCCAAGAGCCGCATCCGCGAGATCGGCATTCCGTTCCGCGTGCCGGATCGCGCCGAACTCGGCGAGCGGCTGGGAACGGTGCTGGAAGCGATCTACGCGGCTTTCGCCGAAGGCTGGACCGACCCGGCAGGGACCGAGACGAGAGTGAGCAATCTGGCGACCGAAGGCATCTGGCTCGGGCGGCTGGTGGCATCGCTGATGCCGGACGAACCGGAAGCGCTCGGCCTGCTGGCGCTGATGCTGTTTGCCGAGGCGCGCCGCCCGGCGCGGCGCGATGCGGCTGGAGATTATGTGCCGCTCGCCGAACAGGATTGCCGTCTTTGGGATCACGCGCTGATCGACGAAGCCGAGTCGCTGCTGGGCCACGCCGCCACCATTGGCGTCATCGGCCGCTACCAGCTCGAAGCGGCGGTACAATCGGTGCATGCGACGCGGCGACGGACCGGCCAAACCGATTGGGCGGCGATCCGTAACTTCTACGATGCGCTGTCGGCGATATCAGGCTCGCCGGTGATTTCGATCAACCGCGCCGTGGCGATTGCCGAGGCCGAAGGGGCGGCGGCAGGACTGGCGGCGCTCTACGTGCTGGGCGACGACAAGCGGCTCAACGACTATCAGCCCTATTGGGCCGCTCGCGCCGGCCTGCTGGCCAGGCTCGGCAATGCGGCGCAAGCGGTCGAAGCCTATGACCGGGCGATCGGCCTTGAACGCGACCCCGCCGTGCGCCGCTTCCTGCAGGCGAAACGGGCGATCCTGCGAAATTGAAGCGTCCGTTCAGGCCGGCCACATTTCATGCGTGGTGTTGAGCCGTTTCATCAGCGGATGCGCGCGCAGCGCCGACCATAAGCGTTCGATGTTCGGCCAGTCGGCTCGCGCCTTGTCCATATCGGGGTGCCAGGCCACCAGCATGACGAGGTAGATGTCGGCCAGCGACATCGCGTCGCCGACCAGCCAGCCGCGCCCCTCGAGGGCTGCATCGACAATGGCGAAGCCGCGGTCCATCTCGGCAATGGCTGCCTGCTTGACGGCTTTCTTGCCGTCGGCATCGGCGGTGTAGCGATGGGCATAGTAGAGGCGCAGGATGGCGGGGTAGAGCACCGATGACATGAACGCCATCCAGCGCAGGAAACCGGCGCGATCCGGCGATCCGGCGGCCGGCGCCAGACCCGCCTCCGGATGGCGCTCGGCAAGCAGGATGCAGATCGCCGCCGATTCGGTTATCGATTGACCGTTGGGCAAGGTCAGCACCGGAACCTGGTTCAACGGGCTGATGTCGAGGAAAGCCGGGTCCGGCGGATCCTTCTTGGGCACATCGATCTGGTCGAATTGCGCGTTTGCCAGCGCCAATGCGGCCTCGACGACAAAACCGCCGCTGCCTGGGCGCGTGTAAAGCTTGTACATGTGATTCTCCCCCTGCCCGCGCGAAGCAGGCCGGGGCGATTTGACCCTGAAGCCGCCTCCCGCTCAAGCCGGTGGCGGACGCCACGGCCGGGTTTTCTGCGGTCCAGCCATGAGACTTCCGATGTCGGAGGGACAGCACCCCCGATGCCCGGCAGGGCAGAGGGGGGTGCGAAGGATCGCCGCCTATCCAGTTAAGACGTTAAGCCCCCAGCCCGTCGAACAGGATCGTCGACAGATAGCGCTCGGCGAAGGACGGGATGATCACCACCAGGTTCTTGCCCTTGTTCTCCGGCCGCGACCCGACGGCGATGGCGGCCTGCAGGGCAGCGCCCGACGAGATGCCGACCGGCACGCCTTCAAGGCGGGCGACGAGGCGGGCGTTGGCGACCGAATCCTCGTTGGAGACCTTGACGATCTCGTCATAGATCGAGGTGTCGAGGATCTTGGGCGCAAAGCCGGCGCCGATGCCTTGGATCTTGTGCGGGCCGGGCTGGCCGCCCGACAGCACCGGCGAGGCCTCCGGCTCGACGGCGACGACATGCACCGAGGGCTTGCGTTGCTTCAGCACCTGGCCGACGCCGGTGATCGTGCCGCCGGTACCGATGCCGGCGACGAAGATGTCGACCCCGCCATCGGTGTCGTTCCAGATCTCCTCGGCGGTGGTGCGGCGGTGGATCTCCGGGTTGGCCGGGTTTTCGAACTGCTGCGGGATGACGGCGTCAGGCAGGGTGGCGGCCAATTCGTCGGCCTTGGCGATGGCGCCCTTCATGCCTTTCGGCCCTTCCGTCAGCACCAGTTCGGCGCCGAGCAGCGCCAGCATCTTGCGGCGCTCCACCGACATGGTTTCGGGCATGGTCAGGATCAGCTTGTAGCCCTTGGCGGCGGCGGCGAAGGCGAGCGCGATGCCGGTATTCCCCGAGGTCGGCTCGATCAGCGTCGTCTTGCCGGGTTTGATCCGGCCCGACGCTTCCAGCGCCTCGATCATCGAAACGCCGATGCGGTCCTTGACCGAGGCGATCGGATTGAAGAATTCGAGCTTGGCAAGAAGGTTGGCAACGACGCCCTTCTCCTTGGCGAACTTGTCGAGCCGCACCAGCGGCGTGTCGCCGATCGTCTCGGTGATCGAGTTGTAGACACGGCCGCGGCCGGGCACGCGCGCGGAAGGCTTGCTCATTGGTTTCGCTCCCAAATCAGATCAGGCAATTGGCGTCGGCGGACAGAATAAGGCTTTCGTCCGCGCAAGATAGGCTGCCGGCCGAAAATATCGAGTGGGCCGCTTGCTGAAAACGCTTGCCTTCCGAAGCCGCATTTCCGGATGGACCGATCGGCGGAATGAATTGCCTGAACCGATCTACTGACGTGCGGCAATGGCTGCGGCCGCGCCCACCATGAAGCCGGCGGCGGTGCGGTTCAGCGCCTTCAGCGCGCGCGGCGATTTCAGGAACCAGCGCGCCTTGGCGGCCAGCGCCAGATAGGGCACAAGCACCACGAAGAGCACGATAACGGTGAGCGCGACCAGGATGCCGTAGTCGGCGAGCGTGATGGTCTTCAGGTCGACGATGGTCGGCGTGATGGCGAGGTAGAAGATCATCGTCTTCGGGTTGCCCAGCGTGACGGCGAGGCCGGCAAGGAAGCTCGATACCAGGCCGCCCTTGCCTTTCTTGGCCTCGACAGTCTCGGGCGTGATCCCGGCCGTCCAGAAACGCCAGCCGAGGAAGGCGAGATAGGCGACGCCCAGCCATTTGATGGCGAGAAACACCATGCCGAAGCTTTGCGCGACAAAGGCAAGGCCGAGCACCACCGCGGTGAGATAAATGAGGTCGCCGAGCATCAGGCCGAACGACATCGCCAGCGACGAGCGGAAGCCGGATCCGAGCGCCCGCGCCACAAGCGCGGTGACGCCGGGGCCGGGAATGGCGGCGGCGATGCCCAGCGCAGCACTATAGGCAAGGAAGCCGGCGAGGGTCATGACGGTCGCACCTCCTGAGCCGCTCTGATGCCATGAAAGCCTGCAACGGCAAAACGGATTCGATTGCGCCAAGCAGGACATGAAAGCCGGTCATTCGAGGGGCGTCAGGCTTTCAGCCTGTTCGACAAGGGCGATAGCGATGTCGTTCCGCAGACTGGATATTTTACCGACAGCCGGAACCTTGGCGCTCACCCCATTCGTCCGATGATCTATCCGCTGGTCGTCAACAACCGGTTCAAGGTGCGGCTGGTGGCGATGGAGCGTGACGGACCGCAAAAGATGGACCCCGACGACACCGCCAAAGGCGAATTCTACATCGACCTCCACACCAAATATCCGCCGGTCTCCGACTGGCGCATCATTGCTGCCGATCCGCGCAGTACCGACCTCAACGTGGAAGCGTCGTTCCAGCTGCAATGGCTGGACTATGTCGATACCGCCGAGGTTGCCGAGGATGGCCCGCCACGCATCATCGACAAGTCCAACTATCCCTATCCGTGGGGCGCCAATGTGATGGTGTTCGAGCACTGGCTCGGGCTTGGCCGCAAGGCGCCGCTCAAACTCATCGCGCATCGCGCCGCGAATACTGGATGATCAATGGCAATGCGGCCCGGCGCATGGTGCAGGACCTCTATCGCTTCAACGTCAACCAGCTTGGCGTCGCCAACGACACCATCAGCAGTGTTTACGTGCCGAAGCTCAATGCCGGCCACGTCACGGTGACGCTTTACGAACACGATTTCAGCGGCGGCCGCTTCGCGCAAGGGGCGAAGAAGTCCTTCGGCTCGGTCGGCCTCTTCAATCTCAGGGATACCGGTTTCGATGACCGCGCTCATCGGCCGAGGTGATCCATACCTATCCCAAGGTGATCCATCGGGACGTGCATTAGGGCCGGATTGCGCTGTTCGCCGGCTCAGGATGGGCCATCGACATGGGTGATGCGCCAGATGGTGCCGTTGCCATCCTCGGTTACGATAAGCGCGCCGTCCTTGGCCACCGCGACGCCGACCGGCCGGCCCCAGACGGCGTCGTCGGAGAGGACGAAGCCGGTGATGAAATCCTGGTACTCGCCGGTCGGCTTGCCGTCGCTGAATCTCAGCCGCACCACCTTGTAGCCGGTCCTCATACCACGGTTCCAGGAGCCGTGCAGGGCGACGAAAGCATCGCCCTTGTACTCGGCCGGAAAATTGTCGCCGTCATAGAAGGCGATGTTGAGCGGCGCCGAATGCGCCTGCATCAGCACGTCGGGCACGGCGACCGAGCCGGCGAGGTCTGGGCGCGCGCCCTCGTGACGCGGGTCCTCGTTGGCGCCGATATAATACCAGGGCCAGCCATAGAAGGCGCCGTCCTTGACTGAGGTGGCATATTCGAACGGCACATCGTCGCCGAGACCGTCGCGCTCGTTGACGACACACCACAGCGCGCCGGTGGCCGGTTGCACGGTCATGCCCGAACAATTGCGCAGGCCGGTAGCGAGGATGCGGCCATTCTTGCCGTCGGGGCCGAAGGCCAGCACGTCGGCACGGCCATCCTCGGAACCCCAGGTGGCGCCGAGTGGCTGTGATTTTGCCCAGGCGTCAAGGCCGCTATTCGGTGCCTTCCCCATGCCCTCCGCGACGTTAGAACCGGAGCCGACCGAGAGATACAGCGTCTTCCCGTCCGGCGAGAAGGAGATATCGCGGGTCCAGTGGCCGCCGGTAGGGATGTCGGAGACAATCGTCTCCGGTTCGCCAGAGGCTTTAAGGTCGCCGTCGCGATAGGCGTAGCGGACCACGCTGTCGTTGTTGGCGACGTAGACCCATTGCGGCTTGTCGCCAGGCGGGTAGAAGGCGATGCCATAGGGCTGGTTGAGATTGTCGGCAAAAATGCCCTCTTCGGCCGGCTTCGCGCTACCCTTGGCCAGCCGATAGACGCGGATCTGGTTGGCGTCGCTGTCGGCGACGAACAGGTCGCCGTTCGGCGCCACGCGCACGACCCGCGGATTGGAAATGCCGGAAGCAACCAGTTCGGCCGAAAACCCAGGCAGCAGGACGGGCTTCGCGCCCTCGGGCCGATCGCCAAGGCCGGCGCTGTTGGAGGCGGATTCGGTCATGTTGGGCTTTTGCAGATCATCCGGCTTGATCAGCCGGCGCACACCTGGCTTGTCGGCCTTCCAGTCGCCGAAAGCGTCCTTGCCGGTCAGCAGCGGTTGATCGGCCTCCTGGGCGAAGGTGCTGGTGGCCAGAAGCAGGGCAAGGCCTGCCAAGCCGGCAATCCGGATCATGCTGTTCTCCTCGAACTCGCGCCGGTCGGCGCGTCATGCACAAGGGAGATATTGTGCAGCCGCCGCAAAAGAGAAGCGTGCGCGCGCGCAGATTCGACGAGAGAACCGCTCAACTTTCCTCTTCGACGTCCAGATCGTCGTCGAGACGCTTTTCCAATGCGACGAGATCTTCCGGCAGCGGCAAGCCCATGGCGCGCATTTCGCGCAGTTTTTCGCGCAGCTGCTCCTGGATTTCGTGCTCGTCCTCCGGCTGGTTGACCATTTCTTCGAGCAGCATGCTGATCTGGGCCTTGAACGATTCAAGCGCCATTCTGCGCCCTCCTTTACGGTGATCCCGGCTTCGGAATTATCTTAACATCCGGGTAATCAATTGGGCCGTGTAGTCGACCATCGGCACGATGCGGGCATAATTCAGCCTGGTCGGGCCGATGACGCCGAGCGCGCCGACGACGCGGGCGTCCTTGTCGCGGTAAGGCGCCACGACCAGCGACGAGCCGGAGAGCGAGAACAGCTTGTTTTCCGAGCCGATGAAGATCCGCACGCCGGGGCCGTCCTCGGCGAGGTCGAGCAGCTGGATCAGCCCGTCCTGCGTCTCCAGATCCTCGAACAGGTGGCGCAGCAATTCGATATCGGCCTGGGCGGTGACGTTTTCGAGCAAATTGGCGCGGCCTCGCACGATAAGGCGCGCCGGCAGGCCGCTATCGGCGCCGGCCCACACCGCCAGGCCTTTCTCGACCAGATCCTGCGACAGCGTGTCCAGCGCTGCCCTGGTCTCGTCCTTGATGCGGGCGATCTCGATGCGCGCCTCGGCGAGCGTGCGGCCCCTGATATGGGCGTTGAGGAAGTTGGAGGCCTCGTGCAGCTGCGAGACGGTGATGCCGGCCGGCAGGTCGACGACGCGGTTCTCGACATCGCCATTCTGCGACACCATTACCGCCAGCGCCTTGGTCGGCTCGAGCTGGATGAACTCGATGTGCTTCAGCGCCACCTCGTTCTTGGTGGCGAGCACCAGGCCGGCGCCGCGCGACATGCCCGACAGCATCTGGCTGGCCTCGGTCAGCATGTGTTCCAGCGTCGCGCCCGAGCCGGAGGCGCGCACCTGCGCCTCGATGACCCGGCGTTCCTCGTCGGAGAGATCGCCAAGCTCCATGAAGGCATCGACGAAGAATCGCAGGCCGGTCTGGGTCGGCAGGCGCCCGGCCGAGATGTGCGGGGCATAGATCAGGCCGAGATGCTCGAGGTCGCTCATCACGTTGCGGATGGTGGCCGGCGACAGCGACGACGGCAGGATGCGCGACAGGCTGCGCGATCCCACAGGCTCACCGTCCTTCAGATAGGACTCGACGATGCGCCGAAAGATGTCGCGCGAACGCATGTCGAGCGACTGCAGCGCGGGCGCCAGCAAACTGGGTTCGGTGACTGCCTTGGTCATTCGAGCCAAAAACCTCCGGCTCAAGGATATAGACTTCCATCGCCCCCGCGCAACCCGGCGTCTGTATGGGGGCCTTTTCCTTTGCGCCATGGGCTGCATGCGTCTACAAGCCGCCGACGAAACCATAAAAGAACAGAAAGAGGCCTCGATGCGCCCTTCCAAACGCCAAGCCGACGAAATGCGCGCCATCTCCTTCGAGCGCGGCGTCTCCAAACACGCCGAAGGCTCGTGCCTGGTGAAATTCGGCGACACGCATGTGTTGTGCACGGCGAGCCTGGAGGAAAAGGTGCCGGGCTGGATGCGCAATTCCGGCAAGGGCTGGGTGACGGCGGAATACGGCATGCTGCCGCGTTCGACCGGCGAGCGCATGCGCCGTGAAGCTTCGGCCGGCAAGCAAGGCGGCCGCACGCTGGAAATCCAGCGGCTGATCGGCCGCTCCTTGCGCGCCGTTGTCGACCTGCAGGCACTGGGCGAACAGCAGATCACCGTCGACTGCGACGTCATCCAGGCCGATGGCGGCACCCGCACGGCTTCGATCACCGGCGGCTGGGTGGCGCTCTACGATTGCCTGCGCTGGATGGAAGCGCGGCAGATGGCCAGTGTTGCCAAGGTGCTGAAGGACCATGTCGCGGCAATTTCCTGCGGCATCCATGACGGCCAGCCGGTCATCGACCTCGACTACGTCGAGGATTCATCTGCCGGCACCGACGCCAATTTCGTCATGACCGGCAAGGGCGGCATCGTCGAGATCCAGGGCACCGCCGAGGGCGAGCCGTTCTCGGAAGGGCAGTTCGCGGAGCTGATGGGCCTGGCAAAGAAGGGCATTCAGCGGCTGGTGAGCTTGCAGCAGATGGCTGTGGCCTGATTGAATTAACGTGATGACGTCGGCGATCCTTCACACCCCCCTCTGGCCTGCCGGCCATCTCCCCCGCAAGGGGGGAGATCTGAGGTCGCAACCGTTTTCGCCAACCATCAACGTTGAGACGCCGCCAGCGGAACTGCCGATCTCCCCCCTTGAGGGGGAGATGCCCGGCAGGGTAGAGGGGGGCGCCTCGTGACGCCCTCCGCTATTCTTGAGTCAGCGCTTTACGTCACGGATCTCGCCGCCGCCGAAGCCTTCTACTCCAACGTGCTTGGACTCGGCCTGCTCGGCAAGGTCGACGGCCGCCATCTCTTCTTCCGCTGCGGCCCGGGCGTGCTGCTCATCTTCAACGCCGAAGCCACCAAAATCCCGCCGGCGCCCGATGCGCGGCTGAAAGTGCCGCCGCATGGCACGGTCGGCGAGGGCCATCTCTGCTTTGCCGCAAGTGAGGATGAACTCGCACAGTGGAAGGCGCAACTTGAGGCGAAAAACATCGCCATCGAAAGCGAATTCGAATGGCCGCAGGGCGGGCGCTCGATCTACATACGCGACCCCTCGGGCAATTCGATCGAATTCGCCGAGCCAAGGATCTGGGGCCTTTGATGCATTCTCTCGATGGAAAGAAGATCGTCGTTGCCAGCCACAATGAAGGCAAGCTGCGCGAATTCGCCGATTTGATGGGTCCGTTCGGCTTCGAGGCGAAGTCGGCCAAGGACTACGGCCTGCCGGAACCGGAGGAGACCGGCACCACCTTCGAGGAAAACGCCTACATCAAGGCCTTCGCCGCGGCTAAGGCGACCGGCCTGCCGGCGCTGTCGGACGATTCGGGCCTGTGCGTCGACGCGCTCGACGGCGCCCCCGGCGTCTACACCGCCAATTGGGCCGAAGCTCCCGATGGCAGCCGCGACTTCAGCATGGCCATGCAGCGCACCGAAGTGGCCTTGCAGGAGGTCGGCGCCGCCAAGCCAGCGCAACGCAAGGGGCGGTTCGTCGCCGTCATCTGCCTGGCCTTCCCCAATGGCGAGGCTGAATATTATCGCGGCGAAGCTGAGGGAACGCTGGTCTGGCCGCCGCGCGGCGAACTCGGCTTCGGCTACGACCCGGTGTTTTTGCCCGACGGTTTCGACAAGACGTTCGGCGAGATGAGCGCTGAGGAAAAACATGGCTGGAAGCCCGGTCAGCCGACGGCACTGTCGCACCGCGCCCGCGCCTTCCAGAAATTCGCCCGCGCCAGGTTAGGCTCAGCCTAATGTCGCTGGACCGCAGCCCGGGTTTCGGCGTCTACATCCATTGGCCGTTCTGCGCGGCCAAATGCCCATATTGCGACTTCAACAGCCATGTCCGTCACCAGCCGGTCGACCAGGAGCGCTTTGCCCGCGCCTTCGAGACCGAGCTGAAGACCATGCGCGAGCGCACCGGGCCGCGCGAAGTGACCAGCATCTTTCTCGGCGGCGGCACACCGTCGCTGATGCAGCCGCAGACGGTGGCGGCGGTGCTGGACGCCGTGGCGAAGAACTGGACGGTGCCCGACGGCATCGAGGTGACGCTGGAAGCCAATCCATCTTCGGTAGAGGCCGAGCGCTTTCGCGGCTACCGCGCCGCCGGCGTCAACCGCGTGTCGCTCGGCGTGCAGGCGCTGAACGACAAGGATCTGCGCTTCCTCGGCCGGCTGCACAATGTCGACGAGGCGCTGCATGCAATTGGCCTGGCACGGGACATATTCCCAAGACTTTCCTTCGACCTGATCTACGCCCGCCCCGGCCAGACGCTGGACGACTGGCAGGTGGAGCTCGAACAGGCGATCGGCCATGCCGCCGACCATCTGTCGCTCTACCAGCTGACCATCGAGGAAGGCACGCCGTTCCATGCGCTGCATGCGGCGCACAAGTTTACCGTTCCCGACAATGACCGGGCCGCCGATCTCTATGCCCTGACTCAGGAGGTCACCGCGGCGCATGGCCTGCCGGCCTATGAGATTTCCAACCACGCCAGGCCGGGCGCCGAGAGCCGGCACAATCTGACCTATTGGCGCTATGGCGAATATGTCGGCGTCGGACCGGGCGCGCATGGCCGCTTCATCGAAAACGGCCAGCGCATCGTGACAATCGCCGAGCGGATGCCGGAGACCTGGGCCAATCTGGTGGAGGCCAGGAGCCATGGCGTCACCGGCGGCGAGATCCTGACGCGCTCCGAAGAGGCCGACGAGTTCCTGCTGATGGGGCTGAGGTTGGCCGAAGGCATCGACCTTTCCCGCTACGAGGCGTTTTCCGGGCGCGGCCTGTCGAGCGCCCGGCTGACCGTGCTGCAGGATGAGGGGCTGGTGGCGCCGATCGGCAATGCCAGGCTACGCGCCACGCCAGCCGGCATGATCGTGCTCGATGCCGTGGTGGCGGATTTGGCGCGGTGAGCCCACAGGGCAAATGGCCGGGCTGTTGGACGATTTATCGGCTTGAGCAAGGATGCTAGGAGTTCTGCTTAGCCATTGCACCGCATCCAATAGGGCCTGCCATGAAGTTCCTGATCCACGAAACGCTGGGAACATTGAACACAGATGATGTCTTCGAGTTTGGACTAACCGAGATATCGAAATCCCTCGAGTACGAAGATCTCTATGAAGCCGAGGCAATATTCATCAAAAACCGGAAATCCAGAAAGGTTAAGCTGTCGGGCCTAAGCGAGTTCGATGTAGTGCGCGCCTTCATGTCGTACGTAGGGATAAACCTCAGGGCGACTGCCAAGGATGATTCGATAGCATTCGATCTGTGCGGGCTTACGCCTGACCAGTACATTCCTCTAACTAAAACGATACGTGAGATGTGGGATGAGTAACCGCTTTCAGCGGGGCACAATTTGGTTTTCCAACCGGGGAAACAACCAAATCAAAGATCGAAGCTGTTGAAGAACGTCCTCTTCGTCTGCAGCCAGAATCGCTTGCGCAGCCCGAGCGCCGAACAGGTGTTTTCCAACGCAGGGATATCGAGGTCGCCTAGGGCGGCACCACCCACGATGCCGACACCCCGCTGACGCATGAGCTGGTAGTCTGGGCCGACATCATCTTCGTGATGGAAAAGGCGCACCGCAGCAAGCTGCAGAAGAAATTCAAGGCAAGCCTGAAGAAGGCGCGGGTGATCTGCCTCGATATCCCGGATGACTATGAATCCATGGCCCCGGAGCTGGTGCGATTGCTGGAGGTGAGGGTGACGCGATACCTGGGCTGACTGATGTGGTTGGGGCGTTCCACGCCCGCGTTCGCCATCCTCGGGCTTCACCCGGGATTTGACCGCGAGGTTAAGGCGCTGCAGCGGTTCAGAATTCTGCGCCGCTGCATCCTTCGGCAGAGGTCACGGAATGGATCATAGGGTCTGCGCCGCGTCACTTCGCTCCTTGCTTCGCCCTAGGATGACGATGTTGCACCGATCGACAAACTAAGCGTCGTGCTTGAAGCGGCGCTTGCCGCGGTGTTTCTCGGCATGCGCCTCTCCGGTCCGGGCCGGCTTGGCGTCGCTCTTGTCCCGGCGGACGCTGTTCTGGTCGTTCATCGGATGCGGCGGCGCGCCTTCGCGGGCGCTCTTCGTTTCAAGACGGGTGATGAAGATATCGAAACGATTGGGCATCGTACGGTCAGTGCTCCGTCGTGCTGTCCGGTTTGTTGTCCGAAAGCCTGACATTCGTCGGCAAGGCGGTGGCCGCCCGACTGGCCAGGCCGGTGTCGCTTTCGGCGAGCGCACGCTTGCCCTTTCGCGCAGTGAAGCGCTTGCGCTCGGCATAATAGGGCTCGAAAACGTCCTGCAATTCCAGGCTGTCCATCCTGTCCTCCTCCTCAAGAGACTCAGGTATTCAATCCGCCAGCCACGCTTTCGTTCCCCACTGTGGCAAAGACATGGCCGCCGGGTTACATCGGCGTCAGGTTTGGCTCGATGTTCGGGAGTTTTGCAACCCGGCGCGCGCCGTGCCAAACAGGGCGAAATGGAGAGACCCCGGTGACCGGCGAGAAGCGCAGCTATGTGATCGGGCAGACCGAGATCGCGGTCCGGTCGCTGGCGCCGGCGCTGTATCTGGTGGCGACGCCGATCGGCAACCTCTCCGACATCACGCTGCGCGCGCTGGAGACGCTCGCCGCCGCCGACATCGTCGCCTGCGAGGACACTCGCGTCTCGCGCGTGTTGCTCGATCGCTACGGCATCCGGCGGCGCACCACCGCTTATCACGAGCACAACGCCGGCGAGGCCGGGCCGAAGCTGATCGCGGCACTCGAGGCCGGGCAGAGCGTGGCGCTGATTTCGGATGCCGGCACGCCGCTGATCTCCGACCCAGGCTACCGGCTGGTCGGCGAAGCGCTGGAGCGCGGCCTGCGCGTGGTGCCGATCCCCGGCCCATCGGCGCCGCTGGCGGCGCTGACGGCGTCGGGCCTGCCGTCCGACGCCTTCCTGTTTGCCGGGTTTCTGCCGGTGAAATCAGGGCAGCGGATGACAAAGCTGGAAACGTTCAGGGCGGTGCCGGCAACGCTGATCTTCTTCGAGTCGCCACGCCGGCTGGCCGAAACGCTGGTCGCCATGGTCGAGGCGTTGGGCGGCGCGCGCAAGGCCGCCATCGGCCGCGAGCTGACCAAGACTTTCGAAGAGATGCGGACGGGAACGCTGCAGGCGCTGGCCGATTATTATGCGGCGGCCGATACGCCGAAGGGCGAAATCGTCATCTGCGTCGGGCCCGCCGAGATCAAGGCCGACCAACCCGCCGACATCGACAGGCTGCTGCTGTCGCTGGCCGCCGAAATGCCGGCGTCCAAGGCGGCGGCGGAGGCGGCGAAGATGACCGGCGGGCAGAAGCAGGCGCTTTACCGGCGGCTGCTGGAACTCAGGGATGCGGTTGGAGAAGGCGAAGGTGGCTGAGCGCCCGGCCGCCAGCCGCCAAAAAGCCTATCGGCGCGGCCATCGCGGCGAGTGGCTGGCGGCAGCGGCGCTGATGCTGAAAGGTTATCGCACTCCTCGCCCGCCGGCATCGCACCCGCTTCGGCGAGATCGACCTGATCGCCAGGCGCGGCGACCTGGTGCTGTTCGTCGAGGTCAAGGCGCGGCGCACGCTGATGGAAGCGATGGAGGCGATCGGCCACGAATCGGAGCGCCGCATCGAGGGCGCCGCCGACATCTGGCTGTCGCGGCAGCCGGACTACGGCAGATTGTCGATGCGCTTCGACATGATCGCGGTGCTGCCCTGGCGCTGGCCGGTGCATGTCGAGAACGCGTTTTTTGGGAGGAGTTAGCGGCCTTTACCCTCCCCCTTGTGGGGAGGGTCGGTGAGCAAGCGACCCGAAGCGTCGTTGGCGAAACGGGGCGGGGGCGTGGCGCCCCCACCCCGATCCGCTTTGCGGATCGACTGACCGGGGCGAGCCGCCTGTCTCGCCCGTCCTTCGGACCCCCACAAGGGGGGAGGGTAAAGCTCACCCCCAAATGAAAAGCGCCACCAACCCAACCGCTCCCACCACCAGGCGCCACCAGCCGAACAGCGAATAGCCGTTGCGCGAGACGTAATCGAGCAGGAAGCGGACGACGATCAGCGCGGTAAGGAAGGCGGCGATGAAGCCGATAGCGATGATCGGCAGGTCGGCGCTGCTCAGCACGTTGCGGTTCTTGAACAGATCGAAGGCGAAGGCGCCGACCATGGTCGGGATGGCGAGGAAGAAGGAGAATTCCGCCGCCGCGCGCTTGTCGACGCCCAGCAGCAGCGCGCCGACGATGGTCGAGCCGGAGCGCGACGTGCCGGGGATCAGCGACAGGCACTGGAACAGGCCGATCTGCAGGTAAAGCCTTGTCGGGAAGCGCTCGACGTCACGGTAGACCGGCTGCAGCTTCATGCGGTCGACGACCAAGAGCACGACGCCGCCGATGATCAGCATGATGCAGATCAGCCTTGGCGATTCGAACAGCACCGTCTTGATGAAATCATGCGCCAGCGCGCCGATGATGGCGGCCGGCAGGAAGGCAATCAGGATGCCGATGACGAAATGCCGCGTCAGCCGATCATGCGGCAGGTCGAGCAGCATCTGCCACAGACGGCGGAAATAGACGCTGAGGATCGCCAGGATGGCGCCGAGCTGGATCAGGATCTCGAACGCCTTGCCGGTGGAATGGAAGCCGAGGAAATGGCCGGCGAGCAGGATATGGCCGGTCGAGGAGACCGGGATGAACTCGGTCAGCCCCTCCAGCAGGCCGAGCAGCAGGGCTTCGACGATGGTGTGGCTATCCATGGCAACCTCGGCATTCAAGGGACGGAAGGAAACGGCTGGCAAAAGGGCTTGCTTGTCACGGCGCGGAAGTCCCCCTATAGGTCGCAGCACCGTGACGGCCGCATGACGGGCCGCCAAGACTTACCGGTGCGGACGGCGATTCGCCAGTGCGCCTTAATATCGCGGAATCATGCTGACGCTTTTCCATCACCCGATGTTCGCCACCTGCCGCTTCGTGCGCCTCGCCTTCGGCGAATATGGCGAGGAGCTGGCGCTGATCGAGGAAAAACCGTGGACGCGGCGCAAGGAGTTTTTGGCGCTGAACCCCGCCGGCACCTTGCCTATCCTGCTGGCCGAAGGCGACGTGCCGATCGTCGGCGCCATGGTGATCGCTGAATATCTCGACGAAACACGTGGTGTCCTGAAGCGCGACAAGCGCCTGTTTGCGGAAGACCCGATGCAGCGCGCCGAAATCCGCCGCCTGACCGACTGGTATCTCAACAAGGCCGATAGCGAAGTGACCCGGCATCTGGTGCGCGAGCGCGTGCTGAAGCCGGTGATGCCGGAAACGGCGGGCGGCGGTTCCCCCGATTCGGCGGCGATCCGCGCGGCGCGCGCCAACATTCGCCAGCACATGAAGTACACCAACTGGCTGGCCGGCACCCGTCATTGGCTGGCCGGCAGCAAGGTCACCTATGCCGACCTGGCGGCAGCGGCGACGCTGTCGGTGCTGGATTATCTCGGCGAGATCGATTGGCGCGAGCATGCCGCGGCGCGCGAATGGTACACGCGGGTGAAATCGCGGCCGTCGTTCCGGCCGCTGCTCTCCGACCGGGTTCGCGGCCTGTCGCCGGTTTCGCATTATGCGGACCTCGACTTCTAGAAGCCAAACCCTGCGCGCGCTGATCGACGCCGAGGCGCGGCGCGCCGGCTTCGATGCGGTTGCCGTCACCACGCCTGACGCGATCCCGCTGGCGCCTGCCAGATTGGCAGAATTCGTCGCCGATGGTTTTCACGGTTCGATGGCGTGGATTGCGGAGACGCTTCAACGCCGCAGCGAGCCTTCGACGCTGTGGCCCGAGGTGCGCTCGATCATCGTGCTGGCAATGAATTACGGCCCCGACCACGATCCGCGTGCGCTGCAGGCAAGGCGCGATCTCGGCGCGATCTCGGTCTATGCGCAAAACCGCGACTATCACGAGGTGATGAAGGGCCGGCTGAAGGAGATCGCCGGCAAGATCGTCGCGCGGGCCGGCGGCGACGTGAAGGTTTTCGTCGATACGGCGCCCGTGATGGAAAAGCCGCTGGCTGAGGCCGCCGGGCTCGGCTGGCAAGGCAAGCACACCAATCTGGTCAGCCGCGAGCACGGCTCCTGGCTGTTTCTCGGCACCATCTTCACCACGGCGGAGCTCACGCCAGATTCGACCGAGGTAGACCATTGCGGTTCCTGCCGCGCCTGTCTCGACGCCTGCCCGACCGATGCCTTTCCGGCGCCCTATCGGCTCGATGCCAGGCGCTGCATCTCCTACCTGACCATCGAGAACAAGGGGCCGATCCCGCAAGAATTCCGCGAAAAGATCGGCAACCGCATCTATGGCTGCGACGATTGTCTCGCCGCCTGCCCGTGGAACAAGTTCGCCCGCGCCGCCTCGGAGGCCAAGCTCGCCGCGCGCGATGAACTGCGCGAACCGCCGCTGGCGGAACTGTTGCAGCTGGACGACACGGCGTTCCGGACCTTTTTCTCCGGCTCGCCGATCAAGCGCATCGGCCGCGACCGCTTTGTCCGCAATGTGCTGACCGCCGCCGGCAATTCCGGCGATGTTTCGCTGGCCGGCCCGGTGCGCGATCTGCTTGGCGATGCCTCGCCGCTGGTGCGCGGCGCGGCGATCTGGGCGCTGGCGCGGCTGGTGACGGCCGCCGAATTCAACGGGCAGGCGGCGGTCTACTTGAAAACCGAAACCGACACTACAGTGCAGGACGAATGGCTGTCCGCATTGCCAATCGAGGCGCATGCATGAGCGAAAAACAGGTTTTTATCTTCGGCGCCGGCTATTCGGGCAAAGCCTTTGCACGGGCCAATGCGGAGGCGATTACGATCTTCGGCACCACGCGCTCATCGGAAAAATTCGACGCGCTGCGGCAGGTCGGCATCGCGCCGCTGCTGTTCGACGGCGCCCTGACCCCTGAAATCGGCGATGCGCTGGAAAAGACCACCCATCTCGTCGTCTCGGTGGCACCGGAGGAGGCCGGCGACCCTGTGCTTCTCGCCGCGCGCAAGGCGATCGAGGCGATGCCGGCGCTTCGCTGGATCGGCTATCTCTCGACCGTCGGCGTCTATGGCAATTATGACGGTGCCTGGGTCGATGAAACGGCCGAATGCCGGCCGGTGTCGAAACGCTCGTCGATGCGAGTGGCGGCCGAGCGGGGCTGGCTGCAGCTTGGACTCGAGACCGGCAAGCCGGTGGCCATCCTGCGGCTTTCCGGCATTTACGGGCCGGGTCGCAACGCGCTGGTCAATCTGGAAAACGGCACGGCCAGGCGGCTGGTCAAGCCCGACCAGGTGTTCAACCGCATCCATTGCGACGACATCGCCGGCGCGCTCTGGCACCTCATCGGTGGCAATAGAGGCGGCATTTTCAACATCACCGATGACGAGCCGGCGCCGCCGCAGGATGTCGTCACCTATGCCGCTTCGCTGATGGGCGTCGAGCCGCCGCCGGAGATTCCTTTCGAGACCGCCCAACTTTCGCCCATGGCGCGGTCCTTCTATGGCGAGAACAAGCGCGTCGCCAACGCCGCGATCAAGGCAGCGGGCTACCGGTTCCGCTATCCGGACTACCGCCAGGCGTTCGATCGGATGTGGGCCGACGGCAGCTGGCGCGACGGCGAGCCGCGCAGCCCGATGAAGGTAGATAATCGAAACGCGAGCCCGAGGGTGATATGATTCGATTGTGTTGCGGACTTTTGCAGTGGGGTTCATGACGATTTCGATGCGATCCTTGACCGGCAGACGGCCGTTCCTGACGGCGGCGCTGGCGATCGTGGCGCTGGCCGGGCTGGTGGCGGGCGCAATCACGGCCGAGCCACGGGCAAAAGACCTGTTCGGCGCCAAGAAGCTGCCGGCGGTGGCTGCGGCGCAATCCTTCGGCTTCTATTCAAAGGGCTGCTTCACCGGCGGCGTCGCCATTCCGATGGACGGCCAGAACTGGGAGGTGATGCGTCCCTCGCGCAACCGGCGCTGGGGTCATCCAACGATGATTGCGCTGATCGAGAAGCTGTCGCGCGATGCCGCCGCCGACGGCTGGCCGGGGCTTCTGATCGGCGACATTTCGCAGCCGCGCGGCGGCCCGATGCTGACCGGGCACGCCTCGCACCAGATCGGCCTCGACGCCGACATCTGGCTGACGCCGATGCCCGACCGCAAGCTTACGACCCAGGAGCGCGAAAACATCAGCGCCACGCTGATGGTCGACGACAAGACGCATCTGGTGAAGGACAGGCTGTGGAAGCCGATACATACCAAGCTGTTGAAGCGCGCCGCGAGCTATCCGGAAGTCGAGCGCATCCTGGTCAATCCAGGCATCAAGAAGAAGCTGTGCGACACCGTCACCGGCGACCGTACCTGGCTGAGAAAAATCCGGCCGTTCTGGGGCCATGACTATCATTTCCACATCCGCATCGGCTGCCAGCCGGGTTCGCCCAACTGCAAGGGACAGGAAGCGACGCCCGACGATGACGGCTGCGGCAAGCCGCTGGCCTGGTGGTTTACCGAGGAGCCGTGGCGCCCCAACAAGAACCCGGACGCGCCCAAGGCGCGCGACCTGATGACGATGGCGAACCTGCCGAAACAATGCCAGTTCGTGCTCGACCAGCCCGACGCGGACTCGGCGGAAGCCGTCACCTATCGCGGCGGCGGCGTGCCGATCGCCGCCAGGGCGCCGGAACCCGACGCGCCTCCGCCTATTGCGGGCAATGCGGGCGGCTTGCCAAACGCAGCCAACGCCTTCACCGCCACGCCGGAGATCGGCATTCCCCTGCCAAGGCGACGGCCGCCGGCAAACGTCGGACAGTGATGGCGAACTGACGCTTTCCCTTTCCGGGGCCATGCGCTAGTCAATCGATTGAACACCGGGCGATTGAACACCGGGCGATTGAAAAACCGGGCGATTGAAACGGTCGCAACGGCGCCGCAAAGGGGACGAGCAAGAGCATGTCAGGCGACGACGACACCGCGTTGCGGTTTCCAGTGCTGATCGGCGACATCGGCGGCACCAATGCGCGCTTTTCGATCGTGCTCGACGCAAATTCGGAAGCCGGTGAGCCGCATATCGTGCAAACCGCCAATTTCGCCACCATAGACGAGGCGATCCAGGCGGCGGTGCTCGACCGATCGTCCATCCGGCCGAATTCGGCAGTGCTGGCGATCGCCGGACCAGTCGATGGCGACGAGATCCCGCTTACCAACTGTCCCTGGGTGGTGAAGCCGAAGCAGATGTTTGCCAATCTGGGCCTGGGCGACATCGTCGTGCTCAACGATTTCGAGGCGCAGGCGCTGGCCGTCGTGGCGCTCGGCGAAGAGCATATGGAAAAGATCGGCGGCGGCACGCCGGAGGAGAATGCCGGACGCGTCGTGCTCGGCCCCGGCACCGGCCTCGGCGTCGCCGGGTTGGTTCATGCCCTCCACCACTGGATCCCGGTGCCTGGCGAAGGCGGCCATATGGATATCGGTCCGCGGACGCCGCGCGATTTCGAGGTGTTCCCGCATATCGAAAAGCTGGACGGCCGCATTTCGGGCGAGCAGATCCTGTGCGGGCGCGGTCTGGTCAATGTCTACCGGGCGGTCGCCAAGGCCGACGGCAAGCCGGCGCCGTTCACCACGCCGGCCGAAATCACCGGGGCGGCGCTGGCCAAGACCGACCCGGTTGCCGAGGAAGCGCTGGCGCTGTTCGTCACCTGCCTCGGCCGCACCGCCGGCGACCTCGCGCTGGTGTTCATGAGCCGCGGCGGCGTGTTTTTGACCGGCGGCATCGCGCAAAAGATCGTTCCGGCACTGAAGGAAGGCAGTTTCCGTGCCGCCTTCGAGGACAAAGCGCCGCACAGCGCGCTGATGGCCTCGATGCCGGTCTATGTCATCATCCACCCGCTGGCAGCGCTTCTGGGCCTTGCCGCCTATGCCCGCAACCCGTCGCTGTTCGGCGTCCAGACCGCGGGGCGGCGCTGGCGCACGTAATCCATTTCGTCCCGAACATGGGTCTGTTCCTGGAAATGGCTGCCGCTTTCGTGACCCTGACCTCGAGCCGCGACGAAGTTTCGCCATAGGCAAGCCGTAGCCGGGGCGCTAAGAGGGGGCCGAATTCCAGCCTGGCATCCCTAGATGCCGGTTGATTTCAGATCGAATCGACCTGAAATCATCCGGCTCTAAATCAAAGAGATAGAGCATGATGTCGTCCGAAAACCGCTTCACACTTTTCGGCATCATGCTCTAGCAAACCACGAAGCGCCCGCGATTTGACCGCTCAAAGTCCACTCAAACTGAAAGTCCAGCCAGCTGAGGTCACTGCGGTGCTGCGCCGCATCCTGGCCGAAAACGGTAGTGAATATCGCTGGACCTATGTCGTTGCCATCGGCTGCCTGCTGATTGTTTCCGCCACCACCGCCTTCACGGCGTGGATCATGGCCCCGATGATCAACGAGATCTTCTACGAACGACGCGGCGACATGATCGTCTGGATCTGCGCCGGGTTCATGGCCGCCTCCGTGCTGCGCGGCTTCGCCGGTTACGGCCAGGCGGTCGCGTTGGCCAAGATCGGCAACAATCTGGTCGCCCGCTACCAGAAGCGCAGCTTCGACCATCTGATGAAGCTCGGCGTCGACTTCTTCAACGATACGCGTTCCGGTCGGCTGGCGGCACAGGTCAACGAGAATGTCGGCGGCGTTCGCGATCTGCTGTCGCTGACGCTGACCTCCATCAGCCGCGACGCGGTCTCGCTGATCGCCCTCGTTGGCGTCATGATCTACCAGGATCCGGTGTTGTCGCTCAGCTCGCTGCTGATCGGGCCGCCGCTGATCTGGGCCGTCGTCTACATCACCCGCCGATTGCGGCGCATCAACCGTGAATCGGTGCTGATCAACTCGCGGCTGAACGGGTCCGTACAGGAGGCCACGCAAGGCATCGCCATCGTCAAGGCCTTCACCCTGGAAGCCGAGCTGGCGCGCCGGATCGGCATCATGGCCGATACGGCCGAGCAGCGTAACAACAAGATCGCCCGGGTCGCGGAGCGGCTGTCGCCGATTTCCGAGATTTTGGGCGGTCTCGCCATTACCTCCGTCCTTGCCTATTCCGGCTACCGGGCGCTGGTGCTCGGACAACCACCAGGCGCTGTGTTTTCCTTCATCACCGCGCTGATCATGGCCTACGATCCGGCACGGCGCCTGGCTCGTACGCAGGTCGGTATGGAACGTGCCCTGGTCAACGCCCGGATGATTTACGAGCTGCTCGACCTGGAGCCTAAACAGGGCGATGCGCCCGACGCGGTCGAAGCCAGGATCACCACCGGCGAGGTTCGCTTCGACAATGTGACGTTCGGCTACAGCGCCGACATGCCGGTGATCAGGAACCTGAGTTTCACCGCCGCGGCCGGCAAGGTTACGGCGGTGGTCGGGGCCTCGGGTGCCGGCAAGACGACGCTCGTGGCGCTGCTGCAGCGCTTCTACGATGTCGACAAGGGTTCGATCGAGATCGATGGCCAGGACATTTCCAAAGTCACCAAGCACTCGCTGCGCGGCTCGATCGCCTATGTCTCGCAGGCGCCCTATCTGTTCGAAGGCAGCATACGCGACAACATCCGTTTTGGCCGACTTTCGGCGACCGACGCCGAGATCGAGCGGGCGGCGGTGCTGGCGGCGGCCGACGAGTTCATCCGTCAGCAGCCGCAGGGCTACGACACGCCCGTCGGCGAGGGCGGCTCGACACTTTCCGGCGGCCAGCGCCAGCGCGTCTCGATTGCGCGGGCGATCGTGCGCAACGCGCCGATCCTTTTGCTCGACGAAGCGACCTCGGCGCTCGACAACGAGGCCGAGGCGCGCGTCCAGGAGGCGCTGACCCATGTGATGGAAGGGCGTACCACCATCGTGATAGCGCATCGCCTGTCGACGGTCGTCAACGCCGACCACATTATCGTGCTTGAAGAGGGGCGCCTGGTCGAGGAAGGCACCCATGCCGCACTGATGGCCGATCCAAACAGTGTCTACGCCCGCTTCCACCGCATTCAAGGCAAGAACGGACTGGGGCTTGTCGACGACTCGAAGCCCGTCCAAACTCCGGTCCTGCGCAGCCGCGCCAAGAAGGCGGTGGGGAGAACAGCATGAGCGAATCCGGCGAAATGGGCCTGGTGGTGGTGGGGGCGGCCGGCCGCATGGGCCAGACGCTGATCCGCGCCATCCATTCGATCCCCGGCGCCCGCGTCGTCGGCGCGGTCGAACGAACCGGATCGCCCTATCTCGGCAGGGATGCGGGCGAGCTTGCCGGCATCGGCATCATCAATGTGACGATCGGCGACGATCCGCTGCCGGTGTTCGCCAAGGCCGACGGCGTGCTCGATTTCACCATGCCGGCAGCCACCGTCGAATTCGCAGGCTATGCCGCGCAGGCACGCATTGCCCATGTCATCGGCACCACCGGCTGCTCGGCGGAAGACGACGCCAGGATCGAGGCCGCGGCGCGCCACGCGACGATCGTCAAATCCGGCAATATGAGCCTCGGCGTCAATCTTCTGGCGGTGCTGGTCGAGCAGGCCGCGCGCGCGCTCGGTCCAGAGGATTTCGACATCGAGATCCTCGAAATGCATCACAAGCACAAGGTCGACGCGCCGTCGGGCACCGCCTTGCTGCTCGGCGAAGCGGCGGCGGCGGGACGCGGCATTTCCCTTGCCGGCAACGATGTGCGGTCACGCGACGGCCATACCGGCGTGCGCAAGCCAGGAACGATCGGCTTTGCCAGCTTGCGCGGCGGCTCGGTGGTCGGCGACCACAGCGTCATCCTGGCCGGAACCGGCGAGCGCATCACGCTATCGCACCATGCCGAGGACCGCGCCATCTTTGCCCGCGGCGCGGTCAAGGCCGCGCTCTGGGCGCGCGGCAAGAAGCCCGGACTTTATTCCATGCGGGACGTGCTCGGCTTGAGCTAAACCATCCATAATTTTGAAGGAGCAAACATGTCGGGAACTCTCGTGCTCGTGCGCCACGGCCAGAGCGAATGGAACCTGAAGAACCTGTTCACCGGCTGGCGCGATGTCGACCTGACTGAGCAGGGCCACAAGGAGGCCAAGGAAGCCGGCCAGAAGCTCAAGGCGCGCGGCTTGAAGTTCGACATCGCCTTCACCTCGGCGCTGATCCGGGCGCAGAAGACCTGCCAGCACATTCTAGACGCCGTCGGCCAGAGCGATTTGAAGACGATCCGCGATCAGGCGCTGAACGAGCGCGACTATGGCGACCTCTCCGGCCTCAACAAGGACGACGCGCGCCAGAAGTGGGGCGAGGAGCAGGTGCATATCTGGCGCCGCTCCTACGACGTGCCGCCGCCCGGCGGCGAAAGCCTGAAGGACACCGGCGCCCGCGTCTGGCCCTATTACCTGCACGACATGCAGTCGCATGTTCTGAAAGGCGGCACCGTGCTGGTCGCCGCGCATGGCAATTCGCTGCGCGCACTGATCATGGCGCTGGACGGCAAGAGCGGCGAGGAGATCGTCAAGCTTGAGCTCGGCACCGGCGTGCCGGTGATCTACAAGCTCAACGCCGATTCCACCGTGGCGTCGAAGGACGTGCTGGAGGGGTGAGGTTTTCGGCCAACGCATTCGCCAAGTCGGCGCTGCCCCTCATTGCCCTGCCGGGCATTTCTCCCCGTATAGTGACGGGGAGAAAGGGCTGGCCGCAGCCTCGGCGCTCTTCTTGTGACGCAGGTGACCGGCGAAAATCATCGATGAGAGCGCCCCTCTCCCCGTCACTGTACGGGGAGAGGATGCCGGCAGGCAGGTGAGGGGCGGCGCTGACCCCCGGGAAACTAAGCCGGCAGGCAGCGGCCCTCGAAAAAGCGCGTTGACACATATCGTTTGCCCGCTTACATGAGCCCGCACCAGCCCAGATGGCGGAATTGGTAGACGCGCACGGTTCAGGTCCGTGTTCCGCAAGGAGTGGAGGTTCGAGTCCTCTTCTGGGCACCAAATTCCCGTTTCGGATAAGTCCGAAATGATTTAGACGCGAAGCAAAAAAGCCCGGTTCCCGGGCTTTTTTGCTGATGGATGACAGATTGTCCAGCGGAGGGTCAATGCGGCGGGCGAACCGCTTTCATTGCTTCTTCTTCGAGTGTCTGGAGCTTCTCCCGAATCTCCTCCGGCTCGGCATGCTCCAAGCCGACGACATCGTTTCTGGTCTCATTCAGCGAAACGATAATCTCATCAAGCTTGGCGTGAATGGCGGCCGTGTCGCGGTAACCCTGGATCAGCACAACGCCGGTGATCACGATGGCCGCTACCGACAATGCGTAGGTGACCACATTCGTCAGGCCGAATGGCACCAACGCAGTACAGAGCAGCATGGCTACAAGAAGGACATAGAAGCCCGGTGGCCGGGATAGAAAGTCGCCCATCACAAAGAGGAAGCGGTTCATATCCAGGCCGCGGTCAAAAATGCCACGAGTGCGGTGACGGCTACGCAAATTGGAATTGCTGCGAGTAAGGCAGCTTCCAGGACCCAAGTTTCCTTGTCGCTAAACATCAGACATCCTCCCGTTCAGAAAACGGCTGCCCGTAGAGCCTTCACAGCGCAGCCAAAGCCCGCCGCTCCTGATCGGAGCGGCGGGCTCGCGCGTTACTCGATGATCTGCACGACCTTGCGCGTGTCGGGATCGACGAGAACCGCATGATCTCCGACAACCGTATACTTGTAGCGGACATCCGGAACGTCGATTGCGTGGAGCTCGACAGTGTCGGGAAGTGCCGTGCCGACGTTGAGTTCGACGCCGAGCAAACTGACTGAGGCCAGCTTCTGCTTATGGATATATTCGCGAACGACCGTCTGTTGTTCGGGCTTGAGAACAATAACATCCTCGGCAAACGAGGTGCCGATGCCCGCCATAAGGACGAGGGCGCCGGCGGCGCTGACGAAATACCTGGTCATGGGAATTTCCTTTTCATAGGTCAGTTTGAAGGCGTGGATACGAGCAGATCAGCCGCCACTCGCAGGGGCTGGGGCAGGTGCCGCAGGCTTTGCAGGTGCAGCCGGAGCTTCCACCTTTGGCGCTTCAACCTTGACGTTGATATCCTTGCCGCCGTCGCCGCGGATATTGATCACGCCGGTAAAAATAAGCAACACTACGACCGCAATAAGTGCAAGAACAACAGCAATCGCAGTGCCGCCGCCACCCCCAGAATTAACAACAGTTGGGCCGTCGGCCATGTGTTCCTCTCCTGTTTTATTTAGTTGCATTTGGGAAACGCCTGCCCCGCTTGAACGTTCCGCCTCGGGACTTGGGTCTTAGCTGATATCCGACTTTGGTCTGGTTCGCCGCGGACTGAAGTCACAGGAACAATCTGGCTGATCTCAAGTTCGGTCCCTCGGCGAACAGGCGTGGTGCCGTCGCCGGATTACGCGAGGAGAAAACCATGAAAATCCACTTTGCAAGTGCCGCTGCAGGCTTGTTGCTTTTGGCTGGCGTCGGCAGCGCCGCAGCTCAGGATGTCGTCATCACACCGGAGCAGGATACGGTCGTCCGCGAATACGTGAAAAAGCAGCCGCTGGCTTCGGTGAAGATCCCGGGCGTGGAGCTGAACGTCGGCAGTGCCTTGCCTGATACGGTCGAGCTGCACGAAGTTCCCAACGTCAAATACCGCTATGTCGTGGTCGACAACCGCACCGTCCTGGTCGACCCCGGCACCCGGAAAATTGTGAAGGTCTACGACTGATCGAATAGCTGCCGCCCGCCGCCGGCCATGGCGGCGGGCAGCGGATTTCACATTGCGCTCCAGGATGATCGAAGATGATCGATGGCGTCGAGACATCGCCAGCCCTTGATACCCGCCTGGGTTCTCTCAGGGCGAGAATGCGCGATGCGCGCATAACAGAGGCCGACATGAAGACCTTTCAGAAAGTCGCATCCATCATGGTTGGCGGCAGTGGCCGCATCAGCGGCGATGACCTGATTGCAGCGTCGTTCGTCCTCGAGGACCAGCCGGAAGGCTTGTGAGGCGGAGTACTCACGTGTGCAGGCGCCCGCAACGCTGATCCCAAGTGTTCTGGTGCTGAACACATTCCTGCTACGGGCCGGCGTCGAAGGCGTGCCCGCTGGCGAGGTCGCGTCGCGCTCAAGCATCGTCCAGAACACCATGTCGCCGCATGTGACGATACTCGGCCATGCTAGCCGATGCGGGCGCCATAGAAAATCACCGCGGTCGGCAGAACCGGGCAGGCCGGTCCAGAGCGTCGCCACGCCTGTGGTCAGAAATGTCACCGAGGCCAGTTTGGTGCAGATCGGATGATGGTAGCGAGCGATCGCCATATCGACCGTACGGGCGCCGGCCTGGGAAGGACCCACCAGCGCGCCAAGGCCGACCGCCGCGCCCAGCGTGGTCGGCGCGCTGTTTGCCCTGCAACGCGGGGCTATGCTGCATGCTCGCACAAGTTAGCTCCAACTTGAGGCACGGCGTGAAGTCTCGGTGCTTGCCCCCATGATGGCGAGGTACGAAGTCAAAAGCGGTCAATGTGCTTAGCGATCTACAGTCGACTTCAGCCGCCGTTTCGAATGATGGCGCCCCGCAATCACGAGATTTGTCGATAATAATCGATATTAGGCTGTATCCGCGACTATCCCTCATAGTGGGCGATTAGATAAAATTGATATGATATCCCAGATTTGAGGAGATCGATCCATTCGGGCCGGCATCAGCATGATTGAACCGCAGCTACCGCAAGTTGACAGCGATCATCGGGCGGATCTGGTTTGGTACGAAGTCTTAATACGTGTCACCTAAGGTCCAACTTTGACTTCGGGAGCGCGACGTTCGACAGACATATCTCCGCAGGTTACATTCGCCAGTCAGACAGCGCTCCGCACTCGAATGGATGTCTCTGAATGCCGGGCCTCACGCCTTCACGACCGCACCCGAGAACCTTGGGATGGATGGGCACGACAGCGCTCGCCATGGGTGGCAGCAATCAAAGCCTGTTTCTGATTGCCGCCCTTTTTGTCGGCCAGGGGAATATTCCCGGTCAAGGAAGCGCTGCGGTTCCTTTGCTGGTTGTTGGTCTGCTTCTAAGCTGGGCCGCCGCGCCTGCGTGGACCGAATTGGTTCTCATGTGGCCAAACCGCGTCGGCGGTATCTCTGCAGCGTGCGCCGAAGCCTTCCGACCTTACAGTCCCGTTCTCTCGGCTCTGACGGGCACCTGCTATTGGTGGGGTTGGGTGCCGACCTGCGGACTGACAGCGGTTCTTTCAGCGTCTGCAATCCAGCAATGGTACCTGCCGGGCCTCCCCGTGGAGGCGGTCGCCTGCGGGCTTATCGCATTCTTTACGGCGGTCAACCTGTGTGGAATCAAGTGGGTGGTCCAACTGGCGATCCCGATCGCCACTGCCTCCGCGACGCTTGCGTTTCTCTCATCCCTCGTCCCGGTCATCAGTGGCTCGGTCGACTGGCGGCAGGCGACGGATTTTGCCCTGACCAGCCCGTTTACCGGCCTGTTCGGCGACATCACGTCGGTGATGGCGGGACTGTACCTGATCGGGTTTGCCGCACCGGCATTTGAGGCTGCAGCCTGCCATGTTGGCGAAACCATCGATCCCAACCGCAACATTCCTCTGGCGATGTGGGCCAGCGCCGCAATGGCCGGCGTCTATTTCCTGGTCCTGCCGGTTGTCTGGCTGGGTGTGCTCGGGCCGGAGCCGCTCGGCACCGACCTCGCCATAGCTCTCGGGCCCACCTTTGCGCCCTTGTTGGGGAGTTTCGGCAAGGCGGCCGCCATCTGGCTCATCATGCTGAACATGTTCCATGGAACGTTGCAGCCATTGGCAGGCGCCGCGCGGACCCTTGCGCAGCTGAGCGAAGACGGCCTGCTGCCGAGCTTCCTGGCCAGGCGCACCTCAACAGATTGTCCCTGGGCGGCAACGCTGCTCACAGCTGCCGCGGCAATCGGCTTCATGCTGTGCGGGTATCCGCTCTGGATGATCGCCGCGGCCAATTTTACGTACCTGATCAGCATCTGCATGCCAAACATCGCAGTCTGGCTCTTGCGCCGTGACAGTCCCGAAGCCGAGCGACCCTTCCGGGCTCCCAGGGGAACGATCATCCTTGGCGTAGGCGCGGCTGCAATATGGCTGTTGACCGCCATACTGGGATTTCAGCAATTTGGCCTTCCTACCGTCCTGTTCGGTCTGGCTTTGGCATATTCGGGTGCTGCGCTATACGCCTGGCGCACGATGGAGGATCGATACGCACTCGGTCTACCCTTGCTGCCACATACGCTTCACCTGAAGCTTACCGGAGCCATGCTTTTTGTGCTCGTGCTTGACGGTGCCGGCTATTTCCTGGCGATCGGCAGCGTTCCCCAAGGCGACACTTCATTGGTCGCCGCGCTGGAGGACATTTTTGTCGTTGTCGCGCTGCTGACCATCAGCGTTGGCCTGATCTTGCCGGGAATGATCACCCATTCGGCGACAGAGGTGAGCAACGCGGCAAAGCGTCTGACATCCGGAACGCTGAAAGACTTCTCTCTCGCCATGGTCGCCCTGGGGCGGGGAGACCTCGCGGCGGCGCATGCCTCCGTGAATATCATGCCGGTTACGGTAAACTCTCGTGACGAACTTGGAGAGATGGCCGAAAGCTTCAACCTGCTCCAGGACAAGGTGAGGGAAGCCGCCCACGGCCTGGACGACGCGCGCGAGAACATGAACGTAGCGCGCACCGAACTGATGGCACGGCACGAGGAAATCGCGCATCTCGCGCACCACGATCCGCTTACCGGCCTGGCGAACCGGGCCGCGCTTGCAGCACACCTGGCCACGACGCTCGAGCGCGCAAAAGCAACGCACGCCAGCTTTGCCGTCTTCAGCATCGACCTTGACCATTTTAAAGAGGCGAACGACGTTTTCGGGCACGCCGCCGGCGACGATCTGCTTTGCACCATTTCCCGGCGTCTCCAAACCGCGGCGCCTGAGGCCTTTATCGCGCGCATGGGCGGCGACGAATTCACGGTTGTCCTGGCCATGGATGACCGGTCCGCGAGTGCCAAGGACGTTGCGGACCGTCTGTTCGAATCGGCGGCAGGCAAATTCGAAATCCGGGGCCAGCACATTTCGATCGGGGTGAGCATCGGGGCGGCGATCTATCCGAAAGACGGAGAGAATGCAGCGGCGCTGATGGCAAATGCCGACGCAGCGCTCTACCGGGCCAAGGCGGACGGTCGTCGAATGGTGCAATTCTTCGATCCTGAGATGGATAAGCGGCTAAGAGAGCGCTACGCCTTGCAGCGAGATTTGCGCTCTGCGGTCGCCCATGGCGAACTTGTGCTTCATTATCAGCCGCAAGCCAGGATGGACGGCGAAATTTTCGGCTTCGAGGCACTCGCCCGATGGCACCATCCAAAGCATGGGCTCATCTCCCCAAACGCGTTTGTCTCGCTTGCCGAACAGGATGGCACGATCGTTGAGATAGGTGAATGGACGCTCAGGCAGGCGTGCAGAGACGCGGCCTCCTGGCCCTCACCGCTGCAGATCGCCGTCAACCTCTCTCCCGTGCAATTCCGTTTCGGCGACCTGGTAGGCCTCGTTCATTCTATTCTCTACGAGACCGGCCTTGCTCCGGGGCGGCTGGAACTGGAAATCACGGAAGGGGTTCTCATCCGCGACCGGGCAACTGCCTTGTCGGTTTTGCGGAGGTTGAAGGCGTTGGGCGTCAGGGTCTCGATGGATGATTTTGGCACGGGGTATGCCTCGTTGTCCTCGTTGCAGGCGTTTCCATTCGACAAGATCAAGATCGATCGCAGTTTTGTTTCGGGTGTCGGTTCGAATGCCCAATCGGCCGCCATCGTTCGCACGATACTCAGCCTGGGGAATGCGCTGGCCTTGCCTGTCATCGCGGAGGGTGTCGAAACAGAGGACGAGCGTGCCTTCCTGATGAAGGAAGGATGTCCCGAAATCCAAGGATATCTGGTGGGGCGCCCGCATCCGATAGCGCTCTACAAAGATGTGACGAATGGGCTTTCGCCGGGATCTGCCTTCGGGGAGCCCGAGGATACCACCGCACCCCAGGCGCTTGGCGTAACGCGATAGCCGCGGCGCCGTTCGTCGGCGCGCTGCTCCTGCAACACACCGGTGATCGAGGACTGCCGACGGTACTGCTCGGGCTCGCCCTTATAAAGGTCGCACTGGTCAGCGCGCTGTTTGCCTTGCAGCGCGGGGCCATGCGAAGCATCCGAACCAGCTGGCGCGGGAGCCACCTCCCCTTCCGGCCAGTCCTCCAACAAACCACTTCAAACCCGGCCGTCTCGGCGCTACGTTCGCACCTATGGCCCCACCCACCCAGCCGATCACCGTCACCCGCCGCGACCAGATGTTTCCCATCCTGGGCGACGCCGATATCGAGCGCATGCGCCGGTTCGGCGAGGCGAGTTCCTATGCCGCCGGCGAGCACATCGTCACCGCCGGCACCGTGGCGCCGGGGCTGATCGTCATCCTGTCGGGCACGGTCGATATCACCCAGGATGTCAGGCCCGGCCGGCGCGAGACCATCGTCACTCATGGTCCGGGCAATTTCATCGGCGAGCTGGCGCAGCTTTCCAGCCGGCCGTCGCTGGTCAATGCGGAGGCGGCCGAGCCGGTCGAGGCCTTCGTCATCCCCTCGCAGCGGCTGCGCGACCTGATGGTGCAGGAGGCAAGCCTTGGCGAGCGGATCATGCGGGCGCTGATCCTGCGCCGCGTCGGGCTCCTGGAAAGCGGCAGCAGCGGACCGATCGTCGTAGGTCCGACCGGCAATGGCGACACGCTGCGGCTGCAGGGATTTCTGCGCCGCAGCGGCCAGCCGCACCGCGCGCTCGATTCCGACAGCGACCCGTGCGCCAAGACGCTGATTGAGCATTTTCATGTCGACCCGCACCATCTGCCGATCGTGCTCTGCCCCAACGGCAAGCTGATGCACAATCCCGGCGAAACCGAACTTGCCCGCTGCATCGGCCTGCTGCGGCCGATCGATCCCGACATGGTCTATGACGTCGCCATTGTCGGCGCCGGGCCGGCGGGGCTGGCGGCCGCGGTCTATGCGGCATCCGAAGGGCTGTCGACCATCGTGCTCGATTGCCGCGCCTTCGGCGGCCAGGCCGGCGCCTCCGCGCGCATCGAGAACTATCTGGGTTTCCCCACCGGCATTTCCGGCATGGCGCTGATGGCGCGCGCCTACAACCAGGCGCAGAAATTCGGCGTCGAAATAGTCATCCCGGACGAGGCCAAGCTGCTCGGTGCAGCAGGCGAGGGCTACACGCTTACCGTCGGCGACGGTGAAAGCCTGCGCGCACGCACGGTGGTAATCGCCAGCGGCGCCCGCTACCGCCGCCTCGACATCGCCAAGCTGGCCGAGTTCGAGGGCACGTCGGTGCATTACTGGTCCTCGCCGATCGAAGCGCGGCTATGCACAGGGCAAGAAGTGGCGCTGGTCGGCGCCGGCAATTCGGCGGGGCAGGCGGCCGTCTATCTCGCCAGCCAGGTGCGCAAGGTGACGATGCTGGCGCGCCGCGGCGGCCTCAGGGAAACCATGTCGCGCTATCTGGTCGAGCGTATCGAGGCGCAACCCAACATCGAGGTGCTTGGCGAGACCGAGATCGAGGCGCTGGAAGGCGAAGGCGGCAATCTCACCCAGTTGCGTTGGCGCAACCCCGGCGGCGTCGAGACGCGGCCGATCCAGCATCTCTTCCTGTTCATCGGCGCCGACCCCAACACCGATTGGCTGGCTGGGTGCGATATCGCGCTCGACGCCAGGGGCTTCGTGCGCACCGGCGCCGACATAGGGGCGGGCCAGATGGAGACCAGCCGCAGCGGCGTGTTCGCCATCGGCGACGTGCGCTCCGGCTCGGTCAAGCGGGTCGCCGCCGCCGTCGGCGAAGGCGCCCAGGTGGTGGCTGCCTTGCACGCCTATCTCGCGCGACCCGACGCAGCAGCGCCCGAACTGGCCAGGAGAGCATAATGGATGAATGCAAACACACGCGCGACATCAAGACGGTGACGCCGAGCGCGCTCGGCTGCGAGGAATGCCTGAAGAGCGGCTCGATGTGGGTGCATCTCAGGCTCTGCCGCACCTGCGGCCATGTCGGCTGCTGCGACGACTCGCCCAACCGCCACGCCACCAAGCATTTCCACGCCACCAAGCACCCGATCATCGAAGGCTACGACCCGCCGGAAGGCTGGGCCTGGTGCTTTGTCGACGAGGCGTTCATCGACCTGGAAGGCGACGTGACGCCGCAGAACGGCCCGATCCCGAAGTTTTTCTGAGGCGGCCGTTCCCGGGCAGGCAAGCCGACGGCCGTGCCGCTATTTCACCGAGCCCGTAACCGTGCGGTCGAGGGCGTCGGAACTGTGGTCGTTGCCGGCAAGAGCGGCAATGATCAGAAGGCTGGCGACGACCGGGACAAACAGGATGGCCACGCGGGCCTGCACATAAAAAATGGCGCGCCATTCGCTGCGCTTTTCCGGGTTGTTGTCCATCACACTCACCTCTCGCCATGCCTCCCCGGGGCGGGACATAGCGGCGAAGAGTTAAGCAAAAGCTGCTGAATGTGTTAACGCGCGGCGGATTGGGATTTAATCTCGACGGTCAGCGCCGCCCCTCATTGTCATCGGTACGCATCCGGTACGCCTACCCCCGCAGCGCCTGGTCCAGGTCGGCGATCAGATCATCGCCATCCTCTATCCCCGCCGACAACCGCACCAGCGAATCCGAAATGCCGATTTCCGCGCGCTTTTCCGCCGGGATCGAGCCGTGCGTCATCAGCGCCGGGTGTTCGATCAGGCTTTCGACGCCGCCGAGGCTTTCAGCCAGCGTGAACAGTTGCGTCCGTTCCAGGAAGCGTTTGGTGCCGGCGAGGTCGCGGTCGAGGTCGACCGAGATCATGCCGCCGAAGGCATGCATCTGTTGGACGGCGATGGCGTGCTGCGGATGGCTGGCCAGGCCGGGATAGACGACGCGGCGCACATCTTTTCGCGCCTCCAGCCACTGCGCAATCTTCAGGCCGTTCGTGGAATGCCGCTCCATCCTGAGCGCCAGTGTCTTGATGCCGCGCAGCGCGAGAAAACTGTCGAAGGGACCGGAGATGGCGCCGGTGGCGTTCTGCAGGAATTTCAGCTGGGCGGCGAGATTCTTGTTGTCGCCGACGATGGCGACGCCGCCGACCATGTCGGAATGGCCGTTGAGATATTTTGTCGTCGAATGGACGACAATGTCGATGCCGAGTTCCAGCGGCCGCTGGATGTAGGGGCTGCAGAACGTGTTGTCGGCGACCGTCAAAACCCCTTTGCGCCTGGCGAGTGCCGCAACGCCTTCGAGGTCGACGATACGCAGCAGCGGATTGGTCGGAGTTTCGACCCAGAGCAGTTTTGTCTCCGGGCGAATCGCTGCTTCCACCGCCGCCAGATCGGTGAAGTCCACAAAACTCACCTGCAGATTGGCCGAGCGCTTGCGCACCCGCTCCATCAGCCGGAACGAGCCGCCATAGATGTCGTCGGTTGCAACGATATGGGCGCCGCTGTCGAGCAGCTCGAGCACGGTCGAGATCGCCGCCAGGCCGGAAGCAAAGGCAAAGGCCGCCGAGCCGCTCTCGAGATCGGCCACCGCGCGCTCGAAGGCAAAGCGGGTCGGGTTTTGGCTGCGGGCGTACTCAAACCCCTTGTGCACGCCGGGCGACTGCTGGCCATAGGTCGAGGTCGCGTAGATCGGCACCATCACCGCGCCGGTCAGCGGGTCATGGCTCTGGCCGCCATGGATGGTGCGCGTGGAAAAAGCCAGGCGGTTCTTGCCCGATGGGGATGTTTCAGCAGTCATCGTGCGCGCCTCAAATGGTTGATCAGGTCGATACGGGTTATCAGGCCGACGAACTCGTCGCCATCGAAGATGATGGCGACCTCGTTGCGGTCGAACACCGGCAGCAGCGCATCCAGCGTCTGGCTGGCCTGCAGCGTGTGCAGATTGGAGGTCATGGCGGTGCGCACCGGGGCGTTGAAACGGTCCCAGCGGCCGTCATAGGGGCCGTCGACCTTGGCCAATATATCGCCCTCATCGATAATGCCGACCAGCTTGCCGTTGTCCAGCACCGGCAGCTGCGAGACATCGGAGCGGCGCATGCGGCCATAGGCGTTGAGCAGGCTTTCGTCGGGGCCGACATAAACGGTGTCGCCGGTGCGGTGCGAGCGCATGACGAGGTCGCGCAGATCGCCATGCTGTTCCTGTTCGGCCAGCCCCTGCTCGGCCAGCCAGAAATCGTCGAACACCTTGGACAGATATTTGTTGCCGCTGTCGCAGACGAAGGTGACGACGCGTTTTGCTGTCGTCTGCTCGCGGCAATAGCGAAGCGCGGCCGACAGCAGCGTGCCGGAAGACGAGCCGGCGAGAATGCCTTCCTTCGAAAGCAGGTCCCGCACCGCCAGCATGCTCTGCTTGTCTGGGATGGAATAGGCTTTCCTGACCAGCGACAGATCGGCATTGGGCGGCACAAAATCCTCGCCGATGCCTTCGACGGTCCAACTGCCGGCCTCTTCCATCTTGCCGGTCTTGATCAGCGGCGCCAGCACCGATCCGACGGGATCGGCCAGCACCATTTCGGTTTTCGGCGATGTTCTGGCGAAATAGCGGCCAAGCCCGGTCAGCGTGCCGCCGGAGCCGACGCCGACGACCACGGCGTCGAGGTCGCCGTCGAGCTGGGCAAGGATTTCCGGTCCGGTGGTGGTCTCATGCGCCTCAGGGTTGGCCGGGTTGGCGAACTGGTTGGCGTAGAAGGCGCCGGGCGTTTCCGATGCGATCTTCTCGGCCATGTCCTGGTAATATTCGGCATGGCCCTTGCCGACATCGGAGCGGGTCATGCGCACTTCGGCGCCGAGCGCGCGCAGATGCTGGATCTTTTCGCGCGACATCTTGTCGGGCACGACGAGGATGATGCGGTAGCCCTTGGGGATGCCGACCTGGGCGAGGCCGAGACCGGTATTCCCGGCGGTCGCCTCGACGATGGTGCCGCCGCGCTTCAGCTTGCCTTCCTTCTCGGCCGCGGCAATCATCGACAGCGCAATGCGGTCCTTGATCGAGCCACCGGGATTCTGGCTTTCGAGCTTGATGAACAGCCGGCACTTGCCGGTGTCGAATTTGGTCAATTCGACCACCGGCGTCTGGCCGATGAGGTCGAGCACCGAGGCGTATGGCGGACGCAGGCGCGATAACGTGCCGTCCGAACTGCCTGGCGCAGCTTTTCCGTGCTCGCTCATGTCGATGTGCTCCCTTGAACAAGCGACCGCCTCGGGGGCAGAGCGGCAGCGTAGCTTCTTTTCCGGCCGTTTGCAGTCGGAAAGAAGGTAGATCGTGCCAATCAACCGGCGAGAGGGGGAATGGAATTCCAGTTTGAGGCGGGCTTTGGACTCAAGCCCAACACCCTCCGTAGCGATCCTTCCCACTCCCCTCTGAGGGGAGTGCTATCCCGCCGACGTCAACAGCTTTACCCCAGCAGCTGCTTGCTCAGCCTAGCGCATTGCACGCGGATGTCGGGGATGGCGTCGATCTCGAAGAAGGTGCCGCGGGTCAGCGGCCCGACGGCGAGGATCTTGGCCGATGCGGTGCCGTCGCCGGCGATGATTTCGCACTTGGCCGTTACATCGAGGCCAAGCCGCAGCGGGTCGGGCCGCGCCAGGCCGCGGTCGACCAGCGAGCGCACGACGCTGTTTGACGTCGTCGAGATGTCGCGGGCGATGCCGGTGCAATCATAGATGCGCGCGACCTGCAGCGTTTCCAGCGCCTTTGTGTGGCGGGACTGGATGCCGACGGTGAATCCATCGCCGGCCTCGATGCCGAGGACACGGCCGGCGACCGGGCGGATGCGGCCGGTGCGCACCGCCTCGGTGACGCGGGTATGTACCTCGGGCGCCAGCCGATGGCGATGGATGTCCCACCAGGCCTTGGTGTGCTCGACGAAGCGGCGCTTGGCCGAGGACGGCCAGTTCTGCCAGATCTTCTGGTTGAAGGGTCGCAGCCCATCGACGACGTCGCGCCAGTCGATGCCGGCCTTCTGGTTTTCTCGGATCAGGTCGCGGAACCAGCCGACGAAATAGGAGAGCTGCGTGCCGAGCGGAATGTCGGCGACGTCGAGCTTGATCGGGTTGCCCTTGCGGTGCGGCGACGGCAGCAGGCCGCGCCGCGACACGGCGACGATCTCGCCGCGATGGCCGCGCTGCTCGAGCGACAGGAAGGCATCGACCATGCTGAGCCCGGTGCCCAGCACCAGCACGCGGGCTTCAGGATCGAGCGCGGTGTCGGCCTCGGCGCCCATGCGGATGGCGTGGCCCTGGCCGGCGCCGGGCTGCTCGTCATGGCCGGTGGCAAGCACCGCCAGATGCGCGACGACGCTGGTGCCGTTGGCCAGCACCACTTCGACGCCGGACGATGTCGGCGAGATCGACAGGCTTTCCTCGCGAATCAGCCTGAGACGGCCGGTTTCCTTTTCGCGCGCTTCGAGCTCGTCGAGCACTTCCTTGAGGTAGCGGGCATAGACGCTGCGCGGTGCATAGAAGGGTGTCTGCGGCGTCTGTTCCTGGCTTATCAGGCCGCGCCCCTGCAACCAGCGCCAGAAATTCAGGGGATCGTCGGCATAGGCGCTCATCCCCGCAGCGCTGACATTCAGCACGTGCGCCGACAAAAGCGTCGAATAGGCGATGCCCTGGCCGAAATGCGGACGCTTTTCGATCAGCGTGACGCGAAGGTCCGGGTTGGGCGACTTCAGCAGATGAGCGGCCAACACGACGCCGCTGGCGCCGCCGCCGACGATGATGATCGAGCTGGGGATGATCGAATTGGCGCGCGCGACGCTCATGCGAGCACGCTCAGGATCAGGCGGGGACCTTTTGCGCCGGCGCAAGCTCGTCGATGTCCCTCGCGACCGGAAGGTCGTCGAGGACGATGTCGCGCATCTCGGCCAGCGTGCGCTGGTCGAGCACCTCGGCGATCGCCTGCCGGACCTCGAGCATCAGATGTCGGACTTGGCATGTCGCCTCATTGCAGTCTTCACAGCGCTGATACTGGGTGCGGCTGGCGCAGGGGATGGGCGCCAGCGGTCCGTCGAGCACGCGCACGACATGGCCGACCTTGATCTCGTCGGCCGGGCGCGCCAAGCGATAGCCGCCATCCTTGCCCTTGCGGCTCTGGACGAAACCGGCATTGCGCAATTCGCCCAGAATGGCGTCGAGGAATTTCTTCGGAATGTTGTTGCCGCTGGCGATGTCGCCGACAAAGGCGAGCTGTCCCACCGGCAGTTGCGCCAGATGGACCAGCGCCTTGAGGCCGTACTTGCCTTTTTTGGTGAGCATAGACCGAATGTTTCTCTGTCAGGCGATGGCCCAAAACCATCGGTTTCGAAACGCCTGACGTGCCTCCCCGCCGCGTGCAAGCTGCTTCGACACATAAATTCTACTGACATGATATACAAGCCGAGAAACCTTGATTTTGCTTCGTTTTCACGCCGCAGGGGCCACTTTAGCAAGGCTTTGTGCCGTTAAGGTCACAGCCAGCCGCGAGCGATTGCGGCGATGAGCGGCGGCTCCTGCTCCCAATGTCGATAAGATTACTATACTTACCCTCGAACACGCGGAACGTGTTTTCAAATCAACCGTCTTTTACAGCATGGATTTGCGCCATTTGGGGCTTTGCCGGGAATTTTGGGTCGCAGCCCGCGGATCGGCGAAACATGACTCCCGACAACTCGGGCGCCGCCCTGCGCCCGATATCAGGACGCCGCCTTGCCGCTCTGAGGCCGGGCGGCCTTGGCGGCCACCGGCACGCCGCTTGACCGCAGCATCCAGCGGTGGCCGTCGCTGCGGAAGTCGGTGAGGCTCAACGGCTCGACATCGATCCTGCGGCAGGCCGCAAGCGGCGCGCCGAGCACAAATCAGGCCTCTTCCGTAGGGAGGGTTGGCAGGACCACCAACTCTTCAGCACCTTGGGGGCGCCGTTTGCGTTTGCGCACGGTTCGGCACGGGCCGGTCACCGCGCCCGCATCAGCCGGTGGTTTTTTTCTAACAAGTGCTTCTTGCTTGGAAGGATTTAACTCTACAAGAATGATAGAATTAGCTGACTATGAACAGGCATCCGGTTTTTCTCATTTTTCATGGAGCCTTTCATGTCCAGCATTTCGCGACGCATTGTCCTCCTGTCGTCGGCAGCTTTGGCGGGTGCGGCCTTCCTCGGCCCGGCCCAGGCGCAGGACCTCAACATCACCATCGGCTACCAGACGGTGGTCGAACCTTCCAAAGTAGCGCAGGCCGACGGCGCCTATGAAAAGGCGACCAAGGCCACGATCGACTGGCGCAAATTCGATTCCGGCGCCGATGTCATCGCCGCCGTCGCATCCGGTTCGGTCGATATCGGCTATGTCGGCTCGAGTCCGCTGGCCGCGGCCGCCAGCCGCGAACTGCCGATCCAGACCATCTTTGTCGTCGGCCTGATCGGCCAGTCCGAGGCGCTGGTCGCCCGCAATGGATCCGGCATCGAGAAGATCGCCGACCTCGCCGGCAAGAAGGTGGCGGTGCCGTTCGTGTCGACCACGCATTACAGCCTGCTTGCCGCGCTGAAGCACGAAAACGTCGACCCGAAGTCGGTCGAAATCCTTAATCTCAGGCCACCGGAAATAGCCGCCGCGTTCGCTCGCGGCGACATAGACGCGGCCTATGTCTGGGATCCGGCGCTCGGCCAGATCAAGACGACAGGCAAGGTGGAGCTGGATTCCTCGCAGGTTGCCGCCTGGGGCGCGCCGACCTTCGACGCCTGGATCGTGCGCACCGACTTCGCCGAAAAGAACCCGGACGCCGTGCGCGATTTCGTCAAGGTGACCGGCGAATCCTATGCCCAGTTCCTGGCCAAGCCCGAGGCATGGTCGGTTTCGTCGCCGGAAGCGGCCAAGATCGCCAAGATCACCGGCGCCAAACTGGAAGAGGTGCCGCAGCTCCTCAAGGGTTACGTCTTCCCGACATTGGAAGAGCAGGCTTCCGACAAATTCCTCGGCGGCGGCACGGTCAAGGCGATCGAGGCAGCTTCGGCCTTCCTCAAGGAGCAGGGCAAGATCGACGCCGTGCTGCCCGACTATTCGAAATACGTGTCGTCGAAATACGTGACCGAGGCTCTGGCCTCGAACTGATCTTCAGTTTTACGCAATTCCGGACGGAAAACCGCTTCACACTTTTCCTGGAATTGCTCTGAACACGCGCGGTTTCCTCTTCCCTGACGCCGCGTGCTGCCTGTCCCGGATCCGCTCAACGAGGGCCGGGGCAGGCTGATTTTCTTCCGGAGCCCCTTTTCATGCCGCATCTCGTACTCTACCCGCATCTCGTACTCGACAAGGTCTCGGTTCACTATGACGGCCAGGCAGCGCCGGCGGTCGACCGAGTTTCCATCGATGTCGCCAAGGGCGATTTCGTCGTGCTGGTCGGCCGCTCCGGCTGCGGCAAGACCTCGCTGCTCAATGTCGCCGCCGGCCTGGTCGAGCCTGGGCGCGGGGTCGCCACGATCGGCGGCCGGCCGATCACCGGCCCAGGCTCCGACCGGGCGGTCGTGTTCCAGAACGATGCGCTGTTTCCCTGGCTGACGGCCCGTGAAAACGTCGCCTTTGCGCTCAGGCTGCGCGGCGTGCCGCGAGCCGAGCGGGCGCGCCGCGCCGACCAGTTGCTGGCGCTGGTCAAGCTTGACGGCGTCGGCGACAAACGCATCTGGGAATTGTCCGGCGGCATGCGCCAGCGCGTCGGACTCGCCCGTGCACTCGCCGCCGAACCGGAATTCCTGCTGCTCGACGAACCGCTCGGCGCACTCGATGCGCTGACGCGCGAGCGCATGCAGACGACGCTGCTCGACCTGTGGACCGCAAGCCGGGTCGGCGTGCTGATGGTCACGCACGGCATCGAGGAGGCGCTGGTGCTGGCCACAAGCATCGTCGTTTTGGCGCCCGGACCGGGCCGCGTGGTGCGGACATTCGAGACCGGTTTCAGCCGCCGCTATGCCGCAGGCGAGCCGATCCGCGCCATCAAGGCCGATCCAGTCTTTGCCGCGGCGCGCGGCGAGCTGACCGATGCGATCTTCGAAGGAGAGGCGGCATGAGCGTCACCTCCTACAGCGAGCGGCCGGCCACCGGGACCGGCGAGGCCGATGCCATTTCGGTGCCGTGGTCGCGGCCGGTGCGGAAGCGGCGCGGGGTTTCCTCGCGGGCGATCAGCGCCGTCACCATCCTGGTCGTGCTGGCGGCATGGGCGCTGTCTGCGCGCCTGCAACTGGTGTCGCCGGTGTTCCTGCCGTCGCCCGCCGCCGTGTGGACCAAGTTCATCGTGGTGATCAAGGACGGCTTCGTCGACGCGACTTTGCTCCAGCATATCGTCGCCAGCCTCGGTCGCGTGTTCGCGGCGCTGCTCGCGGCCATCGTCATCGGCGTTCCGGTTGGGCTGGCTATCGGCATTTGGACGGTCGGGCGCGGCATCTTCGATCCCTTGCTCGAATTTTTGCGGCCGATCCCGCCGCTCGCCTATCTGCCGCTGGTCATCATCTGGTTCGGTATCGGCGAACCGTCAAAGATCCTGGTGATCGCCATTGCCATGCTGGCGCCGGTGGCGCTGTCGACGGCCTCGGGCGTGCGCGGTGTCTCAAAGGAGCGCATCGATGCGGCCCGTTCGCTTGGTGCGACGCAGCGCCAAGTGGTGCGCCATGTCATCCTGCCCAGCGCGCTGCCGTCGATCCTCACCGGCCTGCGCATCGCGCTCGGCGCCGGCTGGTCGACGCTGGTTGCAGCCGAGCTGGTGGCGGCAACGCGCGGCCTCGGCTTCATGATCCAGTCGGCCGCCCAGTTCCTGGTCACCGATGTCGTGGTGATGGGAATAGTGGTGATCGCGACAATAGCCTTCGTGCTGGAATTCATCATCCGCCGGATCGAGCGTCAGCTGGTTCCGTGGGCGGGAAAGGAATGACAACAAGTTTCTGCCGGTTTGACCGGCTGCTTCCCTTCGCAGCACGGCGACCGCCGACCCCGGAACAGAAGGAGTGATGTCATGACCCAGTCCACCTTGGTGCTGTTCGCCCATCTCGGCAACTGGCTGCTCGCCTGGCGGGAGAACTCGTCGTCGCAGCCGCAGCCGAAATCGCCGGCCCCCGTGCAACTCGACGCCGAACGCGACCGCCTGCCGCCACGCGACGAGGGATTTTACTGGGCCTGGCAGTATTGGTCGCAGTGAGGTGATGGTGATTAGCGCCAGCCTTCGCGATTTCGTCATCCTAGGGCGAAGCAAGGAGCGAAGCGACGCGGCGCAGACCCTAGGATCCATGCCGAGACGCTGATGCTACGCTCCAGGGGAGCAACAAACCGGGCGCCTACCACCCGGTTCCGCCAAACAGCTCAAACCACTCCGGATTGGCCTTCTCTATCAGTTCGATCTTCCACTGTCTCGGCCATCGCTTCAGCGACTTCTCGCGTTGAATGGCATCGGTGATGTCGAAGAATTCCTCATACCAGACCAGCCGTTGAACACCGTAGCGGCTGGTGAAGCCTGCGCCCTGGCCCGATTTGTGTTCAGGCATGCGGCGGGCGAGATCGTTGGTGACGCCGATGTAGATCGTGCCGCGTTTTTGGCTTGCAGTCATGTAGACGTAGCCGGTCATGGTTTCAGGGTATCGAGCCTCGGTTCGCGCACAAGCGACATTCTGATCCGTTCCACTCTACGGCAAACGTCACGGCATCGATCCTAGGGTCTGCGCCGCGTCGCTTCGCTCCTTGCTTCGCCCTAGGATGACGAGCGCTGGGTTCTGAAGAAAATATTTCCACGTCAAGCAGCCAACTCGCAAAATCGTTTCTCTACTAAATTTATAGACCTACCTAGCCTTGTCTCTCATCCACGGCAGGGAGCCCTTCCCGGCGCCGGTTCGCAGCGAAGGAAGAGGGATCATGTTCAGCCTGACCAGACGCGTTTTCGGCCTTGGCCTTTTGGCGGCGGGCATTGCTGCCTCGCTCAGTGCCTCGGCGCAGGAGTTGAAGCAGCTCAACATCGGCTATCAGAAGACCGGCCTGCCGGTCATCGCCCGGCAGCAGCAGGTGATCGAGAAGGCGCTGAGCGACAAGGGTGTCGCGGTGAAATGGGTCGAATTCACCGCCGGCCCGCCGCTGGTCGAGGCGCTCAATGTCGGCGCCATCGATGTCGGCTGGACCGGCGACGCACCGCCAATCTTCGGCCAGTCGGCCGGCGCCAACATCGTCTATGCGGCGGCACTGCCGGCCAATGGCGACGGCGAAGCGATCTTCGTCAAGCCGGCATCGCCGATCCAGTCGCTCGCCGACCTCAAGGGAAAGCGCATCGGCGTCGGCAAAGGCACCAGCGCGCACAATCTGCTGGTCGCGGCACTCGAAAAAGCAAACATCCCCTTCGACCAGATCACCCCGGTCTATCTCAGCCCGGCCGATGCTGCGGCGGCTTTCGCCAGCGACCAGATCGATGCCTGGGCGGTCTGGGATCCGTTCTACGCCATCGCCGAGACACGCTACCAGCCGCGCGTGCTGGCGCGCTCCAGCGAGGTGCTGAAGGTGAACACCTATTTCCTCGCCAACAAGGATTTCGCCAAGGCGCATCCGGAGACGATCGCCACGACGATATCGGCGCTCGGCGTGGCGGCGAAATGGGCGGACGCGAACCGCGACAAGGTTGCCGCGGCGCTGCATGAGGTGACCGGCGTGCCGCTCGATGCACAGACGATCGCGGCCAACCGCACCAAATTCGGCATCTTCCCGATTACCGACGAGATCATCGCCGGCCAGCAGGCGACAGCCGATCGCTTCTACAAGCTCAAGCTGATCCCGAACGCGGTGCGCATCTCCGACGCCGTGTGGACCGCACCGGGCAATTGAACTTTCTTGTGTGGCGCCGGGCGGAAAACGCCCGGCGCCTTTGCCGTTTCAAGCTTCAGGGATTTCGCCATGACCGCTTCATCAAGCCCGCAAGCCGGCCCGCTCGATTTCTTCTGGTTCATCCCGACGCATGGCGACGGCTCCTATCTCGGCTCCGAACAGCAGCAGCGGCCGCCGGAGTTCGCTTACTTCAAGGAGATCGCACAGGCCGTCGACCGGCTCGGCTTTCCCGGCGTGCTTTTGCCGACCGGGCAGAATTGCGAGGATTCCTGGATCACCGCCTCCGGCCTTGCAGCGCTGACGGAAAAGCTCAAATTCCTGGTGGCGCTACGGCCCGGCGTGACGTTGCCCACCTTCGCGGCGCGCCAGACGGCGGCGCTCGACCGGCTGAGCAATGGCCGCCTGCTGCTCAATGTCGTGGTCGGCGGCAACCCGACCGAGCTTGCCGGCGATGGCGTGTTCCTGCCGCATGATGAGCGCTATGCGCAGGCGCAAGAGTTCCTGACCATCTGGCGCGCGCTGGTGTCGGGCGAGAGCGTCAACTTCAACGGCAAATATTACCGCGTCGACAATGGCCGCCTTGACCTTCTGCCGCAACAGGAGCGGCCGCCGCTCTATTTCGGCGGCTCGTCCGATGCCGGCCAGGAGCTCGCCGCCGATCTCGTCGATATGTACCTGACCTGGGGCGAGCCGCCGGCGCAGGTGGCGGAAAAACTCAGCGCGGCGCGCAAAAAGGCTGAACGGCGCGGCCGCAAACTGCGTTTCGGCATCAGGCTTCATTTCATCGTGCGCGAGACCGAGGAAGAGGCCTGGCGCGCCGCCGACCGGCTGATCAGCCACGTCACCGATGCCCAGATCGAAAATGCCCAGGCCCGCTTCACCAAGGAGATGGACTCTGTGGGACAACGGCGCATGGCCGAACTGCATGGCGGCCGCCGCGACAGGCTGGTGGTTTCGCCCAATCTGTGGGCCGGCGTCGGCCTGGTGCGCGGCGGCGCCGGCACCGCGCTGGTCGGCTCGCCGGAGCAGATCGTCGAGCGCATCCGCGAATATCAGGCGATCGGCATCGACACCATCATCGGCTCTGGCTACCCGCATCTCGAGGAAGCCTACCGCGTCGCCGAGCTTCTGTTCCCGCGTCTCGGCCTGGGCACCAGGCGGGCACGGGCGCATGAGAACATCGCCAATGAATTCGCCGTCGGCTTCCACGGCGCCAACCGCCTTCAGGCGTCGTCATGAGCCTGGCTCAACGGGCCAAACAGAACGGCATCGGCCTGGCTGCTGCCGGCGTTGGTCATAATTGGCTGGGAAGCCGCCAGCCGCGCCGGCGTGATGCCGGCCAATGTGCTGCCGGCGCCGAGCGCGGTGGCCGAGGCCTTCTGGCGGCTGACGCTATCGGGCGAGCTGATACAGAACATCGGCGTCAGCACGCTGCGCGCGCTGGCCGGCTTTGCCATCGGCGGCTCGATCGGCTTTGCACTCGGCCTTGCCAACGGGCTGTCGGCGCTCAGCCGCGGCCTGACCGACACGACGCTGCAGATGATCCGCAACATCCCGCATCTGGCGCTGATCCCGCTGGTCATCCTGTGGTTCGGCATCGACGAGGAAGCAAAACTGTTCCTGGTGGCGCTCGGCGTGTTCTTCCCGATCTACGTCAACACGCTGCTCGGCATCCAGAGCGTCGACCCGCAGCTGGTCGAGATGGGCAGGGTCTACGGCATGGACCGCCGCGCGTTGTTTTTTCAGGTGATCCTGCCCGGCGCGCTGCCGGCGATCTTCGTCGGCCTGCGCTATGCGCTGGGCATCATGTGGCTGACGCTGATCGTTGCCGAAACCATCTCGGCCAGTTCCGGCCTCGGCTACATGGCCATGCAGGCACGCGAATTCCTGCTGATCGATGTGGTCGTGCTGTCGATCCTGATCTATGCGCTGCTCGGCAAGCTTGCCGACAGCTTCGCCCGCCTGCTCGAGCGGCTGTCGCTCGGCTGGCATCCCGCATTCCAGAACGCCTGAGGGTTCGATGCCAACCGCCAGCCTGACCGCCATCCGTTCCTTCGTCGCCGCGCCGGAACCGTCACGGCCGGAGGAGGCCGTCGAAAGGCAGCGCGCCTTTGCCTTCAAGGGCGTGGAAAAGCGCTTTGGCGACAAGGTCGTGCTCGACGGCATCGATCTCGATGTGCCCGTCGGACAGTTTGTGGCCGTCATCGGCAAGAGCGGCTGCGGCAAGAGTACGCTGTTGCGGCTGCTGGCCGGGCTCGATCGGCCAACCGCTGGATCCCTTACATTCGGGCCGGAGGCGAAGGCCGGCGCCGGCGAAGAGAGCCGCTTCATGTTCCAGGAGCCGCGGCTGTTGCCCTGGGCCAGCGTGGTGAAAAACGTCGAGGTCGGGCTGACCGGGCTTGCCACCGGTGCGGAAGCCAGGCGGCGCGCGCTCGCCATCCTGGGTGAAGTCGGCCTCGCCGACCGCGCCGACGAATGGCCCTCGGTGCTGTCGGGCGGCCAGAAGCAGCGCGTGGCGCTGGCGCGTGCACTGATCGGACAGCCAAAGATTCTGGCGCTCGACGAGCCGCTCGGCGCACTCGATGCGCTGACCCGCATCGAAATGCAGCAGCTTCTGGGACGCATCTGGCTGGAGCAAAAATTCACCGCCGTGCTGGTCACGCATGACGTCGCCGAGGCGGTTGCGCTCGCCGACCGGGTGGTGGTGATCGACGAGGGCCGCATCGCGCTCGATCTCGACGTGTCGGTGGCGCGGCCGCGCCGGCGCGGTTCGGTCGAGCTTGCCAGGCTGGAGGGCAGGATTCTGGATCAGCTGTTCGGGTAGTGCTGTCGCGGGCAGGGCATTCTATCCGAACCGGATAGATAGGTAACAGAATGGACCGGCAATATGGGGTGGCTGTTTTCTTGCTCGCCGGGTTGGCCCTGTTTGCGACTGCGGGTTTGACCAGCGCCTTCCCCCACTCCGTCACCGCTTCGCGGCGCCACCTCTCCCCCCTCCGGAGGGAGAGGAAGGGAGCCAGGCCGCATAAGTTCGCGCCCCTGCAAGGCTCGCGCCTTTCCTCTCCCCCGTCGATCGGGGGAGAGGTGTCGAGCGAAGCTCGACGGAGNAGGCTCGCGCCTTTCCTCTCCCCCGTCGATCGGGGGAGAGGTGTCGAGCGAAGCTCGACGGAGTGGGGGTCGATCTGTGGCGGTCGACTTTCGTCGCAACTCACCCCGGCGAACGGCTCGCCCATACCAGCCCGGCGAAACCGACCAGCATGGTCACGATGCCGATATAGAGCCATTGCGACTGGCCGGTCATGAAGCTGCCGCCGACCACGCCAATGCCTTGCAGCGACCACAGCGCGCCGATGGCCAGTACGATCAGAGCCAGCGGATATTTGAGCAGTCTCATCGTTGGAATCCCTTTTCAAAGTCGATGGTCAACTGCGCCATGACCGTGATGACAGAGCGAAAGGACGGCGCCCAATCGCGCTCTCTTCTACTTGTAATATAACGTCCTGCCTTGCTCACGGAGTCTGTGAAACAGCTCGCAATATCGCCAGCGATACGGCCGCGCCACACGAAAGATGCCTGACAAACTGTTTCCCAGCGACTCCAAACGTGTGCCGGTGCCACGGAACTGCCCGATGCTTGCCGCATTTCCTGCCTTATTCGACACTTAACGGCTGGGGTCTGTCGAAAACGGAGCCAATCCCCCCAACATGAAGAAAACAAACCAGACCGCGCTTGTCGCGGTAACGATCGCGGCTGGCCTAATGGTCGGTGCATCCGCCTCCTCCGCCGCTGGCCAGTGCGGTCGCGCCTCCTGGTACGCACTGCATTCCAGGACCGCCAATGGCGAACGCATGAACCCGTCGGCGCTGACCGCCGCGCACCGCAGCCTGCCTTTCGGCACCAAGTTGAAAGTGACCAACCAGAATAATGGCCGCAGCGTCATCGTGCGCATCAACGACCGCGGCCCGTTCATCAAAGGGCGCGTGCTCGATCTGTCCAAGGGCGCCGCCGGCCAACTCGGCTTCATCGGCTCCGGCCATACCTCGGTGTGCATGGCGCGCGTCTAGATCTGTCCAAGTCCGGCCCGATCGGGCCGGACACATCCTGCCCCGTTGTCCAACAGCCTTGCATTTTGCAGTGCACATTGAGCCGGCTGCACCCGCCCAACGCGGTTTCTCAATGCCTTGGACGGAAGATTGGCATATGTCACGCCACGTGACGTATTGCATCGCAGCAATATCTTGTTAACCTCCGCGCGAGACATTCAAGGCTCGGCGCTGTCCGTCGTCCCTTCGGTCACGGCAGCTGCGGAGTACCTGATGTTCTACCAGCTCTACGAAATGAACCATGCCGCCCTGCAGCCCGCGCGGCTTTATGCCGATGCAGTGCGGCTGTTCTACACCAACCCGCTCAATCCGTTTTCGCATACGCCGTGGGGCCGCTCGGTCGCCGCCACGGCCGAACTGTTCGAGCGCACAACGCGCCGCTACAGCAAGCCGCATTTCGGCCTGAGCAAGACCGTGGTCGACTGGAAGAGCGTCGAGGTCAGCGAAAAGACCGTGTGGTCGCGGCCGTTCTGCAATCTCACCCGCTTCGAGCGGTCGGTGCCCGCCGGGCGCAAGGCCGACCCCAAGCTTCTCATTGTGGCGCCGATGTCGGGCCATTATGCGACGCTGCTGCGCGGCACGGTCGAGGCGATGCTGCCCTATGCCGACGTGCACATCACCGACTGGGTCGATGCCCGCATGGTTCCGGTGACCGACGGCCATTTCGACCTCGACGATTATATCGACTACATCATCGACATGCTGCATGCGCTGGGGCCGGACACCCATGTGATGGCGGTGTGCCAGCCTTCGGTGCCGGTGCTGGCGGCGGTGGCGCTGATGGAAAAGCGCGGCGATCCCTTCGTGCCCTCGACCATGACCTTGATGGGCGGGCCGATCGACACACGCCGCAATCCGACCGCGGTCAATCTGCTGGCCAAGGAAAAGGGCATCGACTGGTTCCGCGACAACGTCATCATGCACGCGCCCTGGCCGGTGCCGGGCTTCGGCCGCGAAGTCTATCCGGGCTTCCTGCAGCTGTCGGGCTTCATGAGCATGAACCTCGACCGCCACATCACCGCCCACAAGGACTTCTTCATGCATCTGGTCAAGCATGACGGCGACAATGCCGAGAAGCACCGCGATTTCTACGACGAATATCTGGCGGTGATGGACCTGACGGCGGAATTCTATCTGCAGACCGTCGACACGGTGTTCGTGCGCCATGCGCTGCCCAAGGGCGAGATGACGCATCGCGGCGAGGTGGTCGACACCAAGGCGATCCGCAATGTCGCGCTGTTCACGGTCGAAGGCGAGAACGACGACATTTCCGGTCTCGGCCAGACCCAGGCCGCCCACGATCTCTGCCCCAACATCCCGGCTGACCGGCATGCGCATTACATGCAGCCGGCCGTCGGCCATTACGGCGTCTTCAACGGGTCGCGATTCCGCTCGGAAATCGTGCCGCGCATCGTCGATTTCATCACAAGCTACGGCCGCCAAACACGGGTAGCGGTGAAACCCAAGCTGGTCCGCTCCGCCAAAGGCTGAGGCTCGATCCGGCTGCAGCGTGCATTGCCCGCAAAAGCGGGGCGATTTTGCGCGCCACAGGCGTTCTGTTGCACAATAGACGCTGTTGGGCGGGCGCGGGTAACCATGCCGAAGAATCTGGCTCCCCCGATAATTGACACGGAGTGTAAATCCCCTTTAACCTTTCATTAACAACAAGGGCGAACGGGGACAATGACTTCCTCACCGATGGCACGGACGCTGCGCTTGTGGGCGGCAGCAGGGCTGGCGATCTCTGCGTGCTGGGCAGTGCCGGCACTTGCAGGCGGCGCCATGGCGACGGGCGGCATGACCTCGCAGCCGATCGGCCACTATGATTTCTGTAAAACCCAGCCCGGCGAATGCTCGATCCGGCCGAGCAACCTCAACCCCGCCGCGATGACCGACGCCTTCATGCGCAAGCTGATCAACGTGACGTCAAGGGTCAACGCCGCCGTCAAGCCGATGAGCGACTACGACATCTATGGCAAGGACGAGGTCTGGGCCTATCCCGACAAGGGCGTCGGCGATTGCGAAGACTATGTGCTGGAAAAGCGCCGCCAGCTCTCGCGCTCTGGCGTGTCGCTGGCCGATCTCTTGATCACCGTCGTGCGCAAGCCGGACGGCGAAGGCCATGCCGTGCTGACCGTGCGCACCGACAAGGGCGACTACGTCCTCGACAATCTGACCGACAAGGTGAAGATCTGGGACGCCACCGGCTATCGCTTCCTCAAGCGGCAGGCCATCGACAACACCGGCCGCTGGGTCTCGATCCGCGGCGGCCAGCAGGTACTGGTCGGCGCGGTTCAGTAAGGACACGACGCTTTCGAACGAGCGGGATATCGGCCCGCGCGCCATCTTCAGGATGAGTCAGCGCCGCCCCCATCAACGCTGCGGAATAGGTGCCGGCGCAGCGGCTATCTCCCTTCCCCCGTCACTACGGGGAGAAGGTGCCGGCAGGCGGATGAGGGCAGCGCTGCCCTCGAAATCTTATCTCTCGAAACGCCTCCTCAAAAAATTTCGCTACCTGCGTGAACCAAACCGTCTCCAGCGGCGACACACAGCCGTAAACAGAAACCCAACCATGGAGACTTCAAATGACTGCTTTCCTGCGTAATGCTTTCCTCGCCGCCATCGCGGTATCGTCCCTGGCCGGATCCGCTATGGCCGACCAGACCGGCTGCGCCAAGAACAACCAGTGGGGCAATCGCTGTTGCGATCTCACCTCGGACTGCCTGGGTGGCGGTCGCGGCGGCGATCATGACAGCACTGGCGGCCGTGGCGGCCAGGCCGGCGCGAAGTAATCGTGACATATGCCCGCTGGCTATCGGCCGGCGGGCATCGCTTTCAGGAACAGCGCAAGCAAACCTTGCGCCTTGGCATCGCTTACCGGATTACTCTCGCCGCTCCAGTGCGGCCCGGATCGACGCGGTGATGCGGGCAAGCTCGGCTTCGTCCAGCTTCTCGATGTTTTCGGCCAGGAGATTGGCCAACTCGGTGGCGGCAGGACTGAGGCCGGACGTATCGAGTCTCACCCGCGGATGTGAGGCCTCGGCCAGACGCGCCAGCTCTTCGGCATCGTCCCAGATGACGTTGAAATAGCCGATGATCTTCTGGATCAGCGTCCAGGTCGGCGCGCCACGGCGGCCATGTTCCAGCGCCGACAAATAGGCGGCGCTGACTCCGATCGCCTGCGCCATGTCCTTCTGGCGCAAGCCGCGCTCGGCTCGAAGCGCCCGCAGTTTTTCGCCGAAGGGCGTCATCAGCGGGTTCGCCTGAGTCGAACGTAGAGCGCGCCCGAACCGCCGTGGTTGCGGGCGGCGTGATCGTGGCTGGAGACCAGCGGCCGGAAGGCAGGCGTCGACAGCCAGGCAGGCACGGCGCGCCGCAAGACGCCGTCGCCGCCCGACGACGACCCTTTTCCCGTAATGACGAGGACATAGCGGATGCCGCCGGCATGGGCCCGGTGCAGGAACGAAAACAGCAGCGAATAGGCCTCGTCCTGGGTCATGCCATGCAGATCGACGCGGCCTTCGATCGGCAGCCGGCCCTTCTTCAGCTTGTCCAATGTCGGCTCGTCCAGCGCGTGCGATACATGCTGCGCCTTCGGCTTGGCGGCGAGGACCGGACCGACAGCGACCGGCGTCTGTGCCGGCTTGGGGTCGACGACGATGTCGGGAATCTCGACCGCGGTCCGGCCCTTCAGCGGTCGGGCGGTGCGCGCCACCAGGTTCCACAGCACCCGGTCGTCTTCGTTGAGTTTATCGGGGCGCTTGCTCATCGATTCGATTCCGAAACGAGAGCGCGTGGAACCAAGGCATAGAAATCGGCCGCATTGCGAACGACGCCGGCGATCTCGCCGGCCGCATCGCCGGAGCCGGCGAACAGATCGCCCCGCGCCGGTCCGGTGATGGCCGAGCCGGTGTCCTGCGCAATCATCAGCCGCCGGAACGGTTTTCCGTCGAAGGCGGTCAGCGACGGAGCGTCGATGTAGAAGGGGGTACCGAATGTGTGCAGCAGCCGGTCGACCGCGAGCGAACGGCCCGGCGTCAACGGCACCTTGGCGGCGGCGATAGGACCGAGTGCGGCATCGTCGACATCGGCTTCGCGAAAGAAGATATAGGAGCGGTTCTGCCAGAGGATCTCGTCGACGCGATCCGGATGCGCCCTGAACCAGGCGCGGATAGACTGCATCGTCACTTTTTCCAGTGGGATTTCGCCGAGTTCGGCGAGAATCTTCCCCGGACCGCTGAAACGTTGGCCGGATTTGGCGGCGTAGGTGACGCGGCAAAGCCGGCCGTCGGTCATCTTCAGCCTGGCCGCACCTTGCACATGGATGAAGAAGACGTCGACCTTGTCGGCAAGCCAGGCGATTTCCAGGCCTTGGCCGGCCAGCGCGCCTCTCTCGATCTCACTGCGGTCGAAATACTCCACCAGGCCCTGCGGCGTATCGCGGGCGAAGGCGAGATAGTCGTCCATCCCTCGAGGACGGTTGGCATCATCGATGTCGACGAGATCGGAAGGCCGCTCCAGCAGCGGCACCGTGAATTCATCCGTGCGCACTGGTGAGGCCTCGACCTCCGGCTCGTAGAAGCCGGTGACCAGGCCGGGGTTTTCGGATCGAATCTGGACTGGGGCGAAATGGCGCTCGAAAAAACCCTTGGCCGCCGACCGATTCGCCGGCGAAACGGTGCGCGCCTCGTCATAAGCGCCGGCAAACGCGTCGAACCGGACGCCCAACGAACCGGTGCGGTAGGGCTTGTTCAGGACATGAAAGGCCGAACGGCGGAAGGCTTCGAAAGCGGGCAGATGGTCATCGAAATTCCAACCGGGAAGATCATCGAAGGACTTTTCCACGAAAAGCGGCGAGAGCGACACCTCAGCCTCGCCACTGCCGATGTTTGCCTGCATGTCGCTATCCCAAAAAAGCTGCCCGCACCGGGCGACATGCATAGGCTCAGTCTTCTTCCTCGGTGGCGACCAGCTTCCAGTTTGGATCGCGCGAGCGTGTGTCGCGGGCGAAGGTCCAGACATCCTTGACCTCGGCCACCGTCTCGGGATCGCCATCGATGACGGCACCCGCCTTGTCGCGGGTCGCCGAAATCAGTTCGCTCACGATGCGCAGCGTGATGTGGGCCTCGCTGCCCTTCATCTCGGCCGAGACGATGTCGGCCTTGTCGATGCCGACGAAGGAGGACTGGATCTTTTCGGCTTTCGCCTCGCGGTCGCCAATCGCGGCAACGAAGCCGTCAAAAACCTCGCGCGACAACAGGTTCTTCAGCGTTTTTCGGTCGCCATCGGCATAGGCCATGACGATCATCTCATAAGCCATCTTGGCGCCGTCGACGAAGACTTTGGGGTCGAAGGAGGGATCATTGTCCTTGATCGCGCGCAGGCCCTTGTTGAGGTCGGTGTCGGGCTTGGCGAAGGCATCGATGGCCGCATAGGTCTCGGCAGCCGTCTCGCCCGGCATGCGCTTGCGTGGCAGCGAAACCACATTTTCGGGCTTCTGGGTCGCGTCCTTCTCGGTGCGGCTGGCCGTGTACGGATCGAAGGGCGGGCGCTCGCTGCCCGTGCGGCGGCCAAGCACGTTGCGCAGCTGGAAAAAGATCACCACCGCCGCAATCAGAAAGAAAATGGTGCCGAAGTCGAAGAATCCCATATCTTTCGCCAATCAATCCCTGACCTGGCCGGGACCGCCAGCCAATCGGGCGGCGGTCGCATGGCGTTAAACATGCAAAGCATATAGAACGCATGGCGCAATCATTCAAATCAAAGGCAGGCATACCTATCTAACGGCCTCAGTGCCAGCGGCGATTATGCGCCGCCCGGCAAACATGGAAACGATCGGTCAAGACTTGCGCATTTCCTTCCTTCCTCTGTTCCTGCTTGCGCTGCCGCTGCTGGAAATCGCCGGTTTCGTCATTGTCGGCCGCGAGGTCGGGGCGCTGGCGACGGTCGGTCTGGTGCTGGCTTCAAGCATTGCCGGCGTGCTTCTGCTCCGGCACCAGGGTTTTGGCGTCATGGCGCGGGTCCGCGCCGAGATGGCCGGCGGCGGCGACCCCAGCCGCCAGCTCGCGCATGGCGCCATGATCGTGGTCGCCGCGATCCTGTTGATCATCCCCGGCTTCATCACCGATATTGTCGGCCTGCTGCTGTTCCTGCCGCCGGTGCGCGACCTTGCCTGGCGCAGGCTCAAGGGCCGCATCGTCGTCGCGACCGATTTCACCGCCGGCGGTTTTCGCGGCAGGTCGCGTGACAAGGTCATCGACCTCGACGACCGCGACTATTCGCGCGAGGACGATTTCAAGCGCGGTCCCGACCATAACTCGCCGTGGCGCCGCCTGAAGGACGACTGAACGTCACCTTGCCAACGACTGACTATTGACCCCTTTCGGCCTGAAGGCGGCAAACCTTGTCTTGTCTTGCCGACCATGCTAGCCAACGCCCGATTTCAATTCGGTCAGCGCTGCTGTCCAGGCAAAAGGAACAAGGCTCATGGCCAGCAAAGATGACGCGCCGGTCGGCGCCGCCAACGGCAACGGCGAAACGGCGCAGCCCTCGCTCAACGTGCTTGCCCAGTATGTGAAGGACCTGTCCTTCGAAAGCCCCGGCGCGCCGAACTCGCTGCGCGGCCGCGACAAGGCCCCAGGCATTGCGATCAACGTCAATGTCAATGCCAACCCGCTCTCCGACAAGCAGTTCGACGTCAATCTGACCTTGAACGCCAAGGCGTCCTTCGACCAGGAAGTGCTGTTCAATGTCGAACTGGTCTATGGCGGCGTCTTCGCCATCGCCGGCTTCCCGCAGGAGCACATGCTGCCGATCCTGTTCATCGAATGCCCGCGGCTTTTGTTCCCGTTCGCCCGCCAGATCATCGCCGAAGCCACCCGCAATGGCGGCTTCCCGCCGTTGATGCTCGACCCGATCGATTTTGCCCAGATGTTCCAGCAGAAGCTGGCCGAGGACCAGGCGGCATCGAAGGTCAAGGTGAGCTGAAGGCAAGCGTCACGCGCATGAGTTGAAAGCCCGGCTTCGTGCCGGGCTTTTTGTATACTGAGATGCTGGCGGGACAGCACCCCCTCTGCCTTGCCAGGCATCTCCCCCTCATCGCGACCTTCGCCAACTTTAGACGTTGCAGGAATGGGCTGGAGCGGCGAAGCTGCTGATCTCCCCCCTTGAGGGGGAGATGGCCGGCAGGCCAGAGAGGGGTGTGACGGAACGCTACCTCCGCGATCCGTTCACCCCGCCGCCACCTTCAGCCACAGCGCCTTTTCACCCAGCGTCGCCACCAGCCCCGCATGCGCCGCTCGCTCGCCCTCAGTCAGGCGCGGCGGCAGGGCGATTGGCCTGGCGGCGATCGAGATGTCGATGTCGGCAACGTCGCCATTGCTGTTGAGCTGCACCACGACCGCGTCGAGGACAAGTGCGGCCTGCTTGCCGCCGATGAGTTCGATGTAGACCTCGGCCAGGAGCTCGGAATCGAGCAGCGCGCCGTGCTTGGTGCGGTGGCCGTTGTCGATGCCGTAGCGGCGGCAGAGCGCGTCGAGCGAATTGGGGCCCATCGGATGCTTGCGCCGCGCCAGCGCCAGCGTGTCGACGACGCGCCCGGTGTCTATGGCCGGCTGGCCGAGCCGCCCGAATTCCGTGTTGAGGAAGCCGATGTCGAAATTGGCGTTGTGGGCGACGAGCTTGGCGCCGTCGGTGAAGGCGAGCCATTCCTCGGCGATTTCGGCAAAGGTCGGCTTGCCGACGAGGTCGGCGGCGCTGATGCCGTGCACGGCTTGCGCCTCGACATGGACGGCGCGCCCCTGCGGATTGATGAATTTGTGGAAGGTGCGGCCGGTCGGGAAGCGGTTGACCAGCTCGACGCCGCCAAGCTCGATGATGCGGTCGTCGCGCATGTCGAGTCCGGTGGTTTCGGTATCGAAAATGATCTCACGCATAGAATCAACTCACTCCTGGAGGAGTAGAATCATGGAGCGCAACAAAATGGCAATGGGCAATGCCGACAGCCTGCCGTCAGGAGCCTTATGGGCGCGACTTATCCCCCAGGAGTTAGCAGGCGAGCTCAGCGCCCTGAGAGCTCGGCAATGATCGCGCCGACCGCGCTGCGGGCGGCGTCCATGCCTTCACCGGTGTCGATGACGAAATCGGCCTGCCGGCGTTTTTCGGCATCGGGCACCTGCTTGGCCAGGATGGCCGCCAGCTTTTCCTCGCTCATATCAGGACGCGCCAGCACGCGGGCGCGCTGGATATTGGCCGGCGCGGTGACGACGACGACCTTGTCGACACGGTTGCGGCCGCCGGTTTCGAACAGCAGCGGAATGTCGAGCACGACGAGCGGCGCGGCGGCGGCGCGGTGCCTTGCCAGAAAGGCATCGGCATCGGCCCGCACCAGCGGATGGACGATCGCCTCCAATGTCTTCAGCGCAGCAGCGTTGCCGAGCACGCGGCGCGCCAACTCGGTGCGGTCGACCGAACCGGCAATCACGGTGCCGGGAAAGGCCGCCTCGACGAGAGGTGCTGCCTTGCCGGCATAGAGGCGATGCACGGTCTCGTCGGAGTCATGCACCGGCACGCCGGCGTCGACGAACATTTTCGCCGTCGTCGACTTGCCCATGCCGATCGACCCGGTGAGGCCAAGCACGATCATCATTTTGCGCCCATCATTTGCGACCCATCATTTGGCGACGATGTCGGCGACGATCATCTGTCGCAACTCAGGCGTGACCTGCGGCTTCTTGCCGAACCAGCGTTCGAAACCGGGCACAGCCTGGTGCAACAGCATGCCGAGCCCGTCGACCGTCTTCAAGTTTCTCGCGCGGGCAGCGGCAAGCAGCGGTGTTTCCAGCGGCACATAGACGATGTCTGCGACAATGGCGTGAGCTGGCAGGCCGGCCGGATCGGCGGCCAGCGTCGCATCGCCATGCATGCCAAGTGCCGTCGTGTTGATCAGCAAGCCGGCATCGCCAAGCAAGTCGCCGACCGCGCCATGCGCCGAGACGCCGGCCCCGAAGCGGTCGGCGAGTTCCTGCGCCCGCGCCAATGTGCGGTTGACGATGCGGATATCTTTGATGCCGCGCGATTTAAGCGCGTGGATGACCGCGCGCGACGCGCCACCGGCGCCGAGCACCACGGCCGGAGCGTTTCTCTCCCAGCCCCGGGCATGCTCGTCGAGATTGCCGGCAAAGCCGATCCAGTCCGAATTGCCGCCCCACAGCACGCCGTCGTCCAGCCACAGCATGTTGACCGCGCCGATCATCTCCGCCGCCTCGTCGCGGCGCTCGACCCGGGCGAAGGCGACTTCCTTGTGTGGAATGGTGACGTTGCCGCCCTGATAGCCATTGGCCTGGAGGGAAGAGAGGAACTCGGGAAAATCGGCCGGCGCGACATCGATCGCATGATAGCTGCCGTCGATGCCGTATGTGTTCAGCCAATAGCCGTGGATCTTCGGCGAGCGCGAATGCGCGATCGGATGGCCGGTGACGAAAGCTTTTTTCTCAACCATCGATGGCTCCGAGCGCACGCAATTCCGCCAGCACCGGTAACAGCGGCAGGCCGACAATGGTGAAATAATCGCCTTCGATCTTTTCGAACAGCTGGATGCCTTCGCCCTCGATCTGGTAGGCGCCGACGCTCGACAACGCCTTGGCGCCGACGCGGGCCAGGTGCCGGCCGACGAAGGCCGGATCGAGCTTGCGCATGGTAAGGCTGGCGATGCCGACGTGACGCCACAGCACCTTGCCGTTGCGGCAGAGCACGGCGGCGCTGTTCAGCTGATGCGTCTTGCCCGACAGCGCCAGCAGATGGCGGCGGGCGCCTTCCATGTCGGCCGGCTTGTGGAACACTTCATCTCCCAGTGACAAAGTCTGGTCGCAGCCGAGCACCAGGGCGCCCGGTCTGCGTTCGCTGACCTCGGTCGCCTTGGCTTCGGCGAGTATCAGGGCGACATCTTCCGGCGACACACCGCTGTCCTGCAACGGCGCCTCGAGCGCACGCTCGTCGACATCGGCAGGCACCGCTTCGATGCCGAGCCCGGCATTGATGAGCATTGCTTTGCGGAACGGGCTGCCGGAGGCGAGGATGATTTTTTCGGTCATGGGTTCTGGGCCTGGTCGATAGTGGTTGATCGGGGCAGGAGGTCGCGTTGCCATCCCATCATCTATTCTTCCCCCGCAGGGCAACAATGGCTGCCGCGGTCTCTTCGATCGAGCGGCGGCTGACGTCTATCATCGGCCAATTGTGGCGGGTGCAGATCTGGCGGGCATAGGCGAGCTCTTCGGCGATCGAGGCACGGTCGACATAATCGGTCGCTTCGTAGGTGCTGCTGTTGCCGAGCACGCGGTTCTGCCGGACATGCGAGATGCGTTCGGCGGTGGCGATCAGCCCGACGATCAGCGGCTTGGTGGCAGCGACCAGGCTTTCGGGCACCGGCACGCCGAGCACGATCGGGATGTTGGCGGTCTTGATGCCGCGGTTGGCGAGATAGATGCTGGTCGGCGTCTTCGATGTCCTGGAAATGCCGATCAGCACCACATCCGCGTCGTCCATATTGAGCGGCAGCTGGCCGTCATCATGCTCCATGGTGAAATTGAGTGCGTCGATACGGTGGAAATATTCGGCGTCGAGCACATGCTGGGCGCCGACGCGGCGGCCGGCCGGCGTGCCAAGATAGGACTGGAAGACGGTGAGGACCGGCTCCAGCACCGAAACACAGGGCAGCCCCATGGTGGCGCAGCGCTCGTCAATGCCGCGCGCCAGCTTCTGGTCGACGACGGTGTAGAGGATGATGCCCGGTTCCTCCTCTATGTCCTCGAAGACTTTCGCCACCTGCTTTTCGGTGCGGATGAGCGGATAGATATGCTCGATGGCTCGCGCATCCTTATATTGCGCCGAGGCGGCTCGGCCGGCCGCCAGCAGCGTCTCGCCGGTGGCGTCGGAAATCAGGTGCAGATGAAAGAAGCTCTGGGGTTTGTTCACAGGGGGCGCCTCAGGCTGTGGGCTTGTGTGGATAAATAGGGACCGCAAAGGCGACCGGCTGGAGGCGACTGTATCAGAAGGCCAGTTGTCCACAATTCAATGCGCTGTCAGCTCCACGGTGCGGCTGGGGACAAATCTGGGGACGGGCGTTTTTGCCAGCGCTTCATCCACAGAGGCGGTTTTTCAGCTGCTACGCCAAACCATTGACTCCAGTGATGGAATCCTGGTCATCCACACTCTTTGCCAATCCCGCGGAAGAAACACGCGACAAAATGCTGGCTGGCCTTTTCCAGGGCAAAGCGGGACAGGTGACAACCACCGATACCAACAGACTCTTAGAATCATCAGAAGATTCTAGAAATAGACTATTTAATTATAGAGAAGGCAGGGAAGAGAGCGCTCAATGCCCGAGAACCGCATCGTGCTGGACGTGCTGAGAGGCGAGGCAGTGTTTCCGCCGCCGCTCTGGATGATGCGCCAGGCCGGGCGCTATCTGCCGGAGTACCGCGAGACCAGAAAGCGCGCCGGGTCCTTCCTCGATCTTTGCTACAATCCTGATCTGGCCGTTGAGGTGACGCTGCAGCCGATCGAGCGCTTTGGCTTCGATGCCTCGATCCTGTTCTCGGACATTCTGGTCGTGCCGCATGCGCTGGGGCGCGATGTCCGCTTCGAGGAGGGCCGCGGGCCGCTGCTGACGCCAATCACTGCAGCTGAGATTTCGGCTCTCAACGGCGAAACGTTTCACGTGAATCTCGAACCGGTCTACGAGACGGTTCGCCGGCTGCGGGCAAGATTGCCTGACGAGACCACGCTGATCGGCTTCTGCGGCGCGCCGTGGACGGTGGCGACCTACATGATCGCCGGCCACGGCACACCCGACCAAGCGCCGGCGCGGCTGTTTGCCTATCGCGAACCGACGGCCTTCAAGCATCTCCTGAAAGTGCTCGCCGATCACTCCGCGGCCTATTTGATCCGCCAGATCGAAGCCGGTGCCGACGTGGTGCAGATTTTCGATTCCTGGTCCGGCGTGCTTGATGATGCGTCTTTCGAGCAGTTCTGCGTGCAACCGGTGGCGGAGATCGTCAGGCAAGTTCGTGCGGTTCATCGCGATGTTCCGATCATAGGCTTTCCCAAGGGCGCCGGCGCCCGCTACGAGACCTATCGTGAGAAGACCGGGGTGACGGGGCTGGGGATCGACTGGACCGTGCCCCTGTCGGCTGCGAACGAACTGCAGCATTCAGGTGCGGTCCAGGGCAATCTCGATCCCTTGCGGCTTGTGGCTGGCGGCAAAGCCCTGTCGGACGGCGTCGATGCGATCCTCAAGGCGCTGGGCGACGGACCGCTGATCTTCAATCTCGGCCATGGCATTACGCCGGAGACGCCGGTGGCGCATGTCGAGGCGATGGTGAAGCAGGTGCGGAGCGCGACACGCTGATGGCTCAATCGGATAATACGGGCGGCAACAGCACTCGTGGGGCGATGATGCGCATGACCATCGGCATCGGAGTGCTGGTTGTTCTCACCGCACTTTTGTTTTTCTTTGCGCCTGAGGGTTTCTATCCCTGGGCGAAGGCAATCCATATCCTGGCCGTCATCTCCTGGATGGCCGGCATGCTCTATCTGCCGCGATTGCTGGTCTACCACGCCGACGCAGAGAAGGGGTCCGTCCAATCGGAGACCTTCAAGGTGATGGAGCGGCGTCTGCTGCGCGGCATCATCAATCCGGCGATGATTGTCACCTGGGTGTTCGGGCTTTGGCTTGCCTGGAAAGTGTTTGGCTTTCACGGCGGCTGGCTGCACGCCAAGATGGGCTTGGTGCTGTTGCTGTCGGGCGTGCATGGCTATCTGGCCGGTGCTGTCAGGAAATTCGCCGAGGACCGCAATGAAAAACCGGCGCGGCACTGGCGAATCGTCAACGAGATCCCCACATTGCTGATGATCGTCATCGTCATCCTGGTTGTCGTCAAGCCGTTCTAGGCCCATTTCGGTCGACAAAACGCAGCTTGCTCTTTCCCCCGACCGACGATAAAAGACGGGTCTTCCTTCCCGTCATGCGCCGCCCTTGATTGCTTTCGGCCGCGCCCGGCATTTATCGCATCCAGCCGATATATTTTCCCCAAAGCAGATTCAGAGTCCGTCTATGCAAGAAATGAAACTCGCAGAGTTCAAGAACAAGAAGCCGCCAGAGCTGATCGCCTATGCCGAATCGCTCGAAGTGGAAAACGCCAGCGTCATGCGCAAGCAGGAACTGATGTTTGCCATCCTGAAGAAACTGGCCGCCCAGGACGTCGAGATCATCGGCGATGGTGTGGTCGAGTTGCTGCAGGACGGTTTCGGCTTCCTGCGCTCAGCCAACGCCAATTATCTGCCGGGTCCCGACGATATCTACATCTCGCCCTCGCAGATCCGCCGCTTCTCCTTGAAGACCGGCGATACCGTCGAAGGGCCGATCCGCAGCCCAAAAGAGGGCGAGCGCTATTTCGCCCTTCTCAAGGTCAACACGATCAATTTCGACGATCCCGAAAAGATCCGTCACAAGATCCATTTCGACAATCTGACGCCGCTCTATCCGACCAAGCGGCTGAAGATGGAGATCGACAATCCGACCGGCAAGGACATCTCGTCGCGGGTGATCGACCTGGTGGCGCCGATCGGCAAGGGACAGCGCGCGCTCATCAACGCGCAGCCGCGTACCGGTAAAACGGTGCTGATGCAGAATATCGCCCACTCGATCACGGCCAATCATCCGGAATGCTATCTGATCGTACTTCTGATCGACGAACGGCCAGAAGAAGTGACCGACATGCAGCGTTCGGTGAAGGGCGAGGTCGTGTCCTCGACCTTTGACGAACCGGCGGTGCGCCACGTCCAGGTCGCCGAAATGGTCATCGAAAAGGCCAAGCGCCTGGTCGAGCATGGCCGCGACGTCGTTATTCTGCTCGATTCGATCACCCGCCTCGGCCGTGCCTACAACACCGTTGTGCCGTCCTCCGGCAAGGTGCTGACCGGCGGTGTCGACGCCAACGCGCTGCAGCGGCCGAAGCGCTTCTTCGGCGCGGCCCGCAACATCGAGGAAGGCGGCTCGCTGACGATCATCGCCACCGCGCTGATCGACACCGGCAGCCGCATGGACGAAGTCATCTTCGAAGAGTTCAAGGGCACCGGCAACTGCGAAATCCAGCTCGACCGCAAGGTCGCCGACAAGCGCATCTACCCGGCCATGGACATCTTGAAGTCAGGCACCCGCAAGGAGGACCTGCTGGTCTCCAAGCAGGATCTGCAGAAGATCTTCGTCCTGCGCCGCATCCTGGCGCCGATGGGAACCACCGACGCGATCGAGTTCCTGATAGACAAGCTGAAGCAGACCAAGACCAACGCCGATTTCTTCGATTCAATGAACACGTAAGCAGTTTCACCGGATCATCGGTCATGCATGAAACCCCGTTCCGGGAAACCGGGACGGGGTTTTTCATTGCGGGGGCAAACAGGTCGCATTTCCGACAGGGCGTGGCCTTGGGCGGCAATTTCCATCGCTGTCGTCATGCGAGTAATCCCGTCTCGAAGATCGGAGGCCGCATGAAGAAAACAATCCCGACCCTGATCGGCTTCTCGGCCATTCTGACATGGTCGTTCCTGGCGCTGCTTTCGACTGCGGCTGGACCGATTCCGCCCTTTCAGCTGGCGGCGATGACGTTTCTGCTTGGCGGGTTGGCCGGCGCGTCGAGCTGGCTTGTCCGTCCGGCGGCGACCAAGTCGCTGCGCCAGCCGTGGCAGGTCTGGGCGCTCGGCACAGCGGGGCTGTGCATTTATCACTGCGCCTATTTCTTCGCCATCCAGTCGGCGCCGCCGGTCGAGGTCAGCCTGATCGCCTATCTCTGGCCGTTGCTGATCGTCGTCTTTGCCGCCTTCCTGCCTGGAGAAAAGCTTAGGGCCCATCACATCGCCGGCGTCGTGCTCGGCCTTGCCGGCGCCATTGTGGTGATCACCAAGGGCGGCACGATCGGACTGGCCAATGGTGTGATGAAGGGGCATGTCATCGCGCTGTTCTGCGCTTTCATCTGGGCCGGCTATTCGGTTTTATCGCGCCGCTTTGGCAAGGTGCCGACCGATGTCGTCGCCGGTTACTGCTTCATCACGGCTGCGGTCGCCTTGGTGCTGCACCTGACGCTTGAGGCTACCGTCTGGCCACAGACGGCGACGCAGTGGAGCGCCATCGTCATCTTGGGCGTAATACCGCTAGGCGCCGGCTTTTACGCCTGGGACTATGGCTGCAAGCACGGCGACATCATGATCCTCGGCGCCCTCTCCTACGCGGCGCCCCTCTTCTCGGTCATCGTGCTTCTGCTGGCAGGCTTTGGTGTGTTTCACTGGTCGGTGGCTGTTGCTTGCATCCTGATCACGGTCGGAGCGGTGGTCGCGGCCAAGGATTTGCTGTTCGCGCCGCGGCCGCTATCCATTGATGTGACGCGGCTTCCTTCGGCCTTGGACGGAAACACGGGTTGAGCTACCGGCGTCGCAGCAGCGGCTCGGTTCCTACGGATCCGGCCCCACGGGCAGGATAGCCGGTACATAGCTCCGGTCTGCCGGTCTGCGGCCGGATGCCACTGGCCAATGTTAAGTCGATTCGCATCCGTTCCGATCGCGGAGACGATCGGCGTGACGCGGGTCGGGATTTCCGATTCGCAACCGGAACGAGGCTTGCCTCATGGGGAGATGGGCTCCAGCTTCACGGTTCCGGGCCAGGAACAGGCATTGCCGGCCTGCCGTAGGGCTTGCTGGCCCGCCCAGAACTGCTTGGCGTCGGGATTAGGACCCGCCTGCTCGCACATGGATGACGAGGCGGCTATACAGATTTGGTAATGTCCGGCCGCTCCTCGCGATCGACCTTACCTTGATATTGACGAACAGCCGGTTCATGACGGCCGCGACACTGTGGGATTGTCGACCGGACAGCTAGGCGACCGGTGAGAAGGGCAAATGATTTCAGGCGATTCGATCGTTGCGCTTTCCAGCGGGCGCCTGCCCGCCGGCATCGCTGTCATCCGCATTTCCGGACCGAAGACTCGATTCGTCGTCGAAACGGTTGCCGGTGGTAAGGTCAAGGACCGGGTTGCAACCCTGCGCAAGCTCCGAACGGTGGACGGTTCGCTTATCGACAACGGCCTGGTGCTGTTTTTTCCTGGGCCGAACAGTTTTACCGGCGAGGATGTCGCCGAGTTCCACGTCCATGGCGGCCGCGCCGTGGCCGGCAAGATGCTGGAGATCATTGCCGGGTTTGACGGCGTGCGTCATGCGGAACCTGGTGAATTTACGCGCCGGGCTCTTCTCAACGGCAAGCTGGATCTGGTTGAGACGGAGGCGTTGGCCGATCTGGTCAATGCCGAAACCGAAGCGCAGCGGCGCTTTGCCGTGCAGAATGCCGAAGGAGTGCAAAGCGAACTCTATCTTGGCTGGCGCCGTCGGCTGATCCATGCACGGGCGATGATCGAGGCGGAAATCGACTTCGCCGACGAAGACGACGTGCCCGGTTCGGTTTCGGACACGGTCTGGTCCGATGTGCGCGCAATGGTGGGCGAGATCGGCCGGCATGTCGATGGCTTCCATGCCGCCGAGATCATCCGCGACGGGTTTGAGGTTGTCATCCTCGGTGCACCGAACGCCGGAAAATCCAGCCTGTTCAACGCGCTGGCCAGGCGTGAGGCGGCGATTGTTACCGACGAGCCCGGCACGACGCGGGACTTGCTCGAAGTGGTGCTGGATCTCCACGGAGTGCGGGTCAGGGTAACCGACACCGCGGGCCTGCGCGAGTCGCCCGGCAAGATCGAAGCGATCGGCATCGAAAAGGCGCGGGCCAAGGCGCACACGGCTGACCTGGTGCTGTTGCTGGAAGATCTGGCGGACCCTACTGCGATCGGCAACATGCCTGTCGAGGCCCCGGCTTTGAGAATCGGCACCAAGGTCGATCTCTTGAAAGGTTCGCCGCGATCAGAGGCGTATGATGCGTTGATATCGACGGTGGACGGCACTGGTTTGGCTGAACTGCTGGCTGAGATCGGCAGGCGCGCCGCGGCTGCTATCGGCGATGCCGGGGACATCCTGCCGTCTCGGTTGCGGCATGTGGAGCTGCTCAATGAGACCAGGCGCTTTCTGATCTCGGCTTTGTCGGGGCAAGAGTGCGGCCAGGAGCTGCGGGCGGAGGAGCTGCGTCTTGCGGCGGATCGGCTTGGCCGGATTGTCGGCGCGGTGGATGTCGAGGACCTGCTGGACGTGATCTTTTCGCAGTTTTGCATTGGGAAGTGACTCACGTGAAACAGGGGGGCGCGCTGTGTGAGTGACTCACGTGAAACACAGGGGGCCGCCCAAGTGCGTGTTTCACGTGAAATGAGACGGTTGGCAAAAGGGCAAGTGGCCGAAAGCCTGCACCGCCCCTCATTGTCCCCGTTCATGGGGAGAAGATGCCGGAAGGTAGATAAGGGGCAGCGCCAAACGAGGCTTCGCTGCTCCTAGACTCACGTGAAACACCTCTGCGACTTTCAGCACTCCGGTCCACGTGAACGAATCAACCTGCAATCCTTGACAGCGTCCTCTTGTGGGGACATGTGTCGGGAAATCTCTGAATCTGGAAGGGACAATGATCGATCGCTATGATGTGGTTGTGGTGGGCGGTGGCCATGCCGGGTGCGAGGCTGCGTCCGCTGCCGCGCGCGCCGGCGCCAGGACCGCGCTGGTCACGCTGCGCTTCGACACGATCGGTGTCATGTCCTGCAATCCGGCGATCGGCGGCCTCGGGAAGGGCCATCTGGTGCGTGAGATCGACGCCATGGACGGGCTGATGGGCCGCATCGCCGATGCTGCCGGCATCCAATTCCGCCTGCTCAATCGCCGCAAAGGCCCTGCCGTGCGCGGGCCGCGCACGCAGGCCGACCGCAAGCTGTATCGGCTGGCCATGCAGGAAGCGATTCGGCAGCAGAACGGTCTCGACGTCGTCGAAGGCGAGGTTCTGGACTTCGACATCGTGGATGGACGGGTCGCCGCTGTGCGCCTGGCCGACGGGCGCCGGTTGGTGTGCGGCGCGGTGGTGCTGACCACCGGCACGTTTCTCCGCGGTCTTATTCACATTGGCGACAGGAAGATTGTCGCCGGGCGGATGAACGAGCAGGCGAGCCTTGGCCTGTCGGCGACGATGAGCCGCGCCGGTTTCGCGCTTGGACGGCTGAAGACCGGCACGCCGCCGCGGCTCGATGGCCGCACCATCGACTGGGCGTCGCTGGAAAGCCAGGCGGCCGACGAACATCCAGTGCCGTTCTCGCTGCTCACCGACACAATCAAGAATCCGCAAATCCATTGCGGCATCACGCGCACGACACCGGCGACGCACGAGCTGATCCGCGCCAATCTCGGCCGCTCCGCCATGTATTCCGGCTCGATAGAGGGGGTCGGACCACGCTATTGCCCGTCGATCGAAGACAAGATCGTCAAGTTCGGCGATCGAGAAGGTCATCAGATATTCCTCGAGCCGGAAGGGCTGGACGACGACACGGTCTACCCCAATGGCATTTCGACCTCCCTGCCCGAGGATGTGCAACTCGACATTCTCAAAACTATACCCGGGCTAGAGCGGGCGACCATGCTGCAGCCCGGCTACGCCATCGAATACGACCATGTCGATCCGCGCGAGTTGGAGCCGACGCTTGAGGCCAAACGTATTGCGGGGCTTTTCCTAGCCGGTCAGATCAACGGCACCACCGGTTATGAAGAAGCCGGAGCGCAGGGCCTGCTCGCCGGGCTCAACGCCGCGCGCAACGCGGCGGCCGACGACCAAATCGTGCTCAGCCGCACCGAAGCCTACATCGGAGTGATGGTCGACGACCTCACCAGCCGCGGCATTGCCGAGCCCTACCGCATGTTCACTTCGCGGGCGGAGTTTCGCCTATCGCTGCGCGCCGACAATGCCGATGAAAGGCTTACGCCTCTGGCAAATCGGCTTGGTATCGTGTCGCCGGAGCGGACGCAGCGGTTCAATCAAGTCACACAGGATCTTGGTAGGGCGCGCGAACTCGCAGTTGCGACGACGATGACGCCCAACGAAGCGGCGCGGCATGGGCTGGAGATCAACAGGGACGGCGTGCGCCGCTCCGCTTATGAATTGCTCGCTCATCCCGGCGTCGATATAGCCTGGCTGGCCCGTGTTGCGCCGGCCTTTGGCGCAATCGACGTCAAAACCGCTGAGCGGCTCGAAACGGAAGCGAAATATTCGGTTTACCTTGATCGCCAGCAGGCGGATGTCGGACAGATCCGCCGCGAGGAAAGCCGGTTGATCCCGGCGTCGGTGGATTTCGCCGATGTTCCCGGCCTGTCCAATGAGCTGAAGCAGAAGATGCTAACGCGTCAGCCGCGTTCGATCGCTGACGCGCAGCGTATGGAAGGCATGACGCCGGCGGCGCTGGCCATCATCGTCGCGCACGTCCGCAACGCCGAATCGGCTGCCCAAAGGGCCGTTGCGTGAGCGCTGCCTCATGGGCGAGCCTGCAAGAGGCCGCGGGACCGGTTTCACGTGAAACATTCGACCGGTTGGTGGTGTTCGAACAGTTGTTCCTGAAATGGAACCGCAGCATCAATCTGGCCGCGCCGTCGACGCTGGACGATGTCTGGGGCCGCCATATTCTGGATAGCGCGCAGCTGGCGCGAATCGCTCCGCAGGCCAAACGCTGGGCCGATCTCGGTTCGGGCGGCGGTTTTCCGGGCCTGGTAATGGCCTTCCTGCTGGTCGAACGCGATGGCGCGTCGATCGATCTGGTCGAGAGCAACCGCAAGAAAGCGTCGTTTTTACAGGCGGTCATTGGCCAGTTCGGCTTGCCGGCGCGGGTTGTCGCGCGGCGCATTGACGACAGCTATGCGCTTGTTTCCTCACCGGAAATCATCACGGCGCGGGCGCTTGCCGCTCTACCTGCGCTGCTCGATCTGTCGGCGCCGTGGCTGACCAAGGGATCGCGGGCGCTGTTCCACAAAGGCCGGGATTACCGCTCCGAGGTGGAAGAAAGCACTCACCGCTGGGCTTTCGATCTGGTAGAACATCCGAGCATGACCGACGCCCATGGCGTCATCCTCGAAGTGACCGATCTGCAGACTGCGTAAGCTCTCCTTCGCAACCTTGGCGACGCAATGAATACCTGGCCCACATGAATACCTGGCACAGACCCATGAAAACCGGACCTCGCATTATCACCGTCGCCAACCAGAAGGGCGGCGTCGGCAAGACAACCACCGCCATCAATCTGGCCACGGCGCTGGCCGCGATCGGCGAAAAGGTGCTGATCGTCGATCTCGACCCGCAAGGCAATGCCTCGACGGGTCTCGGTATCGACCGCAAGGACCGCACCGTCTCCTCCTACGATGTGCTGACCGGCGAACTGGGCCTGGAAGAGGCCGCCATTCCAACGGCGGTGCCCGGCCTGTCGATCGTGCCGTCGACGCTCGATCTGCTCGGCATCGAGATGGAAATCGCCTCGGCACCGGATCGCGTGCTTAAGCTGCGCAACGCGCTGCGCGCCGCCACCGAGCGCGGTGCGCCGTTCGGCTATGTGCTGATCGACTGCCCGCCCTCGCTCAACCTTTTGACTTTGAATTCAATGGCGGCAGCCGATTCTGTTCTTGTGCCGCTGCAGTGCGAGTTCTTCGCGCTGGAAGGGCTAAGCCAACTCCTGGAAACGGTGGAGCAGGTGCGCCGTTCGATCAATCCGGACTTGATCATCCAGGGCATAGTGCTGACCATGTATGACGGCCGCAACAACCTCGCCAACCAGGTGGTGCAGGACGTGCGGGCACATATGGGCGACAAGGTCTACGAGACCATCATTCCTAGGAATGTGCGAGTGTCCGAGGCGCCCTCCTATGGCAAGCCGGCAATCCTCTATGACCTGAAATGCTCGGGCAGCCAGGCCTATCTGCAGCTGGCGTCCGAAGTGATCCGCCGCGAGCGCAAATTGCGCGCTGCTTGATTAGGCAGGATCGATAAACAAAGCCGATCCGTTACCGAAACGATCAAGAATCTGGAATTGAGATGAGCGAAGACCTTTCGAGAAAGAGACTGGGCCGCGGATTGGCGGCGCTGATCGGCGAAATAGATCGCCCGGCAGCGGCCGAAAAGCCAGGCCTGAATGCCGACGGCAAGGTGCCGATAGAGTTCCTGAGCCCGAACCCGAAAAACCCGCGCCGGTACTTTGGCGACGCCGACCTCACCGATCTCGCGCAGTCGATCCGCGAGCATGGCGTGGTGCAGCCGGTGGTGGCGCGGCCTTCGCCCACGCAGGCCGGGCGCTACGAGATCATCGCCGGCGAGCGCCGCTGGCGGGCGGCGCAGCGAGCCGGGCTGACCGAGATCCCGATCATCGTGCGCGACGTCAACGACCGCACAGCGCTGGAACTGGCGATCATAGAAAACGTGCAGCGCACGGACCTCAACCCGGTCGAAGAGGCGCTGGGTTACCAGCAGTTGATCGACGACCACGGCTACACACAGGCCGACCTCGGCAATGTCATCGGCAAGAGCCGCAGCCACGTCGCCAACACGCTGCGGCTGCTGAAGCTGCCCGACGTGATCCGCGACATGCTGGTCGACGGCGCGCTGTCGGCCGGCCATGCCCGGACGCTGGTGACGGCGCAGGATCCCGCCGGGCTAGCCAAGCAGATCGTCGAAGAAGGGCTTTCGGTGCGCCAGGCCGAGGCGCTGGCGCAAATGCCGGCGGGCGGCACGCCGCCCAAGGCAAAACCAGCACACGCCGCATCGGGCAAGGATGCCGACACGCTGGCGCTGGAAAGGCTGATGACCAACACGATCGGCATGATCGTGACCATCGAGCACAAGGGCAAAGGCGGCGCGATTCGCGTGGACTACCGCAGTCTGGAGCAGCTCGACGAGCTATGCCGGCGGTTGAAGGACGAGCGGTAGAGGGTTGGGGTTGCGCCATATTTAGCCGGCGAATGAAGTTCTGGCTTAGGATGAAGAAAGGGCTTGGCGGTTGCCTGCCCTTCTTTTTATTGGCGATTGCCGAAGGGATCTAACTGCTGATCTCCCCCCTTGAGGGGGAGATGGCCGGCAGGCCAGAAGGGTCGTCTCCCATCAAGCGCCGACCTCGTTTGTCGTTGCGAAAGGCGCCAGCGCTCCACGCGCCGCGACCCCCTCTGTCGCCTTTGGCGACATCTCCCCCTCAAGGGGGGAGATCACCGCTGCGCCAGCCTCGCGCTCTCCACCGCAATGCCGAGCAGCGCCTGACGCGCCAGCGCTTCCGACAAATCCGGCCTTCGCCGCGTCTGCAGCACGGCCGATTGCAGCCGGTTCAGCGCGCGGCTGAGCGCCTCGACGTTCCAGCGCTCCAGCGCCTTCTCCACCAGCTTGCGCCGCGAGAAAAACACCGGCGGACGGGCGCCGGCCACTGCCGAGGCGGCGTTGCGGCCGGCGGTGTCCATCTGGCCGCGCATGACCTGAAGCTGCTGCAGCTGCCGTATCGCCGAGGACAGTACCAGGAAAGGATGGCCGCCGGACAGGCAGTGGCGGGTGAAGGCGGTGTCGAAGTCACCGATCCTGCCCTCCAGCACAGCATCGACCGCGTCGTCGAAGGAGGCGCCGGAGACGTCGCCGGACATCGCCCTTACGTCGTCGAGGCTGATGTCCTTCTGGCCGTGGGCATAAAGCACCAGCTTTTCGATCTCGCCGCGCGAGGCCAGCCGGTCACCGCCGAGATTGCGGCGCAGCGCCTGGCGCGCATCGAGCGCCATCGACATGCCGGCCTTGCGCAGCTCGTCGTCGATGACGCTGTCGATGTCGCGGGCTTCATCGGCATAGCAAGGCAGCGCCATGGCGTTGTCGGCCGCCTCGACCACGGCGCGCAGCCCGACGCCCTTTTTGAGATCGCCGGCCTCGATGAGAATGATGGCGTCGCGCGCGGGCTCCGCCGTCAGCGCCTTGACGTCGTCGGCCAGCGCCTTCTGACCGCTGGCATTTCGCACCCACAGAAGCCGCCGGTCGGAGAACATCGGCACGGTGCGGGCTTCATCGAGCAGCCGGCCCTGGTCGCGATCGACCTCCGCGCCATCGAGCCGGACGACTGAGAACGGATCGTCGAGCGACAGGCCGGTTTTCGCGGCAAAGGCTTTGGCCCGCTCGGCGACCAAGCCGCGGTCGGGTCCGTAAAGCAGGACGATCGATATGCGCGCGTCCGGCTTCGCCAGCCACGAATCGACTTCGTATCCTTTTTTCTGCGCCATTAGCGGTGGTTAGCATGGGGAGAGGGCGGAGTGAACGTTCTCCAGAGAGTTCGAGACCCTATTGCCCTTCCTCTCCCTCCGGAGGGGGGGGAGGTGGCTCGGCGAAGCCGAGACGGAGTGGGGGAACCACCTGGCAATCGCCGCGAACGGACAAAGGAAGGGCACTATCTCAAGCGTTGCCTAGCGCCCAAGGGTCGACCCCCACTCCGTCGAGCTTCGCTCGACACCTCTCCCCCGATCGACGGGGGAGAGGAAAGCGCCAGTTCGCCGACCTTGATGCGTTCATCTCTCCCGGAGGCCGTGAAGTGACTATCTGCTGGAAATCCTGCAAAACTTTGCGCCTAATTGCGCGCCGCTCCCCAACATCGACAAGAAATTTCGCCGACATATCTGCATCTTGCGGTCGCCTGCCGGCCGTGACGCCGGATGGGTTGCGGCGCCCCATGAATTGGCGCTGTGCCGGGCGCGCGGATGTGCAAATATCGACGCCAGGCAAATGGGAGGACCATGGTCATGACCGATGCTGGGATGTTGCGGTTTCATGTGCCGGAGCCGGAAGTGCGGCCGGGCGGAACGCCCGACTTCTCCAACGTGCCGATCCCCAAGGCCGGCTCGGTGCCGCGACCGGACATCGATGTCGATCCGCGCACCATCCGCGACATGGCGTTTTCGATCATCCGTGTGCTCAACCGCACCGGTGAGGCGGTCGGGCCGTGGGCCGGGCTGCTCACCGACGAGGAGCTGCTCGAGGGGTTGCGCCACATGATGACGCTGCGCAGCTTCGATGCGCGCATGCAGATGGCGCAGCGCCAGGGCAAGACCTCGTTCTACATGCAGCATCTGGGCGAAGAGGCGGTGAGCTGCGCTTTCCGCAAGGCGCTGGCGCCAGGCGACATGAATTTCCCGACCTATCGGCAAGCCGGCCTGCTCATCGCCGACGGCTATCCGATGGTCACGATGATGAACCAGATCTATTCCAACGAGGCCGATCCGCTCAAAGGGCGGCAGCTGCCGATCATGTATTCGTCGAAGGAGCATGGCTTCTTCTCGATCTCCGGCAATCTGGCGACGCAATACATCCAGGCGGTCGGCTGGGCGATGGCTTCCGCTATCAGCAACGATTCGAAAATCGCGGCGGCGTGGATCGGCGACGGCTCGACGGCCGAATCCGATTTCCATTCCGCACTGGTGTTCGCCTCAACCTACAAGGCGCCGGTCATCCTCAACGTCGTCAACAACCAGTGGGCGATCTCGACGTTTCAAGGCATTGCGCGTGGCGGCTCCGGCACCTTTGCCGCGCGCGGACTCGGCTTCGGCATTCCGGCGCTGCGCGTCGACGGCAATGATTATCTCGCCGTGCATGCCGTGGCCAAATGGGCGGCGGAGCGGGCGCGGCAGAATCTCGGGCCGACGCTGATCGAATATGTCACCTACCGTGCCGGCGCGCATTCGAGCTCGGACGATCCGTCGGCCTATCGGCCGAAGACGGAATCCGACGCCTGGCCGCTCGGCGATCCGGTGATGCGGCTGAAGAACCATCTGATCCAACGCGGCGTCTGGTCGGACGAGCGTCACGCCCAGGCCGAAGCGGAAATCCTCGAGACGGTGATCGCGGCGCAGAAGGAAGCTGAAGGCCACGGCACGCTGCATGCCGGCGGCAAGCCGTCGACGCGCGAGATGTTCGAGGGCGTGTTTGCCGAGATGCCGCCGCATCTCAGGCGCCAGCGCCAGCAGGCGGGAGTCTGACCATGCCGAGACGGACCATGATCGAGGCGATCCGCGACGCCATGGACGTGTCGATGGCGCGCGACGAACGCGTCATCGTCTATGGCGAGGATGTCGGCTTCTTCGGGGGTGTCTTCCGCTGCACGGCAGGCCTGCAAGCGAAGTACGGCAAGAGCCGCTGCTTCGATGCGCCGATCAACGAATCCGGCATTGTCGGCTCCGCCATCGGCATGGCCGCCTATGGGCTGAAGCCATGCGTGGAAATTCAGTTTGCCGACTACATGTACCCGGCTTACGACCAGCTGACGCAGGAAGCAGCACGCCTGCGCTACCGCTCGAACGGCGATTTCACCTGCCCGATCGTTGTCCGCATGCCGACCGGCGGCGGCATTTTTGGCGGCCAGACGCACAGCCAGAGCCCGGAAGCGCTGTTCACCCATGTGTCGGGGCTGAAGACGGTGGTGCCGTCCAATCCTCATGATGCCAAGGGGCTGCTGATCGCGGCGATCGAGGATCCCGATCCGGTGATTTTTCTGGAGCCGAAGCGGCTCTATAACGGACCGTTCGATGGCCATCACGACCGACCGGTGACGCCATGGTCGAAGCATGAACTGGGCGAGGTCGCCGACGGCCATTACACGGTGCCGCTCGGCAAGGCGGCGATCCGCCGGGCGGGCTCGGCCGTCACCGTGCTCGCCTACGGCACCATGGTCTATGTCGCGCAGGCGGCCGTGGAAGAAACCGGCATCGATGCCGAGATCATCGATTTGCGGACCCTGCTGCCGCTCGATCTCGACGCGATAGTCGCTTCGGTGAAGAAGACCGGACGCTGCGTCGTCGTGCACGAGGCGACACTGACCTCCGGCTTCGGCGCCGAGCTGTCGGCGCTGGTGCAGGAAAATTGTTTCTACCATCTGGAAGCGCCGGTGGCGCGCGTTACCGGTTGGGACACGCCCTACCCGCATGCGCAGGAATGGGATTATTTCCCGGGGCCGGCCCGTGTCGGCCGCGCGCTTCTCGAAACCATGGGAGCCTAGGGATGGGCGAACACATCATCAAGCTGCCGGATGTCGGTGAAGGCGTCGCCGAGGCCGAACTTGTGGAATGGCACGTCAAGGTCGGCGACCTCGTGCGCGAGGACGCTTTGCTCGCCGCCGTGATGACCGACAAGGCGACGGTGGAAATACCTTCGCCGGTCGATGGCGAGATCCTGTGGCTGGGCGCCGAGATCGGCGACACGGTGGCGATCGGCTCGCCCATCGTGCGGCTGAAAGTGGCGGGGGAGGGCAATGTCGCCGAAGGCTCGAAATCGTCAGAGGTCACGGCGGCACCGACCCCCACCCCTGCCGGGGCGAGCCACGGGTCTCGCCCGTCCTCCGGACCCCCACAAGAGGGAGGCGTTTCGGCCACGAAATCCGACGCCAAGTCGCCACCACCTGCACCAGCAGCCAAAAGCGCACGGGCAGCTGAGACTGAATCCCCCTCCCCCTTGTGGGGAGGGGCTAAGGGTGGGGGTGCTGCGCCGACATCTAAAGGTGCGGCACCCTCCGGCGCGCCGCGCCCGGAGGGCGAAAAGCCCCTGGCGTCGCCCGCCATCCGGCTCAGGGCGAAGGAGGCGGGGATCGATCTGCGCCAGGTGTCGGGTACCGGCCCTGCCGGCCGCATCAGCCACGAAGATATCGAGGCATTCCTGGCACGCGGACCGCAGGTAGCGAAGGCGTCGGGTCTGGCGCGCAATGACAGCGTCGAGGATATCAAGGTCATCGGACTGCGGCGCAAGATCGCCGAAAAAATGTCGCTGGCGAAGTCACGCATCCCGCACATCACCTATGTCGAGGAGATCGACGTCACAGCACTTGAGGAGTTGCGCGCGGCGCTCAACAAGGAAAAGCGCAAGGGTGTGGAGAGGCCGAAGCTGACGCTGCTGCCGTTCCTGATGCGGGCGATGGTCAAGGCGATTGCCGACCAGCCCAACATCAACGCGCTGTTCGACGACGAGGCCGGCATCATCCATCAGCATGGCGGCGTCCATATCGGCATTGCCGCGCAGACGCCGTCGGGCCTGGTGGTGCCGGTGGTCAAGCACGCCGAGGCGCGCGACCTCTGGGATTGCGCGGCCGAGCTCAACCGCCTGGCCGAAGCGGCGAAGTCCGGCACGGCCAGCCGCGACGAGCTGTCGGGATCGACCATCACCATCACCTCGCTCGGCGCCATGGGCGGCGTGGCGACGACGCCGGTCATCAATCATCCTGAGGTGGCGATCGTCGGCGTCAACAAGATGATGGTGCGGCCGGTCTGGGACGGCACCCAGTTCATCCCGCGCAAGATGATGAACCTGTCATCGAGCTTCGATCACCGGGTGGTCGACGGCTGGGATGCGGCGGTGTTTGTGCAGCGGATCAAGGCGCTGATTGAGACGCCAGCGCTGATATTTGTGGATTGAGGGGCGGAACGACCGAGATGACGGCGGGACAGCGCCCCCCTCTGCCTTACCAGGCATCTCCCCCACAAGGGGGGAGATTGGACGTCACGCAGGGTTTCGCCAATCTCCATCGTTGCAGGAATGAGCGAAGCGAAGAAGCTGCTGATCTCCCCCCTCGTGGGGGAGATGTCCGGCAGGACAGAGGGGGGCGCGAAGGATCGCGACGGAACATTCCCTCGCATCAAAGGGTCACGCCATGAAAGAAATCTCCTGCAAGCTGCTGGTCATCGGCGCCGGGCCCGGCGGCTACGTCTGCGCTATCCGTGCCGGCCAGCTCGGCATCGATACGGTGATCGTCGAAGCCGGCAAACCGGGCGGCACCTGTCTCAATGTCGGCTGCATCCCGTCCAAGGCGATGATCCATGCGGCGGAAGAGTTCGAGAAGGTCGCGCATATGGCCGGCGGCAGCAGTCCGCTCGGCATTTCTGTGGCGGCTCCGGTGCTCGATCTCGGCAAGACGGTTGCGTGGAAGGACGGCATTGTTAGCCGGCTGACCGGGGGCGTTGCCGGGCTACTGAAGAAGGCCAAGGTCAAGACCGTCTATGGCTGGGCGACGTTCCGCGACGGCAAGACCGTCGCGGTCGAGACCGAGACCGGCACCCAGATCATCCGCGCCGAAACGGTTGTGATCGCCACCGGCTCGGCGACGGTGGAACTGCCGTTCCTGCCGTTCGGCGGCCCGGTGATTTCATCCACAGAAGCGCTGGCTCTCGGCGAGGTGCCGAAAAAGCTCGCCGTGGTCGGCGGCGGCTATATCGGGCTGGAACTAGGCATGGCGTTCGCCAAAATGGGCGCCGCGGTGACCGTGGTCGAGGCGCTGCCGCGCGTGCTGGCGCAATATGATGCGGAACTGACCCGGCCGGTGGTGAAACGGCTGGCCCAGCTCGGCGTCGAGGTGATGCTTGGCGCCAAGGCCGAGGGGCTCAAGGGCGACGCGCTGCTGGTCGAGACCGCGGACGGCAAGAGCACCAAAATCGCGGCAGACAAGATCCTGGTCACGGTCGGCCGCAAGCCGGTGACGGAGGGCTGGGGCCTCGATCAGATCGATCTCGACATGGCCGGCAAGTTCATCAAGATCGACGACCAGTGCCGCACCTCGATGCGCGGCATCTATGCCATTGGCGACGTCACCGGCGAGCCGATGCTGGCGCACCGGGCGATGGCGCAAGGCGAAATGGTGGCCGAGATCGTCGCCGGCCACAAGCGCAGCTGGGACAAGCGCTCGATCCCGGCCGTCTGCTTCACCGATCCGGAGCTGGTGACGGCAGGGCTAACGCCGGAGGAGGCGAAGGCTTCAGGCGAAATCAAGATCGGCCAGTTCCCCTTCGCCGCCAACGGCCGGGCGATGACGAAACTCGGCGAGGACGGGTTTGTTCGTGTTGTCGCCCGCGCGGACAACCATCTGGTGCTGGGCATCCAGGCGGTCGGGCAAGGCGTGTCGGAACTGGCGGCGGCGTTCGGCCTAGCGCTGGAAATGGGCGCGCGGCTGGAGGATATCGCCGGGACCATCCATGCGCATCCGACGCAAGGCGAAGGCTTCCAGGAAGCGGCGCTGAAGGCGCTGGGCCACGCGCTGCATATTTGAAGTGCGCTTACCCTTCCCCTTGTGGGGAGGGTCGATCCGCGTAGCGGAGCGGGGTGGGGGTCCTCGCCGACCGTCAGCGCTCACCCCCACCCCGTCTCGCCATCTCCGCTTCGCTCCGATTGCGCGCCGACCCTCCCCACAAGGGGGAGGGTGAAGTAGCTCAGCTTGCGAGCCGGCTCACCATCTCGTGCTGCGCATAAGCGCGCCCAAAACGATTGGCGAGAAACGCATCCAGCGCGATGTCTTCCTGCTTGACGAAACCGGTCGCCGGCAAGGTGCCGTCGGCCAGCATGTCGAGCACGGCGCAGATGCCGGACGCGGTGGTGATCTGGATTGCGCTGCGCACCTGGTTGCCGATGCGCTGCGAATAGATCTTGTTGGCGTAGGTTTCCTGCAGCAGGCGGCCATTGCGGCGGCCCGAGACGGTGACGAAGACGATGACCACGTCCTGCAGCGTTGCCGGCAGGGCGCTCTCGAAGATATCCTTCAGCACGTCGCGGCGGTGGCGCAGGCCGAGATCGTTGAGCAGCGCCTTCATGATCGCCGCGTGGCCGGGATAGCGGATGGTGCGGTAGTTCAGCGTGCGCACCTTGCCCTTCAGCGTCTCGGCCAGCGTGCCGAGACCGCCAGAGGTGTTGAAGGCCTCATAGGTGACGCCGTCGAGCGAGAACTCTTCGCGCTCCTCCAGCGGCGGCACCTCGATCAGCTCGCCCTCGACGATCGCCTCGCAGGGTTCGCAATATTCGTTGATGACGCCGTCGGTGCTCCAGGTCAGATTGTAGTTCAGCGCATTGGACGGGTATTGCGGCAGCGCGCCGACGCGCATGCGAACGCTTTCCAGCGTGTCGAAGCGGCTGGCGAGATCGTTGGCGACGATCGAGATGAAGCCCGGCGCCAGGCCGCATTGCGGAATGAAGGCGCTGTTGCCCGACTTGGCCAGCTCCTTGACGCGGCGGGTCGAGACGACATCCTCGGTCAAATCGAGATAGTGCACGCCGGTGGCGGCGGCCGCTTCGGCGATGCGCGTGGTCAAATGGAAGGGGGCGGCGCTCAGCACGGCGAAGGCGCCGGCAAGGGCGGCCTCGAGTGCGCCCGGCGCTGCGATATCGAGCTCCAGCCCCTCGACGCCGGCGGGAAGTTCGGCCGCGGCAAGCTGCGCCGCCGCGCGGTCGATAACGGTGACGTGGTAGTCGCCGCTGTCGGCGAGCATGCCTGCAATGGTGGAGCCGATCTTGCCGGCGCCGACGACGATGATTTTCTTCATGACCTTGCCCCTCGTGAAAACTCTTTGGCCCAGACCGCCGCGCGGTGGACGCGATGCCTTCAAGAATCGCAGCTTGCCTGTCGAAAGGAAGCGTGGGATCGTTCGAAATGAACCCTGCAATTGAACGATACGCCGACGAGGTTCGTCGAAATGCTCAGTGACGCCGAACAAAAACTGCTTTCCCTGCTGCGCGCCAATGCCCGCGCGTCGACCACTGAGCTGGCGCGCCAGCTCGGCGTTTCGCGCACGACGGTGCAGAGCCGGATCGAGCGGCTGGAACAGCGCGGCATCATCACCGGCTATGGCGTGCGGATGGCGCCGGACTACGAGCAGGGGCTTGTGCGGGCGCATGTGCTGCTCACCGTCACGCCCAAGCTCGCCGACAAGGTGGTGCGGGCGCTGCAGGCGCTGCCGCCGGTACGGACGCTGCACTCGGTGAGCGGCAATTTCGACATGATCGTCATCGTCGACGCGCCGTCGATCAGGGATCTGGATGCGTTGCTGGACGAGATCGGGGCGATGGACGGGGTCGAGCGGACGTCGTCGTCGATTATTTTGTCGACACGGATCGATCGGTAGGTGGAACGCATGAGCCGCTAATCTCCCCCGTGCGGGGGAGATGGCCGGCAGGCCAGAGGGGGTCGGTTCGACTGGGCTCGGCCTACCTGCCGCTGCAGAAGGAGGTTAGCGCTCCACGCGAGGCGACCCCCTCTGTCGCCTTCGGCGACATCTCCCCCTCAAGGGGGGAGATTAGCTGCTAAGCCCGCCGCCTTTCCGGCCCGCTATCCAGCCACGCCACATCCTCCGCCGACAGCCTGATATCCAGCGCCTTCAAACTGTCCTCCAACTCGTCCAGCGTGCGCGGGCCGATCAACGGCACCGACGGAAAGGGCTGCGCCAGCACATAGGCGAGCGCGATGTGGATCGGACTTTTGCCCAGGCGCTGCGCCAGCTCGATGGCGCGGTCGCGGCGGCCGAAATTTTTCTCGGAATACCAGACCCGCACCAGCTCCTCATTGTCCTGCTTGTCGCGGCCGGCGCGGTCGGTGAAGAAGCCGCGGCCCTGGCTCGACCAGGCGAAGTTGGGCATCTGCCTTTTCGTCAGCCAGGATTTCCAGTCGTCGGTGGACGAGGTGATGCAGCCGGCCCAGATCGGCTCCAGCATCTCGGCCAGCGAGAAATTGTTGGAGAGCACGCCGGGCTTCTGCTTGCCGGTGCGCTCGGCATAGGCAATCGCCTCGTCCATGCGCGCCATCGTCCAGTTCGAGCCGCCGAACGGGCCACGGATGCGGCCGGCCTTGACCTCGGCGTCCATCGCATCGACGAATTCGCCGACCGGCACATCGGGGTTGTCGCGGTGCATGAAATAGAGGTCGACATGGTCGGTCTGCAGCCGGTCCAACGACTGGGCGAGCTGCTTGCCGATGACATCGGGATAACAGAGCGGCGAGTGCGCGCCCTTGGCGATGATCACCGACTGCTCGCGCACGCCGCGATTCCTGAGCCACTGGCCAAGCAGCGTTTCGGTGTAGCCGGCGCCGTAGACATAGCCGGTGTCGAACAGATTGCCGCCGGCCTCGAAGAAGGCGTCGAGCAGGATTGCGCCCGACGAGAAGGTGCGGAAATCCTCGAAGCCGAGCGCCACCACGGAGGCCGGCTTCGACAGGCCCGGAATCTTGCGCTTGCCGATGGCGGTGCCGCCGGTGCGCAGCGGCCGGCCCGAAAGGGTGTTGGTTCGCTTAGCCGGCTTTTCGATTTCATATTCGAGCCCTACGGCAGCGCGCCATTTGTCGAGCACACGCAGCGTGCCGAGACTGTCGGCCCAGCCCATGCCCGGCCAGGCGAATTCCTGTTTGCCGGCCAGGATCGCCTCGCCGGCGGCGTCGACCTCAAAGGAATAGAGATGGCGGGTTTCGTTGAGGCTGATGGTCTCGCGCGTGTCGTCGGCGAGAATTACATCGATCCGGCCAGGGCCGCCATCGCGGTTGCCGCCGCCGGCGAACCAGAAATCCGGCACCTCGATGCGGCCCTTGGTGCCGAGGATGCGCAGGACATTGTCCTGTTTGAGCGAGATGCTGCAGGATACCTCGGCAACGATTCCACCGGGAAAATGCAGCAGCGCCGAGGCCCATTCGTCGACGCCGGACTTGCCGAGATGGGCGGTGCCGACAACCTTGTCCGGCTCGGCGAAGGGTTTGCCTGTGGCAGCGCCCGCGATCAGCCGCACCATGGAGACGGGATAGCCGCCGACGTCGAGAATGCCGCCACCGGCGAGATCGTTGGCGTAGAGCCGGTGCTCGGGCATGAAGCCCGGCATGGCGAAGCCGAAGCTCGACTTGATCAGCCTGACATCGCCAATGACGCCCGACTGGATCACCTCGACCAGCTTCGCCGTCTGCGGGTGCAGGCGGTACATGAAGGCTTCGCCGAGGAAGGTGCCGGCCTTGCGCGCGGCATGGATCATGGCGTCGGCCTCGAAGGCGGTCAGCGCCAGCGGCTTTTCGCACAGCACATGCTTGCCGGCTTCCGCCGCCTTGATTCCCCATTCGGCATGGCCGGGATGCGGGATGGCGATATAGACGGCGTCGACCTCGGGGTCGGCGAGCAGCGCGTCGTAACCGTCGAGGATGCGGGCGCCGGGAAACGTCTCGGCCAGGCCTGCCTTGCCGGGATTGCGGGCGCCGAGCGCCACGATCGTGCCGGTGCGCGAGCCTGCCACGCCGCGGGCGAACGCTTTGGCGATGTCGCCGGGCCCAAGTATCCCCCAGCGGAGGGGCGCGGTTGCAGTCATGATCATTCTCCTTGCAAGGCTGGAAGCGCTCAGCGCAGCCGCTGGCCGTCTTCATCGAACAGATAGGATTTGCGGATGGACACGGTGATCTCCTGGGTGTCGGGGACCTTTGCCGCGTCGCGCTGGATCACCAGGTCTTCGCCATGGGCGGTCCTGGCATAGATGAAGCTGGTGCCGCCGAGATGCTCGACCACGTCGATGCCGACGGTGAGGTCGGCTTCGCCTTCGCCGCCATTGCCGAAATGTTCGGGCCGCACGCCGACAATGACCTTGGCTCCTGTTTCTGGCACGGCGCCGGTCAACGGTTGCATAATGCGGGTCTTTTCCTCGCCTACCAGCTCGACGGTGACGCTGCTCGTGTTGCGCCCGACGACGCGGCCCTTGATGAAATTCATCTTCGGCGAGCCTACAAAGCCGGCGACGAACTGGTTGTCGGGATTGTCGTAGAGATCGAGCGGCCGGCCGATCTGCTCGACATGGCCGCCGCGCAGCACGACGATCCGGTCGGCCAGCGTCATCGCTTCGGTCTGGTCGTGGGTGACATAGATCATCGTCGTGCCGAGCTCCTTGTGCAGGCGCGAGATCTCGACCCGCATCTGGACGCGCAGCTCGGCGTCGAGATTGCTCAACGGCTCGTCGAACAGGAAGACTTGCGGTTCGCGCACGATGGCGCGGCCAATGGCGACGCGCTGGCGCTGGCCGCCGGACAATTGCCTGGGCCGCCGCGTCATCAACTCTGTGATGCGCAGGATTTCGGAGGCCCGCTTCACCCGCCGCTCGGTGTCCTCCTTGGGGTTGCCGGTCATCCTGAGGCCAAAGCTCAGATTCTGCTCCACGCTCATGTGCGGGTAGAGCGCGTAGGACTGGAACACCATGGCGATGCCGCGCTCGGCCGGCTCGACATCGTTCATCACCTTGCCGCCAATGGCGATCTCGCCGCCGCTGATATCCTCCAGCCCGGCGATCATCCTGAGCAGCGTCGATTTTCCACAACCCGACGGGCCGACAAAGACGACGAACTCGCCATCGGCGATATCGATGTTGGCGCCATGGATGATCTCATAGACGCCGAAGCGTTTTACGACATTGGTGAGGGTGACTGCCGCCATATCGCTCTAGTCCTACTTGACGGCGCCGGCGGCGATGCCGGCGATGAAATGGCGCTGCAGCAGAACGAAGACGACCAGCATCGGCACGGTCAGCATGACGGCGCCGGCCATGATGCCGCCCCATGAGACCTTGGTCAGGCCGATCAGCGTGCCCAGCGCCACCGGTGCGGTCATCGCGCCGGGCTGGCTGTTGATCAAAAGCGGCCAGAGATAATTGTTCCACGAAGCGAGGAACAGAATGATGGCGAGCGCCGCCAGCATCGGCCGCGCCAGTGACAAAGCGACGAACAGGAAGATGCGCCATTCCTTGACGCCTTCGACACGTGCCGCGTCGAAGAGGTCGGCCGGCATCATCGAGAAAGCCTGGCGCATGAACAGCACGCCCAGCGAATTGAACAAGGGTGGCACGATCAACGCAATCCAGGTGTTGGCGAGCTGGAAGTCGCGCGCCACCATGATGAATTGCGGGATCAGCACCACCGCATAGGGCAGCGTGATGGTGCCGAGGATGATCGCCACCACCGCGCCCTTGCCGAAGAACTGATAGCGGGCGAGCGCCCAGCCGGCCATCGAGGTCAGCAGCACCGAGAAGAAGGTGTAGGTCACCGCCACCGCCACCGAAATGCCGATGGCGCCGACGAAATTGGTGTCGCGCTGCAGGTTGTTGAAATTGTCGACGAAATTGCCGTGCGGCAGAAGCTCGATGCCGGGGCTGAAAATGCCGTTGTCGGGCATGGTCGAAAACACCACCATCATCCACAGCGGAAACAGCCAGATCACCGCCAGCGGCGTCAGGACCAGATGCAGCAGGACGCTACGGCCGAGCCGGCGTTGCGAGAGCGAACTCACTTCGGCTCCCCTCTCATTTCGGCTCTCTTGTCAGCCACAGCTGCACCAGCGTGATGGCGATGGCCAGCCCCGCCATCGTGTAGGCGACGGCCGAGGCGTAGCCGAAATTGAGCGAGCGAAAACCCTGGCGGTAGAGCAGCAGGCCAAGCGTCTCGGTGCCGCCGCCGGGGCCGCCGCGCTCGGTGATCAGGAACGGCTCGGTGAACAGCTGCATGGTGCCGATGATCGACAGCACGGCGCAAAACACGATGACCGGCTTGAGCAGCGGCAGCGTTATGTAGAAGAACTGCTTGAGCTTGCTGACGCGGTCGAGCGTCGCTGCTTCATAGACATCCTCGGGGATCGACTGCAGGCCGGCGAGCAGGATGATGGCGTTGTAGCCGGCCCAGCGCCAGGTTACCGCGATCATGATCAGCGCCATCGCCGGTGTGACGTTGGAGAACCAGTCGATCTTGGCCAGGCCGACGCCGGCGAGCAATTTGTTGATGATGCCGAAATCGAGATTGAACATCAGCCGGAACACGGCGGAATAGGCGACCTCGCCGACCACCACCGGAGCGAAGAAGGCGAAGCGGTAGAGGCCACGTGCTTTCAGCAGCGGCGAGTTCAGCAGCACCGCCATGATGATCGCCAGCGAGATCATCACCGGCACCTGGATGACGAGGATGAGCAGCGTGTTCTTCAGCGCGTTGAAGAAAGCGGGGTCGCCGATCAGGCGGCCCCAGTTGAACGTCGGCGCAAAGCGCCAGGGCACCGTGCGCGTCGCCTGGAAGGAAATCATGAACGAGGAGATGATCGGCCACACCCAGAAGATGGCGAAGATCAGGAGGTAGGGCGTGAGGAAGCGATAGGCCGTGGCGTTCTGGTAGCGCATGGTTTCCTCCTCCTTCCGCTTTCCCGGTTGATCCGGTGTGTTGTTGGCTGGCGTCAATTATTAAGGCTTGGCGCCGCCCCTCATCCCCCTGCCGGGACCTTCTCCCCGTATAGTGACGGGGAGAAGGGGCTTGTTGGGACGCCGCCGGCGATTGGCGAACTGTTGGGCGAGAGCGTCCCCTCTCCGTCACTATACGGGGAGAGGATGCCGGCAGGCAGGTGAGGGGCAGCGCCAACGGTCCGGCAAATTGCCCTATATCTGGCCCGCCAACATCTCCGCCTTGGTCACTTGATCGGCAGTCCCGTCGCCGAAGCGATCTGGCTGGCGGCGTCGTCGAGGGCGGCCTTGGCATCGGGATAGCCGCCGCCGAGATATTTGGTCTGCACGGCGCGCATGATGATTTCGGCGTCGCTCTGGAACGGCGTGCCGCGGCTCGGCACCACCTTGGGCAGCGTGGCGAGAATGTCCTTCCACACTGCCTGGCCGCCCCAATAGGGCAGGCCCTGCGAGACGTAGGGGTCGTCGAGGGCCGAGATCAGTGACGGCACCAGGCCGAAATCCCTGAGCATGGTGATCTGGCCTTCATTGGTCTCGAGCGTGTATTTCAGATAGGCGTAGGCGGCCTCCTTGTTCTTCGAGGCTGAGGTGATGGCGAGCGACGAGCCGCCGAGATTGGCCGCGCGCGGGCCGTCGGCGGTGAGGCTCGGCATCAGATAGACACCCCATTTGCCGTTTTCGCCGGCCGATTCGGTGCGGATGGTGCCCTCATACCAGCCGCCATAGACCTGGGTGGCGACGGTGCCGGCGGTGTTGTTGGTGATCTTGGTGCCCCAGTCGGCCGACGAGATGATGCCGGCGTCCTTCATGTCCTTGATCTTGGCCAGCGTGTCGACGCATTTCGGCTGGTTGACGGTGATCGACTGCCCATCGGCGGCGAAATAGCCGCAGCCCTGTTCGTTGGAAATCATGCGGAAGAATTCGGTGTCGCCGTTGAAATCGGCATTGGTCATGGTGACGCCGGGATTGGCGGCCTGGACCTTCTTGCCGGCGGCGATGAAGTCGTCCCAGGTCTTGATCGAGGCCGGATCGACGCCGGCCTTCTCGTAGAAGTCGCGGCGGTAGAAGGCGGCGACTGGGCCGGAATCCCACGGCATGGCATAGGCCTTGTCGCCGACCTCCAGTTCGGTGCGCTTGAAATCCGGGAATTTCTTCTGGTCGTCGGCGGTGTAGCCCAGCGTGTGCAAATCGACGAAGCAATCGGGGAACTGGCTCCAGTAGTTCTCGGCCTCGCCGTTTTCGATCGAGACGATATCGGGTAGGCCGACGCCGCCGGCCGCACAGCCGGCGATCGACTTGTCATAGGTGGGCTGGTTGCCGAGATCCTGAACGGTGACCTTGATGTCGGGATACTGCTTGTTGAAGCCGGCCACCGTCGCCTTCAGCGACGAAGCGGCGATATTCCAGCTCCAGATCGTGATTTCGCCGGACTGCGCCAAAGCCGGGGCTGAGCCCAGGCCAAGCGCCAGCGCGGCACAGATCAGTGTCGTGCGCATTGAAATCCTCCCATTTCATTTGCTCTCTCTTCGCGAGCATGGCTAGACTAGGCGGCGCGGAAGGCTTGTCCCTGACAACGGGAATAAAAGATGGGCGGAAAGTAAGATGCCGGAACGGCCGTTTTACCAGCCTGGCGCCAGCAGCGTCGAAGGCCTGCCGATGGCTTTGCAGATGTTTCACAACCATCCGCTGGTGATGCTGAAGCCGCATTGGCATGCCCAGGTCGAGGTCAATTTCATCGTCCGCGGCAGCGTGCATTACCGCATGAACGAGCACGAGATTTCGCTGTCGGCCGGCGACATGTGCCTGTTCTGGGGCGGGCTGCCGCACCAGATGGACGATCTCTCCGACGACGCCATCTATGCCGGCGCGCATCTGCCGCTGGTGCATTTCTTCCGCCTGCACCTGCCGACGGATGTCCGCCACCGGCTGATGACGGGCGCCACGCTGGTGACATCGGCGACCGACCAGGCCGACCATCACAATTTCGAACGCTGGAACCGCTATTTCCGCTCGGGCGATCCGGCGATAACCGAGCACGCCGTGAACGAGCTGCTGCTGCGGTTGGAGCGGGTGCGCTTCGAGCCCTACCAGCTGGTGCCGGAAACCGCCATCGGCCAGGAACCCGGCGGCCCGTTCGACCAGCAATCGCTGCGCAATGTCGGGCGCATGTGCGACTTCATCGCCGGGAATTTCCTCTACGAGATAGACTGCGTCGACATCGCGGCGGCGGCCGACATCCATCCCAAATACGCCATGAGCATTTTCAAGAAGTCGACCGGCATGACGCTCAACGAATATATGAACCTGTTGCGGCTGAGCTATGCGCAGGCGCTTTTGATGCATGAAGACGCCAATGTGCTGCGCGTCGCCATGGATTCCGGCTTCGGCTCGCTCAGCGCCTTCAACAAATCCTTCCGCAAACTGGCAGGGATGTCGCCCTCGGATTTTCGCCGGGGTGCGGTGGGCCGATAGGTTCAACGATCATCTTGATCAACCCGCAGCCGTTCCGGGTGGAAACATGTGCAAGGCTAATCGCGACCGCCTTTGTCGGATGCGATCATCAACTTGGAGAAAGTTGTCAGCGACTTGGCGTTTCATGAGCGCCTTCCCCCACTCCGTCGCTGCTTCGCTCGACGGAGTGGGGTCGACCTGGCTCTGGCGTTGTCATTTCAAGCCGGGACCGGTGCCCTCCGCCCGAGGAAACCCGACAATTACCGCCAGCCCAGGCCGGCGATCCTCCAGCGCAATCGTTGCACCATGCAGGTCGGCGATGGCCCGCACAAGGCTGAGGCCCAGGCCGCTGCCGGGCGTGGTGCGGCTGGAGTCCAGCCGGTAGAGCCGCTGGAACACTTTTTCGCGCTCCTGCGCCGGGATGCCGGGGCCATTGTCGGCGACCTCAGCCAGAATGCGGTCGCCTTGCCGCCGCACCGATAGAAGGATTGCCGTGCCATGGGGGCAATGCCGCAGCGCGTTCTCAACCAGATTGGCAAACAATTGCGTCAGCAGGTCGCGGTCGCCGTGGACCAGGCATGGGGTGCCGTGGACGATCGTGGCCGACAGCGACTTGCCGTCATCCTCGGCGACACCGGCGTAGATTTCGGCAATGGCATCGATGACGCCGGTGAGGTCGAGATCGACAAAGCGCGACTTGCGGGCGCCGGCCTCGATCTGGGCAATACGCAACAGCGCATCGAAAGTATCGTTGATCTGCAGGCTTTCCCCACGTGCCTCCGCCAGCTCATCGGCAACGGCCTCACCCCGCGCGGTCCTGTCGGCCGCAGCTTCCAAAATCATCTGCAGCCGGTTGAGCGGCGTCTTCAGATCATGCGCGATGTCGGCGCTGACCTGGCGCATGCCGTCCACCAGCGCCGCCAGCCGCTCCAGCGCGGCGTTGACCTGGCGCGAGACGCCGTCAATGTCGTCGCCATTGCCGAGCAGTGGAATGCGGGCGTCGAGCCGGCCGTTGGAGACATCGTCCATGGTGGTGGCAATGCCGTCGAGGCGACGCTGCACACGCGACGCCAGCAAGGCGCCGCCAGCCACCGCCAGCCCTGAAATGATCAGGGTGGCCCAGCCGAAGCTCATCAAAACGATGCGTTCCAGCTCCTCGGTTTCGGAGAGCGAGAAGGCGATTGTCAGGCTGTTGGGCCCGACCGAACCGGTCCAGGCGCGGTACATAGTGTCCGGCGCAACGCCTGGCAGGGAAGCGGCAAAATCCGAAAAGCCATCGGGAAGGTCGGCGGCGGTGAAATTCCCGGCCAGGCGATTGCCGGCGGGATCGGTGAGCGAGAACAGCTGTTCCTTGCTCGGGCTGAGCGCGGCGTGGCTGTCGACTGCCGAAACCAGATCCTCCCGGTCGTTTCCGGCATAGGTCACCGCCACGACCGAATAGGTCTCCTTGACCGACTGGTCGAGCTGCTCGGCAAGATCCGCGCTCATCAGCTGGTAGACGATGGCGCCTGACAGGATGAAGGCGAGCACGAACAGCAAGGCGAAGGTCAGGGCCAGCCGAAACGGCGTGCTGCGCAGCAGGCGAGAGCCTGTCTCAGTCATAGTGCGTTTCAGTCATGGCAAGCTTCAGTCATGGCAAGTTTCTGTCATGCCGCGCCTCAGTCGTGAACACTGTAGCCAGTGTTGCGCACGGTGTGGATCAACGCGGTTTCGAACGGCCTGTCGATCTTGGCGCGCAGCCGGCTGATATGGGTTTCGACGACGCTGGTCTTGGGGTCGAAGTGAAAATCCCAGACCCGTTCCAGAAGCATGGTGCGGGTGATGACGCGGCCCTCGCCGCGCATCAGCACTTCGAGCAGGCTGAATTCGCGCGGCTGCAGGTCGATCGCCTGGCCCTGCCTGGTGACGCGGCGCTGGATCAGGTCCATTTCGAGGTCTGCGATGCGCAGCGTCGTCTTCAGCTCCTGCACCGCAGGGCGACGGCCGAGCGCGTTGATGCGGGCGAGCAGTTCGGAAAAGGCGAATGGCTTGACGAGATAGTCGTCGCCGCCGGCCTCGAGCCCTTCAACCCTGTCGTCGACGCCGCCGACCGAGGTCAGAAAGATCGCCGGCGTGCGCACGCCCGCCGCCCGCACCGCCTTGATCATCGACAGGCCGTCGAGGCCGGGCAGCATGCGGTCGACGACGATCACGTCATAGGCGTCGCGTGTCGCGGCAAACAGCGCGTCATGCCCGTCGCGCAGCAGATCGCAGACATGCCCGGCTTCGCTCAGGCCCTTGACGACATAGTCTGCGGTCCTGGGGTCATCCTCAACAAGGAGAAGTCGCATCTCTGTTCCGGTCTGTTGCCGAGGCTTTGCCAGAGCGGCATGCTAGCACCGGCGGCGGTCCGTTCCTAGAATATCCGCCGGCGCCTGGTCGCTCGTGGTCGTTGCACATGTCCATAAGTGTCATCCGACCGGATCGCGCGCAGGGACAAGCATCCTGCGCAGCACGGCGTCTTTCAGAATAAAATGATGGAAGAGTGCCGCACCGGCATGAATGCAGATCAGAACGATGAATACCGGCTTTGCCCAAGTATGGACATCGCCCAAGGCAATCGTGGTGGTTTGCAGACGGACGCCCAAATTGTTGACCAGATTGTCGGTGATCAAGGTGCCGACGACGCTGATCAGCACCACCGCCAGCCAATAGGCATGGCACATAACGCTTCTGCGCGAATTGCAGCGCCAGCGCGACGACAAGGATGCCGGTCATGATCAGCGAGGTGACGGTCAGTCCGAAGCCAAGATTGACGGCCAGATAGTCGGCCGCCGTCTCGCTAGTGGGTGGCGAGACACCGGCGCTATGAGCCCTGCCGGGGTGCAGGAACTATGATGAGCTACGCTCCCCCCAAGCCGGCAGCGAAGGCGTTCGACCAGCACAAGCGCCTGCTCGTCATACAAGTGGCGGCAGCCCTCGCCGTCATGCTGTTGCTGTTCACCAAGCCCTTTCTCGTCGAAGGCTCGGACGGGCACGGATACATTGAGGCGCTGGGCATCGGCTTCGTGCTGGTCTGCTTCCTTGGCCGTCTGTGGAGCATTCTCTATGTCGGCGGAAGGAAGAACGACGAGCTGGTCACCATCGGCCCGTTCTCGATGAGCCGGAACCCGCTCTACTTCTTTTCCACGGTCGGCGCGGCGGGCGTCGGGTTGATGTACGGCTCGGTGCTGGTGGCGGCGGCGCTGGCTCTGGTGAGCTACCTGGTGTTCCGGGTGACGGTGCGCAAGGAAGCCGAGTTCCTGTTTGGAAAGTTCGGCCCCGCCTACAGCGTCTATGCCGAACGCACGCCGCCTTTCTGGCCGAACCCGCTGCTGTTTCACGATCAAGCCGAACGCCGGTTCTCGACAAAGGCGTTGCGGCGGACATTCACGGACGGGCTCTATTTCCTGGCGCTGTTCCCGGCCATCGAGACGATTGAGCAGTTGCGGATCAGCGGCATGCTGCCGGTGTTTTTCACCCTCTACTGACCGGAGCGCCGTGCCGCGCGGCGCACGCTGTAGAGCAGGATGACGAGGCAGCCGGGCAGAAGCAGGACGCCGCCGGCAAGCGGCGGCAACGCCAGCAGCTTCACTGCCGCGGCAATCGCTACGATCAACAGCAGCGCCAGCGTCGCAAGGCTGCCGTCGTCGATGAACATGCCGACGAGCTCCTTTAGAATGAGGCGGACGACGTTCATCGAGCAACTCCTTGTGCAGCCTTGGGGTAGCTGGCGCGCAACGAGCGCACCATGGCGAAGCACGCGACGGCGATGATTGCGAAGATGGCCAGCAGCGCCAGATCGGCGCCCGGCCAGTCGGTGCCCAGGCCTTCGCCGGTCCAGAAAATGCCGAAGCTTGTCAACATCAGGCCGACGGCGAATTTGAGCGCGTTTTCCGGCACCCGCGCCAGCGGCCTGTGCACCGCAAGGCCGATGATCGTTACCAGGACGAAGGCTGCCAACGCGCCAAGGCTGGCATAGAAGGTCTGTGCATGCGCGGCGCCGACGGCAATGACGATGAACACCACCTCGACACCTTCGAGCAGCACCGCCTTGAAGGCCGCGAGCCCGGCCAGATAATCGGCGCGGCGGTCATTGGCCTGCTGCTGCAAAGCGGCGGTTTCCTTTGAAAAGGCCGCGTCCTCGTCATGCAGGGCGATGACGCCGACACTGCGCAAAATGGCCTTTCTCAACCAGCGCATGCCAAACAGGACTAGGAGCACGCCGACGACGAACTGCAGCACCGCAATGGGAATCAGCGCCAGCAGCGGTCCGAAGGCCAGCACCAGAGCCGCCAGCACCGCCAGCGCCAGCGCCGCGCCTGTCAGCGCTGGCCGCCAGCTGCGGGTGACGCCTACCGCCAGCACGATGGTGAAGGCCTCGACCACTTCGACGAAGGAGGCAAGGAACGAGGCGGTCACGGTGGAAAGTATGGGCGTCAGGCCGTTCATGAAGGTTTCCTGTCTGCGGGAATCACTAGCCTGAGAAGGATACAGCGCTCCGGCGGAAGGGAGAACGCGCCGGCATCGTCGCCATGGTCTATCTGTTGCGTCAACATCGGTGGCCCGGTCGCCGGCGTCGCTACGAGCTGCTCGGCGTCGGCGACAATTTCAAGCCGATCGTGCTAGGCCTTGTCATTGTGCTCGCCGTCATTCTGGATGCCTATCGGGAAAAGCTGTTGAGGGTGATCCGATAAAGCGCGTCGCGCTTTTTGGTTTTTGTTTTATGGATGTCATTTTCCCAGATCCGCCGGACACTCCGGGCGACATGCACTAGGGGACAAGAAATGACGACGATTGCCGATGTCGCGCGCCATGCCGGAGTGTCGGTCGCAACCGTCTCGCATGTGATGAACCGCACGCGCCATGTCGAGCCTGAGACGGCCGAGCGCGTGCATTCGGCCATCGCCGCCTTGCGCTACAGCCCGAACACGCTGGCGCGCAGCCTGAGGCGCGGCGAGACCAAGACCATCGGCCTGCTGCTGCCGGACAATTCCAACCCGTTCTTCGCCGGCGTGGCGCGCCAGATCGAGGATGCCGGCTTCCTTGCCGGCTATACTGTGATCCTGTGCAACTCCGACGGCAGCGCCGAGAAGGAGGAGCGCTACCTCCAGGTGCTGATGGCCAAGCAGATCGACGGGCTGATCTTCGCCGGCTCGTCGGATCATGCGCGGGTGTTCTCCAGCCTTCTGCCCGGCGTCCCGGCGGTGCTGCTCGACCGCGAGATCCATTCGGTCAATGTCGATTCGGTGCTGGTCGATCACGATCATGGCGGCTATCTCGCCGGCCGCTATCTGGCCGGGCTCGGCCACGAGAAGATCGGCGTCATCGGCGGCCCGCGCGATTCCAGCTCCAGCCCGGCCCGCCTGCGCGGCTTCGCCAGGGCGCTGCAGGAAGCCGGCCTCGACCTGCCGCCGGCCTCGGTGGTGGATTCCGACTACCACTTCGCCGGCGGCCGCACGGCGATGGAGCGGCTGATGGCGCAGGCGCCGGGGATCACGGCGCTGTTTGCCTGCAACGATCTGATGGCCATGGGCGCGCTGACAGTGCTGCGCGGGCGCGGATTGCGGGTCCCCGGCGACATGTCGATGATCGGCTTCGACGACATCCCCTATGCCGTCACCACATGGCCGCCGCTGACGACGATCGCACAGCCGGTCGAGAAGATCGGCACCCGCGCCGTCAGCCTGCTGCTCGAGCGGGTTGCCGAGCCTGCGGCGCATTCGCGCCGCGAAGTGCTCACCCCGGTGCTCGTCGAACGGGAGAGCTGCGCGCCGTTGCGCGGCTGAAGCCCTCAGGCGGCGGCCGGCTGCAGCGCTGCCCTGAGCAGCATGCCGAAGAGGTCGCGCGGCTCGTCGGGATCGGCGAGCAGGTCGAGCTCCTCGTAGAGGCCGGTGGCCTGAAGCTGGTCGCGGACATAGCGCAGCGCCGAAAAATCCTCGGTGGCGAAGCCGACGGAATCGAACAAGGTGATCTGTTCCGCCGTCTTGCGGCCTTCCGCCTTGCCGGTCATCACCTGCCACAACTCGGTCACCGGATGGTCGGCGTGGAGCTGCTGGATTTCGCCCTCGATGCGCGTCTGCGGCGAGAACTCGACGAAGATGTCGGAGCGCAAAAGGATGTCGCGGTGCAGTTCCGTCTTGCCGGGGCAGTCGCCGCCGACTGCGTTGACGTGCACGCCGGAACCGACCATGTTGTCGGTCAGAATGGTGGCGGACAGCTTGTCGGCGGTCACCGTGGTGATGATGTCGACGCCTTCCACAGCATCCTGGCCGGTGGCGCAGATGGTGATGTCGAAGCCTTTGCCGGCGAGGTTGCGGGCGCATTTTTCCGAAGCCGAGCGGTCGATGTCGTAGAGCCGCAGCCGGTCGATGCCGAGCAGCGCTTTGAAGGCGACAGCCTGGAATTCGGACTGGGCGCCATTGCCGATGATGGCCATCGAGCGCGCGCCTTTCGGCGCCAGATATTTGGCCGCGACAGCGGAGGTCGCCGCAGTGCGCAGCGCCGTCAGGATCGTCATTTCGGTGAGCAGCATCGGATAGCCGGAGCCGACATCGGCGAGCACGCCGAAGGCGGTGACGGTCTGGCGCCCCTCGCGCATGTTCTTGGGATGGCCGTTGACATATTTGAAGCCGTATAGCCGGCCGTCGCTGGTCGGCATCAGTTCGATGACGCCGTCATGGCTGTGCGAGGCGATGCGCGGCGTCTTGTCGAACAGCTCCCAGCGGCGAAAATCCTCCTCGATATAGGCGGCGAGTTCGGTGAGGAACCGCTCGACGCCGATGGTCAGCACCAGCTTCATCATGCGGTCGACGCTGACGAAGGGGACGATGGCAAGGCGGGAAGGCTGGGTCATGCAATGCTTCCGGAATGGCTGCGGGTCGGGCGGTCCATGATGCGGCGGCCCATCAGGCTGGCGGCGAGGTCGACCATCAGCGTGGCGGTACGGCCGCGCTCGTCGAGGAACGGGTTGAGCTCGACCAGATCAAGGCTGGAGACCAGGCCGCTGTCGGACAGCATCTCCATCACCAGATGCGCCTCGCGGAAGGTGGCGCCGCCGGGCACGGTGGTGCCGACGGCCGGCGCGATGGAGGGGTCGAGGAAGTCGACGTCGAGGCTGACATGCAGCAGGCCGTTTGCCTTTTCGACGATGGCCAGGAAGGCGCGCAGCAAAGGTGCGACGCCGTGCTCGTCAATGGTGCGCATGTCGTGCACGGTAACCCCCGCTTCGCTCAGCGCCCGGCGCTCCGCCGGATCGACGCTGCGCAGGCCCATGACGCAGATGTGGGCAGGGTCGACGGCGACAGGCAGGTCCGGGAAATAACCGTTGAAGCCCGGCCGGCCGCTGGCATAGGCGAGCGGCACGCCGTGCAGATTGCCGCTGACGGTGGTATCGAGCGTGTGGAAATCGGGATGTGCGTCGAGCCACAGCACGAAGAGCGGCCGGCCGCGTTCGGCGGCGCGGCGGGCTATGCCCGACACCGTGCCGGCCGATATCGCGTGGTCGCCGCCAAGGAAGATCGGCATGGCGTTCCGCGAAGCCGCATAGGCGGTCTCGGCTATCGCCGCGGTCCAGGCGGAAATCTCCGGTAGGGCCTTCAGCGCGAGATTGCCATGGACGATTGCGCGCACGGCGGCCGGTTGCACCGCGCCCCAGTCCTCGACCTCGTGGCCGAGTTCCGACAGCACCGAGACAAGCCCGGCCGTGCGCAGCGCGCTCGGCCCCATCTCGCATCCCATCCTGCCGGCGCCGTCCTGCACCGGCGCGCCAACGATCCTGCAGCGCATGGTTTTTGGTGTCCTTGCAAATTGATTGGGCAATTGATGCGTGGAATGAACCATCCTGGACCGGCAGTTTGAACAAACGAAATTGGCATTTCGAGAAGAATGATTTATCATTCCGATAAGTCGCTTTGGTCAAAGTGGATAGAATCATGGACTTGCTTGACGAAAGGCTGGTCACGCTGCTCAGGCATGATGCCCGGCGCAGCATCTCCGATCTCGCGGTCGATCTCGGGGTGTCGCGCGCCACGGTCAGGGCGCGCATGGAGCGACTGGAAAAAACGGGCGAGATCATCGGCTACACGGTGGTGCTGCGCGCCGACGCCGTCGACCAGCGGATACGCGGCGTGATGATGATCGAGATCGAGGGCCATGCCGCCGACCGCGTGGTCCGGGCGCTCGGCGGTCTCGCTGAGGTTTCGACCATTCACACCACCAATGGCCGCTGGGACCTGGTGGTCGAACTCGGCACGGCCTCGCTCACCGATTTCGACGCGGTTCTGCGCCGAATCCGGCTAATCCCGGGGATAACCGGCAGCGAGACAAGTCTGCTGCTGGCAACGCCGAGGACGACAAGGGCGCGGCTGGCTTAGCCGCCGTTCCGGCCGGCGTGTTCACGCAAAGCTTTGGGCGGAACTGGCGAATGGGTCGCCTGGCTGACGAATCTCATTGGGGCCGCAGCTATGCTCCACATGACGGACGAAGCCGGCATGACGCGAGATTGCACCAGCTTCAACGGTGCACGGACCGGACGCTTGCCACAGGCCAAGGCTGATGGCAGGATAAAAGGCCGCAATGTGCGGCCTCTGGCGGCCGTTGTGTTTCGATGGATTATGAAGCATTTTCCCAAGGTGCGGGTTCTCCTCACAATGTGCGGCAGCCTCGTTTCGCCTTGGTCGCCCTTGATTTTTCGCAATGTGCGCTTTGCCTGCCTCAGGCCGCAGGGCATTTAATTCCACGGGGTCAAGCCTCATGACAGAGATTTGTGCTTGGGCCGTCTATCGTCGGCGAAGACAAGGCATGGCGCCACAATCAGCGCCCCCTGGCATTCGTGACCAGGTGAAGAATGCCGTTGCGTACCTCTCGCCCCCATGTTTCAAAACAGGTCGATAGACCCGCGAGAATGGTTTCGAAGCCTGCGGGGTTGCCCACGGTCCGGCGAGAATTCTAAAAGACGTTCACAATGACACAGCACGCAAAAGACGCACGAATTCTCATGTACAGCCACGACACGTTCGGGCTCGGCCATTTGCAGCGTTGCCGAACGATCGCGCATTCACTGGTCGGGGATTTCCGCGGACTTCAGGTGCTAATCATTTCGGGCGCCACCATCGCCGGCGCCTTCGACTACCGCGCCCGCGTCGACTTCGTGAAGATCCCCAGCGTCATCAAGCTGCGAAACGGCGAATACACCTCGCTGGAAAAGGACATCGATCTGCACGAGACGCTAAGGATGCGGCAGTCGATTATCCGCCACACGGCCGAGAGCTTCCGGCCGGATATCTTCATCGTCGACAAGGAACCGCTGGGGCTGCGCGGAGAGATCGAGGATACGCTGTCCTACCTCAAGACGCGGGGCACCACGCTCGTGCTTGGCCTGCGCGAGGTGATGGACGCGCCGCATTTGCTCGAAGCGGAGTGGGCACGCAGGGATGTGATGCGCAAGATCGGCCTGTTCTACGACAAGGTCTGGGTCTATGGCCCGCCGGATTTCTACGATCCGCTGACCGGCCTGGAGGTGCCGCCGGCGGTCAGGGCAAAGATGAAGTTCGTCGGTTTCCTGCAACGGAGCCTGCAGCAGAACCAGTTGCCCGGCCACCGGCCCGAGGGCGACTATATCCTGGTTACCACCGGTGGCGGTGGTGACGGCGCCGACCTGATCCACAACGTCATCGAGGCCTATCAGCAGGATCCGCGATTGCAGCACAGGGCGCTGATCGTGCTTGGGCCCTACATGCCGGCGCGCAAGCGCAACAAGCTGGTCAGGAAAGGGGCCAAGATCCCCTATGTCAAGATCATCGAATTCGACAACCGGATGGAAGAGCTGATTGCCGGCGCCAAGGCGGTGGTGGCGATGGGCGGTTACAACACCTATTGCGAGATATTGTCTTTCGACAAGCCGGCGCTGATCGTGCCGCGCGTCACGCCGCGCGAGGAACAGCTGATCCGGGCACGGCGCGCAGCCGAACTCGGCCTCATCGAGATGCTTTTGCCTGAGGAAGCCGAGGATGCCCAGCGGTTTGCCGATGCGCTGCAGGTTTTGCCGGGCCGGCCCCGCCCATCGCAGAGCAATGCGCATCTGACTCTGGAAGGGCTGCCTCATATTTCCGAAATCGTGGCGGAACTGCTCGACCGGCGGGCCGGCCATCACCTTTCGGTCATTGAAGGCATGAACTGAGTTGCAACACCGCAAGATCGTCGTGGTTCTGAAGGGCTATCCGCGGCTGTCGGAAACCTTCATCGCACAGGAATTGCTCGGTCTCGAGCGTGCGGGGTTCGACCTGATACTTTTCGCGCTCAGGCGGCCGACCGACGCAAAACGTCATCCCGTGCATGACGAGATCAAGGCCCCCGTCCACTATCTACCGGAATATCTGCACAGAGAGCCGCTGCGCGTGGTTCGGTCGCTGTTTGCCTGTCTGCCGCGGCCTGGCTTCTGGCGCGCGCTCAAATCGCTCGCTGCCGATATCCGCCGCGACTTTACCCGCAATCGCGCGCGGCGCTTCGGGCAAGCGCTGGTGCTGGCGGCCGAATGGCCGCAAGATGCCGGATGGCTGCATGCCCATTTCGCGCACACGCCGGCATCGGTGACGCGCTATGCCAGCCAGCTTCGTGGCTTGCCCTGGAGCTGCTCAGCCCATGCCAAGGACATCTGGACGTCGGCGGACTGGGATCTGGCCGGCAAGCTTTCCTCGGCGCGCTGGACGGTCACGTGCACGAAAACCGGCTTCGACCATCTGAAAAAACTCGCCAACGGCAGTTCGTCCGTGCATCTGAGCTATCATGGGCTCGACCTTGACCGCTTCGGCAGTTTCGGCGAGGCGCGAAAACAGCGTGACGGCTCGGCGCCGGCCGAACCGGTCATGATCTTGAGTGTCGGACGCGCCGTTGAAAAGAAGGGCTATGATACGTTGCTGGAGGCTCTTGCCCTCTTGCCTGGCGATCTGGCGTGGTGTTTCGAGCATATCGGTGGCGGCGAGGAACTGAAACGGCTGAAGGCGCTGGCGCAAAGGCTCGGACTGGAGGGGCGCGTCTCCTGGAAAGGCGCGCTGGCGCAGGAGGAGGTGCTTGAGCACTACCGCAGCGCCGACATCTTCGCTTTGGCCTGCAGGATCACCGCGGATGGCGACCGGGACGGCCTGCCGAATGTTCTGGTGGAGGCGGCCAGCCAGCGGCTTGCCTGCGTGTCGACCGATATTTCCGGCGTGCCGGAGCTTTTATCGTCGGATGAAACCGGGCTGCTGATTCCCTCGGAAAACCCGACTGCCCTGGCACAGGCGCTGGAGCGCCTGATCCGCGATCCCGTCCTGCGCGTCCGCCTCGGCGACGCCGCGGAGCGGCGCGTGCGAAGCAATTTCGATCATGTGGCAGGCATTGGACAGCTCAAGGAACTGTTCGAGCGGGAGTGGCGGGCCGCCGAATGAAGCGGCTGCGCGCTTTCTTCTATGTTCAGCACCTGCTCGGCATCGGCCATCTCGCGCGCGCCAGCCGCATTGCGGCGGCTCTGGTCGATGACGGGTTCGACGTCACCGTCGTGACCGGCGGAGCGCCGATCGCGGGATTTCCGGGATCGGGTGTAAAATCCGTGACCCTGCCGCCTGTCACCTCCGGTGACGAAGGATTTTCCGGACTTGTCGACCTGCAGGGCAAAGCCGTCGACGATGATTTCAAGACGCGGCGCTCAGAGATGCTGCTGCAGGCTTTCCGGGATTACAGGCCCGACATCGTCATTATCGAGGCGTTTCCCTTTGGACGCCGGCAGATGCGTTTCGAACTCTTGCCACTGATCGAGGCCATCGAAGCGACATCGCCCAGACCGCTGCTGGCGGCGTCCGTCCGCGACATCCTTCAGGAGCGCGTGAAGCCGAGCCGAAACGAAGAAACGGTCGATATCGTCAACAGGCATTTCGATCTTGTCATGGTCCATGGCGATCCGGCTTTCGCAACCATCGACAAGACATTTCCGCTGGCTGGGGCGATCAGGGCCGAGGTCGCCTACACCGGGCTCGTTGCCGCGCCGCCGACGCAAGCGGCCTCAGAGCGCTTCGACGTTCTGGTGTCGGTTGGCGGCGGGGCGGCCGGAAAGAGCCTTGTCAGATCCACCGTCGCGGCGGCGCGAAATGCCGATAACGCCTGGACATGGTGTTTGATCACCGGCCCAAACCTGCCGAAGGACGAGTTTGACGCGATTTCACGCGATGCCTCCCCACGCCTGTCCATCTTCCGGTTCCGCGAGGATTTCGCCAGCCTGCTGACCGGCGCCCGCCTGTCGGTCTCGCAGGCGGGTTACAACACGGTCTGCGATGTCATGCGCGCGGGGTGTCGCTCGCTGCTCGTTCCATTTGCAGCCGGCGGGGAAACCGAGCAGACGCGTCGCGCTCTGATGCTCGAAGAGCTCGGTCTTGCAACGGTGCTGACGGAACAGGACCTGACGCCTGAAGGTCTGGCGCATGCGATCGAGCAGGCGCTTGCGGGACCGCCGCCAGCCGCGCATCGTCTCGATCTGGAAGGGGCGCGGCGATCGGCGCAAATCCTGCGCGAGCGCTTCAAACAGTTCCAATCAGCATGAAGCGTGTATAATTTTTTGTCGGCAATTCGCCGGAGAACCTGATCTGCCGCAGCGCCGCCATTGCTTCGAAGGCTGCAAGTGACGCCACGCAGTTGATGTGCGTCGGCTCGCTGAAATAGTCGTTCGACTGCAGCAGCACGTTCGTACCCCGCGGAAGCAGGGCAAGCCAGGCGCTGAGATCGGCTATGTGTTCGCAGCTCGTATTGACCACCAGGTCGGGTCGGCCGGCGCCATAGTCGAGTGCGTACATATCTGCCGTCAGTGCTTGAAACCGCTCGCCGGCTTGCCGGTTGAGTGTCCGGGCGACCGCGCCGACTTCGGGATCGATGTCGATGCTGTCGATCGCCCCGATGTCGAAGCGGGCGTCGTTGAAAAGCATCGCCGGCAATACGCCGTACCATCCACCCAGAACCCATATGCGTTCGAACCCGCCGCCGTCGCTTTCGAACAGCCTGTCGAGCGCCCACATCTTGCAGGCGACCTGCTTGTGGTTGAAGGCGTTCGCGATATTGGCCTGCGGATGCTTGGCGATGACGCGCGCCAGCCCGGCCACGAGAGGGTGGTCGACGTAGGCGGCAATTCCCCGCGTGAGGTCCAGGGCTTGCTCATGCCCACCCATGCCGGCATTGCGTGGTTGCGTGACATCCATCATATTCGTCTTCTATGTTGGGATTTCGGGCGACACAACGCAATCTTGCCTCTTGCCTGTTCGACTTGCGGACGCGACTGTGCCGCAAGCCGTTTCGCCATTGCCCGGAGGAGGCCGATTGAATTTGTCCGGACCATCGGCGCCCATCCGCTTGGCGCGCAGCTGCCGCTTTGAGCTCGTCGTTGGCGGCGAAGACATGGCCGATACACCATTTGCCAGCAGGTGCCTTTACATTCCGCATCCTTCAAACTGACAATCGCATATGGAAACCAGCCTAGCCCGCTATATCTGGACGCACACCAGGAAGCAGCAGCTCTGGATATTGATGATCGTCGTGCTTTCGATGGTCCCGTATTTCATGTCGTTCGACCTGCCGAAGCTGATCGTCAACGGCCCGATCCAGGGCAAGGGGTTCGAGCAACCGGGCGCGACCCTGCCATTCATGCGGTTGCACTATAACCTGCCGTTCATCGGCGAGGTCCAGTTCTTCTCCGGTTTTCAACTGGACCGCACCTCGACCCTGCTTGCGCTCAGCCTTGTGTTCCTCTTGCTGGTCGTCATCAACGGCTTGTTCAAGCTCTACATCAACACTTACAAGGGCCGGCTCGGCGAACGCATGCTGCGGCGTATTCGTTTCGATCTGGTCGATCGTGTGCTGCGGTTTCCGCCGGTTTACTTCAAGCGGGTGAAATCCGCCGAAGTGGCGACCATGGTGAAGGACGAGGTGGAGCCGCTGGGCGGCTTCATTGGCGATGCCTTCCTGCAGCCGGTGCTGCTCGGCGGCCAGGCGCTGACGGCCATGCTGTTCATCATGGTCCAGAACGTCTGGCTCGGAATGATAGCGGTCGTGATCGTGGCGATCCAGATCGTGCTTATCCCGCGAATGCGGCGGCGGCTGCTCGTGCTCGGGCGCCAGCGGCAGTTGACGGCGCGCGCGCTTTCAGGCCGGGTTGGCGAAATCGTCGACGGCATCGGCGCGGTTCACGTCCACGATACGTCGAACTACGAGCGCGCCGACATAGCAGCCCGGCTCGGGCTCATCTTCAAAATCCGCTTCGATCTTTACCAATGGAAATTCATGGTAAAGTTCCTCAACAATTTTCTCGCGCAGCTCACGCCCTTTCTGTTTTACATGATCGGTGGCTATCTGGTCATCCAGGGGAGGTTGGATGTCGGCCAGCTCGTGGCCGTGATCGGCGCTTACAAGGACTTGCCCGGACCGATGAAGGAACTGATCGACTGGGATCAGGACCGGCAGGATGTCCAGGTCAAATATCAGCAGGTCGTCGAACAGTTCACCGTCGAGAATATCATCGCGCCGGAAATCGGAGCACTGACGGTCGACGATCCCGATCCGATGACCAAGCCGCTGTCGGCGGTCAGCCTGTCGATAGCAGACGATGGCGGCGCAATGCTCCTCAATCGCATCTCGCTCGAGGTCAAGCCGGGTGAGACGGTGGCTCTGGTCAGCACCGCAACAGGGGGAGCGGAGGCGCTTGCGGAAGCCTTTGCGCGGCTGACCTGGCCGGACAGCGGAAGGATCGTTTCGGGCTCCGATGACTTGCTTGATCTCCCCGAAGCCGTGACCGGCCGGCGCATGTCCTACGCTTCGTCGGATGTTTTCCTGTTCCAGGCAAGCCTGCGCGACAATTTGCTCTACGGTTTGAAGCATGCGCCGCTGACATCGGTGACATATGACGGCGCAGCGGCGGACCAGCACCGTTGGAATATCGACGAGGCGCGCCGGTCGGGCAATCCGGATCTCGATATCCGCAGCGACTGGATCAACTATGCCTCCGCCGGCGCCACCGGCCCGCACGACCTCTTCGAAGCCGTGCGCCGGGTGCTCGACGCGGTTCTTCTGTCGCGCGACATTCTGGATCTTGGCTTGCGCTCTTCGGCCGACCTCAAGCGCCACACGAAGCTTGCCGAGCGGATCGTCGAATTGCGTGCGGCGCTGCGAACCCGGTTGGAGGAAGAAGGCCTGAGCGCGCTGGTGGTTCCTTTTGAACCGGGCGCCTACAACAAGGAAGCGACGATCGGCCAGAACCTGCTCTTCGGCGCCGCGGCCGGCCCCGAACTGGCTCACAAGGCACTGGCGTCCAATCCCTATTTTGCTTCCGTGCTGAAGCAAGCCGGCCTCGACCGCACGCTCTACGAAATGGGCATGGAGATCGCCGAACAGGCGATCGAGCTGTTTGCCGACCTGCCGCCCGAACACCAGTTCTTCCAGCAGCTCGCCTTCATGAGCGCCGAGGAGATACCCGCCTACGAAACCTTGCTGCAACGGCTCAAGAATCGCCCCTACGATGCGGTTTCGGAGAACGACCGCGCCATGATGGTCACCTTAAGCTTTGCCTATATCGAGCCCCGGCATCGCTTCGGCCTGTTGACCGACGAGCTGATGAGCAAGATCATCGCTGCACGCAACCAGTTCTATGAAAACCTGCCGGCCGAGCTGGAGAAAGCTGTCGAACGGTTTGATCCTGCCAAATACATCGCCGCGGCCACCGTCATGGACAACGTCCTGTTCGGGCGTGTCGGCAACAACCATCCCGACGCGCCGGACCGTATTCGCTCCATCGTCTATGATATTCTTGACGAACTGGGACTTTATGCCGAGCTTCTGGATGTCGGCCTGGACTTCAACGTCGGCGCCGCCGGCAGGCGGCTGACCGGCGGACAGCGACAGAAGCTCGATGTTGCCCGCGCCTTGCTCAAGCGTCCCGATTTCCTCATTCTCAATCGGCCGCTGTCGGCGCTCGACCAGCGCGTGCAGGACAAAGTGTTGCGGAATGTGCTCGACGAAGCCAGACGCGACGGCCATTCGCCGGCAATTGTGTGGGTGGTGACGAATCCGGCAATGGCGACGATGTTCGACCGGGTTGTGGTCTTTGACTCAGGCCAATTGGTGGAAGACGGAACACACGAGACACTCTTGGCGGGAAACGGTATCTTCAAGGAACTTGTGTCATAGTCTGGCAAACGCGAATTCAGGAAGGTTTGCGACAATGCTGCTCAAGGATGAAGTTGGAATGCTGCAACGCGTTCCCTTGTTCTCTGGCATCGAGCCGACAAAGCTCAAGCTGCTCGCGTTCACGTCCGATCGCGTGAACTACAGTGCCGGCCAGATTCTTTTCCGGCAGGGCGACGAGGCAGACGCCGCCTATGTCATCCTTTCTGGCAGCGCGGATATTCTGGTCGATTCCGACAATGGGCCGATCAAAGTTGCCGAATTGCTGCCAAATTCGATCGTTGGCGAGATTGCCATATTGTGCAACAGCTCCCGTACTGCCACCGTCAAAGCGGCAAGTGAGCTGGAGGCCTTGAGAATCCGCAAGGACCATTTCCTGAGGCTTATGAAGGAGTTTCCCGAAATGACCATCGAGATATTGCGGGTTCTTGCCGATAGGCTAAGCAGTACGACCGCGGACCTGATCGACGCACGAACGGCCGAGAGCGATTCACAGTTGCACTGAAGCGGCGAGCCGCTCTGTTTCTTTGTTTGGATGCAGTTTCCGGAACCGTGTCACACCTTTCCTGGAACGACTCTGGCAGCAGTTGGTTGGCTACGATGGGCGAAAGGGTGCATGGACGACGATTTCTTCCTTGTCAGGTTTTGGGGCGTGCGCGGCAGCATTGCGGTGTCGGGGCCAGAATTTGCTCGCTATGGCGGCAACACGATCTGCATCGAGATGCAATGCGGCAATCATACGCTTCTGTTCGACGCGGGCTCCGGCCTGCGGCCTGCCGGCAGGACGCTTCGAGCGTCGGGCGTCACCGATTTCGACCTGTTTTTTACCCATTGCCATTACGATCACATCATCGGGCTGCCGGCTTTCAAGCCTATTTATGAACGAGGCATCAAAGTTACGCTTTGGTCCGGGCATCTCGCTGGACGCATGACGACGCGGCAGATGGTCGATGAATTCATTCGGCCGCCATGGTTTCCGGTGACACTCGGTGTCTGCAAGGCGAGCCTCGACTGCCGCGATTTCGCATCCGGAGACCTGCTTCGGCCACGCGAAGGAGTTGTTGTACGAACCGGTAGTCTTACCCATCCGGGCGGCTGCATCGGCTACCGGGTCGAATGGGGGGGCCGCGTCGTGGCGGTCATCACAGACACCGAGCACGAGCCGGGCAAACTCGACCAGGCGGTGCTCGGCCTGATCAGAGATGCCGACCTCGTCATTTACGACTGCACCTACACCGAGGAGGAAATGGAGCGCTACCGCGGCAACGGGCACTCGACATGGCAACAGGGCGTCAAGCTCTGCGAGGCGGCCGGCGCGCGCGGGCTTGCGCTGTTTCACCACGATCCGGCACGCACCGACGATGAGCTGGACGAGATGGAGAAACTGGCCAAGGACAGGTTTGCCGGCGCTTTTGCGGCGCGGGATGGCCAGACGCTCACATTTCCAGTCTTGCACAAAAAGCGCTGAGCTATTTTCCGGCGCTGCGTTCGGTCAATGTGCTGATCGGAAGCCATGCGCAGGCTTCGGTCCGCGCGGTGATCGTGAACAGCCGTTCGAGGAAAAGCCATGCCGATTCATCATGGACGAGATGGTGGGTGAGCAGGCCGACCGGTTCGCCGCCGTCGAATGCACGCTGCAATTGCGCGACGATGGCCTGAACCAACAGACCATGATCGCGGCAGCCGCGCGTGCCATGCCAATCCATGATGTCGACATTGCTGTTGATGACCGCCAAGGAAGCCGGCCTTGGCGGCCCGAACACCGACAATGCCGCAAATCCTATCGATCCGAGGTCGGGTACCAGGCCGGCGTCGATCCGGTTCCAGGGCGGCACCAGCATCGGAACCGCACGTGCGCCGTGCAGGCCGGTTACACGCGACAGCCCGCCGGCCAGCTCATCCAGCACCACCTCGCGTGGCCGATGCGCGCCGAGCTCCTGCTTTTTTTGACCCTCGGGCGCATGATTTCGGTGCGCCCAGCCATGAATGGCGACCGTGGCATGCGGCGCGGCGTCAAGCCGGACGACAAGCTTCCCGTCGGTCTGGGCCGGAATGACGGCCAGAGTGACCGGAACCGCGAAGTCACCGGTGAGGTCGAGCAACCGATCGAGCGCCGGCGTAGGATCCACGGCGTCATCGTCGCGCAGCCAGAACTCTGCCTTGCGGCCCGCCCGTTGCCGGTGCGCCAGCTCGTCCACCAGGGGCTGCCAAATCGGGTCGGATGTCATGACAACGGGATCATCTTGAGAAGTTCCGCCAGACGGGCCTTTGCAGCACCGAGAGAGCGTTCTTCGAGAACGAAACGTCTGGCCTCTGCAGCCATGACGGTTCTTTCGTCATTGTTGGCCAGAAGCCTTGCAATTGCGGAAGCGAACGCCGCTACATCGCCTGGCGGGGTGAGAAACCCGGTCTGGCCATGCCGCACGACCTCCGGCACGCCGGCAACGTCCTGAGCCACCACCGGAAGGCCGGCGGCCTGTGCTTCAAGATAGGCAATGCCATAGGCCTCGCCGTAACCCGGCCAGACGTAGATTCCCCCGCGATAGAGGACATCCGGCACGGCGACCGGCTCAATCGCGCCAAGCCATTCGATACGGTCGGCGGGCAAGCCGGCGAATTGCGCCTTTACCTCGTCACGGGCAGGTCCGTCCCCGACGACCGACAGCGTCCAGGGGAGGTGGCCGATCAACCCGAGCGCCTGCGCCAGCATGCGATAGCTCAAGACCTTGTCGCCCGGGCGCATCATGGCGACGGTCACGAGGCGCGTCGGATAATCCAGTACCGGCATTTCGTAGAATGCCGATGTGTCGATGAAGGGTGAAAGCATACCGAGAGCGGCGTGGGGAACAGCATCCGCCAGCCCCTGGCGATCCCTTTGCGTGAAGCAGATGTTCAGCGCCGCCTGCTCTATGGCTCGCGCCACCAATGCCTGGCTATCGGCCCACGAACCGGCGTTGCGCCGTTCGGAATAGGAGGCTTCGGCCGTCACATAGGGGACGGCAAAGGCCAACGCCAGCTCGGGCCCGATCAGGTCGGGCGCCTTGTAGTAGGGATGATAGGAGAACCAGAGATCGGGCTTGCCGTCGCGGTCCCAAAGCCTTGTCAGTCGCGCGGCTTCGTCCCGGGCCTCGATCATGAGCGCATCGAAACTTTTCGGTTCCGGCTGGCGTAGATAGAAGCGCAACTCCGATGCCAGTTCGACGCTATGCCCGCCATGCTGCAGCGCCTGGACCAGCATCCGTGCCATCTGGCGGTCGCCGGAGACAACGGGATGATTGGGCGACTTCAGCGGGGCGTAGAAGGCAATTCGCATCGCGCGATCCTATCATCGCAAAGCCTGCCCAAGTCAATTTCGAGGCATGATCGACTTCACCTTCAAGCGTTGGAATGTGCTATCTGATGCTTATGGAAACAGCTGTCGCGTCCGACCCGTTCGTCGCTTCTTTGCCGGTCTTCGCAAAGTTCGAAAGCGTTGCCGATATCGACAACTATCGGCCTCTCCCCGATGGCTGGGCGCTGGCCACCGCCGACATCGTCGGCTCGACCAAGGCGATCGAAGCCGGGCGCTACAAAACCGTCAATATGGCCGGCGCCAGCGTCATTTCGGCGCTGCTCAATGCACTGGGCCGGCAAGATCTTCCCTTCGTCTTCGGCGGCGACGGCGCGCTCGTGGCGTTTCCCGGCTCGGCGCTGGAGATCGCCCGTAACGCGCTGGCTTCTGTCCAGAGATGGGTGGCGGACGAACTGGACCTGACCTTGCGTGCCGCAATCGTGCCGATAAAGGACATAAGAGCGCAAGGCCTCGACGTTCGCGTGGCGAGGTTCCAGGCCTCCGAAGCAGCCTTCTATGCCATGTTCGCCGGCGGCGGCGGCAGTTGGGCGGAAGCCGAAATGAAAGCCGGGCGCTACCGCGTCGACCCCGCCCCGGCCGGCGCGCGGCCGGATCTGACCGGCCTCTCCTGCCGCTGGAACCCGATCGAAGCCCGGCATGGCGAAATTGTCTCGATCATAGCCGTGCCCGGGGCATCGCGCGACTTGCGTGGTTTCCAGTTTCTGGCTTCCGACATCATCACCCTTGCCGGCAGGCAGGAGCGCGATGGCCACCCGGTGCCGGTGGACGGTCCGGCCTACAGTCTCTTGCCCGCCGGTCTCGATGTCGAGGCACGGGCCACGGCGCCGCCGGGGCGGCGGTGGCTGGCCAAGCTGTGGGTGATCTTCCTGATGACGCTTACGGCCGTCACCGACAAATTGGGCTGGACGATCGGCGGTTTCGATCCGAAGGTCTACAAGCGCGAGGTGGCCAGCAATTCGGATTTCCGCAAGTTCGACGACGGCTTGAAGATGACCATCGACGTCGACGCGGATGTGTTGCAGCGGATCGAGAACCGGCTGAAACAAGCGGAAGAGGCCGGCATCTGCAACTATGGCCTGCACCGCCAGAAGTCGGCCTTGATGACATGCCTCGTCATCTCGCCGCTGCAGCGCGATCATGTTCACTTCATCGATGGCGCCGCCGGCGGCTATGCAATGGCTGCCGCAAGCCTGAAGGCGAAGGCGCCGGTCTGATGACGGCTTGGGGAATCGATTTTCCGCAATGCGCCGCGGCCATGGTTCTTGGGACCCGGCGAGCCCAACGGTGCCTGAGCCGACCAATTATTTGCGCGATGTCAGGATCGGGATTGCACTTCGCCGGCAGCCTCGCCACATAGTGTTGCAGGTGATTTGTGCGGTCGACGTCTGCTTGCTTCCTGCAAGGACAGTCATTCGGGATATTCTTCGCCGGCTTCTGCCCCCGAAGCCGGCTTCATTGACTTCGAGAATTTTGCGGATCAAAGGAGATGGCTCGTCTTCGACGGGTTTCGAGATAGCATGAGCACAGCGCAAGCAGAAATTTCCAACATTCTCATGGATAAGGTTGCCGATTGGCTGACCCAATCGGCGCTGGCGGGCGACGACCTGGAAACATTGGTCAAGGGTTTTTGTGAACGGCTGGCTGCTGCCGGCCTGCCGCTGAAGCGGGTGCATTTGAGCTTTTCGATGCTGCATCCGCTTTATGACGCGCTCGGTTTCACCTGGATTCGCGGCCAAGGCCTGGAAGTGGAAGGCTTCCGGAGTGAGAACGGCGTCCATTCCGACAGATTCCTAACCAGCCCATACTACCATCTGCTCAGCAACAAGCTCGACCATCTGCGGCGCCGGCTCGACCCGTCGGTGCGGTCGGAGTTTCCTGTTTTCGATGAGCTCAGGCTTATGGGCGTCACCGATTACATGGCTTTCGTCCATCCCTTCAATGGCGATACAAGTCAGGGCATGTTGGGGTCCTGGTCCACCGACAGTGCTTCAGGCTTCAGCGACAGCATGATTTCGGCGCTGCTGCGGATCCAGAACCATCTCGCCATAGCAAGCAAGATGGCGGTGCTCACCAAGCTCGCCGACAACATGATGACCACGTATCTCGGCGGTGACGCCGGCAGGCGCGTGCTGGACGGCCAGATCAAGCGCGGCGAGGGCGACACAATCCGGGCCGCGCTGGTGATGGGCGATATGCGCGGGTCGACAAGGCTCGCCGAAACCTCCGGCCGCGAAGTCTATATCGATACGCTGAACCAGTTTTTCGATGCCATCGCAGCACCATTCAATCGCAAAGGCGGGCAGATCATGAGTTTCCTGGGGGATGGATTCATTGCCGTCTACCCCTGCGAAAGGCACCGCGCGCAGTCAGAGATCGCCTGCCAGGCTGCTCTTGCGGCTGCGCACAAGGCCAGCATGCGCATGATGGAGCTCAATCTGCGCAGAAAAGAGCAAGGACTGGGCGACATAAAATTTGGTATCGGCCTGCATGTCGGCAATGTGATGTTCGGCAATGTCGGGCTTACCGACCGACTCACATTCTCGGTCTTCGGCTCGGCTGTAAACGAGGTCCAGCGTCTCCAGACCCTGACCAAGAAATATCCGCACAGCGTTCTCGCCAGCAAGGACTTCGCCGGCTATTGCGGGGCCAACAGTTGGCTGACGCTCGGCGAGGAGGAACTGGCGGGCAGCAAGCAGAAGCTGACGGTGCTTTCACCCGATCTGTCGGGTGCTCTCGCACTCGATGAAGACGCTGCGCTGCAGCCGTTTCACGATCGGATATCGGACGCCGAGCAGGTCATGCTGCTTCATCGCGATGCCGCGCGGCTGTCGGCGGGCGACCGGAGGAAGCTCCAGTAGTCACCACCATCCGATCTGGACGCCCTGGTATGCTGTCCGGCCGCCGGTCGCCGGGGAATTCGTTTCGAATCCAAGTTGCTCTGCGCTGACAATGCGCTAGTCTTGCTTTTTTGGGGCCGGTCGGGAGGCGCCAGATTGGGGCTGGTGTGGGAATGGATGCAGGCGTTGATCTGCTGCGGATCGAGGATGTTGGCATCTCTTTTGCCATTGTCGGGGGACCGTTGCATGCCGTCAGGCGGGCAAATCTTCGCGTCCTGCCCGGCAAGGTCACCGCACTTGTCGGTGAGTCCGGTTCCGGAAAATCGGTTCTTAGCCAGGCCGTGATGGGCATCTTGCCGAACACGGCCCATGTTCGCGGCCGTATCCTGTTTTCCGATCCCAAAAAGCCCGGCACGACGCAGGATATCCTGCAGATGCCGCGCGACGGACCCGAAATCCGGGCGTTGAGAGGCAGCCGCATCGGCAAGATCTTTCAGGAGCCGATGACATCGCTGTCGCCGCTGCACACGATCGGCAACCAGGTCAGCGAATCCCTGCAGATTCATACGCACATGGATCGGACGGAGCGCAAGGCACGGACCGAGGAAATGCTCGGCCTCGTCGGGTTCCCCAATCCCAAGCGCGCCTACGACATGTATCCGTTCGAACTTTCGGGAGGATTGCGGCAACGCGCCATGATCGCCATGGCGCTTATCTGCCGGCCCGCTCTGTTGATCGCCGATGAGCCGACGACGGCGTTGGACGTCACCATCCAGGCGCAAATCCTGCAATTGCTGCGCGGGCTTCAGACCAAGCTCAACATGGCAATGCTGCTGATCACGCACGACCTCGGGGTGGTTGCCAATGTCGCCGACGAGGTGGTGGTCATGTACCATGGCGAGATCATGGAAGCGGGCCCTGTGGAGGCAATATTCCGCCGGCCAGGCCACCCTTACCTGAAGGGCCTCATGGCAGCCGTCCCGCATTTCGACCTGAAGCCTGGCGAAAGGCTGAAGGCGCTCCGCGAGGTGCCGGTGAATGTCGGGACCCTGCTGGGCAAGCAGACGGCGCCGGAAGCGAAGGGGCCGGACGACATTCTGCTGTCGGTCAGGGATCTGAAAAAGGTCTACACCATCCGCAACTCCGGATGGTTCAGCGGGAGCCATCAGACCTCTGTTCGCGCCGTGGACGGCGTCAGCTTCGACATCAGGCGAGGTGAGTGCCTGGGCCTGGTTGGCGAAAGCGGCTGCGGCAAAACCACCGTCAGCAAGATCCTGATGCGGGCCGTCACCCCTACCGGCGGCTCCGTGATCTTCAACGGCCGCGACGGACCGATCGACGTCCTGGAAGCCGAGGGAGACGCCCTGCGCTTGCTGCGGGCGAAACTCCAGATGGTTTTCCAGGATCCGGTCTCGTCGCTTTCGCCTCGCATGACCGTGGAAAACATCTTGAGCGAGCCGCTGGAAATCCATCAACGTGGCAATGCCGCGTCCCGGCTAGCCACAGTCAAGAGCCTGATGCAGGCAATCGGGCTCGATCCGCGCTTCATCCAGCGTTATCCCCACAGCTTCTCCGGCGGGCAGCGTCAGCGTATCGGCATCGCGCGCGCGTTGGCGCTGGGGCCTGAACTGCTGATCTGCGACGAGCCGGTTTCGGCGCTCGATGTCTCCGTGCAGGCGCAGATCCTGAACCTTCTGAAGGACCTGCAGAAGGAACTGGGCCTGACCTACCTGTTCATATCCCACAATCTGGCGGTGGTGGACTACATGGCGGACCGCATCGCGGTGATGTGCGGCGGGCGTATCGTCGAGCTTGCACCGCGCGAAATTCTGCTCAGGAAACCGATCCACCCCTACACGCGCTCGCTGCTCGCCGCAGTCCCCTTCCCCGATCTCGACCGGCCGATGGATTTCAAGACGCTGAAGCTCGGCGGCGCTTCCGACACCAGCGCATGGGGCCCGCAATTCCGCGACGAGGGCGAAGAGGATATGCTGTCGCCGCTCGATCTCGGCGGCGGCCATCTCGTGCTGGCCCGACGTTCGGCCGATGTCAGCGAGTTACGCCATTGATCAGCCGCCGCACTGTCCTTGGTCTCATGGCTTCGGCATTTCTGCCGGGCACGGCGCGCGCCGGCGATCTGGAGCCGGATTTTCTTCAGCCGCAGCTGAAAGCCAGGGCTCTGCCACCACTCGCGGAGCGCCTGCCCAAAAGCCCGCGCGCGTTGAACCTCGCGGCGATGGGCCGGCAGCCCGGCCAGTATGGCGGCACGCTGCGTACTATCATCGGCAGCCAGAAAGATATCCGGATGATGACGATCTACGGGTATTCCCGGCTGGTCGGCTATGACGAAAAGCTTAACTTTCAGGCCGACATTCTCGAAAGTTTCGACGTAAAGGATGATCGCGTCTTCACGTTCAAGATTCGTGAAGGCCATAAATGGTCAGACGGCAGCCTGCTGACGCCGGAGGATTTTCGTTATTGCTGGGAAGATGTCTGGCTGAACGATGAGCTTTCGCAAGGGGGGCTCGCCCCTGCCCTGCTGGCGGACGGCAAGCCGCCACGTTTCGAGATCGTCGATCCGTTGACGGTGCGCTACAGTTGGGACGCGCCCAATCCCGACTTCCTGCCCAAACTTGCCGCTGCTTCGCCGACACCGCTTGTTTTGCCAGCCGCCTATCTCAAGCAGTTCCACAAGAAATATCAGGATCCATTCCGGCTCGCCGGCCTGATGAAGGAGAACCGGACCGCAAAATGGACGCTGCTGCACATCCGCATGTCGCGGCAGTATCGCCCGGAGAACCCGGATCTGCCGACACTCGACCCCTGGCAGAACCGGACCAAGCCGCCGGCCGAGCAGTTCATCTTCGAGCGCAACCCGTTCTTTCATCGAACAGACGAGAACGGCCGGCAACTGCCCTATGTCGACCGGATCATCATGAATGTCAGCTCGTCGGCGATCATCTCCGCCAAGACCGGTGCGGGCGAGAGCGACCTGCAATGCATGGGAATCGACTTCAGCGATTACTCCTTCCTGAAGGACGCGGAGAAGCGCTACCCGGTGAAGATGCATCTGTGGAAACGCACACAGGGTTCGCGGCTGGCGCTCATGCCCAATCTGAATTGTGCCGACCCGGTGTGGCGTGGCCTTTTGCGTGACGTGCGCGTGCGCCGCGCACTTTCGCTCGCTGTGGACCGGCGCGAGATCAACATGGCCGTCTTCTACGGATTGGCGCAGGAAAGCGCCGATACGGTCTTGCCGGAGAGCCCGCTCTACCGGCCGGAATTCGCGAAAGCCTGGGTCGCCCACGATCCCGACCAGGCCAATGCACTGCTTGACGAGGTCGGGCTTCAGGCCCGTGACGATGACGGCCTGCGGCTACTTCCCGATGGACGCCCGGCGCAGATCATCGTGGAAACGGCCGGCGAAAGCACGCTGGAAACCGATGCGCTCGAACTCATCACCGATCACTGGCGCAAGATCGGCATCGCTTTGTTCATCCGGACTTCGCAGCGCGACATCTTCCGCAGCCGTGCGCTTGGCGGCCAGATCCTGATGTCGATGTCGTCGGGCATCGACAATGGCGTGCCGACCGCCGACATGAATCCATACCAGCTGGCCCCCACCATCGACGACCAGCTGCAATGGCCGCTCTGGGGCGCTTACTATCTGTCGCATGGCAAGATGGGTGAGGCGCCCGATGTTCCTGAAGTGGTCGAGTTGATGGCTTTGCTCAAGCGCTGGAACGGATCGACCCAATCCAGCGAGCGCGCCGAAATCTGGAACTCGATGCTGTCGATCTACACCGATCAGGTGTTCTCTATCGGTACGGTGAACGAAACACTTCAGCCGATTCTGGTATCGTCGCGGCTGCGCAACCTGCCTGACAAAGCACTCTACGGCTACGACCCGACCTCCTATTTCGGTGTCTATTTGCTGGACACATTCTGGCTTGGAGGCTCCTGAGCGTGCTTCGATATCTTGTCTGGCGCATCGCCGTGATGGTTCCAACGCTGCTGGTCATATCGGCGCTGGTGTTCACCATCATCGAACTTCCACCGGGCGACTATTTCGACAGCTATGTCGCCGAGCTTCGGGCCCAGGGCGAAGCGGTGGATTCCGACCGCATCCAGATGATGCGCAAGGAATATGGTTTCGACCAGCCGCCGGTCATTCGCTACTTCTACTGGGTGGGCGGGATGCTGCACGGCGATTTCGGCTATTCCTTCGAATATGAGCTGCCGGTTCGCGACGTCGTCGGCGACCGAATGTGGCTGACCGTGCTGGTTTCCTTCGTCACGATCATCTTCACCTGGCTCATCGCCTTTCCGATCGGCATGTACTCCGCCACGCATCAATACAGCTGGGGCGACTACGGCCTGACTTTCTTCGGCCTTCTCGGCCTTGCCATTCCGAATTTCATGCTGGCGCTGATCCTGATGTATTTCGCCAACATCTGGTTCGGCACGTCCATCGGCCACCTCATGGACCAGCAATATCTCGGCGAGCCGATGAGCTGGGCCAAGGCGAAGTCGATCCTCGCCCATCTCTGGATCCCGGTCCTGATCATCGGCACCGGCGGCACGGCGAGCATGATCCGGCGGCTGCGCGCCAATCTGCTCGACGAACTGCACAAGCAATATGTCGTGACGGCGCGCGCCAAGGGCCTGCATCCGTTCAAGGCGCTGGTCAAATATCCGCTGCGCATGGCGCTCAATTTCTTCATTTCCGACATCGGCTCGATCCTGCCGGCCATCATCTCCGGCGCTGAGATCACGGCTATCGTTTTGTCTTTGGAAACGACCGGGCCGATGCTGATCAAGGCGCTGCAAAGCCAGGATATGTATCTGGCAGGGTCATTCCTGATGTTCCTTGCCTTCCTGACGGTTATCGGCGTGCTGATTTCCGACCTGGCGCTGGCGCTGCTTGATCCACGAATTCGTTTGCAGGGTGGCAGCACCAAATGAAGCAGGACTCGCCGCTGCCCGCTCCGGGTGCTCCACTGCAACACTACATTTCCGGCGCGCCCTTCGACCTGCAGTCGGTCGAGGCGATGACGCCGGAGCAATCGAAGGTCTTTCAGGCATCGCAGTTGCGGCTGATGTGGTGGAAATTCCGCAAACACCGGCTTGCGCTTATATCCGGCATATTCCTGGCAGTGCTGTATTCCGGGATACTGATCTGCGAGTTCCTGGCGCCCTACAATCTGCACTCGCGCAACATGGACTACATCTATGCGCCCCCGCAGCACGTGCATCTGTTCCACAATGGCGAGTTCGTCGGGCCGTTCGTCTATGGCCGCCAGATGACGCTGGATATGGACACGCTCAAGCGGAACTACATCGAGAAGCACGACGATGTTCAGCGGCTCCGTTTCTTCTGCAAGGGCGACACTTATCGGTTCTGGGGCCTGATCGAAGGTGACAGGCATTTTGTCTGTCCTGCCGAAAACGGGCAGCTGTTTCTGGCCGGCACCGACAGGCTGGGGCGCGACGTGCTCTCGCGCATGATCTATGGCGCACGCATTTCACTGACTATCGGCCTCGTCGGCATCAGTTTCAGCTTCCTGCTCGGCATCGTCATCGGCGGGCTGGCCGGCTATCACGGCGGTATCTTCGACCTGATCGTCCAACGGATAATCGAAGTCCTGCAATCGATTCCCAGCATTCCGCTATGGCTGGCCCTGGCGGCGATCATGCCGATAACGTGGAGTCCGATCCTGATCTATTTCGGCATCACCGTCATCCTCGGGCTGCTCGACTGGACCGGACTGGCGCGGGCCGTGCGTTCAAAGCTTCTGGCCTTGCGCGAGGAGGATTACGTTCTGGCCGCGCAGTTGATGGGCGCCGGAAGCAGCCGCATCATCAGGCGGCATCTCATTCCCGGCTTCATGTCGCATCTGATCGCGACGGCGACGCTCTCCATCCCTGGCATGATCCTGGGCGAAACGGCGCTGAGCTTCCTCGGGCTCGGCCTGAGGGCGCCGATAACCAGCTGGGGCATCCTGCTCACCGAGGCGCGCAGCGTCAGCGTGATCGCGTTCTATCCATGGCTGCTTTTGCCGATGCTGCCGGTCATCCTCGTTATCATGGCGTTCAACTTCCTCGGCGACGGCTTGCGGGACGCCGCAGACCCCTACAAGTGATATCGCTGTTCCACCGCGCGGCCTGCCGAACACTCCACCCGGTATGACGCTTGTCGGCGGCCGGTTGCGTTATTGCAGGGTTCGTCGTTCGCCTTTATATGCAGCAAGCCTCGATCGGGGCTGCTGGTTCAGGACACACAATCGCATATGAGTCGCCTCGATAATTTCATCAGCAGGATGACCGCGCAGCGCGACATTCTTAATCGAATCTGCCCCGAGGTGGCGAAGATGGAGGGGCTTGTGCTTGAGCTCGGCCTCGGCAATGGCCGGACATTCCACCATCTGCGCGAGCTTCTGCCCGGGCGCCGGATCGTGGTGTTCGACCGCGAAGTTGGCGCGCACACTAGCTCAATTCCCGAAGCTGAAAACCTCGTGCTCGGCGAAATACGCGAGACGGGCCGCAAGTTCATTGGCATCGAAGCCGCCCTTGTTCATGCCGACATCGGCACCGGCTATGACGATCGCGATGCAGTGACCGCTACCTGGCTTCCCGATCTGATTGCGAGCCTGCTTCGCGTCGGCGGCTTCGCGGTCAGTGGCACGCCGCTCGATCACCCGCTGCTGCAACACCTCCCGGCGCCCACTTCGGAGCCCGCCGACCGTTATTTCCTCTGCAAGCGCGTGTAAGCGGCAGAGAACTCTTCAGGGGATCGTATAAACCGCAATCTCCCGCTCGATGCCGCGCAGCGAGACCTCGTGCGGCACGGGCGTCAGCGCGTTCCTGTGCAACAAATCGGCAGTGAGATTGTCGTCGACCACCGCACGCGTGGCGAAGATCGCCTGTGCGTTGGCGAGGTTCTGGACCCGCGAAGCAATGTTGACCGTCTGGCCGAAATAATCCTGCCGCTCGTTCATGGACACGGCTATGCAGGGGCCGGCATGAACGCCGATCTTTAGCAGAAGGTCCTCGCGCCCGCTTTTGTCATTGAGCGCCCGCATGGCGTCGCGCATCCGCAGCGCCGCGGCAATCGCACGGTCAGGCGTCGCGAAGGTCGCCATCACCGCATCGCCGATCGTCTTCACAACCGCGCCTGCCTCCGCCGCGACGATCTCGTGCAGAACCTGGAAATGCTCGCGCACGAGATCGAAGGCTGAAAGATCGCCCACCCGCTCGTAAAGCTCGGTCGATCCGCGCAGATCGGTGAACAGGAAGGTCAGGCTGGTGATCTTCAGGCGCTGGTTGATGTCGAGCGTATCCGTGCGATAGAGATCCCGGAACGTCTGGTTGGTGAGCAGGCGCTTGGCGGTCACGAAGGGCCGGCGCTTGCCCAGGAAATCATGCAATACCGGGCAGGCGATGAAGACCGTCGGCAGCACGCGCGTGTCGGTCCTGTTTTCCAGCGAAATGCGCAATGGGCCGGGTTGCATCTCCAGCGTCTGGCTCTGGACATGGTCGCGGTCGAAGGCCAGAGAGAGGTTTCGCCGCTCTTTTGCCGGTTCGCCCTTCGCGTCGATGAACTGGGCCGAATGCGTGACCGGCTCGAAGACGATGATGAATTGGGGCGGAAGCTGGATGTGCAGAACCGCCTTTTCACCGGGCGCAAGCTCGATATCTTCCAGCGAGAACGCTTCCATTTTTTCCGCCAGATCCTCGTCCGGCAGATCGGCCCCGGACGCCCAGTAGATCTGGCGGTAATATTCCACCAACGGCAGTTCGTGTGGATTGTGGGCGGCAATCCTGCGCACACGGGGACTGACGGTGAATGTCACCTCGACCATCTCGTCGAGTGTCGGCGAATAGCCCTGGGAGCACAGCGCGCAGGTGTATTCGTCCTTCTGCATGGTTTTCAGCGTGGCGTTGGTGTCGAGCACGCCGCCACAGCCGGGGCACAGAACATTCCAGGAAATGTCGAAGATGCCCACCCGCGCCGCATGGAGAAAGGCGCTTATGGTGCGTTCCTCGTCGAGGCCATGCTTGCTGGCGAAGGCCAGCGCATTGATGCGGCAAAGTTCGCGGTCCTTGCCCTCGGCGATGGTTTGCCGGATTGCGTCGATTGCCTGCGGATCGACATCGGTCGATTGCCGCAGAAGCGAGAACAGATCCTGAGCTTCGGTCATCGTGCAGGCTCCGGAAATTGCGCCGCTAGAGCATGATGCCGAAAAGTGTGAAGCGGTTTTCGGACGACATCATCCTCTATTTCCTGATTTAGAGGCGGATTCAGATTTCAGGTCGGACAGACCTGAAATCATCCGGCTCTAGGCGTGTTGGCCGGACCGATCTTCGACCCGAACGCTCCATCATACTGCGAAATGAACCGTACGGCCATTCGAATGGACAAGCCTGGTGACAGGTCAATTTCCATTTGTTGAATTCCAAACTATGATAGCCCATGGGGCATTCATCTCTGGGGTTTTCTCCATGCCGACACGCGACAACCCGCCGTTTCCGGCGGCCCTGCGCCTTTTCTCGGCGGGGGTCATCATCGTCCTGATCGTCGGGGCCGGCCTGTTTTTCGCGCCCGCGCTGGTCAAGCCGCGCTGGCCCTGGGCCGTCACGCCGTTCAATGCCCGCTTCCTCGGCGGCTTCTACACCGCCGAAATGGCAGTGATGGCGGCGCTGCTGGTCTGGAATCGCTGGTCGCCCGGCAGGCTTGTACTGGTCATGGCCTTCATCTTCACCGTCATCGTGTCGGCGGCTTCGTTCATCAACCTTGGCTATTTCAACTTCGAGCGCAAAGCCCCCTGGCTATGGTTTCTGGTCTATCTTGCGTCGGCCGCTGTATCCGCGCTGTTCCTGTGGCGGGCAAGGGCCCGCCCTTATGCAAAAGGCGTGATGTTAAACCCCGCATGGCGCGCCTACCTACCGGTGGAAATGACGATCCTCGGGGTCTACGGCGTCGGCCTGTTGCTGTTTCCCCTGACATTCGGTGGCTTCTGGCCATGGCCGATCGATGCCTTCCACGCCCAGGTCTACAGTGCCATCTTCCTCGCGGGTGCAGGCGGCACCTATCTCCTCTGGAGAAGTGCGCCGCGTGAGGAATTGCTGGTGCTCGGCCTGGCGCAGTTTCTGGTTGGCCTGCTTGCCGTTCTTGGCCTCGTCATCACCGACGCCGCCGTGCACCGGATCGACTGGACGGCGGCCGGGACATTGTGCTGGCTTGCCCTTTTCGGCTGGATCGGCATCAGCGGTATCCTCAAATTCTACGCCGCCCCCCGGCATTTTGCCGCGCAATCGGCATAGGTCGCAGAGACGGCTGGATTTTCAGGTGACGTCCGGTGCATCGTGCCGGGCATATTGCCTCTGTCCTTTGTTCTGACGCAATTCCGGACGGAAAACCGCTCACACTTTTCCTGGAATTGCTGTAGCCGGAAAAGCCATGACCAGCACGCCACCCCTAGAGAAAATCCAGCCGCAGCTCCGGGCCGTCCGGCCAAGCGATGCCGAGGCGCTTTGCGCTATCTTCAATATGCCGGGCTTCCGCTGGGGCACACTCAGGATGCCATTCGAGATGGTGGAGCAGGTGGAGCGGCGCATCGCCAAGTCCGGCCCGGAAACCACCTGGATCGTTGCCGAGTCGGACGGCAAGGTTGTCGGCCATGGCAGCCTGGTCGCGCAGGGTTCGCCGCGCCGCTCGCATATCGGCGAGATCAATATCGGCCTTGACGATGGTTTTGTCGGCAGAGGCATCGGCTCTGCCATCCTAGGCGCGCTGCTTGACGTGGCCGACAATTGGCGCGCCCTTAAGCGGGTCGAGTTGACTGTCTATGCCGACAACGAACCGGCCATCCGTCTCTACACAAGCCATGGCTTCGAGGTCGAAGGCCGGCATGTGAAGGCCGGTTTTACCGACGGGCAGTACCACGACCTCCTGAGCATGGCCCGGCTGCGGTTCTGATGACCACCGTCCCTGCCCTTGCCCCTCCGGTGGACATTTTGGCCGTGCTGTCGCTGCTCTGCCCGGAGGTCGTGCGTGACATCGAGCAGAACTGGAATGCACCGGTTTCCGATTATGCCCGCCATCTGTGGCGGCCGGTGGCAAGGCCTGGATCGGCCCCGTCGATTGCTGCCCGCTCGATCCTGCGCGACGTCCTGCAGCAGCGCCTCGGTGCGATCATGCAGCCTGAAGCGATCGGCAAGGCCCTCAACGAATTCGACCACAGACCGGTTATCCAGTCCGGCCTGCACTGCCTGCTTCTGATGGATCGCATCACCTTCGATGCCCTGCTGCTTGCCTGGCTCGGCGCGGTCGAAAACAGGCTGTCGGCTTTTTTCGGCTTCATGGGAACGACCATGACCATGGAGACAACCGGCCGGGAGGGGCCGGGATGGCTCGATGTCGGCGACGACAAGGTCAATTTGTTTGGCATGGGGCGCCACAAACTGTGCCGCAAAAGCGCCTGCGCGGCCGGTCCCGTCGCCCTCAACGGGCGCGCGCTCGAAACGGTGGGCAATGAGACGGATGCCAGAAGCTGGCTGGGCACGCTGCTTGCCAGCCAGGACAAGGTGTTTGCAACCGCCGCCGATGCGCTGACAGAACTCAACGAGGATCTGGTCGCCGATTGGGATCGTTCCGGCATGGCTCGGCCGGTTTTCATCGATGATAGGCTGGCCGCGACTGTCGTGTCGCGGCATCTGGAAGATGAAGGCAGCCTTCTTTCCAGGCTGCTCCTCGAGCCCGCAAGGCGCCGGCGTCTCGACCATGCCTTGCAAGAAGCCGCATCGGGCCCATTTGGCAGGTTCCTGCCCAATGCCACGGACTATTTCTGGGGCATCCGCGAGCAGCGCGTGCGCAAGCTCGTCCTCGAGAACGGGCGGCTGATCGAGCCTGACAGGCCGCATGGTCTTTCCATCCCGTTCGAGCGGCCGCATCTCCAGCAGGCACTGCTGGACGGCCTGCTTTTGCCGGACTTGTTCCTGATGTTCCTTGCCCTTGCCATATTGCCGCGCGTGCGGGTTGTGGGCGGCCTGAGACAGATTGGCTATGTCGCGCTTTTCCACTCGATCCTGCTGGCTGCGCTTGATGAAAACGCGCCAGAAGAGCGCGATCTGGCCGCCGAGCTGCAGGTTCGGGAAAATGCCTGGGGCATGCGGGTCATCGATGAAAAGATCTCGGTCCGCGAGCAGCTTGCCGGACTGCCGGAAGGGGCGCTGTTCCCGGACCTGCTGCGGCAATACCGGTTGCGGACATTTGCCGAGACGACCGATGACCTGAAACCGGTTCGCGAAAACGCCCGATGGCGCAAGATCGGCCGGGCCTCGGGCCTCTGATCCGGCCGGGCTTTAGCCCGTCATTGCACCACGCCGGCCTTGCGGAGCCCCTCTACCATCAGTTCGAAATCGGCAGGGTTCTTGTAAGGCAAGACCTTGCGACGGTGTTCCAGCGAATAGGCGGGATTGACGCGAAGCAGGTCCTGCCATGCCGTATGGGCCTCCTCCAAACGGCCCAGATGGCCGTAGCATGCGGCCAGAAGCGCACGCGAGACGTCGGTGACAGCGTTGCGAGCCAGCCGTTGCAGCAAGAGGTCGACGGCCTCTTCGTACCTTCCCAGTTGAAACGATGTCAAAGCCTGGAAGTGCAGAAGCACATCCGGAAAGTATGGATTCAAGGTCTTTCCCCGGGCGAAACTCTCTAGCGCCTCCGCGGGTCTACCCGAATAATACAGCGCCTCGCCGCGGGCGACGTGCGCTTCGGCGAAGTTCGGATTGAGGGCTATCGCGCGCTCGACCTCGCCGATGGCTTCATCGTGCCGCCGTGTGTAAAGCTTGGCCGATGCCAGCGCCCAGTGCGCCCAGGGATCGCTGTCATCCAGCGTTACCGCTCGCGTTGCTGCCTCTTCCGCTTGCGCCATCGAGTCCGACGCACCCCACCTGTTGAGGTAATCGAGCCCGTACGTGAGGGCTAGGAAAGCGTGGGCAGAGGCAAATTTCGGGTCCAGTTCGATGGCCCGCTGCAAGAGCTCGCGGGCCGCGACGTTCGTGTCCTTCGTCAGCCGGTGCCACAGCTCCCGGCCCCGCAGGAAACAGTCATACGCCTCCGGGTTGCGCTGGTGTTCGGGCGCCAGCCGCAGACGGTCATCCTCGGTCAGATTGAGCGCCAGCGCACCGACGATGTGCTGCGTCACGTCATCCTGCACGGCGAATATGTCAGTCAGATCGCGATCGAACCGCTCCGCCCAAAGATGGCCGCCTGAGATTGCATCGATGAGCTGCGCGGTGATGCGTACCTTGTTCCCCGACTTGCGTACGCTGCCTTCAAGGACATAGCGCACGCCGAGCTTCGTGCCGACATCCTGCACATGGACGTTCTGGCCCTTGAAGATGAACGACGAATTGCGAGCGATGACGAAGAGCTGTGACAGTTTGGACAGCGCCGTGATGATGTCTTCGGAGATGCCGTCGGCGAAGTAGTCCTGTTCGGCATCACCGCTCATATTGGCGAACGGCAGCACGGCGATCGACAGTTTCGGCGGCGCTGCCGCAGCCGGAGGGCTCGTCGGGGTTTGCGAGGTCACGGCCACCTTGGCCCCGGCGCCGACCTGCAGCGAATACACCCGGATCGGCTCGGCGATGTTCTTGAGCTGTGTGCTGCCGAGATCGCTGACCGAGAGGTCAAGCCTGGCCTTGACCTGGCGATAGGCATCCTCGGACAGGCAGATGGCGCCGGGCGCCGCAACGCCCTCCAGACGCGAGGCGATGTTGACGCCGTCACCCATCAGGTCGCCATCGCTCTCTTCGACCACGTCGCCCAGATGGATGCCTATCCTGAACTCGATGCGGCGCTCCTGCGGTACGCCGGCATTGCGCTCAACCATACCGTTTTGAATCTCAACGGCGCAGCGCACGGCATCGACCACACTGCGAAACTCAACCAGTGCCCCATCTCCGGTACGCTTGATAACCCGCCCGTGGTGCACTGCAATGATCGGATCGATCAGGTCGCTGCGCAGTGCCCGCAACCGCGCCAAGGTACGATCTTCGTCCGCGCTCGCGAGCCGGCTGTATCCGACCACATCTGCAGCCAGGATTGCGGCCAGCTTACGGTTCTCGCTCATGGGTCGCCTCCTCATCTCCATCATAGCAGGAAGACGGCGGGACGAGGAAATTTTCGCAAATCACGGCCACGCAGCCGCCCGTATCGGCAGTGCTCCACCGCCGAACCCAGACCGATGCCCATTTGCGCTGCCGCTTGCCGGTTGACGACTATCGGTTCATCCTTGTGAATACCCCGGCCGTGACGAGCGTGGCGAGATCACGCGTCATGGCCCAAGGTCAAAGAGATAGAGCATGATGTCGTCCGAAAACCGCTTCACACTCTTCGGCATCATGCTCTGGTGAGGTGTCCATGAACTGCTCGGGCTGCGGTTTCGAGATCGAGGGCGGTTACGCCTTCTGTCCGAAGTGTGGCCGCCGCCAGCCCGTGCCATGCGCCAGTTGCGGCTACGCCTGCGCACCTGATTTCGAGTTCTGTCCTAAATGTGGGGCAAGCGTCGGTGCGTCCGCAAAAGCTGCCGAACGGCCTGCTCCGACACCAAGCCGCACCATTGCGCAGCCCTCTCGAGCTCCATCGCCGAACATCGAAAGCGAAGAGGGGCCGCATTCCGTCTCCGACGCCGATCGACGAACGGTAACGGTGCTGTTCGCCGATCTCTGCGGCTTCACGACACTCAGCGAGCAGCTCGACCCCGAGGTCATGCAGGCGCTGCAGAACGAACTGTTCAAGGAATTGACGGCGGCCGTGCAAGGCTTTGGTGGTTTCGTCGACAAATTCATCGGCGACGCTCTGCTCGCCTTATTCGGTGCGCCGGTCGCGCATGAGGACGATCCGGAACGTGCGCTTCGAGCCGCTCTCGACATGATCGCCCGGACGGCGCGGCTCGGTGAAAGCACCCGCCACTCCGGCTCGCCGCTGCTGCTCCACATAGGCATAAACACGGGTCCGGTCGTTACTGGCGGATTGGGCATCGGCACCGCCAAATCCTATTCGGTGACCGGCGACACGGTGAATACGGCGCAACGCCTGCAATCGCTGGCTGCACCGGGTGAGGTGCTGGTGGGCGAACTCACGCACAGGCTGACCCGGCATGCCTTCTCGTACGAGTCGCTGGGCGATGTCGTCTTTCGCGGCAAGGCTGGCAGTGTGCTCGTCCACCGACTGGATGCACCGCTTGCGGCGCCGCGTGCAGCGCGCGGGCTCGAGGCGCTCGGCCTCAGTGCGCCCATAATAGGTCGTGATGCGGAGCTCAACAGAATGCTGGCGAGCCTTGACTTGGCGTGCGGCGGCTCGGCCCAGCTTGTCCGCCTCGTCGGCGAAGCCGGTATCGGGAAGTCGCGGTTGGTGAAGGAGTTCGTCGCCCGCGTCGGCGACGAGGATCGTTTTCGCAACGTCGCCGTGCGGCAGGCCACGTGCTCACCGCTGGGTGAACAATCATTTGGCGCCCTGGGTGCAGTGGTGCGCAGCGCTGCCGGGATGATGCAAAACGACAATGGGGACGAAATGCGGGGCAAGCTCGCAGCCTTGCTTGCCGATCTCGGCCTGCAGGGCGAGGAGGCGAAGCGGCTGATGCCTTTGCTCTACCATGTGCTTGGCCTCGGCGACCCCGATGCCACCTTGCAGCATGTCGAGCCCGAGCAGCTGCGGCGGCAAATTCTCTACGCGGTCCGCACAATCATGGAACGGCGGCTTGCGTTGTCGCCGCTGTTGATTGTCGTCGAAGACCTGCACTGGGCCGACTCCGTCTCGCTCGAGGCACTGCGTTTCGTGATGGACAGACTGGAACGCACGCGGCTGATGTTGCTGGTCACGCATCGTCCGGCGTCGGACAACGACCAACTCGACTCAAGTCGGGTCAGCCACACAGCGCTCAGGCTTTCGCCGCTCGACAGCGATGACGGACGCCGCCTGGTGGCGGCGCTTTTCGGCGAGAGCTGGGTAAACGCCGCAGGAGGGCTTCTCGACCAGATCCTCGAGCGCGCGGGCGGCAACCCGCTTTTCTTGGAGGAGATCGTTCGCGGCCTTATCGATCGCGGTGTATTGGTGCGCGAGGGCCAGCAATGGCGGACCGTGGCAGGCGAAGTCGCAACCGGCATCCCCGCCACGATCCAGGCAATGTTGCTTGCTCGCGTCGACCGGCTGCCGCAAGAGGTGCGCCGGTTGGCCCAGGAAGCCGCGGTAATCGGCCCGCGCTTCGATGCCACGCTTCTGAAAGCCGTGGCAGCCGACCCCGGCCGACTGGAAGCGGGCTGCGAACTGCTTTGCGATGCGGAAATCATCGAGGAAGTTGCCGGATCAGGCTCGGTCTCGTCGCAAAGCTACCGCTTTACGCAAACATTGCTGCAGGACGTGATCTACCAGAATCTGCTCCTGCAACGCCGGACCGACATCCACCGCCGGGTAGGTGCCGCCCTGGAGCAACTGTGCGGCGACAAGCCGGAACGGTTCGAGGATCTGGCCGTGCTCGGTCATCATTTCGCTCAGAGCGCCGAGCGGGAGAGGGGCGCGCATTACCTGCAGGCGGCGGGAGATCGCGCTCGCATGATATACGCCAATGACGACGCCCTTCGTTTCTACGAGCGAGCACTGACTGCGTTGGGCGCGATCGGGCAAACACCGCTCAAACTGGCAATTGCAGAGCGCATTGCCGATTTGAGCGGCCCGGCAGGCCGCCGCGAGATTGCACACCGCCACTACGAGGCGGTGCTGCAGGCCTATCGCGAGTCAGCCGATCGTGTCGCGGCGGCGCGCGTTTTGCGCAAGATCGGTCGGCTGTTTTGGGACGTGGGCAAGCGGGACGACGCGGAATCGCGCTACGCTGAAGCGGCAGCGCTCCTCGATGGAGCGGATGCCCCGATCGAGCAGGCGCATCTCTGGCAAGAACGTGGCCGACAGGCGTTCCGCAGCGGAGATCACACTCTCGCGGCAAAATGGGCAGACGCGACGCTGGATTGCGTACGCTCTCTGACAACGGAACATGTCTCCGATGATGCCACCCTCGTGACCGCCGAGGCACTTAATACCAAGGCTGTTGCGCTGGCCGGTGCATGTCGAGAACGCGTTTTTTGGGAGGAGTNTCTCGGGGTGCTCTACACGACCATCGATCCGGCGAAGGCGATGGAGGTCTGTCGGCGCGGTCTTGAAGTGGCGCGCCGTATTGGCGATTTGGGTTTCCAGGCGCGCCTCCTCGCCAATCTGGCGGTAGCTTGTTGTACTTTCACGGATCGCTGTCCAACGGAGGGCGTGCCTGCTGCCGAGAAGGCCATCGAGATTGACCGGGCGCTCGACCAGCGCGAGCACCTGCCAGTGCCGTTGATCGTGCTTGGGCAGATCCACCAGTGCAACGGCCATCCGGAACTGGCGATCGGCTTGTTCCACGAAGCACTGGAGGTAGCCCGCGAAACGGGCGAGCCCCAACTGCTGTTTCCGTGCTATGATGGACTCGCAACGCTTAATCTCGACCTCGACAATCTGGCCGAGGCCGAACGCTACTTTTCCCTGGCGCAGGGTATATGCGCCCAGCACGGGCTCGACCCGGAAGCGCTTGTGGTGCTGCCTTTTCTCGACTAGCCGGGATAGGGGGTTGGACATGTCCGCGCCTAGTGGATTGATACCGCTTCAACCGGGCGACCGGGCGCCGAACCTGATACTCGACGCCATTACCCAGGAAGGCAAGATTGCGCTTGACGACTTTCGCGGGCAAAAACCGGTGCTGGTCGGCCTGTTTCGAGGTCTGCATTGTGCGTTTTGCCGGCGCCACATCGCCGCTCAGGCGCGTCTCGATCCGGAGCTGCGCGAAAAGGGCGTGGAGAGCCTGACGGTGGTCAACACGCCGATCGAACGGGCGCGGCTCTATTTCCGCTACCATCCAATGCCGAACCTGCTTGCGGCGTCGGACCCGGAACGCGCTTCACATCGTGCTTTTGGACTGCCCAATCTCGAATTCACCGAGAACGAGACGAACTGGCCGTACAAGGTCGCGATGGCAGCGGCACAGGACATGCGGGTCGACATACCTGGCGAATTGCCCGGTCCCATGGATCCGATGACAGCCGCCGCAATCCTCGACAAGAAGGACCACTACGAACTGACCGAAGCCGACGAGCAGATGATGGCCACGGGACACGGACAACTGGTTGGTCAGTTCCTGCTGGACCGGCAGGGGATCGTCCGCTGGAGCTTCACGGAGGTCCCGGAGGGTGGGCGATACATGTTTGGCGCCCCAAACCCGAAGGAGCTGATGTCAGCCGTGTCGCAAGTCGCCCAATAATGAACTGACAAGTTCACCGTTTATCCGAGCACGGCCTCGACAGTGGCGACAAAGTCATCGAGCGAGCGGTCGCCGCGAATCTCGATGCGCGGAAGGTCGATGAGATCGCTATGGAGGTCCGCCGGCCCGTGCCTGCGGCCGAAGCCTACTCGATAGCCGCACTCCCTAGCCAGCCGGCCAAGCCGTCGGTCGGTGACGGAGAAGGGGGCCGCGAACGCCCTGGTTGGCCGGCCGGTCCAGCGTTCGATGAACAGACGAGAGCGCAGGAGCTCGGCGGCCAGGTCAGCGCTCGACAGACCATCTATGGCGCGATGCGTCGCCATGTGGCTGCCGAAGAAGGCGCCTTCGGCAGCGAGGCGTCGCACCGTCCCGGCGCCCATAAGCGGCGTCGGCGGACCGATGTCGGTGTCCCACTTTGCACTTTCGCCCACCAGGTCCGTCACCAGGAACACTTCCGCGTTCAGGTCGTTGGCGCGCAAGATCGGCCAGGCATGGTCGGCGAAGTTCTGGAAGCCGTCATCGAAAGTGATGAGCACCGGGCGGCCGACGAAAGGCTGACGGTTGGCGATGGATGCTTCCAGCTGCTCGGAGCCAATGGCGTGAAAGCCATTGGCGCGCAGCCATCCCATCTGGCTGGCGAATGCGGCGGGCGTGAGCCGAAAGCGAGCGAGCGCGGCCGGACCTTCATCGGCAACGCCGTGATACATGAGGACAGGGATATGCTGGCGCTGCTCGTTACGTGCGACGTCGCGGCGCAAGGCTCGCGCCCCACCCCAGACGATATTTCGCGCGACGCCGATTTCGATGGGCGCGCGGATCGGCACATGATCGATCACCGGGTCCGTCGCCACATCGCCCGGCGATAGGCGGCGGAAGCGGTCTATGCGGTAGAGCTCGGTCTGGATCGATTGCTCGAGCACCAGGCCTTCGGTCGCTGCCAGCGTCTCGGAGATCGCCTGGGCACCGAATGTGTTCCAGTCGAAGCCCGTCTTTTCGACATTGTCACGCAGCACGAATGCGTGTGCGCTGATGAAACTACCGCCAGGCGCCAACGCCTCGGCAAATTTCTTGGCGATGCGCCGCAACTCGGCGAGATCGTCCAGATAGTAGAGCACCTCCGAACAGAAGATCAGATCCATCTCACCCGGCAGCGTGTCGGCAGCGAAATCGAGTACGCCGAACTCGACATTCGCCTGATTGTTGCATCGGGCGCGGGCTCGCTCGACGGCTATGGCGGAAATGTCGGTTGCGGCCAGATGGCTCACACGCGGAGCCAGCTGCCGCGTGAAATGGCCCTCCGCGCAGGCCAGTTCAAGCGCCCGCCCGATGGGACCGGGAGGCAGGATTTCGAGCTGGCGCTCGTATTTCTCCTGCTCATAGGACGAACCGTAGTTCCACGGATCCTCGGTCGCGAAATAGCTGTTCCAGAACGCCGTGCGATCCTTGTCGTGCTTGTCCGCGACCCGTGCGCGGCGCGGCGTAACAGGCTCTGACGGTTCAGCGCTCGACCGAACCAGGTCATGCGCCTGTGCGGCCAATTGCGCGAGTTTGCCGAAGTGGCTGTCCTGATCGGGCTCGCTTCCCGCCATGGCAAACGATACCTCGGCTGCAGGCGTGTTTGACGTGGTCGCGCCGGCGCCCTTTTGCGGTGCAGGCGATCCTCCCGCAAGCCGCTCAGCAGGCACTACATCCAGGATCAATTCAATCCAATGATCGCTCGTCACAGTCCCGAGTGCACCGAACTGCACGACAGCCTCGATCCGGCCATCCAGCATCAGATGGGCATAGATCTGATCGATGCCTTCCGGCAGTTCGGTCGCGGTCGGATTGCGAGCGTCGACGCGAATTCCGAGCGTTCGCGCCAGCCTGCGCGGCGTGGCAAGATCGTCGGGTTCGAGAAGCATTTGCTCAAGCTGGTACTGGACGCGGCGAGCCGCTGCGGGATTGTCCCAGATCTTGCTGAGTTCGATGATCAACGCTGTGATGGCACCGCCGAAGCTGTCCCACCGGGCAGCCAGTTGCCCCGGCACCGAAAGGCTTCCTGCCACAAGGCCATCGAAGATCACCTTGGCGATCTCACGCGCCCACTTGCGTCCCGCCGGGAGCGCGCGCAGGGGCTGCGGGTCTATCGAGCGCGAGCCTGAGCCGCATTCGGACGCGGCGTTCCGCAACGCCAGCCAAGCAAGCGCTTCGGATGCGGTGCCGCCTTTCGCCGAAATTGAACCCGAGGGATTGTGCGCCACGCCGTCTTACCTGCGCCTGGTTTTGAGGGAGAACAAGTGTCCCGCAACGCGCTTACATCGCCGGTCTGGAAAAAGCAAAAGGCGCCCCGAAAGGCGCCTCTTCATCGCTTGATTCCCCCTAGAGGAAACTGGAGCGGGTGAAGCGATTCGAACGCTCGACCCCAACCTTGGCAAGGTTGTGCTCTACCCCTGAGCTACACCCGCTCACACGGCCCTCGGGGCCGCAAGCCGGGCCTATATGGCTGAAGAGCGCGGCGATTGCAACAGGGAAATGACGGGCTTTTTGGTCGCGGCAAATCGCTTGGCGGAACCTTGTCGGCCACGCGGGTGGTTCATCGACTTCCCGCATGACGGTCTTGTCTCGGCGGCATCATTGGCCGTAAACGGCTTTGCCGCGCGCCGATACAGGGGAAGACCACCAATGCCGAAGACCGAAGCCGAGCTTTTCGCCTTTCTTGCCGATCTCGGCATATCCGTGTCGACCGTGCGCCATCCGCCGCTCTATACGGTGGCCGATTCGCAGTCGCTGCGCGGCGAGATACCGGGCGGGCACACGAAAAATCTGTTTCTCAAGGACAAGAAGGACAATTTCTTCCTGGTCAGCGTCGGCGAGGAGGCGGTCGTCGACCTGAAGCAGATCCACACGATCATCGGCGCCGCCGGCCGGGTGTCGTTCGGCAAGCCGGAGATGCTGATGGAGCTGCTCGGTGTCATTCCGGGCGCGGTCACCGTGTTCGGGCTGATCAACGACACCGAAAGACGGGTCAAAGTGGTGCTCGACCAGGATTTGATAGCACATGCGACAGTCAACGCGCATCCGCTGACCAATGAGGCGACGACGTCGATCGCGTCCGCCGACCTCATCAGATTCGTCGAGGCAACCGGACATGATGCTGCTATCTTGAAAGTCTCGGCTTGATCGCCACATGGATGGCGAAAACTGACCTCTAGTTAAGGACGTCGCGCTGCTCCGCTGGGCGCGATCGGAAGGGCGACGACATGAGCGACAACAACAATCCGTTTGGCGGCCAATTCGGCGGCAATTCTGGCCAGTACACCACGTCCGTGCAATATGGCGGCGCCGAGCCGGCCAAGTCGGCACTTGGCCCGACACCCGGCGCAGCACCTGCCGCTGGCGAGCTGATCAAGGACACCACGACCGCCACTTTCGCCGCCGACGTCATCCAGGAATCGCGCAAACAGCCGGTACTGGTCGATTTCTGGGCGCCGTGGTGCGGGCCCTGCAAGCAGCTCACGCCGCTTCTGGAAAAGGCGATCAAGGCCGCCGGCGGCAAGGTCAAGCTGGTCAAGATGAACATTGACGATCATCCCTCGATCGCCGGCCAGCTCGGCATCCAATCGATCCCGGCGGTCATCGCCTTCAAGGACGGCCAGCCTGTCGACGGCTTCATGGGCGCCATCCCCGAGGGCCAGATCGCCGAGTTCATCACCAAGGTCGGCGGCAAGGGCAATGGCGCGCCGCCCGTCGCCGAAGCACTGGCCGCGGCGGCGGAAGCGCATGCGGCGGGCGATGCGCAGACCGCAGCCGACATTTACGACGCCATCCTGGCGCAGGCGCCGGAGACGATCGAGGCGATTGCCGGGCTGGGCGAGCTTCTGTTCGAGGCCGGCGACAGCGACGGCGCCGAGGCGCTGCTGGCAACGGCGCCGGAGGCCAAGAAGAATGCGCCGGCACTTGCCGCGCTGCGTGCCAAGATGACGCTGGCTGCGGAAGCGGCAGCACTTGGCAATCCAGCTGAATTCGAGCAGCGACTGGCCGCCAATCCCGGCGACCACCAGGCGCGTTTCGACCTCGCCATGATCCAGAACGCCAAGGGCGAGCGCCATGCGGCGGCCGACAATCTTCTGGCGATTATAAAAGCCGACCGGACGTGGAACGAGGACGGCGCCAGGGCGCAGTTGCTGAAACTGTTCGAGGCCTGGGGCATGACCGACGAGGCGACGCTGGCGGCACGGCGCAAATTGTCGTCGCTGCTGTTTTCCTGAGCCGTTTGCCGGCCAAATTGCCGGGGCGTGGCTGTCGGGCCTTGCGGTCGGCGGCCGCCGCGCCAGATTAGGCCGATAACATCGCGCCCGAAGCGGGTCGGAGGAGTGAAGGTGCAGGTCGGAAACGCATTTTACCGGGTCGGCAAGGATCTGCCGGCAACCATTCCGGTGTTTCCGCTTGCCGGCGCGCTGCTGCTGCCGGGCGGGCGCATGCCGCTCAACATCTTCGAGCCGCGCTATCTGCAGATGGTGGATGAGGCGATCGCCGGCGCGCGGCTGATCGGCATCGTCCAGCCCAGCCTCAATGGCGCGTTGCGCGCCGACGGGGAGCCGGAACTGTGCAATGTCGGCTGCGCCGGGCGCATCATCTCGATGGCCGAGAGCGGCGACGGCCGCTATCTGGTTTCGCTGCAGGGCGTCTGCCGTTTCCGCATCACCAGCGAATTGCCGGTGAAGACGCCTTTCCGGCAATGCAAGCTGGCGCCGTTCCTCACGGATCTTGCCGAAGACCAGGCGGCAAGCGAGGTTGACCGGCCGGCGCTGTTGAAAGCGTTTCGCGCTTATCTGCAGGCCAACGATCTCGAAGCCGATTGGGAAAGCGTCAGCCGCGCCGAGAACACCATGCTGGTCAATGCGCTGTCGATGATGGCGCCCTACGGACCGGCCGAGAAACAGGCGCTGCTGGAGGCGCCCGACCTGAAAGCCCGCGCGGAGACGCTGATCGCCATCACCGAAATGGCGCTGGCGCGCGAGAATGAGGACTTTGGCTCCAGCCTGCAATAAGGGCTGAGCCGATGGCTGAAGGGGGATCCAATGGCTGCGGATGGGCGTGACGGCAAGTCGGTCAATGTCGATCCAAAATTGCTGGAGCTGCTGGCCTGCCCGCTGACCAAGGGGCCGCTGGCCTGGGACCCGGTGCGCGGCGAGTTGATCTCGCGGATCGCCAAGCTCGCTTATCCCGTGCGCGACGGCATCCCGATCATGCTGCCCTCGGAGGCGCGGACGATTTCGGCGGAAGACGTGCTGTCGCCGCCGCGATTGGGTGGGCCGGGCTGAATCAGAGCGTCGCTGAAGTTTGCTGAAGGCTGGCGGGACAGCGCCCTGAAGTCCTGCCGGACATCTCCCCCACAAGGAGGGAGATTGCTTGTCGGTCCCGCTTCGCCAGTCTTTATTGTTGAAAAATTGGCTGGATGGCGAAGCCGCCGATCTCCCCCAAGTGTGGGGAGATGCCCGGCAGGGCAGAGCAGGGCGCGAAGGATCATCGTCGCTTCGCATTCGATGAATAAGCTGCGCCTACTGAAAATTCCGCCCCTTGGGCATGACCCTTTCAGCTTTGTCCGAGAGGGTGGCAATGTCGGGCCGGGCAGCCGGCGTCATCTCTTCCAGCAGCACCGTCAGCCACGGCGTCAAATCCTCGATCTTCTCGGCGACGATGTGGATGACGTCGGATTCCGACTGCAGCTTGCCGGTGACCTTGACGAAGCGCGCGCCCATGACGATGGGCCGGAAACGGGTAAAGGTCCGCTCCCAGAAAATGACGTTGGCGACGGCCTTGTCGTCTTCCAGCGTCAGGAAGATCGCATTGCCCTTGCCGGGCCGCTGCCGCACCAGCACCAGGCCGGCGACCGAGACCCGCCTGCCGTCGCGCACCGAGCCGAGATTGGCATTGGGAATGACGCCGGCGCGGTCGAGCCGCTCGCGCAGGAAGGCGACCGGATGCGCCTTCAGCGACAGGCCGAGCGCGCGGTAGTCGTGGATGACGTGCTCGCCGAGCGGCATTGTCGGCAGTTTTGTCTCGGGCTCGAGTTCGCGCAGCCGGATCGCCGGCTGGTCGAACAGCGGCAGCCGTTCGGCGGCGCTCTTGCCATCCAGCGCGCGCACCGCCCACAAGGCTTCACGACGGTCGAGGCCGAGTGAGCGGAAGGCGTCAGCCTGCGCCAGTCTTTCGATTTCGCCGACATCGAGGCCCGAGCGCAGCCACACATCCCTGACGCTTGTATAGCCGGCGCCGCGCCGCGCGGTGAAAGCTTCCATACGCTTCTCGGCCAAGCCCTTGATCTGACGGAAGCCAAGCCGGACGGCGCACCGGGTCTTGATGACACCGCGCATTTCGGCATGGCGCCCCAGGATGCGGCCCGGATCGAATTGGGCTTTCTCCAGGGTGCAGTCCCAGTCGGAAAAATTGACGTCGACGTCGCGGATATCGACGCCATGGTCGCGCGCGTCGCGCACCAGCTGGGCCGGCTGGTAAAACCCCATCGGTTGCGAATTCAGGATCGCGGCGCAGAACACGTCGGGATAAAAGGTCTTGAACCAGCAGGAGGCATAGACGAGCAAAGCGAAGGAGGCGGCGTGGCTTTCGGGAAAGCCGTATTCGCCGAAGCCTTCGATCTGCTTGAAGCAGCGCTCGGCGAAGTCCTTGGTGTATCCCTTGCCGACCATGCCGTCGATCATGCGCTGGCGGTAATTGCCGATGGTGCCGGTGCGCTTGAAGGTGGCCATGGCGCGGCGTAGTTCGTCGGCTTCGCCGGGTTTGAAACCACCGGCGACGATTGCAATATTCATCGCCTGTTCCTGAAACAGCGGCACGCCGAGTGTCTTCTTGAGAATAGCCTCCAGCTCTGGCTTTTGATATTCAGCCGCTTCCTTGCCCTGCCGACGGCGCAGATAGGGGTGCACCATGTCGCCCTGGATCGGGCCGGGCCGCACGATCGCCACCTCGATGACCAGGTCGTAGAATTCGCGCGGGCGTAGACGCGGCAGCATCGACATCTGCGCGCGCGATTCGATCTGGAAGACGCCGAGCGTGTCGGCGCGGCAGATCATGTCGTACACGTCGTTCTCTTCCGGCGGCAGGGTGGCCAGCACATAGGGTCGGCCGTAATCATCCCGGGCCTTCGGATAATGGTCGGTGAGCAAGGTGAAGGCGCGCTTCAGGCAGGTCAGCATGCCAAGCGCCAGAATATCGACCTTCAGGATCTTCACCGCGTCGAGATCGTCCTTATCCCACTCGACCATCTTGCGCTCGTCCATTGCCGTCTTGACGATGGGGACGATCTCGTCGAGCCGGTCGCGGGTAATGACGAAGCCGCCGACATGCTGCGACAGATGCCGGGGAAAGCCCATGATCTCGTTGGCGTGGGCGATCACGTGACGGGTCGAGGTCTCGTTGCGGTCGAGGCCGCCGGCATGCGCCTCCTTCTCGCCGAGCTCCGAGGTCGACCAGCCCCAGATCGAACTGGAGAGCGCAATGCGGACATCGTCCGACAGGCCCATGGCCTTGGCCACCTCGCGCAGCGCCGAGCGGCCGCGATAGCTGATGACGGCGGCAGCCAGCGCGGTGCGCTTGGCGCTGTATTTGGAGTAGATGTACTGGATCACCTCCTCACGCCGCTCATGCTCGAAATCGACGTCGATGTCGGGCGGCTCGTTGCGCTCCTCGGAAATGAAGCGCTCGAACAACGTGTCGATGCGCTCGGGGCCGACCTCGGTGATGCCGATGCAGTAGCAGACGATCGAGTTGGCGGCCGAGCCTCTGCCCTGGCACAGAATGCCCTCATTGCGGGCGAACTGGACGATGTCGTAAACGGTCAGGAAATAGCGCGCATAATTCAGACGCTCGATCAGAGCGAGCTCCTCACTGATGCGCTGCAAGACGGAAGCGGGGACGCCCGCCGGATAGCGCGTGGCGGCCCCCTCCCTGGCCAGACGCTCTAGCTCGGCCTGCGGCCCAAGCCCTGATTGCGTCGGCTCGTCGGGATAATTGTACTGGAGGTCGCTGAGCGAGAAGGTCAGTTCGCCGGCAAAGCGCAGCGTCTCGGCCAGCGCCCGTGGATGGCGGCGGAAGAGACGGGCCATTTCCAGCGGCGGCTTCAGATGGCGCTCGGCGTTGGCCGTCAGCTCCAGCCCGACCTCGGCGACCGGCAAATTGAGGCGGATGGCGGTGAGCACATCTTGCAGCGAGCGGCGCTCGGCGCTGTGATAAAGCACGTCGTTGGTCGCCATCAGCGGCACGCCGGCGATGTCCGCCATGCCCGCCGCCTGCTCGATGCGGAAACGGTCATTGCCGCGATAATCCGGCGCCATGCCTAGCCGCAAATTAGCGCCGAAACGGTCTTTCAGTTGACGGACCAATGCCAGGGGATCGTCGGCATTCGCCGAGAGATCCGGCAGCACCGCCAGCGACAGCAGGTCGCCCCATTCGAGCAGGTCGCTGCGCTGGAGAAGGGTCGCGCCCTTCTCGTTTTCATCGCGCAAATTGGCTTGCGTCAGCATGCGGCAGAGATGGCCCCAGCCCTTGCGGTTCTGCGGATAGGCGAGAATGTCCGGCGTGCCGTCGCCGAACACCAGGCGGCAACCGGGGTGATAGGCGAGCTTCTCGACCTTGGCCTGCTGCCAGGCGCGCACGACGCCGGCCACCGTGTTGCGGTCTGCCAGTCCGATCGAGGAAAAGCCGAGGAATTTGGCCGCCACCACCAGCTCCTCCGGCTTGGAGGCGCCGCGCAGGAAGGAGAAGTTCGACTGGATGCCGAATTCCGCATAGGGGATGACGGTCAGCGCGTTCATGCGAAGACTCCATGCATGAACCAGCGCGGCGGCACCTGCGGGTTGCCATAGAGGCCTTGCCGGTAGAGCCAGTAGCGGCGGCCGTCGGCATCCTCGATCCGGAAATAGTCACGCGTCGATGTGAGCGGATCGCTTGACGTTTCACGCCACCATTCCGGCGCGATGCGTTCCGGCCCCTCGGCGCGCGCGACCCGGTAGAGAGCGCGGCGCCAGCGGAAATTCATCGGCGGACCCTCAGGCATTTCGGTGGCCGGCACCTCGATCGGCTCGGGCGAACGGAACAGCCGGATCGGCCGTTCCGGCGGGAAGATGGTTGCGCGCGGCGCGTCTTTCGAGCCCGGCTTCCTGAGCGGTGCTTTGCGTTGTGGCGCTTCCGAGAACGGGATGGTGGCGATGGCGCGCTCCGGCAGATGGCTCTCGAGGGCGACCGGTTTCAGCACCGCACTGTCGCCGAGCCTGGCTCGGATGCGGTCGGCAAAGAGTGCCATGTCGGCGCCGTCATCCTCGGTCTCGCCGGTCAAATCGGCCTGCTGCATGTCGAAGCCGGCGGCCGCCAGCACCGAAAGCCGCACCAGGTCGAAGCCGTAGCCGGCATCGATGTCCTGTTCGAGCGCGGCCAGCCGCTCATGGAACAGGCGCTGGATAAGCTTGGGTTCGCGCAACGGTCGCGAGGTACCGACAGCGATGCGGCTGACGGCGCCGTCGACGCGAAACAAAAGCAGCGCCAGCATCCTTGCGCCCTCGCCGCGGCGTTCGAGATCGGCCTTCAGCGTCACCGCCAGCAAGAGCACCAGCCGTTCGATCTCGGCGGTCAGCACGACCGGTTCGGCCAGGTGGCGTTCGACCGAAAGCGGGGCCACGGGCAGGCGCGGCGATACCGCCTCGTCGAGGCGGCCGAGCGCCTGGTCGAGCCGCAACAGCAAGGTCGCGCCGAAGCGACGGGCGAGCGGCGCGCGCGGCGCTGCCATGACCGCGCCGGCGGTCCGCAGGCCGACGCTTTCCAAGCTGGCGCGGATATCGGCCTCGATGCGCAGTGCCGCCAGCGGCAAGGGGGCGAGCAGCGCTTCCTCCTCGCCGGAGACAACGATGCGGTTGCCGCAGAAGCGCGCCGCCGCCCAGGCTGCACCCGGCGTCGCGGCCAACCCGGCGCGGACATCGAAACCCTGCTGGAAAAACCGCGCAAGGATGTCGTCCAGCATGGCGCGCTCGCCGCCGAACAGATGCGTGCAGCCGGTGACGTCGAGATAAAGGCCATCAGTACCGTCGAGCGCCACCAGCGGCGTATAGCGATCGCACCAGTCGGCGAGGCCTTCGAGCAGCCGGCGATCGGCGTCCGGATCGGCCTCGACGATGTCGATCGAGGGATGCATGGCGCGCGCATCGGCAATGCCCATGCCAGGCTTCAGATGCAGCGCCTCAGCCCGCTCGTCGAGGGCCGATATGCGCTGGGCGTTGCGGTCGCGATGGCTGATCACGAGCGGTGGGTGAGATGGCGGCAGATGATCCGAAGGCCGGGAACGCCACGACCGTCCCAAGCGCTGGCGCAGGATCCGTTCTGCCGCCAGATGCGGGAACCACAGCGACAGAATTCTCTGCCCGTTTTTCGCGGGGCTTTCTTTCTTCGAATGCGTGTTCATCGGGGTTCCACTCCAGTGTGAATTGTCCAGGCAGAGCGGTGCGGCTCTTGCCGATGCTGACGGTGAAGGCAGGGTGGCCGATCGAGCCGGCAAGCGGCCCGGCGATCGTCCGGCGCGATTTCGCTGGTGCAGCCGACACGATGAGGCGCACCGGGGCGGCGGTCGGCTCGGCTTCGCCGGCCTGGCGCAGCAGGAACACCGGCCGGCCGGCGTTTTGGGCGCGCGCGTGCAGCCGGCGCGTCGCGGTGAGGTCGAGCCGCTGCGGGCTGCCACGGATCTCGAGAATGATTGCGGCGAGCGCCGTCATCTTGGCGGCCTCCTCGGCTACCCACAGCGCATCGGTGAGTTTCGGCGCCTCGGAAAACAGCAACTGCTCCGGTGCGATACCGAACATGCCCTGCAATCCCCTGGCATAGGGAAAGCCGGCCTCGCGAAAAATCTCCGATGTGCCGATCCACAGCACGGGCAAGGGCTGGCCCTTGAGGATCAGGCTGACCAGCGACAGCACAAAGCCGGCGACGGCCCCGGCATTGCGGGTCTCAAGGCCATGGATTTCGCTCAAGGCGGCTTTCGGCAGGCCGCCGCTCAGCGCCGCATCGAGGTGCTCGACGCCGGTCGCCAGGAAAGCATTCGGCGAAGCCACGGCAAGCCCGCGCCGGATGATGGTGACATCGGCATTAGGTTCGGGCGCACCGCCGATAGCGCTGTCAGCGCGCGCACGAGGTCGCTCGCCGGCCGGCGCGGCCAGGCGCTCGGGCAGCGTTCCCTCGATCTTCGCGATCTGGCGGCGCAGGGCAAAAACAGTCTCCCGCGCCACGGCTGATGTCGCCATGACGGTCAATTTCTCTCATAATTGTTCCTGTTATGTTCTTATAGATTCCAGAGGGTGCCGAAAGAGTCAAGCGGAGTCAGAAGGAATTTATTCCTTGATCAAAGGTGGCGAGGCCAACCTTGGACTTTGGTCGCAGCCATTCGGCGCAAAGAATTGGCCAGGTACCCGTCCATTTGCCGAGTCCGGAGGGAAAGCCTATATGCCGGATCAAAGGACAAAGCATGGCCCGCATCTACAAGACCCGCACCTGGCACGATGAACTCTCGCCTTCGATCGAGGAGATCGAGTTTCTGGCGCTGGAGGCGTACGCACATCTGCCCGACGATTTTCGCAAGCTGACCGGCGAGATCGTCATCATGATCGCCGAATTCCCGACCGACGAGATCATGGACGATCTGTCGCTGGAGACGCCGTTCGACCTGCTCGGCCTGTTCGAGGGCCGCGGCATCGCCGAGCGCTGGAACCCGCAGACCGGCGAAGGCCCGAACCGCATCACCCTCTACCGCCGCGCCATCCTCGACTACTGGGCCGAGAACGAAGAGACGCTGGGCGACATCGTCACCCATGTGCTGATCCACGAGATCGGTCACCATTTCGGCCTGTCGGACGATGATATGGAAAAGCTTGAAGAGGCGGCGGAATAGCCCCCGCCTTTGTCATCCTAGGGTCTGCGTCGCGTCGCTTCGCTCCTTGCTTCGCCCTAGGATGACGAAGACGCGGAGGTTGACGCCTTCCCTACCAGTCGCTCAGCTTTGTATCCGGCCCGTATTCCTGGCCGTCAATATCCTTCACCACCGACTGGCCGCAGCGCATCGATTTGGTCTTCTTGTCGTAGGCGTAGGTCGGCGAGCCGTACAAATGCCAGCCCTTGCTCAGCGCCGCGGTCACCTTGTGGCAGAAGGTTGAATCGTCGGGGGCGGACAGAAAGCGGTAAAGTCTCATGGGTCAGGTCCTGTCGTGAGTTCGTCTTTTCGGGGCGGATCATGCGCCGATGGCGGCGGCCTTCGCCAGCAGTTTTTCGGCCTGTGCCAGATGCAGCCGCTCGACCATCCTGCCGTTCAGAGCAATCACGCCCTTGCCGGCATTTTCCGGCAAGGCAAAGGCATCCTTCACCGCGCGCGCCTCGGCCAGAGCTTCGGGCGCGGGCGCAAAGGCGCGGTTGGCGGTTTCGATCTGGGCGGGGTGGATCAGCGTCTTGCCGTCGAACCCCATGGCGGCGGCTTCCGTGCATTCGCGCGCAAACGCGTCGAGGTCGCGAAAATCGTTGGAGACGCCGTCGAGTATGTCGATGCCGCCGGCTCGCGCCGCCAGCACCATCTGCATCAGCCAAGGCACGAGGTAGCGCCGATCAGGCGTCGCCAGAATGCCGGTTTCCTTGACCAGATCGTTCGTTCCGGCGACGAAACAATTTAGCCGCGAAGCGCGATCGCGGCCGAGTTCGGCAATGGCGCCGATATTGAGCATGGCCTTGGGCGTCTCGATCATCGCCCAGAGCTTGACGCTGTCGGGGGCAAAATTGTCGTCGAGCACGTCGCCGACTTCGAGGATATCGCGCGGCGTGGCGACCTTGGACAACAGGATGCCGTCGGGCTCGAATTTCGCCGCGGTCAGCAGGTCATCGTTGCCCCATTCGCTGGACAGCGCGTTGACGCGCACGATCATCTCGCAGCGGCGTTTCGGTCGGCTGGCGAAAATGCCGGCCAGTTTGTCCCGCGCGGCGATCTTGTCTGAGGGCGCGACGGCGTCTTCGAGGTCGATGATCACGGCATCGCAGGCCAGCGTCGCGATCCTGGCCAGCGCCTTGTCGTTGGAGGCGGGGACGTAAAGCACCGAGCGGCGCGGGCGGTAAGGTTCGCTTGTCATGGCCGATCTATGCCGCGTGGGGGCGGGTGAGGCAAGCGTCCGACCGGTACCTGATGACGAGCCAACTGCGAAAGCTTGCGCTGCCCCGCCCGTCCCGCAGCAGTTGCGGAAGGGGGGCCTTTCCTCTCCCCCGTCGATCGGGGGAGAGGTGTCGAGCGAAGCTCGACGGAGTGGGGGTCGACCCATGCGCTCAGTGCCCTTCCGATGTCCGTTCGCGGCGACTGCCAGGTGGTTCCCCCACTCCGTCTCGGCTTCGCCGAGCCACCTCTCCCCCCTCCGGAGGGAGAGGAAAGGAGCCTGGCTGGGACAGCGCCAACGTCCGGAAAGATGGGGGGGAGCGCCCCGGCCGTAAGCACAGGTCCTGCACGAAAACTGCACATCTCTGCGGAAAACCTCCTCCGCTGCGCCCTGCCGTATCCATGCGCAGCCACCACAACAGCGGCATGCAACAGCGAAACCGTTGGTCCCTGCCCTATCGTCTCAGCAGCGAAAGCTGGTGGCTGGTCGATCCGCCTCGCACGGAGGCCGGCCTTTGCCTGGAGGCAAGCCTGCTCCCTTTTACCCCCAGACATCCGCCCGTCGGCCGGATCCAGCCCATCAGGAAAGTCCGAGCATGACGCAGTCCCTTTCCCCGACCTTTTGCCGCCGTTTCGGCATCGCCGTCCTGCTCGTGGCGCTGGCGGATTTTTTCTTTTACGGCCAGCCCGCCGGGATCACGGTGCTGCTGTTTGCCATCCTGATCGCCGGCGCGGTGGTCGCTGTGCATCCTGCCGCACTGAATTCCACCCGACCCTGGCTCAAGCCGGCCGCTTTGTTGGTCGCGCTGCTGCCGCTGGCCGAGAACGTCAGCCCGCTGTCGGTGGCGATAGCTGTCGTGGCGCTGGTGGTGTTTGCGCTGTCCCTGTCCGGGCGGCTGCGGCACGGCATCGCCCGCATTGCCGGCCAGGTCGCGCTGTTCCTGCTGGCGGCGCCGCTGCGCCTTATCCGTGACTTTTTCCAATGGCGCCGCACGGTGCGCCGGCTTGGCGGCCGCCGCATCCACCTGGCGTCCATCATCGTCTGGGTCATGCCGGTGACGCTGGGCGCGGTGTTCCTGCTGTTGTTCGGCACCGCCAATCCGGTCATCGAATACTGGCTGTCGCTGATCGACCTGATGAAGCTGCTCGATCTCATCCAGCTGGCGCGGATCGTCTTCTGGCTGTTCGTGCTCGCCGGCGTCTGGGCTTTCCTGCGACCTCGCCTGCCGCGCTTGCTGCGCCGACCCCCACGCCGCCTTCCACCTTTGGCGCCGCCTGCAGCCGTGGCCGCACCGGCCGCGACAAAATCCGCCACGACGATCGAGGCCGTCGTCTTCGGCAAGGCCGCGATCTTGCGCGCGCTGATCGTCTTCAATGCCCTGTTTGCGCTGCAGACCGGGCTCGACGCCGCCTATCTCTGGGGTGGGGTCGCCCTGCCGGACGGGTTGAGCTATGCCGCTTATGCGCATCGCGGCGCCTATCCGCTGATCGCCACCGCGCTGCTGGCCGCCGGCTTCGTGCTGGCGGCGCTGCGGCCGGGCAGCGAAACGTCAAGCGATCCGCTGATCCGCCGACTGGTCTATGCCTGGGTGGCGCAGAACATCGTGCTGGTCATTTCGTCGATTCTCAGGCTCGATCTCTATATCGGCGTCTATGCACTGACCTACTGGCGCATCGCGGCTTTCGTCTGGATGGGGTTGGTGGCGTCAGGGCTAGCACTGATCATTGCCCGCATCGCGCTTGGAAAATCCAACGAATGGCTGCTCTCCGCCAATCTTGCGACGCTATCGGCGACGCTTTATGCCTGCTGCTTCATCAACTTCGCCGCAACGATCGCCAATTTCAATGTCGACCATTCCCTTGAAATGACCGGCGACGGCACGCCTATCGATACCGAATATCTGCGCTCGCTTGGCGCTGCCGCCATGCCGGCGCTGGACCGCCTCTACATGCACCAATTCGGAAACCAAACCACCTATCTGGCCGATCAAATGATGATCGACGACACTATCGCCGAGCAGAGGCAGTGGCGCGCCTGGAGCTTTCGCGGCTGGAGGCTCGTGCAGGTTCTCGACAAGAGAGGTCCGCTCGTGCTTCCTCCACCTACTCAGCCCTCGCAACGTTCAGTGCCGGACCGTTAGATCCATGCCGCATCAGATCCTGGTCGCCGACGACGATCCGCACATTCGCGAGATCATCTGCTTTGCGCTGGAGAAGGCCGGCATGAAGACGCAAGCCGTGTCCGACGGCGCCGCGGCCCTGCAGGCGATCGAGCGCCGCGTGCCCGATCTCGTCGTGCTCGACATCGGCATGCCGGAGATGGACGGGCTGGAAGTCTGCCGGCGGCTGAGGCAGCGCTCCGATGTGCCGATACTGTTCCTGTCGGCGCGAGACGAGGAGATCGATCGCATCCTCGGGCTCGAAATGGGCGGCGACGACTATGTGACGAAACCGTTCAGCCCGCGCGAGCTGGTGGCGCGCGTCAACGTCATCCTGCGCCGCGCCCGCCCGGTGGCGCCGGACCCCGCCGATGACAAGAACTTTGCGCATGGCAAGCTCAGCCTGGTGCCGGCCAGCCACGGCGCCAGTTTCGACGGCAAGGCGCTGGCGCTGACGGCGATCGAATTCTCGATCCTGAAGGGATTTCTGGCGCGGCCGGCGCATGTGCTGGGGCGCGACCTGGTGGTCGCCAGCGCCTATGCCGCCAACATCCATGTCGCCGACCGTACCGTCGATAGCCACATCCGCAACATCCGCGCCAAGCTGGCGGCGGCAGGCTGTCTCGACGCCATCGAAACCGTGCATGGCGTTGGTTTCCGGCTCGGCCGATGCGGCGCCTGAGCGACGCCAAATGGATCGGCACCAAATGGCGGCCAAGGCTGGCCACGGTGGTTCTCGCCATCCTCATCATGGTGCTGGCGCTGCCGCTGGTCGGCCTGTTCTTCTTCCGGCTTTATGAAAACCAGCTGATCCGCCAGACCGAGGGCGAGCTGATCGCGCAAGGCGCCGTCATCGCGGCGATCTATGCGCAGGATATCAGCGACGCCGGCATTTCCCCGGACAGGCTCGGTGCGCCGATGAACGCGGAGAGCGGCGATGCCAGCCGTGGCGACGACTCGCCTTACCAGCCGATCGAGCCGAGCCTCGATCTCGCTTCCGACTACCTGCTGCCGACCCGACCCGCCGGCATCGCCGCGGCCATCGATCCAGCCTTCGCGGCGATCGGCGCCAGCCTGTCCGGCATTCTCGACACGACGCAAAAAACCACGCTGGCCGGCTTCCGGCTGCTCGATCCGCGCGGCGTTGTCATTGCAGGGCGCGACGAGGTCGGACTATCGCTGGCCAATGTCGAAGAGGTGCGCACCGCCCTTGCCGGCCACTACGCCAGCGTGTTGAGACAAAGAATTCCCGACCAGCCGCCACCGCCCCTCTATTCGGTCAGCCGCGGCACGAAAGTTCGCGTCTTTGTCGCCATGCCGATCGCGGTCGACGGCCATGTCGCCGGCGTGATCTACCTGTCTCGAACGCCGAACAACATCGTCAAGCATCTCTATGGCGAACGCGGCAAGGTGACGCTGGCGGCCATCGCCATGCTGTTCGGCACGCTGCTGATCGCGCTGGTGTTCCTGCGCACCGTCAGCCGGCCGATCTACGCGCTGATGGAGCGCACGAGGCGCATCGCCGCCGGCGACCGCGACGCCATCCGGCCGCTCGACCATCACGGCACGCGCGAAATGGCCGAGCTGTCCGCGGCCTTTCTCGACATGGCCGAAAAGCTGCAGGCGCGCTCCGACTCGATCCAGACCTTTGCCACCCATGTCTCGCACGAGCTCAAATCGCCGCTGACGGCGATCCAGGGCGCGGCCGAACTCTTGCGCGATTCCGGCGAGGCGATGGATGCCGCCGAACGCAAACGGTTTTCCGGCAACATCGTCAACGATGCCGGAAGGCTCAATCTGCTGGTGCGGCGCCTGCTCGATCTGGCGCGCGCGGAAAACCTGGCGCCGAGCGGCGAAAGCACATCGCTCGATGCGGCGCTGGCATTGCTGCCGGTGGACGGCAGACTGGCGGTTCGCGTCGAGGCGGGCGGCGACATCGGCCTGCGCATATCGGCCGAGAATGCAGTGATCGTGCTTGCCAATCTGATCGACAATTCCGCCAGGCACGGCGCGACCCAGGTTTTGCTGGCGGCTGCCAGCGCCGAAGGCAAGGTGACCATTGCGGTCAGCGACGACGGCGCCGGCATCTCGCCGAGCAACAGGGCACGCATTTTCGAGCCGTTCTTCACCACGCGGCGCGAGTCCGGCGGGACCGGCATGGGCCTCGGCATAGTGCTGGCCCTCCTGAAAGCGCATGATGGCACGATCGCGCTGGTTGACTCCGGGCGCGGCACGCGCTTCGAGATCATTGTGCCGGCGGCGTGAAGGATGCCGGCGGCCGGATTGGAGAACAAAGTGCGCTACGACACCGTCATCATCGGCGGAGCCATCGTCGGCTCCTCGGTCGCCTATTATCTGCGCGAGGAAGGCTTTTCCGGGTCCATCGCGCTGATCGAACGCGACCCGCAATTCGCCCATGCGGCAACGACGCTGTCCATGGCCTCGATCCGTCAGCAATTCTCGATTCCGGAAAATATCCGGCTGTCGCAGTTCACGCTAAACCTGTTCCGGCGGCTGAAGGAGACCTTCGGCACCGACGCCGATATCGGTTTTCGCGAAGGCGGCTATCTCATCCTGGCCGGCGAGGCCGGGTTGCCGATCCTGAAAGCCAACCACCAAGCACAGGTCGCCGAGGGCGCCGACATTCTGCTCGAGGATGCCGACCAGCTGGCAAAGCGCTTTGCCTGGCTGTCGACCGAAGGCATCAGCGCCGGCGCCTTCGGCCGTACCGGCGAGGGCTGGTTCGACGCTCATGCCATGTTGACGCTGTTTCGCAAGGCATTGCGTGACAGACAAATCGATTTCATCGCCGCCGATGTCACCGGCATTGAGAGGCAGGGCAACCGCGTCACCGGCGTGGACCTCGACAATGGAGAAAGACTGCAAGCCGGCATCGTCGTCAACGCCGCCGGGCCGAATGCCGGCAAGGTGGCCGGCATGGCGGGACTCGTGCTGCCCGTCGAGCCGCGCAAGCGCAACGTTTTCGTCTTCGAGGCGCGGGAAAAATACGCCGACATGCCGCTGCTGGTCGACCCATCCGGCATCTATGTCCGGCCGGAAGGCTCGGTCTATCTCACCGGCGGCGCCGAGCCGGAGGAGGGCGATGGCCCCGCCGACCCCCGGGATTTCGGCGTCGACTGGCCGCTGTTCGAAGAGGTGATCTGGCCGGTGCTGGCAACCCGCATTCCGGCTTTCGAAGCAATCAAGCCGACCCGCGCCTGGGCCGGCCATTACGACTACAACACGCTCGACCAGAACGCGGTCATCGGACCGCATCCCGAGGTCGAGAATTTCATCTTCGCCAACGGTTTTTCCGGCCACGGCCTGCAGCAGGCGCCGGCCGTCGGCAAGGCGCTGGCGGAGTTGTTGGTGCATGGCGGGTATCGGACGGTGGATTGCTCGGCGTTTGGGTACGAACGGGTGGCCGAAGGTCGGGCGTTTCGGGAATTGAACGTGATTTGAGGCGGGCGGAATAGGATCGCTCTGTCGAGTTCCCGCCCACCCCCCTCTGCCCTGCCGGGCATCTCCCCCGCAAGGGGGGAGATGGCAGCTTCGGCGAAGGCGCCATTCTTGCAACGTCGGAGATTGGCGAAAACGGTCGCGGCATCTGATCTCCCCCCTTGCGGGGGAGATGGCCGGCAGGCCAGAGGGGGGTGCTGTCCCGCGAGAGTCTAAGCAACCATCGCACTGACAGCCATCGCGTTGCCCAGCGCATGCCCGTTGGCCGTATTGTCAAAAATCCCCCACACCTCGGCGCCGGAATCTGCTGCTGCTTCCACTTGCCGCGCAAACCGGTCGAGCGTTTCGGCATCGTAACCCGAATAGTAGATCCGCGGCGCGCCGTGCCAGCGGAAATAGGCAAGGCCGGGCCAGCCACCTGGCCCTGCTGCCTCCGGAACCGAAGCCGGGTCGGCGGCGACCCGTGCGACCTGGTGACCGGCCAGCAGTGCGTCCGCCTCGGCACTGAACCAGGTGGGATGGCGCGGCTCGCATGCCAGCCTTGCCCGGATACGCCTGCCCAACATGTCGAAGAAGCCGCCGGCGACCTCCGGCTCGAAGGGCAAGCTCGGCGGCAGCTGCACCAGAAGCACGCTCAGCTTTTCGCCGAGACCTTCGACCTGCCCGAGAAAGTCCTCTGTCAGCCCCTCGCAATCGGCGAGGCGATGATCATGGGTCATGTTCTTCGGTGCCTTGACCGCGAAGCGGAAGTGCTCCGGCACGGCGTGCGCCCAGCGCTCATAGGTCTCGCGGCGGTGCGGCTTGTAGAACGTGGTGTCGATCTCGACGGCCGGAAAGCGTTTTCCGTAACGTTCGAGATGCGAACCGGATTGCGGAAAGTCAGCCTTGTATCGAGACGGAATTCCCCAGCCGGCGGTGCCTATCAGAGATCGGCGATTTCCCATCCTGCGGATTTGGACCGGATGAAGCGCGGGTCAAGGGCGACAAAGGAGGCGTTGCTCCGCGGTGTCCTGAACACCGTTCCGCATTGCCGAGAACCTTGCCCGCCTTGACTGCCCAACCCGATCGGCAATTGCGCTCGACGCTCGTCAGCCCTCGCGGGAGAACCAGAACGCGTCGGCCATTCGCGTCATGCCGATACGCTCATAGAAGCCGACGGCGTCGGGCATCGAGATCAGGCTGATGGCGACCGAAGGCCCAAGCTGCCGGCGGGCCGCGTCCATCAGGCCCTTGCCGATGCCGAGGCCTTGCGCAGATTGGGATACGGCGAGCTCTGAGACATAGCACACCCAGGAAAAGTCGGTGATGGCCCTGATAACGCCTATCAGCGGCCTGCCTTCGATGTCGAGCCGCGCCGTCAGCACCAGGTTCGCGGCCGAAAGCATCGCCTGCAGCCGGGCGTCGTCATCGACGGGGCGTGTTTCGCCGAGCGTGGATTCGACCAGCACGCGGCGGAATTCGGCGACGTCGAGCTCAGGCTCCCGGGCATAGATAATCTTCGATTGTGCGGTCATGGGCGCAAGGTGCACCAACGGCAGCTGGTTTTAAAGACAGTGCCGCGCCGATCTTTCGATCGGGGCCGCGCACCAACAGTTGCCTTTTATTTGCCGGCGGCTTTGTGTAAACCGGGCGCCAGCAAACCCTGACGCAACGAATTATCGATCAAGAACGGGCAAAAGCCATGGAAAAATTCACCAAGCTCACCGGCGTCGCCGCACCGATGCCGATCGTCAATGTCGACACCGACATGATCATCCCCAAGGATTATCTCAAGACGATCAAACGCACCGGGCTCGGCAGCGGCCTGTTCGCCGAAATGCGCTACAAGGACGATGGCTCGGAAAACCCCGACTTCGTGCTCAACAAGCCGGCCTACCGCAAGGCGCAGATCCTGGTCGCCGGCGACAATTTCGGCTGCGGTTCGAGCCGCGAACACGCGCCGTGGGCGCTGCTCGATTTCGGCATTCGCTGCGTCATCTCGACCTCGTTCGCCGACATTTTCTACAACAACTGCTTCAAGAACGGCATCCTGCCGATCACCGTCAGCGCCGAAGACCTGGAGAAGCTGATGGACGACGCCTCGCGCGGCTCCAATGCGACGGTGTCCGTCGACCTCGAGGCCAAGGAAATCCGCGGACCGGATGGCGGCGTGGTGACGTTCGAACTCGACGACTTCAAGCGCCACTGCCTGCTGAACGGTCTCGATGATATCGGCCTGACCATGGAGAAGGCCGGCGCCATCGCCTCGTTCGAGAAGAAGAACGCTGCCGAGCGTCCTTGGGCCTGAGTGGTACGAGATGGCCCGGCCGCCACAAAGCCGGGTTCGTGGCGGCTGAACGGAGGGGACAGTCATGACACGTTTTCTTCTTGCCGGCGCCTGCGCGCTGGCGTGGATGCTGATGCCGGTGGCCGGCGCGCAAGCACAGACCGACAAGATACTCGTGCCGGCAGAAGATCCGTCCGCCGCCGATCCGGGCGCGTCGGGCAATGCGGCCCTGGCGGACGATGACAGCCAGGGGCCGGTCCCGTTCGAGGGCGGGCAGCTGACCATCACCCAGCCGGAGCAGGATGGCGAAAAGGTGCTGGCCTATGACGGCGAGCAGCTGGCCAGCAATTACGACGTGTTCTTCGACAGAACAGTCAAGGTCGGCGGCGTCGACGTGGCGCTGGTCGATGTCGGCGACGGCGGCAACCAGTGCGGCCCGGCCAAGGTCATCGTCTGGAAGCCGGAAGGCGGCGAGATACAAAGCCTCAAGGTCGAACAGGACGAATGCGGCGCGCCGCCGGCGGCGGTGGCCGACAACGCCATCTATTTCGTGCCGTATCTGTTGCCGGGCGATACGAAGCAAGCGCTGCAATGGTCGCCCAGCGACGGGCTGACGATCTCGGGCGACCTGACCTACGCGCCGGAGCCGGGTACGGACTGGAAGGACGTCGATCCGGCCAAATACCAGAACATCATCGACGCCTTCCACAATGAGGCCGTCTACAAGGCGGCGAAGACGCTGCTCGGCGACACCATGCCCGACATGGCGACCAGCCTGCTGGTCGGCGGCGGCACCGAAAAGACGGCCTCCGGCGCCTTCTATGCCACCGGCTGCGTCCCGCATGCGTGCGGCAGCAGCGACGGTTTCATGGCGGTCGACCCGGTCAAGCACACGCTGTATTTCGCCCGCCGCGGCGACGATGGTGAGCCGCAGGCCTGGCCTGACGTGAAGACCTGGCCGGCGGATATCAGGGAAGCAATGGACAAGGCGCAGGGGAACTAGGTCTGACACAGCTGCGCCTGCGTGGTTTCGTCATCCACGGGCGAAGCGACGCGTAGCGGAGCGCAGACCCGAGGATCCATGCCGCGACCGTTGCCGGAGGGCGCGGCGGATCAGAGTTCTTCACCGTGGCGACGCACCGACGTCCCGGCATGGATCCTATGGTCTGCGCCGCGTCGCTTCGCTCCTTGCTTCGCCATAGGATGACGACGGGAGGGATGCCTCGGCTAATCCCCGAGGTTTGTGCTTTGCCTTCGTGACAACGATTCACTCGGTTTGGCCCACGACCGGCCCAGCTTTCCTCTGCTAGACGAGCACCTACGATTACGAGGAGACGCTGATGCGCACACTCATCTCCACCGGCTCCCCCTTCGAGAAAACCGCCGGCTATTCGCGTGCGGTGGTGCAGGGTGACTGGTGTTTCGTGTCGGGAACGACCGGCTACGACTATGCGACGATGGCCATGCCGGAAACGGTGGAGGCGCAGACGCGCAATTGTCTGGCGACCATCGCCGAGGCGCTGAGGGATGGCGGCTTCGACATGGCCGATGTGGTGCGCGCGCATTACTACATCACCGACCAGGCCTTCGTGGACGTGGTCTTCCCCATCCTCGGCGAGGCTTTCGGCGAGATCAGGCCGGCGGCGACGATGATCGTGTGCCAGCTCAACAAGCCGGAAATGAAGATCGAGGTCGAAGTCACGGCGCTGCGGCGTACGGCTTGAGGAGGCAAAGCCATGACGGTCCGGCGCATCGTGGCCAATATCGGGACGCAGGACGCGGCGGCGGCGAAACGCTTCTATCAGGACGTGCTTGGCCTCGATGTGCTGATGGATCAGGGCTGGATCGTCACCTTAGGCTCCGACGCACGGATGCAGGTGCAGATCAGCTTCATGGCCCAGGGCGGCTCCGGCACGCCGGTGCCGGACCTCTCCATCGAGGTCGACGATGTCGATGCGGCGCTGCAAGGCATGAAGGCCGCCGGCTTTGCCGTCGAGTATGGTCCGGCCGACGAACCCTGGGGCGTACGGCGGTTTTATGTGCGCGATCCGTTCGGCCGGTTGGTGAATATTTTGTCGCACAAGTGATTTGTTCCTCTCCCCCGCCTCTGGCCACGGCGAGGAACCCAGGTCTTGAGACGCGGGCGCCGTCGTAGCGTTCTTCATCCCCTTGCGCGGCAAGCTCTTGGCGTTTAGCAAGGCCGCGGTTTCTCCAAACAGCATCGGACGGTTCTCCATGGCTTCGAAAAATCTTCTCCTGCTCGCCGGCGACGGCATCGGCCCCGAGGCGATGGCCGAGGTGAAGAAGCTGATCGCGGCCATGAACGCAAAGCTCGGCAGCGGTTTTGCCACTGATGAAGGCTTGGTCGGCGGCTGTGCCTACGACGCGCATGGCGCGGCGATTTCGGATGCCGACATGGCAAAGGCGATGGCTGCGGACGCCGTGCTGTTCGGCGCCGTCGGCGGGCCGAAATGGGACAAGGTGCCTTACGAGGTGCGTCCCGAGGCCGGGTTGCTACGGCTGCGCAAGGATATGGAGCTGTTCGCCAATCTCCGGCCCGCCATCTGCTATCCGGCGCTGGCCGCGTCGTCCTCGCTGAAGCAGGAAGTCGTCGAGGGCCTCGACATATTGATCGTGCGCGAGCTTACCGGCGGCGTCTATTTCGGCGAGCCGAAGCAGATCATCGATCTCGGCAACGGCCAGAAGCGCGGCATCGACACGCAGGTCTACGACACGTTCGAGATCGAGCGCATTTCCGGCGTCGCCTTCGAGCTGGCGCGCACGCGCAAGAACCACGTGACATCGATGGAAAAGCGCAACGTCATGAAATCCGGGGTGCTGTGGAACGAGGTTGTCACCCAGACCCAGAAGACTCGCTATGCTGACGTCAAGCTCGACCACATGCTGGCCGATGCCGGCGGCATGCAGCTTGTGCGCTGGCCAAAGCAGTTCGACGTCATCGTCACCGACAATCTGTTCGGCGACATGCTGTCCGACATCGCCGCCATGCTGACCGGATCGATCGGCATGCTGCCGTCGGCCTCGCTCGGCGCGCCCGATGTGAAGACCAAGAAGCGCAAGGCGCTGTACGAGCCGGTGCATGGCTCGGCGCCCGACATTGCGGGACAGGGCATCGCCAACCCGATCGCCATGATCGCGTCGTTTGCCATGTGCCTGCGCTACTCCTTCGGCATGGTCGATGAGGCCGACAAGCTCGAAGGCGCCATAGCCGCCGTGCTCGACGACGGGCTGCGGACGAAGGATATTATGTCCGAGGGCATGACCGAAGTCGGCACTGTCGCAATGGGCGATGCCATCATCGCCAAGTTCCTGGCTTAGCGGCCGACTCAGCGGATCTCGCCGGCCAGCCGTTTCAGCAGGCCGACGAGTTGCGCCTCATCCACGGCTGAGAAAAAAGCAGCGTCGGCGGCTTCGACGGCGACGATAGCGCGCTGGACTGCGGCCGTCCCCGTCGTGGAGACGCGGATCACCTTGGCGCGGGAATCCCGCGGGTTGGTGTCCCGCACAATCAGTCCCTTTGCCTCGAGCCGGGCGACGACGTCCGATGTCATCTTCACCTCGGTGCCGGCCTGGGCGGCGAGCTGCACCTGGTTAGGCGGCTCGCCATAGCGGCCGAGCCACATCGCCGAAGCCAGCAGCACGAACTGGACATGCGTAAGGTCAAGCGGGGCCAGCGCCGCCGTCATGACGCGCTGCCAGCGCATGGTGGTTCGCCAGAGCAACAAGCCGGGGCTCTCGGATGGTCCGCTGAAGCGCGTTTGCAGATCCCCCCGATCAGCCACCGTTCGCCAACTCCCTTGCCTGCTCGAACAGTTTGGCCATCGAAGTGTCGAAATCGCCGCTGATCTGCGGCCCGAGCTCTGGTCCGACCTCGGCGGCCGATGGGCCGGAAATCTCGAGGCGATGCGTCACTTGAGTGCCACCCTCGACCGGCGTCAGCGTATGCCTGAACAGCAGTTTCGTGTCGCCGAACGAGGTCTCGTCGGCATACGTCACAGTGTCGACAAGATCGACGATCGTCGATTCGAAGGTGTCCTGCCCGACGGGCGTTACAGAGAGGCGGGTGCCCTTGGCGAACGGGCCGTGCAGCACGAAGGTATCGGACCCTTCGTAGGTGAGGCGGCCTTCGTGCAGCGCCTTGAGCGCGTTCCAGATGGCCTGCGCCGAAAGGGGGGAAATTGCGGTGTACTCGTTGGTCCACATTTGTCTTGGCTCCATCATCCGTTTTCGATCGTCGATTTGATGAGTGCACAGATTATCTGTGCGCAGACTAAACGGCAAGAGAAATATTTTGTTCGTCCGGTCAAAACAGCAGCTGCCTTCCTGGCTGCGACCTAAGCCATTGTTAAATCGCGGCTGTCCGCAAACAGCCGGCAGTTCATTTCTGGTGCGGTCTAGGCTCCGCCTCCTCCAGGCACCGGCCCCCACTGGTTTTCGTGGGCCTGGGTCGGGATCAATCCGAGTATCAGCGCGAGGATCAGCGTAGCCGGAGCGAACATGAAGGTGATTGCGAAGTAAGGTATTGCCAGCCAGCCGGTCAGGCCGATGTCGTGCAAGCGGCGCACGACGAGCCCGACCCAGGGCAGGAACGTCGCTAGCCAAAACAGCCCCCAGACGCCGATCATCACAATCGGCCAGTTGCCGGCATCGAAATTGCCGACGGCCTGGTCGGCGAGGCCGCCGGCAATTCCGACCAGGATGAAGCTGACGGTCCAGAACAGGCAGTAGCCCCAGAATTCCTTGCGGCGGGCGCGTTCGGCGAAGTTGATGTAGTTGCGCGTCACGCCTCGCCAGAAATAACCCGGCAGTCCGCTATCGCGAACCGCGCCGTCTTCCGCCAGGCGGCCGAAATGCTGTGGCGCGGCTGAAGCGGCAGCCGCCTTGGGCGGCGCGGCGCTTGCCGCTGGCGCAGCGGTGGCGGGACTGGCGGGCTGGGCGCGGATTGAAAAAACGTCGCGCGCCTGACCGCTTGCCGGCAGAAACTCGACCACTGCGCCGTTCGCGATCACGGTATCACGGCGCAGATCCTCGCGCGCGAAGGTGTAGCGGTTGCCGTCCGCCCCGGTGATGAAGCCGAAACCCTGGGCCTCGTCATAGTGAAGAACTTCGCCGCGCATTTAGCCTCGCCCCCGTGTAGGCACAGACTGTTCAAAGTTGCGGCGGACTGCAAGGGGTTGGACGAAATGGAGGGTAAACGGTTCAGGCATGAGTTGCTTCATTTTCCCGTCCGTTGGCGCTGCCCCTCACCTGCCTGCCGGCATCCTCTCCCCGTATAATGGCGGGGAGAGGGGTCGCTGTTATTGACGATTCCGCCAATCGCCAACGTTGCAAGAAGAGCGCCAAGGCTGCGGTCAGCCGTTTCTCCCCGTCACTATACGGGGAGAAACGCCAGGCAGGGCAATGAGGGGCAGCGCCTGCATCTGTAATTGGCCGATAAGAGCCTCAAACCGGCCGCTTCTTCGGTTTCTTGTTCTTCGGCGGTCCAGCCTTGTCGAATTTCGGTTTCCCGGCCCAAGGCTTTGCATCGCCGGCGGGCCGTTCCCGCTTCTCGAATTTCGGCTTGTGTGCGCTTTGCGGCGCCTCGAACGGTCGCTTGCCGCGATGCGGTTTCTTGTCCGGCTTCGGCGCCTGGTAGCCGGCCCGCGACAGGTCGGGCGTGCCGTCCAGGCGCTTCACCACGATGTTGCCCTGCAGCTTCTTGTCGGGGCCGATGGCGGCGAGGAAGCGATCGGCCCAGTCGGCCGCGATCTGCACGTAGGTCTCATCCTGCTGCATCTTGATGGAGCCGATCTCGCGCTTGGAGATGTTGCCGGTGCGGCACAGCATCGGGATCAGCCAGCGCGGCTCGGCATTTTGCTTGCGCCCGATCGACAGCGAGAACCAGACACTGTCGCCGAAGTCGTCGCGCCGGCTTGGCGCTTCATCGCGCTCGAATTTTTCGCCCGCCGGTTTGTCACGCGAAGGCGTGAACGGTGCGACATCCGTAAGCTCCTCGGGCGCCGAGCGGCTGGCGCGGCATTGGCGCACGAAGGCGGCGGCCACCTGTTCGGCGCCATGCTTGGCCAGAAGCGCGTCGATGAAGCCGCGCTCGTCCTCGGCAATCGGCTCTTCGAAGGCTGGATCGGCAAGGATGCGCTCGTCGTCGCGCTTGATGACGTCGTCGGCGGAGGGCGGGCTCGCCCATGTCGCCTTCAGCCCTGCATTCTGCAGCAGCCGTTCGGTGCGCTTGCGGGCGCCGTTGGGCACGATCAGCGCGCTGACGCCCTTGCGTCCGGCTCGGCCGGTTCGGCCGCTGCGGTGCAGCAGCGTTTCGGGATTGGTCGGCAGATCGGCGTGGATGACCAGTTCGAGATTGGGCAGGTCGATGCCGCGCGCTGCGACGTCCGTGGCAATGCAGACCTTGGCGCGGCCGTCGCGCATCGCCTGCAGCGCGTGGGTGCGTTCGTTCTGGCTGAGCTCGCCCGACAGTGCGACGACGGAAAAATTGCGGTTGTTGAAGCGTGCCGTCAGATGATTGACGGCGGCGCGGGTGTTGCAGAACACCAGCGCGTTCTTCGCCTCGTAAAACCGCAGCACGTTGATGATGGCGTTCTCGCGGTCGGGATAGGCGACATTCAGCGCCCGGTATTCGATATCGAGATGCTGCTTTTCCTCGCCGCCGGCCGAGATGCGTACGGCGTCGCGCTGATAGCCTTGCGCCAGCGTGGCGATCGAGCGCGGCACGGTGGCCGAAAACATCAGCGTGCGGCGCTGAGCCGGTGCGGCATCGAGGATGAATTCGAGGTCCTCGCGAAAGCCGAGGTCGAGCATCTCGTCGGCCTCGTCCAGCACCACGGCTTTCAGCGCCGACATGTCGAGGGAGTTGCGGGTGATGTGGTCGCGCAGGCGGCCGGGCGTGCCGACGACGATGTGGGCGCCGCGCTCCAGCACGCGCCGTTCGGAGCGCATGTCCATGCCGCCGACGCAGGACGCGACGGTGGCGCCGGTCGGCGCGTAGAGCCATTGCAATTCGCGCATCACCTGCAGAGCGAGCTCGCGCGTCGGCGCCACGGCCAGCGCCAGCGGTGCGCCAGCCTGGTCAAAACGCTCGGCGCTTCCAAGAAGGGTCGGCGCCAAAGCCAGGCCGAAGGCAACGGTCTTGCCGGAGCCGGTCTGCGCCGACACCAGCGCGTCGGCCTCGCCGAGTTCCAGCACGGCCTTCTGCACCGGCGTCAGCTCGGTATAGCCGCGTTTTTCCAGCGCCTCTGCCAGCGCAGGAACGATACGTTCGAAATTGGACATCTCACTCTTTCGGAATTCGGGGCATGGGCTCATCATGCAGCATATGCCGGGGCTGGCGCCACGCCAGCCAAACACTATTTGGGCGTTCGTACTTCTTGCGGCCGCTATTGTACAGGGCAAGCGAGTGCCTTGCCGCAATTGACTCCTGACGCAAACCGCGTAAAAGCCGGCATCGAACGGGATCATTTTCGATGCGCGGCCTTCTGATGGCTCTTCTTGCATTCGACTTCCCCGGCCACAATCATGGGGCCGGGCGCGTTGGCGCGTCTTACCGTTCCAGCAAAACTATGGCCAAAACCACCACCAAAACGGTGTGATTCCCTTGGCCTAACCACCCTCTCCCGGGTCCGGCCCGGGGGACGAAACCCGCATTGGCCGGCGGGTTTTCTCCAAAAACCAAGCGGAGAGGGACAGGAGATTTCTGATGAGTTTCAAGGTTGCGGTAGTCGGCGCCACGGGCAATGTGGGTCGCGAAATGCTCAACATACTGGAAGAGCGCGGCTTTCCGGTAAGCGAAGTCGTGGCGCTGGCCTCGCGGCGCAGCCAGGGCACCGAAGTGTCGTTCGGCGACCGTTCGCTGAAGGTCAAGACGCTCGACCAGTATGATTTTTCCGACACCGACATCTGCATCATGTCGGCCGGCGGCAACGTCTCGAAGGAGTGGTCGCCGAAGATCGGCAAGCAGGGCTGCGTCGTCATCGATAACTCGTCGGCCTTCCGCTACGACCAGGACGTGCCGCTGATCGTGCCGGAAGTGAACCCGGATGCGATCTCGCTGTTCACCCGCAAGAACATCATCGCCAATCCGAACTGCTCGACGGCGCAGCTGGTCGTGGCGCTGAAGCCGCTGCACGATGTCGCCACCATCAAGCGCGTCGTCGTCGCAACCTATCAGTCGGTATCCGGCGCCGGCAAGGAAGGCATGGACGAACTCTTTACACAGACCCGCGCGGTGTTCGTCGCCGATGGCGTCGAGGTCAAGAAGTTCACCAAGCGCATCGCCTTCAACGTCATTCCGCATATCGACGTCTTCCTCGACGACGGCTCGACCAAGGAAGAGTGGAAGATGGTCGCCGAGACCAAGAAGATGCTCGACCCCAAGATCAAGCTGACGGCGACCTGTGTGCGCGTGCCGGTGTTCATCGGCCATTCCGAAGCCGTCAACATCGAGTTCGAAAAGCCGATCACCGCCGACGAGGCGCGCGATATCCTGCGCGAGGCGCCAGGCTGCCAGGTCTTGGACAAGCGCGAGGATGGCGGCTACATCACGCCGCTGGAATCGGCCGGCGAGGACGCCACCTTCATCTCGCGCATCCGCGAGGATTCGACCATCGACAACGGCCTGTCGATGTGGATCGTCTCCGACAATCTGCGCAAGGGCGCGGCGCTCAACGCGGTGCAGATCGCCGAGCTTCTGGTCGAGCGCGGCCTGATCCAGCCGAAGAAGAAGGCGGCCTGACGGCTGGTTTGTTTTCGCTCACGGGGTTCGGCCTTCGGCCGATTCCGTTTATCGCTCACGGGCCGTATCGCCGCTGCCGCGGCTGGCCCTCCGCGGGGCGCCGGAAAGCCGGCGGCCCGTAGTCGCGGGCTCGGCCTTCGGCCGAAGCCTTCCTTCTCCCCGTTCACGGGGAGAAGGTCCCGGCAGGGGGATGAGGGCAGCGCTGACCTCTGTTGAGAAACGCCTTTGAACGATCCCACCAAAATCGTGCTGCGCCCCGCCACGGCTTTGGATGCCGCGACCATCGCCATTGTCATGCGGGCCGCACTTGGCTCGTTCTCCTGGATGCCGGTCATCCACACGCCGGATGAGGATCTTGCCTTCATCCGCGAGATCGTGCTGTCCCGGCAGCAGGTGACGGTCGCCGAGGCCGGCACCGGCATTGTCGGCTTCATTGCCCTGAGCGGCGATTGGGTGGAACAGCTCTATCTCGACCCCGCCTGGACGGGGCAAGGCATCGGCAGCCGGCTGCTGGTGCAAGCGACCGCCGCGCTACGGATCGTTAAACTGCATTGCTTCCAGGCCAACACCGGCGCGCGTCGCTTCTACGAGCGCCATGGCTTTCGCCCCGAGGCGTTCGGCGCGGGCACCACCAACGAAGAAGGCCTGCCGGATATTCTCTACGTGCGTCGAGCTTGATATTCAGCCGGCGTTATCCTTGGCCAGTTGGCGCAATAACTCCATCGCTTCCTCGGCCCGCTCAGCGGGCACGAACAGATGGTCATGATAGAAAGCAGAGACCGGATTGACGCCCATGCCGGCGGCGGCCAGCCGGGCGGTGATGGCGGCGAGGAAGCCGACGGCTTCCAGCGAGGAGTGGACGTTCAGGGTGATCATGCGGCAGCGGAACGAAGCGGTCAGCCCGGCCGCCCGTGCCGCGTCCTCGGTCACGATCAGTGTCACACCCTCGCGCTCGCGAAAGACCATCACGGGATCGAGGCCTGCCTGCCGGCTGATTCCAGGTGTGAGCGTAGCGAACACGTAGACGTCCGGCAGCAGTTCCGGCGTCATCGCCGCCAGCAGCTTTTTCAGATCAGTCTCGCCGGCCATTCGCTCGTCTCTCGCCCAGCCCTATCAATAGCCGTGACTGGTGGATGTCGATAGTCCGTCAAGGTGGAGGGACAGCGCCCCCCTCTGCCCTGCCGGGCATCTCCCCCGCAAGCAGGGAGATCGGCGGTTTCGATGCTCCGCTCATTCATGGAACATTGCCGAAGCGGTCGAGCGTGTAATCTCCCCCCTTGCGGGGGAGATGGCCGGCGGGCCAGAGGGGGGTGTGAAGGATCGCCACGCAGCGGCTTTTGCTTGCTGCTACCCAAAAAGAATCCGCACCCTGTAGGATCGCCGCCCCATCGCTCGTCCTTGGTCCGAAGCCAGCAAACGGCTCGAACCGCTTAGGAGGGAACACCGTGAGTATTTCTCAAACCATGCCCGTCTCGTCGGGCGCCCTGTGGACCGGCCGCGTGCTCAGCGGCCTCATCATCCTGTTCATGATCTTCGACGGCGTCATCAAGCTGCCGCCGCTCGATGTCGTCACCCAGACCATGGTGCCGCTCGGCTGGCCGGCCGATGTCAATGTCGCGCGCACGCTCGGCATTATCGGGCTGATCTCGACCGCGCTCTATGCGCTGCCCCGCACCTCGGTGCTCGGCGCCATCCTGCTCACCGGCTATCTCGGCGGCGCCATCGCCACAAATATGCGCGTCGGCAGCCCGTTGTTTTCGCACACGCTGTTTAGCGTCTATCTCGGCATCATCCTGTGGGGCGGTCTCTATCTGCGCGACCCAAGCGTGCGCGCCCTGATCCCGTTCAGCCGTTAAGCGAGGAGAAAAACATGCTCAGCACCATTCTCATCCTCCTGGTCGTCATCATCGCCGCCGTGCTCATCTATGCGGCGACGAGGTCGAATGATTTCGTCACCGCCCGCACCGCCCGCATCAAGGCCGCGCCGGAAGCGATCTTTCCGCTGATCAACAATTTCAAGCAGTGGCCGGAATGGTCACCCTACGAAAAGCTCGACCCGCTGATGAAGCGCACGCTGTCGGGCGCTGATGCCGGCAAGGGCGCCGCCTACGCCTGGGAAGGCAATGCCAAGGCCGGCAAGGGACGCATGGAGATCGTCAATTCCGTGCCATCCTCGCTGGTGTCGCTGAAGCTCGACTTCGAGAAGCCGTTCCGGGCCAGCAACAGCGTCGACTTCACCCTGAAGCCCTCGGGCGACACCACCGCTGTCACCTGGGCAATGCGCGGCAACCGGCCCTTCATTGCCAAGCTGATGGGCCTGTTCATGAGTTTCGATACGCTGATCGGCAAGGATTTCGAGGCTGGCCTCGCCAATCTGAAAAAGGCAGCCGAAAAGTAGAAAAGCCTGGATTTTCAACAAGCTCGGCGGCGGTCGGCACGAATGTGACCGGCGCGGACACCGCGATCTCTCACGTCATCGGGATCAAATCAGCCGTCTGGGAGTTAGAGCCGTGGCGGCGAGGACGGCGATCCGCGTGAGAGAGGAACGATAATGAAAAGAGCGATGATCATTCTGGTACTGGCGACCGCGCTGGGCGCGTGCTCGCAAACCGAAAAGGGTGCCGCGGTCGGCGGCCTCGGCGGCGCGGCGGTTGGCGCAGCTGTGGCAAATGATCCGGTTCAGGGGGCCGTCGTCGGCGGCGCCGTCGGCGCCGTGGCCGGCGCGCTGATCGGCCGTGCCAGCGAAAGCGGTCAATGTCGCTACCGCGGCCGGAACGGGCGCACCTATATCGCCAGCTGCCCCGACGGTTATTGAACACAGCCAGGTCCAACATTGGAAACCGGCGGCTATAGATCGCCGGTTTCGCTGTTGCCCAAGGCAGCTGGACCATTGGCTGCCTGCGCTACAGCAATCCCCGGATATGCTCCCAAGCCAGGCGGCCCAGGCGCGTGTCGGCGTCGTCATTGCCGCCATGGGCATGCAGCCTCGAGCGCGGCGTGATTTCGCCCGGCAGCAGAATGCGGTGGCCGGCGTCGGGCACTGAGACGAGGCAGGTGGTCATTGCGGTGTCCTGGCGACGCCGAACGATCGACTGGGCAAAATCCAGCGATGGCCATAGCGCGTCGTCGCCGCCCGCAACCAGAACAATGTCGGCTGAAATAGCTTCGACGGGAATGGCAGCCTTGGCCGCTGCGTCCTTGAAGGTTTGCAAGGCACGCAGGAAGAGCCCCCGGTAGGACACCAGACCATCGACATACTCAGCGTTCCAAGCGGGATTGCTTGGGACAAACGGCAAAGGAATCCCCTCGAGCGTCCACGACGATCGTTCCGGCCAGCTGACGCCGTCGCGGCCCGGCCCGATATTGCCCCAGACCACCGATGTCGGGCTGATCGCAACCACGAGGCCGATGCGTGGATCGTGAGCCGCCGCAAGCAGGGAGGCCTCGGCGCCTTTCGAGGTCCCGACATAGACGATGCGCCGGCATCCCATCTGGACAAGATAGTCGGTCGCCGCGAAAAACGTTTCGAGCGGGATCTCGCAAATGCCGGGCACCTGACCTTCGCCGCCAAACCATTGCAGCGCGAGAGCGGATGCTCCTTCCTTGGCAAAGAGCCGGGCCCGGGTGACGTCGATGCGGCCGCTCGATCCGCTGAGCACGACGACGCCTGTCGTGGCGCCGGCGCATCGCAACAGCGTTCCGGCTACGCCGCCGAAAAGGGTCTCTTCCGTGACGGTCCGCTCAGTCATCTTTCGTTCGAACGCATATGACATCGCCGCACATTAGCAAAACGGCGGGCACAGGCCCGCCGTTTTGTCGATGCGATGACGCGATGCTTATTCGGCGGTGGCGGCTTCCGCTTCGGCCGGGGCTGCAGCAGCGGCGGCAACGGCGGCGGCAGCGTCTTCCTGGGCCTTCTTCAGCAGAGAGGCGCGTTCCTGCGCCTTCTTGCCGGGCTCGGCCTTCTTCGGGTTGGAGCGGGCTTCGCGCTTGAGGAGGCCGGCCTCATCGAGGAAGCGCAGCACGCGGTCGGTCGGCTGAGCGCCGTGCGACAGCCAATGCTTGACGCGGTCGGCGTCGACCTTGACGCGCTCGCCGTCCTTGGGCAGCAGCGGGTTCCACGAGCCGATCGACTCGATGAACCGGCCGTCGCGCGGCGAACGGGCGTCAGCAATGACGACGTGGTAGTAAGGGCGCTTCTTCGAGCCCGCACGGGCCAGTCTGATCTTCAAGGGCATTTCATTTCTCCTAAATTTCTGATTTCAGTGTTGGGTTAATGGCTTTGTCTGGTGCAGGTCGTTGTCCCAAAACCGCTGCGCACTTTTGGGCGACATGCACTTTGTTAGCCGGTTTTGCTTGCGCCGTTGGACGCGGCGATCTGCTCGTGATGGCGGATCACTTCGCGGACGACGAAGTTGAGGAATTTTTCCGCGAAATCGGGGTCGAGATGAGCGTCCTTCGCCAGCTGGCGAAGGCGGGTGATCTGCTCCTGCTCGCGCGCCGGGTCGGCGGGCGGCAGGCCATGCTCGGCCTTGAGCACGCCGACCGCCTTGGTGCAGCGGAAGCGCTCGGCCAGCATATGAATGAGGGCGGCGTCGATGTTGTCGATCGAGGCGCGATAGCCGGCCAGGATGGTGCGTGCGTCGGCCATGTCTTTTTCTTCGTTCATAGCGTCCTCACTTCTTCTTTCCGAGGCCGGGCAGACCACCGCCGCCAAGGCCGGGAAGCTTCATGCCGCCGGGCAGACCGGGCAGGCCACCGCCGCTCGGGGTGGGCGGGCCCTTCATGCCGCCAAGGCCGGGCATCTGCTTCTGCAAGGCTTCGAGCTGCTTGGGATCCATCTTGGAGAGGTCGGGCATGCCGCCGAGGCCCATCTTGGAGGCAAGGCCGCCCATCATGCCGCGCATCAGGCCGCCGCCTTTGCCCTTGCCGCCCATCGCCTTCATCATGTCGGCCATGCCGCGATGCATTTTCAAGAGCTTGTTGATCTCGGCCGCATCCGTGCCTGAGCCGGCGGCGATGCGCTTCTTGCGCGAATGTTTCAGCATGTCCGGATTGGCGCGCTCGGCCTTGGTCATCGACGAGATGATGGCGAGTTGGCGGCCGAACATCTTGTCGTCGAGGCCGGCGGCCGCCATCTGGTCCTTCATTTTGCCCATGCCGGGCATCATGCCCATGATGCCGCCCATGCCGCCCATTTTCGACATCTGCTGAAGCTGGCCGGCAAGGTCGTTCAGGTCGAACTTGCCCGACTGCATCTTCTTGGCCATCGCCGCCGCCTGCTCGGCGTCGATGTTTTCGGCGGCCTTTTCGACCAGCGAGACGATGTCGCCCATGCCGAGGATGCGGTCTGCAATACGCTTGGGGTGGAATTCCTCCAGCCCGTCCATCTTTTCGCCGGTGCCGATCAGCTTGATCGGCTTGCCGGTGACGGCGCGCATCGAAAGCGCGGCACCGCCACGGCCATCGCCGTCCATGCGGGTCAGCACCAGGCCGGTGATGCCGACGCGCTCGTCGAAGCTTTTGGCAAGGTTGACGGCGTCCTGGCCGGTCAGCGAATCCGCGACCAGCAGGATTTCGTGCGGGCTCGACATCTTCTTGATGTCGGCCATCTCCACCATCAGCGGCTCATCGATATGGGTGCGGCCGGCGGTGTCTAGGATGACGACGTCATGACCGCCGAGCTTGGCTGCCTGGACGGCGCGCCTGGCGATGTCGACCGGGTTCTGGCCCGCAATGACAGGCAGGGTCGCGACTTTGACCTGCTCGCCGAGCTGGCGCAGCTGCTCTTGCGCCGCGGGCCGCCGCGTGTCGAGCGAGGCCATCAGAACCTTCTTGTTCTGGCGCTCGGTCAGGCGCTTGGCGATCTTGGCGGAGGTCGTCGTCTTGCCGGAGCCCTGCAGGCCGACCATCATGATGACGACCGGCGCCGGCGCATTGAGGTCGATGGCGACGCCCTCGGCGCCGAGCATGTCGACCAACTCGTCATGGACGATCTTGACGACCATCTGTCCAGGCTTGATCGACTTGACGACGGCGGCGCCGACGGCCTTCTCGCGCACCTTGTCGGTGAAGGAACGCACCACTTCCAGCGCAACGTCGGCTTCGAGCAGCGCACGGCGCACCTCGCGCAACGCCGCCGAGACATCAGCCTCCGATAGCGCGCCGCGGCCTGTCAGGCCGTTCAGGATGGAGCCAAGGCGCTCCTGAAGTGATTCAAACATTGGTCAACCCGCCGCGCGAGAGCGCCTTGGATTCATGGTGATCCCTGTCGGGCCGATGGCCCTCCACGCCTCTTGTGCGCTCCTGCAGCGATTCAAACATTCCGTTTCCTTTTTCTCAGGCACCCCGATGGTGCCCGAGAGGTAGTGCGTTCGCGCCGCTCATCCAAGCAAAGCTCAAAACCAAAAAGCACCCGGGGGCGCTCAGCGCTGCCGGGTGTTGGCCTCCAGGATCTGTTTACAGCACCCACCTCAAAAGGTTTTGGCGTCCTGGTCGGCTTGCTCGGAGGGATACTCGTCGCGGATTTCGGGGCTGTAGACAGGAAATCGGCCGAAGAGTCAAGACAAGGGCGGCTTCCCGGTCTCTGGATCGGTCCCTGTTTAGTTCACCCTGCATCCCGAGGGTCGGCCGTAACCTTCAGCGGCGAGCGCGGGTGCAGAAGCAGCAGGATCGTCAGCAAGGTGCAGACGATACCGATGGCGGCGATGATGACGGCATCCGTCGTCGTCCAGTCCGGACCTTCCAGCGGCTTGGCGTTGAACAGGGCGAAGGAATTGTAGTTCTCCTGATGCGAGATCAGCAGGAAGCCGGTGAGATTGTTGCCGAGATGGGCGCCGAAGGCGGCGCCGAGATTGCCGGTGACATAAACCACCAGCGTCAACAGCAAGGCGAAGGCGGCGATCGAGGCCAGCACGCAGGCGTTGATGGCGGGGGTCGAGCCCGGGCTCCAATGCAAGAAGGTGAACAGCAAAGCGGGCAATAGCGCCCACACGTAAGGGCTCTCGAAGCGCCTGGCCAGGCCGCGCAGCAGATAGCCGCGAAACAGCATCTCCTCGGACGAGGTCTGCAGCAGGGTCAGCGCCACGATCGGGAGCAGGAACAGCAGCCAGGTCGACAGGTTGATCGTGCCGCGGGCGATTTCGGGCTGTAGCCAGTAGAGCAGGATTTCGGAAAGCGCCGATGTGATCAGCACCGCGACCAGGCCCTTGAGGAAGCCCGACAAGGACACGCGGCGACTGGCGCCGAAAAGCGCCGAGAGCGGCTCGCCATGGACGAAACGCATGGCAAGCCAGAGGCCGAGCCAGATGCCGGTAAACGAGGTGAGTGCGGTGAGTATGCCGATGGGCGAGGCCAGAAAGCCCTGAAGCGGCCCGCGCGGGTCGTCCGGCAATACATGCCAGACGATCGCGACATAGGTGCCGCCAAGCACCACAACCAGGGTGATCGCCACCCAGAACAGGACGACGACTGCAGTTCCAATTATCAGCCGCGGCAGGTTCGTCTTTTCGGTGGCCGTGTTGCTATAGCGCTCGAAGGCGGCTGGATCTGATATCACGCGAGTTCCTCTGCCGAACGCATCGGGTTGCATGATCTAGGGGATCGTCGGCTCTCGCGCAATTGCTGCTGTTCAGCGACCCTTTTGCCGCCCTCAGCCTCGGCAGGAGGGCGGCACGAGTTCACTTGTCATTCTTTCCAGGCAAAATCAGCGCACGACGTACATGATGCGCCGTGTCTGCGGGTCGACCAGCGCCTGCTGGCCATTCACATAGACGTAGCGGTAGCGGTAGTCGGGGATTTCGCGCAGTTCGACCGTGTCGGGCAAGGTGGCACCGGTCACCACCTCGCCCTCGAGATAGACAGGATCGAGCCGGTGCGTGCTGACATAGGTGCCGACTTCCGCCGGTGGCCTGTCGATGGCGTCGACGGGGCCGTCGTCGGACAGAATCGCACCGGTATAGGTATCGGGATAATCATCCTGCGGCGGTGTAACCACGGTGATGGCGGCGTTGGCGGGGCGGCGTGTCAGAACGACCCGGTTGCCGCCGAAATCGGCCGTGACATAGTCGGAATAGACCCAGCCCTGGCCTCCGGCTTCGGCAATGGTGCACCATTTGCTGTTTTCGATGCAGCCATTGAGCGTCGCCGACTGGCCGGCGGCGAGCACGCCGATCACAGGATATTGCGGGCCGGGGCCGGCGCGCACATTAAGATCGGTGACGGCCGAGACGGCGGTATCGGCGAGTGCCGCACCCGACATCGCGACAAGCGCCCCGGCGACGGCCGGAAACAATATGCGTCTCATGGTTTCTCTCCCTTTCATGGTCCCTCGCGACACCCAACGAAACCAGAGCGCATGCGTTCCGGCTAAAATACCGACGCCAGCTCACGATTTGTTCCGGTTTCTTTCGGCAAACCGGTCAAAAGCTCATGCACGAAGCTGAGTTTCTGCGCCGTCACGTCCGAAATGACGAAGGGATAGAGGTCGGGCAGGCCCATGCAGCGGTTGATCGAGTTTGAGGCTTCCGAGAGTACCAGCCAGCGGGCGAGAATCTTTTCGAACGGCTCGGGCACGGCGTCAGGTTCCGCGGGCGCCGCCTGCAACCGGCCGCCGGTGTCGCCTTGCGGCAGCACATTGGTCTCCATCGTCTCAAGCTGGCCGAGTGGAAAATTCAGCGCGTGCACCATCTCCAGCGTGTCGGTGATGTGGAGATGGTGCGCCCAGGTCTCGGCCCAGTCTTCCCATGGATGCGACGTCGCATAGGCGGAGATGTGGTTCTGCTGCCAGTCGGGCGCAGCGCCATTGGCGTAATAGGCCTTCAGCGCCTGCTCGTAGTCGGGGCGTTCGTCGCCGAACAGCGCCCGGAAGGCATCGAGCCGTTGCGGCACGTCGCGGATGAGCCGGTCCCAGTAGTAGTGGCCAAGCTCATGACGGAAATGACCAAGCAGCGTGCGGTAATTTTCGCCCATCTCGACGCGCCGCCTCTCGCGCTCGGCCGAGTCCGCCTCGGCGACGTTGAGCGTGATCAGGCCGTTGTCGTGGCCGGTAAGGATGCGTTCGCCGCCGGGACCGCCGCCGATCGGATCGGCAATGAAGTCGAAGGCGAGGCCGATTTCATCGCCGTGCTTGTGCTTGGGCGCTACCGGAAGGCCGAAGGCGAGCAGCGAGTAGACGGCGCGCTTCTTGGCCGCCTCGACGCGTATCCAGCGGCGGCGGTTGCCGTCGACGGAGAGGTCGGGGATCAGCTGGTTCAGCACGCAGGCGCGGCAGTAGGTATGGCCCGGTTCGGCCATCCAGTTGCAGGCGCATTCATCCGCATTGGTGCAGTGGAAGATGCCGTCGACATCAGACAAGGCAAAGCGCGCATGCTCGGGATCGTAAAGCACGAGACTCCCGCAATTCAGGCACTGCGCATTCTCGAAGTAGAGGCGGTGGCCGCAATGCGGGCAGTCGAACAGTTTCATGTCGATCTCAATGCGTCAGGCGTTGGCGTATGGCGTCAGAGGAGGAATATGGTGCGGAGCGGCGCCTCGCCCAAACGCCCGCCACGGGCCGCCGTTCCATGCCCCCGTCACCTCTTTTTACCCGAGCAGCGAATTCGCCTGCCCCGCGCCCGGGCGTTTCGGCCACAATAAGCACTTGATCGTAAGCAAATTCCGCTGCATTGGCCAGCGTAGCGCCGGGGGTACGGTGACAATGGCGCGTTTCGCTGGCAAGTTCGCAACCGGGACGTGATTCAGGCAATCAGGAGAGAAAGCATGGCATTGCTTGCCAAGGGAAAGATTATTGCTGCCGCGGTGGTCGCGGTACTCGCGCTGGCGACGGGCGCGCAGGCGGCGGCCAGCTGCGGCAAGACCGGCGCGGGCTTCGAAGCGTGGAAGCAGGACTTTGCCGCGCAGGCCAGGTCCGAAGGTGTCGGCGGGAAGGGTCTGGCTGCTCTGGCCGGTGCCAGCTACGCGACAAAGACAATCTCCGTCGACCGCGCCATCCACAAGGCTTTCAGCGGTTCGGTGGACGCCTTCATGAAGCGTCGTGGCGGAGCTGCGATCATTTCCAGGGGCCGTGCGCTGAAGAAGTCGAATGCGGCGATGTTCGACAGGATCGAGAGCAATTACGGCGTGTCGCCGGGCGTGTTGCTGGCCATCTGGGGCATGGAAACCGGCTTCGGAGCCTCCCTGGGCAACCAGAACACGGTCTCCGCCATTCTGACGCTTGCCTATGATTGCCGTCGCCCGGGGTTCTTTTACCCGCATGCCATTGCGGCGCTGAAGCTGGTCGATCGCGGCGCGCTGAGCGCCTCGTCGGTTGGGGCTGCGCATGGCGAGATCGGCCATACGCAGTTCCTGCCCGGCAATGTCCTGAAGTACGGCGTCGGCAACGGAAATCTGCGCGACAAGGCGACGGCCTTGGCTTCGACGGCCAACTTCCTCAAGGCTCATGGCTGGCGGGCGGGTGCGAGCGCGAGTGCGAATATGGGCGCCATCGCCGGCTGGAATTCCGCCAGCGTCTACCAGCAGGCCATCGCCCAGATCGCCGACGCGATCGACGGCAACTGATAGAAACCTCTATTCGATGGAGAGCCCGGCCATGTGCCGGGCTCTTTGTTAATGAGAACGTCAGAATCCAATCGCTCGAAACGACTCCTGCACACTGCTCTCAATAATGCGCGTAGCCGCTCAACGGGCATTTTTGGGAGATGGGAACCTGGAAGGCGCCATCGACACCGCTGCAGTTGCGGTACTTGGACGTTCGCGGCGCGGTGGCTTTCGCCCTTGACCTGCCCTTAATGTCCACTCCTGTCGGTTGGTCCGCGTGCGCGTAGCCGCTTAACGGGCATTTCTGGGACGCGGGAATCTGGAAGGGGCCGTCAAAACCATTGCAGCTACGCAAGTTGGACGCCCGTGTCGTCTTGGCGCGCGTGGCAGCCTTTGGCCTGCCTTTAATGTCCACCGAGGTCGGTTGGTCGGAATGCGCGTAGCCGCTTAACGGGCATTTCTGGGACGCGGGAATCTGGAAGGGGCCGTCAAAACTTTTGCAGGTGCGCAACTGCGGTGCTGCCAGGGCCTGCGATCCGCCAAAGACGATTGCGGCCGAAAGCAAGAGAAAAATACTGGTCTTCATTGTCGAACTTCCTCTGTCCAGCACGTAATTTAGATCGGACCGCTGTCAATCGCCTTTGATGACCTTCCAGATGTCCGTGGACTGGTCGAACTGGAGGCGGTTTATGTCGGAGAAGGTCAGCCGGCCGCTCTTCATGGCATCGACAAGGCGCCGGCATAGCAAAGGCGGCATGCCTTCCAGGGAAACGCCCATGAAAGCGGCGATCTCGTGTTTGGCCGATATGTTCGATATGGCCACCTTGCTGATGCAGCGCTCGTACGCCGCCTTGGGATACTCACTCACTTGCTCCTGTCCGGTTTGGCAACCGGCAAGCATGGCGGCCATTGCAGGCAACACTAAAAACCACGGCTTCATGTCAAATGCCCCCATCGATCATGATGAGAGGCTAGATACGGCTGCGCAAATATCAAGCATTAAAAGGCGGGTACGTCTTTTGCAATAGTTGGGCGCAAATAAAACTAGGCATCTCCGCCGGGTTTCCTGGAATAGTAGTTGGGCTCAACCCTTGCGGTTGCGCGCGGCCAGCGTTCTCAGCCGCAGCGCGTTGAGGCGGATGAAGCCGGCGGCGTCCTTCTGGTCGTAAGCGCCGCGGTCATCCTCGAAGGTGACCAGCGCGTCGGAATAGAGCGTCTTCTTGGATTTGCGGCCGGTGACCATGACATTGCCCTTGTAGAGTTTCAGGCGCACCGTGCCTTCGACGTCTTCCTGGCTCTTGTCGATCATCGCCTGCAGCATCAGCCGCTCGGGCGAGAACCAGAAGCCGTTGTAGATCAGCTCGGCGTAGCGCGGCATGAACTCGTCCTTGAGGTGGCCGGCGCCGCGGTCGAGCGTGATCGATTCGATGGCGCGGTGGGCGACGATCAGGATGGTGCCGCCGGGGGTCTCGTAGACGCCGCGCGATTTCATGCCGACGAAGCGGTTCTCGACCAGGTCGAGCCGGCCGATGCCATTGTCGCGGCCAAGATCGTTAAGCGCCGTCAGCATGGCAGCCGGCGACAGTTTCTTGCCGTTCAGCGCGATCGGGTCGCCCTTCAAGAATTCGATTTCGATCTCGGTGACCGCGTCCGGCGCCTCCATCGGCGAAACGGTACGCTGGTGGACGAATTCCGGCGGCTCGCTCCACGGGTCTTCCAGAACCTTGCCCTCGGAGGACGAGTGCAGGAGGTTGGCGTCGACCGAGAAGGGTGCTTCGCCGCGCTTGTCCTTGGCTACCGGGATCTGGTGCTGCTCGGCGAAGTTGATCAGGTCGGTGCGCGACTTGAACGACCAGTCCCGCCACGGCGCGATGACCTTGATGTCGGGGTTCAGCGCATAGGCGGAAAGCTCGAAACGGACCTGGTCGTTGCCCTTGCCGGTGGCGCCATGCGCAATAGCATCGGCGCCGACCTCCTGGGCGATCTCGACCAGGTGTTTGGAGATCAGCGGCCGGGCGATCGAGGTGCCGAGCAGGTAGGTGCCTTCATAGACGGCATTGGCGCGAAACATCGGGAAGACGAAGTCGGCGACGAATTCCTCGCGGACATCGACGACGCGGATATCCTTGATGCCCATCATCTCGGCCTTCTTGCGCGCCGGCTCCAGCTCGCCACCCTGGCCGAGATCGGCGGTGAAGGTGACGACTTCGGCGCCGAGCTCGGTCTGCAGCCATTTCAGGATGATGGAGGTGTCGAGACCGCCGGAATAGGCGAGCACGACCTTCTTGACGTCTTTTGTCTTGGGCATTGCTGGGGACATTTTGGCGGTTCCGCGATGAGTTTCGCGGGCGAGGTATCACGGCATTTCCGGCCAGCGCAAGGGATGAACGGGCTCCGGCCGCCGCAGCCGCTGGACCAGATGCCACGCCAGTCAGTTGCTGGCGTGAGCGGGGAGGCTGCGTTATAGACCGACGATCATTCGCCAGGGCCTACCGATGTCCTTCATTCCCGACACCACCACGCTGGTCCAGTTCGCCATCGCCACCATGATCCTGGCGATCACGCCGGGGCCGGATATGACGCTGTTCGTCTCGCGCACACTGAGCCAGGGCCGCGCCGCCGGCTTTGCCTCGCTGGCGGGTGCTCTGTTCGGAACGCTGATCCATACAACTTTGGTGGCGGTCGGCATCTCGGCGCTGATCGTCGCCTCGCCAATGGCCTTCCTGGTGCTGAAAGTCTTCGGCGCCGCCTATCTGGTGTTCCTGGCCTGGCAGGCAATCACCAAGGGCTCGGCGTTTTCACCGCAGAAGAAGAACGGGCCGCAGATTTCGCTGTTCCGCAGCTGGGCCGCCGGACTCGGCGTCAATTTGCTCAACCCGAAGATCATCCTGTTCTTCATGACGTTTCTGCCGCAGTTCGTCTCGGCTCACGATCCGAACGCGCCGGGAAAACTGTTCTCCCTCGGCCTCATGTTCATCGTGCTGTCGATCCCTGTGACGGCGCCGATGGTGTTTGCCGCGGAAAGGTTTTCGGCGGCGATGAAGGCCAGCCCGCGGGTGACGCGGGTGGTAGACTATCTCCGGTGTGTTTTCGGCCTTCGCGCTCAAGATCCTGACCGCTCAGGCGAAGTAGCGGCCTGCCACCAGCTTCCGGCCCAGCGGCCGGCGCTTAGCCAGTAGAAGATGCCGCCGACCATGCCGCAGCCGATCACCGCGGCGATGGCGTGCGGTTTGGTGACGTCGAAATCCACGTTCTGATGAACGAAGCCGAGGAAGGCCGCGGCCACGACGCCGCCCGCGAGTGCATAGAACAGCCAGTCGCGGCGGCTGAGGACCTCGGAGATCAGGATTGCGACCACCGCCGGTATGAAAGCGAAATAGGCGACAAACAGCGCCACGAACGGAATCGAAAAATGGAGCGCCGTGGCCATCATCGGGTGCGCATCGTCCGGCTTATAACCGACGGAGGCCAGGAACAGCACGTTGAGAAAGGCGCTCGCCGCCAATGAGGCGACGACATAGCCGAACAGGATGACAGCGAAACGGAGGATATAGGCGAAGAGGCGGCTCACGCCTCGCCATGCCCCGCAATCATCATGGCTTCCAGCGCCAGGCGGTCGACCTTGCGCATGCGTTCGGAGTCCGATTTGAGCTGCCCGCAGGCGGCCAGGATGTCGCGGCCGCGCGGCGTGCGGATCGGCGAGGCATAGCCGGCATTGTTGATGTAGTCGGCAAACTTCTCGATCGTCTCCCAGTCCGAGCACTGATAGTTGGTGCCCGGCCACGGGTTGAACGGGATCAGATTGATCTTGGCTGGAATGCCTTTGAGCAGCTTGATCAGCCCCTTGGCGTCCTCGATGGAATCGTTGACGTCCTTCAGCATCACATATTCGAAGGTGATGCGCTTGGCGTTGGACAGGCCGGGATAGGCGCGGCAGGCCTCGATCAGTTCCTTCAGCGGATACTTCTTGTTGATCGGCACAAGCAGGTCGCGCAGATCGTCATTGGTGGCGTGCAGCGAGATCGCCAGCATGACCCCTATCTCCTCGCCGGTGCGGAAGATCTCGGGCACCACGCCGGAGGTCGAGAGCGTAATGCGGCGCTTCGACAGCGACAGTCCGTCGCCGTCGGAGGCAATCAGCAGCGCCTTCTTCACCGCCTCGAAATTGTAGAGCGGCTCGCCCATGCCCATCATGACGACGTTGGAGACTTTTCTGCCCTCGGCAGGGACGATGGCGCCGTCGGGTGTGTCGCGGTCGGGGAAATCGCCGAGCCGGTCGCGGGCGGTGAGCAATTGCGCCAGGATCTCTTCCGCCGTCAAATTGCGCACCAGCTTCTGCGTGCCGGTGTGGCAGAACGAACAGGTCAGCGTGCAGCCGACCTGCGAGGAGATGCAGAGCGTGCCGCGGCCTTCTTCGGGGATGTAGACGGTCTCGATCTCGACGGGACGGCCGGCGCCGCGCGGCGGAAAGCGGAACAGCCATTTGCGCGTGCCGTCGGAGGAAATCTGCTCCTCGACGATTTCGGGCCGGGCGACGGTAAAATGCTTGTCGAGTTCGGCGCGCAGATCCTTGGAGATGTTGAACATGCCGGCAAAATCGGAGACGCCGCGCACATACATCCAGTGCCAGAGCTGTTGGGCGCGCATTTTCGCCTGGCGCTCGGGCACGATGCCGGCACTGATGAGGGCCTCGCCGAGCTCGGTCCGGGTCAGGCCGATCAGCGACGGCTTCTCGGGCGTGGCGCGGGTGCGCAACGCGTCGCGTGCGCCCTCATTGGTGAGATCGAAGGAAATGGTCATATCAGTGCCGATATAAGCGAATTGCGGCCGATTTCATCCATCGTGCCGAAAAGAAGCGCGGCGCATAGCACAGGTTGCGGCGAGAGTCATGCGGCGGGAACCGCGCTAATTTAGCCTACTTGCACTTGGCGATCGACGTCAGCGCGGCCGAGATGCCTTTCAGCGAAAACACATAGGTTGTCGGATTGCCGCGGCCAGACTTCGCCGAGACCTTCATGTCGGTGCCAGTCTTCATGGCGGCGATCAGCACAGGCTCTTCGGCGGCGTTCTCGACCCAGGCCGACTTGCCGCGGGTGAACATCGAGAACGTCTTCTTGTCGATGGTGACGGTGGCCTTGGAGCCTTCCTGGAACGTGTAGCCGGCGATGAATTGCGGCTCGTAGGACACTTGCTGGCCCGGCCGCTGGCTGACGAAGAAGAACATGTCGCCGTGATCGAGCGTCGGCGGCTGCTTGTCGGTCGGCACGGTGAGCACATAGCAGACCTTGCCGCCCTGCGCCTGGTAGCTGTAGGTGCCCCAGGCATTGTGCTGGCCGATCTTGGTCGCCTGCTGCGCCAGCGCCGGCGCGGCAAAAGCCACCAGGACCAGGCTCGAGACTAGTGCAATCAATCCGCGCATCGCTTTTCCCGTATTCCAAATGGTGCGGGGCAGGCCGGCTTGGCGTCCTGCCCGTCGCTTCATTTTGATTTAATCTGGGTTACCAAACGGTGAATTTCCCTCGGAAAAGGACATTCACCCATGGAAACCACCGCCATTTCCGCGCCGCTTCTTGAAAAAACGGCTTTCGCAATGTCCCTGCGGCGACTTGGAGGCCACGAAAGCGGCAAGAGTTTGACTTTTCCAACGGCCGCAGCGGAACCCGAAGCCAAGCCGCTATCGTCCTGTTTGAGCGGAGGATTTCTTCTGAACCCAGTTGCCAACGCGACGCCGATTCAGCTCTTGTCGGCGATCGCCTCCTTGGCGGCCTTGCGGTGCGCAGGGGTGATATGGGCGCTTACCGCGGAGATCGCGGCGGTCAGCACGGCGATGTCGTCGGTGAAGCCGAGGCCGAAGACGAAATCGGGTATGACGTCGACCGGCAGCACGAAATAGCCAAGCGCTGCCAGCAATATGCCCTTGGCACGCAAAGGCGTCTTCCTGTCGAGCGCGCAATAATAGCCGGCGACGACCTCTTCCATGAACGGAATCTGCCGGGCGGCCTTCTTGGCCGTGCGCCAGAATTTGGCGCGCACTTCACTCTCGTCGCCGAGCTTGCTGCCGAAGCCGAAGAAATCAAAACCGGGCTGCTGCGCCATCAATCCTCTCCTTGCCGGCCGTCGCGCTACGCGTTGCGCGCGGCCGCCACGGAAAATGTGGTGAAAGTCCCGGTCCACTGCAAGAGGATGGCGCCGATTTGGCGTTGCCGCCCCAGCGTTCAGCCGCCTGCATACCCATTCATCTTCTTGGCCAGCGCGATGTCGAGCGCGGTGACACCGCCGGCATCATGGGTGTTGAGCGTCACGTCGACAGTCTTGTAGACGTTCGACCAGTCGGGATGATGGTCCATCTTCTCGGCGGCCAGCGCGACGCGGGTCATGAAGGTGAAGGCTTCGGAAAAATTCTTGAAGACAAAGCTGCGCTTGAAGGAGGCGCCATCGGCTGCCTGCGACCAGCCAGGCAGTTCGGCCAGTGCGGCGGCGATGGCGTCCTTGCTGAGTTTCTCTCTCTTCATGATGATTTCCCGTGCTATCCCAGATATCGACCCTCACCATAATGCAAGTCGCCCAAAAGTCCTTTGCGTTTTGGGCTTCCAAATGCACGAACGGCGCATATCGAATGAGCGTAAAGCCGATAAATTCCATACTCTTCGTCTGCCTCGGCAACATCTGCCGTTCACCCCTGGCCGAAGGCGTGTTTCGCGCCGTGCTGGCGGAGCGCGGCCGCGACATGGTGCTGGACGATATTGTGCTGGACTCTGCGGCGACCGGCGGCTGGAACCTCGGCGAAGCGCCCGACCCGCGCTCGATCACGATTGCGGCCCGCCACGGCATCGACATATCAGGGCAGCGGGCACGCAAGGTCAGGCCGGGGGATTTTTCGCGCTTCGACCTGATCCTCGGCATGGATAGGCAGAATGTCCGCGACCTCAAGGCGTTGGCGCCAGCCGGTGCGCGCGAACGTATTCATCTCTTGGCAGAGTTTGCGCAGGGCAAAACCCGCGACGTGCCGGATCCCTATTATGATGGGGCCGAAGCGTTCGCTTCGGTCTACCGCATGATCCGCGAAGCGTCGGAGGCGCTGGCGACGAGATTGGTGGCGCGGGCGTCGACGCCGGAGAGCGGCCACGCCTCCTCGACAATGTAGGGACCGCCGCCGACCGAATCGCGCGACGACATCAGCACGAAGCGGCCGACGCGAAACGGTAGCGTCGCAAAATTGCCGCGCGCAGACAGGTACTGGGCGACGTCGAGCGGGCTCGAATTGCGCAAGCGTGCCAGCGTAACATGCGGGGTGAACTTGCGCGGGTCGGCGGGCAGGCCGAGCCGCTGGCAGATGCGGTCGATTTCGCTCTGCAGCGCCGAAAGGTCGGGCGAGGCGAAGACGCCGGCCCAGACGGCGTGCGGCTTCTTCTGGCCGAAAGCGCCAACTCCGGACAGGGTGAGCGAGAAGGATGGGCGGTGCACCCGGTCGAGCGCGTTGGCGATTTCGTCGGCGATATGGCCTTCGACGTCGCCGATGAAGCGCAGCGTCAGATGGTAGTTTTCGACATCGATCCAGCGGGCTCCGGGCAGGCCGCCCCTGAGCAGGGACAGCGAAAGAGCGGCGTCACGAGGTATTTCGAGGGCGGTGAAAAGACGCGGCATGGTGAGCCTCCCTTCCTCGAATCGAACTGTGCCCCTAGCGAATCATCGATAGTCAAACGGGGCAAGTGGTTTGTTGGTTGCAGGCATTTTTACGAACAGGCGACCCGGGCCCTCTGCAGCCCGGTCTTTTGTTTCAAAGTTCGCGCGAGGCGAACGCCGCGTTATTCTCGTCAGGCCGGCGTTCAACCGCCACCCTGAACTGCCGCAACAGCCTTCTCCACGGCGGGCAGGATGCGCTCGACCATCACTGCGACGCCCTTCGGATTGGGATGCAGGCCGTCCTCCAACTGCAGGCCGGACTGTCCGGCGACGCCATCGAGAAAGAACGGATAGAGCGGCACATCGTATTTCGCGGCCAGCTTTGGATAGATCGCATCGAAGGCGTTCTGGTAGTCGGCGCCGAGATTGGGAGCGGCGCGCATGCCGGCCAAAAGCACCGCGATCTTGCGCGCTTTCAGCTTCGCCAGCATGTCGTCCAGGTTCTTTTCCGTAATGCTGGGCGAGACGCCGCGCAGCATGTCGTTGGCGCCGAGTTCGAGGATAACCAGCCTTGTCCCATCCGGCACCGACCAGTCAAGCCGCGCCAAGCCGCCGCTCGAGGTGTCGCCTGAAACGCCGGCGTTGGCTACGGTGACGTCATGGCCTTTGGCGCGCAGCGCAGCTTGCAATTTGTCGGTAAAGCCATCGCCAGGCCCGAGGCCGAAACCGGCCATCAGGCTGTCGCCGAAGCCGACGATGGTGAACGTCTCGGCGCGCACGGACGAAATGGCGCCGCAAAGGGTGACGAAAAGGACGAGCCCTGCGGCATTCAAGCGTTTGAAAGATATCTTGCGTTTGAAAGACATGTGGCAGGCCCCATATACCCGAGGAATTCTTCCGGCGGCGGCTTCCGGCAAGCAGAGCCTTCATCCTGATATAGGACGCTTTAATTGTGACAGAAGCCGTCATCGCGCTGAAAGACATATCCCTGACCCTGGGCCAAGGGGCTTCGTCGGTGCATGTGCTGAAAGGCGTCAGCCTTGACGTGACGCGCGGCGAGGCGACCGGCATTGTCGGCCCTTCGGGTTCCGGCAAGTCGACCTTGCTGATGGTGCTTGCCGGGCTGGAGCAGGTCGATTCGGGGACGGTGCGGATCGCCGGCGAATTGCTGAACGGCAAAAGCGAGGATGAGATCGCATCGTTTCGGGGCCGAAACATCGGCATCGTCTTCCAGTCGTTCCATCTCATTCCCAACATGACGGCGCTCGAAAATGTCGCGGTGCCGCTGGAACTGGCCGGCCATGCCGATCCGTTCGGTGTCGCGGCGCGCGAGCTGGCAGCGGTGGGCTTGAGCGACCGCGTCACCCACTATCCGGGCGAGCTGTCCGGCGGCGAACAGCAGCGCGTGGCGATCGCCCGCGCGCTGGCGCCGTCGCCGCGCATTCTCATCGCCGACGAGCCGACCGGCAATCTCGACCAGGCGACGGGGCGGCAGGTTGCCGACCTTTTGTTCGCCAAGGCGGCCGAGCGCGGCATGACCTTGGTGCTGGTCACGCACGATCCGGCCCTTGCGGCGCGCTGCTCGCGCCAGGTGTCGATGCGCTCGGGCCGCATCGAGGATGCGCCGGTAGCGCAGGTCAAGGTGCCGGCCTGATGCCACTGTCGCAGACGCTGAAGCTCGCGTTCCGCTTCTCGCTGCGCGAGATGCGCGGCGGGTTGTCGGGTTTCCTGATCTTCCTTGCCTGCATTGCGCTCGGCGTCGCTGCAATCGGCGGGGTCAATTCGGTGGCGCAGGCGATCACCGCAGGCGTTGCAGGCCAGGGCCAGACGCTGCTTGGCGGCGACTTGCGCTTCCAGCTCAACCAGCGCGATGCGACGCCAGCCGAAAGCACCTTCCTCGACCGCCTCGGCACTGTGTCGCACAGCGCCAATATGCGCTCGATGGCGCGGCTGGATGACGGCTCCGACCAGGCGTTGGTTGAGGCCAAGGCCGTCGACGACGCCTATCCGCTCTATGGCGCGCTCGAGACCGCGCCGCAGCTTGGCAGAGAGGATTTGTTCGGCGAGAAATCAGGCGTCTTTGGCGCCGCCGCGCCCGACCTGTTGTTCGACCGGCTGAATGTGGAGATCGGTGACCGGCTGAAGGTCGGCAGCGCGACATTCGAATTGCGGGCCAGGCTGGTGAGCGAACCGGATGCGGTGTCGGACGGTTTCGGCTTCGCGCCGCGGCTGATGGTTTCGATGCAAGGGCTCGCCGCCTCTGGTCTGATCCAGCCAGGCAGCCTGGTCGAGAATGCCTACAAGGTTCGGCTGCCGGCCGGCGCCAGCGAGGCCGATCTCAAGGCCATCCAGGATCGGGCGGCGAGCGATTTCCCCGAAGCCGGCTGGTCGATCCGCACGCGTTCCAATGCCGCGCCGGCGCTGTCAGCCAACATCGAGCGCTTCTCGCAATTCCTGACGCTGGTCGGGCTGACGGCGCTGGTCGTCGGTGGCGTCGGCGTTGCCAATGCGGTGCGCGCCTATCTCGACGGCAAGCGCGGCGTCATCGCCACCTTCAAGAGCCTTGGCGCCTCGGGCGGCTTCGTCTTCACCGTCTATCTCGTGCAGATCCTGATGATCGCCGGCCTCGGCATCGCGCTTGGCCTCATCCTCGGCGCCGCCATGCCGTTTGCTGCCAGCGCTGCGCTCCAGTCGGTCATTCCGGTGCCGGCTAAAGGCGGCTTCTATCCCGGTGCGCTGGCTCTTGCCGCGCTGTTCGGGCTGCTGGTGACGCTTGCCTTCGCGCTGTTGCCGCTCGGCCGCGCCCGCGATGTGCCGGCGACCGCGCTGTTTCGCGAAATGGGTTTTGAGGGCCGCGGCTTTCCACGCCTGCCCTATCTTGCCACGGCGGTCGGCATCGCGCTCGCTTTGGCGGCGCTCGCCATCCTGTTTTCCGGCGACCGGCGCATCGCCTTGATCTTCGTCGGCGCGACGGTCTTTGCGTTTCTGGTGTTGCGCCTGGTCGGTGCGCTGGTGCAGTGGGTGGCGCGCAAAAGCCCGCGTGTGCGCTCGGTCGCGCTCAGGCTCGCCATCGGCAACATCCACCGGCCCGGCGCGCTGACGCCGTCCGTCGTGCTGTCGCTGGGCCTCGGGCTGACGCTTTTGGTGACGCTGGCGCTGATCGACGGCAATATCAGGCAGCAGATCTCCGGCAGTCTGCCGGAACGAGCGCCGAATTTCTTCTTCGTCGACATCCAGAATAGCGAGGTCGATGCCTTCTCGACATTGATCGGCAAAGAGGCGCCGAAGGGAACGTTGGTCAAGGTGCCGATGCTGCGCGGCCGGGTGATGGCGCTGAACGGCGTTAGTGTCGACAAGGCCAATGTGCCATCGGAAGGCGCCTGGGTGCTGCGCGGCGATCGCGGCCTGACCTACGACGCCAAACAGCCGGCCAATGCGACACTGACCGAGGGCAACTGGTGGCCGGAGAACTACAGCGGCGAACCGCTGGTCTCGTTCTCCAACGATGAAGGCAAGGCGCTCGGCCTGAAGCTCGGCGATACCGTCACCGTCAATGTGCTCGGACGCAATGTAGCGGCCAGGATCGCCAATTTCCGAGAGGTGCAATGGGAGACGATGGGCATCAATTTCGTCATGGTGTTCTCGCCCAGCACCTTTGCCGGCGCCCCGCATGGCTGGCTGGCGACGCTGACCGAAAAGGATGCCACGGCAGCAGAGGATGCCCGCCTGCTCAACGCCGTCACCCGCGCCTTCCCGGCGGTGACGACAGTTCGGGTCAAGGACGCGCTCGACGTCGTCAACCGGCTGGTCGGCCAGCTCGGCACGGCGATCCGGGCCGCGGCCGGCGTGGCGCTGATCGCTTCGGTGCTGGTGCTGGCCGGCGCGCTCGCCGCGGGAAACCGCGCCCGCATACACGATGCCGTGGTGCTGAAGACGTTGGGCGCCACGAGGCGCACGCTGATCGCGGCGTTTTCGCTGGAATACATGCTGATCGGCCTGGCCACCGCGGTGTTTGCGTTGGCTGCCGGCGGCATCGCCGCCTGGTACATCGTTGCCCGCATCATGACGTTGCCGTCGCATTTCATGCCGGAGGTGGCAGTGGCGACCTTGGTGTTTGCGCTGGTGATCACGGTCGGCATCGGCCTTGCCGGCACCTGGCGGGTGCTCGGGCACAAGGCGGCGCCGGTGCTGCGCGACCTCTAGGCCCAAAACGGCAAGGTTGGCCGAATCTGCCGTTTCCGATTAAATCTTGGTAATGTGCAGTCATGGAAGCCCAAGAAAACCGGCTTCCTGCGATTCACCAAGCGTTGCAGCCTGTTACGGTCTTGTTCTTGACGTCAAGAACCATCATATTTCGCCACAGGCATGCTGGAGCCCCGCCAGCGGCGCCCAGGTCCGAAAGGGCCTGACACCGTACGGGGCAGAAGCAACAGAGGATTCCAATGGCTGAGCCCATTCGCAACTACCAGACTTCGGCCGTGCCGGGCGCGCGCGCCGACATCGACCAAGGCCTGCGCACTTACATGCTCAAGGTCTACAATTTGATGGGGCTTGGCCTCCTCATCACCGGCGTCGCCGCCTGGGGCGCTTTCCAGCTCGCCGTCACCGGCGACGGACAGCTGACCGCTTTCGGCACGCTGATCTATGCCAGCGCCTTCCGCTGGGTGGTCATCCTGGCTCCGCTCGCCGCCGTCTTCTTCCTGTCGTTCAGGATCCAGTCGATGAGCGTGGCCGCGGCGCAAACCACCTTCTGGGTCTATTCGGGCCTGGTCGGCCTGTCGCTGTCGACCATCTTCCTGGTCTACACCGGCGCCTCGATCACTCAGACCTTCTTTGCCACGGCGGCCGCCTTCGGCGCGCTGTCGCTCTACGGCTACACGACCAAGCGCGACCTTTCGGCGTTCGGCTCGTTCCTGGTCATGGGCGTGGTCGGCCTAGTGATCGCCATGCTGATCAACATCTTCCTGCAATCGTCGGCGCTCGGCTTCGCCATCTCGGCGATCGGCGTGCTGATCTTCGCCGGGCTCACCGCCTATGACACGCAGACCATCAAGGAAATGTACTACGAAGGCGATCAGGCCGACGTTGCCGGCCGCAAGGCGATCATGGGCGCGTTGAGGCTATATCTCGACTTCATCAACCTGTTCATGTTCCTGCTGCAGTTCATGGGCGATCGCCGCTAGGCGGTCTTCCCATCAGGCAACTGGACCAGCTGATATCAAGAGGGCGGCCAACGGCCGCCCTTTTCTTTTGTGCCGGCCTTTGCTGTCATGGAGGCAGATGAATCGTCTGCATAAATCATGAGCACTATTTCCATCCGCACGGCCTTGGAAGGCGACCTCGGCCGAATCACCGAGATCTACGGCGATGCCGTGACGCATGGCACCGCGAGCTATGAGCTGGAGCCGCCCAGCCGCACTGAGATGGGTGGGCGCTTCGACAGCCTGACGGCGGGGGGCTTTCCCTATCTGGTGGCGGAACGAGATGGCGCGCTGCTCGGCTACGCCTATGCCGGCGCGTTCCGGCCGCGCCCGGCCTACCGCTTCATCGTAGAGGATTCCGTCTATGTCGCGCCTGATGCGAAGGGCCAGGGCGTCGGGCTGCTGCTGATGCAGGCGCTGATTGAAGCCTGCCGTATGGCGGGCTTTCGCCAGATCGTCGCGGTGATCGGCGACGGCCATCCAGACAGCGCCTCGGTGCGGCTGCATGAAAAGCTCGGCTTTCGCCATTCCGGTCGCCTGGAAGGCTCCGGCTACAAGCATGGGCGCTGGCTTGACACGGTGTTCATGCAGCTGTCGCTGAATGGCGGCGTAACGGTTCCGCCCGATCCGCATTCGCTGCCGGAGCGGAAGTTTCGTGAGAGCCTGAGGAGGGGGAATTGAGGAGTTGAAGAACTGAAGAATTGAGGATTTGAATAGCTGAGAACAAACCCGGCGGTATTTCGACCGTTACATCCTCTTTCTTCAATTCTTCAGTTCTTCAATTCCCCAATTCTCAATTAGGCCTGGACAATCTTCAGCTTAGCATCGAAGACGTTGAGCACGCGACCGAGTTCCTGGCCGCGCTTGAGGATTCGGCCGCCGGCGGCGATGACGGCGAAGGCGCCTTGCCGGCGTGCCAGTTTCGGATCCTTGACGATCTGGAACAGCGGCACTTCGCTGGCCCGGCGGAAGACTGAAAACACAGCCCGATCAGACAGATGATCGATGGCATAGTCGCGCCATTCGTTGGCGGCGACCATGCGTCCGTACAGCCTCAGGATCTCGTCGAGTTCACGCCGGTCGAAACGGACCGGCTGGTCGAGGCGTTCGCGTCGCGCCTCGTGCAGCGGGATCAATATTGCGGATGCGTCCCCATCCTCCGTCCCACCGCTGCGATCGGTCATCCCGCGATCCCTTTGAAAATGAATATCGCTTGCAGAAGTTGGCGTGTTCGCCGGGGAATTGCAAGGCCCGGCTAACCATCCCGGGACTGCGCTGTTTTCGCAACGTCCAGTCACTTTTATAAAACGCGGTGTTTGAATTGGTGATGCCTCGCCACATTTCCGCCATTTTTTATCCGCGCTCATGCCCCAATGTCCGACGAATTTACCGGCGTTGCCTGAGACGGTTCGGTCCGGCACCGGCTCGTAAACCCCAAGCCCCCCGCCCACGGGTCTGCGTCGGATCGAACCAACCTCGGACTTTCCTCAGGGAGAGACCGGGTGCGACGATCCCAAAACCTAAATGACCGACGTCAGAAGCAAGCTGACGTCGGTTTTTTTGTTTTTGGCTGCTTGAAGAATTTGCTGGAGCTGCGGTGCCCAGTTTGCGGGCGCATCCCCTCACCCGGATTGCCAGCCGAATTGCAACAGCAATTCGGGCCAATCCGACCTCCCCCGAGCGGAGAGGAGTTCGCGCCAGCGCTGATTCAGCCTCTTCTCCCCTCGGGGAGAAGGTGGCCGAGAGCGGCCGGATGAGGGGGCCTCTTAAGGCTTGTGAATAAACGCCGCGCCCAGAATAGGCCCCGGCAGGCCGTCCTTGCCGACCGATTGCAGCAGCACGGCGCAGCCGCCTTTCTTGGCGATCTCGGTCATCGGCAACTCGTAGCGCTGCGCCTTGCCGTGCCACATGCCGGCGGTCTGGATGCCGGTGACGGCGTTCCAGTAGGTCATGCTGCGGCCGGTGTTCTCGCCCTTGGCGATGGTCACCGTCTGCGGTGGTTCGAAATAGACGATGACGACATGGGCGTCGCTGGGGCCGCTACCGGCGTCGCCGGCATCGATCATGACGCGATCGCTGGTGCGGCTGACCTTGACGCTGACCCGCATGCCTTCACCGGATTTCTCCATGCGGGCAAGCGCGCCGTCGACCTCCTTGCGGCTGGCGCCGTTGACATGGCTGCGACCATTGATGACGGCTTGCGGCGTGTAGACGGAGCGGGTGCCGAAGGCGCGCATATAGTCATATTGCCGGTCAGTATTGTCCTTGCTGCTCAGCGTGTCCTGCCAGCCGAGATAGTCCCAGTAATTGACGTGGTAGGCGAGCGCGACGACGTTGTCCTTGGCCGCCAGCTCGGCAAAGAACGCGTCCGCCGGCGGGCAGGAATTGCAGCCCTGGCTGGTGAACAGCTCGACCACGCCCAAGGGCCTGTCAATCTGCGGTTTGTCGGTCTGGGTCGTTCCCGATTCCTCGGCGAACCCGGTCCCGGCAAGCGCCGAGAAGGCCAGCGCAAAAGCCGCAAGCCGCAGAGGGTGTCGAGGTGCCATGATCGTTCCGATTCCCGCCGGTGACGCCGGCCTTGTTCTGGTTGCCCAGATTTGTGGCAGAAGCGACAGTCAACGGGAAGTCACGTTGCGGTGAAATTTTTGCTGCCGCAACCATGGGTATGGCCATCACAGGGGGAGCACTTCACCGCCCGGTTCGATCGGGAGCATGGCATCAGGAGCGTGGGGCAGATCTTGCTGAGCCCAGCCGGTTTTTACTCCTGTCGTACAGGGCGGGGCTTCGATCGGGTCGGGCAATGCTTTGGAAAGACTGGGAGTAGGGAGTAGGGAGTAGGGAGTAGGGAGTAGGGAGTAGGGAGTAGGGAGTAGGGAGTAGGGAGTAGGGAGTAGGGAGTAGGGAGTAGGGGATGTCGTTCCCCGCTACCGCCCAATCCCTACTGCCTAAGCCCTGGCCGCTACGCGGCCAGATCGCGCAGCACGTATTGCAAAATGCCGCCATTCTTGAAGTAGTCGAGTTCGTCCAGCGTATCGATGCGGCAGATGATCGGCACGTTCTTCACGGTGCCGTCGCCATAGGTCACCTTGGCGATCATCGTCTGGCGTGGCTTGATGGTGCTTATGCCGTCGATCTCGACCAGCTCGTCACCCTTGAGGTTGAGCGAGGCCCATGAGGTGCCTTCCTCGAAGACGAAGGGGATGACGCCCATGCCGACCAGGTTGGAGCGATGGATGCGCTCGAAGGACTGGGCGATGACGGCACGGACACCGAGGAGATTCGTTCCTTTAGCTGCCCAGTCGCGGGAGGAGCCGTTGCCGTATTCGACGCCGGCGAAGATGACCAGCGGCACGCCTTCCTTTTTGTACCTCATCGCCGCGTCGTAGATCGATTCCTCTTCCTTCGACGGGTAGTGGATGGTGTAGCCGCCCTCGCGGCCGTTCTCGCCCAGCATATGGTTGCGGATGCGGATGTTGGCGAAGGTGCCGCGCATCATCACCTCATGGTTGCCGCGCCTTGTGCCGTACTGGTTGAAGTCGGCAACGCCGACGCCATGGTCGGTGAGGTATTTGCCGGCCGGGGAAGCGGCCTTGATCGAACCCGCCGGTGAGATGTGATCGGTGGTGATCTTGTCGCCGAACAGGCCGAGCACGCGCGCGCCCTTGATGTCGCCGATCTTGCCGAAACCGGAGGTCATGCCGGCGAAATAGGGCGGGTTCTGCACATAGGTCGAGTTGTCGTCCCAGGCATAGGTCTGGCCTTCCGGCGCCTTGACGTTCTGCCAGTATTCGTCGCCCTTGAAGACGTCGGCATATTTGCGGGCGAACAGCTCACGTGTGACGTTCTTCTCGATGAACTCCTGGATCTCGGCCGAACTCGGCCAGATATCCCTGAGATAGACCGGCTTGCCGTCACGGCCTTCGCCGAGTGGCTCGGTGGTCAGGTCCTTGGTGACGGTGCCGGCCAAAGCATGGGCTACCACCAGCGGCGGCGACGCCAGATAGTTCGCCTGCACGTCAGGCGAAACGCGGCCTTCGAAATTGCGGTTGCCGGAGAGCACCGCGGCGGCGATCAGGCCCTTATCGTTGATGGTCTTGGAGATCGGCGCTGGCAACGGGCCCGAATTGCCGATGCAGGTGGTGCAGCCGAAACCAACCAGGTTGAAGCCGATCTGGTCGAGCTCCTTCTGCAGGCCGGACTTTTCCAGATATTCGGCGACCACCTGGCTGCCCGGCGCCAGCGAGGTCTTCACCCACGGCTTCTGCTTGAGGCCGAGCCGGTTGGCGTTGCGCGCCAAGAGGCCGGCGCCGATCAGCACGCTCGGGTTGGAGGTGTTGGTGCAGGACGTGATGGCGGCAATGACGACATCGCCATGACCGAGATCATGGTCGGTGCCTTCGACGGCATAGCGCTTGTGGATTTCGGCAGCCTTCTTGTACTCGGTTTCCATCGCCTTTGCGAAGCCGGCCGGAATGCCTTCGAGCGGAACGCGGCCTTCGGGGCGCTTGGGACCTGCCATCGACGGCACGACGCTGTCGAGCTCGAGTTCGAGCAGGTCAGTGAAGACAGGGTCGGCCGAGCCGGCGTCACGCCACATGCCTTGCGCCTTGGAATAGGCCTCGACCAGGGCGATGCGGCTTTCCTCGCGGCCCGACATTGTGAGGTAGCGGATGGTCTCGCCGTCGACCGGGAAGAAGCCGCAGGTGGCGCCATATTCGGGCGCCATGTTGCCGATCGTGGCGCGGTCGGCCAGCGTCATGTTGGACAGGCCCGGGCCGAAGAACTCGACGAACTTGCCGACGACGCCCTTCTTGCGCAGCATCTGGGTGACGGTCAGCACCAGGTCAGTGGCGGTGATGCCTTCCCTGAGTTTGCCGGTAAGGCGGAAGCCGATGACTTCGGGCAACAGCATGGAAACCGGCTGGCCGAGCATCGCCGCCTCGGCCTCGATACCGCCGACGCCCCAGCCGAGCACGCCAAGGCCATTGATCATGGTGGTGTGCGAATCGGTGCCGACGCAGGTGTCGGGATAGGCGGTCGTTTCGCCGTCTTCCGTGTTGGTCCAGACGACCTGACCGAGATATTCGAGGTTGACCTGATGGCAGATGCCGGTGCCGGGCGGCACGACGCGAAAATTGCGGAACGCCTGCTGGCCCCATTTCAGGAATTTATAGCGCTCTTCGTTGCGCTCATATTCGAGCTCGACATTCCTGGCAAAGGCCAGTGGCGTGCCGAATTCGTCGACGATGACGGAGTGGTCGATGACGAGGTCGACCGGCACCAGCGGATTGATCTTCTGCGGATCCCCGCCGAGCGCCTTGAGGCCGTCGCGCATGGCGGCAAGGTCGACCACCGCCGGGACGCCGGTGAAATCCTGCATCAGGACACGCGCCGGGCGATAGGCGATCTCGACGCCGGCGGTGCCCTTGTCCGTCAGCCAGCCGGCCACAGCCTGGATAGAGTCCTTGGTGACGGAGCGGCCGTCTTCATTGCGCAAAAGGTTTTCCAGCAGCACCTTCATCGAATAAGGCAGATGGGCAATGCCGGTGAGGCCGTTCCTCTCGGCCTCGACCAGATTGTAATAGACATAGTCCGCGCCACCCACGGTGAGGGTGCGGCGGCAATTGAAACTGTCGAGGGATTTTGACACGTGCGGTCCGTCCTTGTCTGTTCAGCCTGAAAGGGAACGGACGCCGATGGGCATGCAATCACGCGCAAAGGTGCGGGTACGGCCATTTCCGCTGTCCGTTCCCAGCCAACCCGAGCCGTTCAAGGCGGCGCGTGCGCTGGTTCGGCGCAAATTCTGTTCCCGTGCCGACCGCTGGCACGGATGTCCCGCATATAGAGAATTTTCTGGAATAGTTCTAGACAGTTGCGGAGCAAATTTGTGCGATGCGGCAGCTATCGCGCGGTAAAGTTTTCGGGACGGGCAGGCATGCGGCTGATTGCCGAAAATCTGGGCGGCGAACGCGGCGGCGAGACGGTCTTTTCCGGCATCGGTTTTGCGCTCGACAAGGGCCAGGTGCTGGTCGTCACCGGGCCGAACGGTTCGGGCAAATCGACGCTGCTCAGGGTCATCGCCGGGCTGCTGCCGAAGGCGCAAGGCGACGTGCGCATCGAGGGCGGCGGCGAGACGTTTCCGACGATCGCTTCGGCGGTCCACTATCTCGGCCACCTCAATGCAATGAAGACGGCGCTCAGCGTGGCGGAGAATCTGCGCTTCTGGCGCGATTTCAACGGCGATGGGCAGTCGGGTGTCGAAGAGGCGCTGGAGACGGTTGGTCTCGGCGGCATCGGCCATCTGCCTTTCGGCTATCTGTCGACCGGGCAAAGGCGGCGCGCGGCAATTGCGAAATTGCTGGTCAGTCATAAGCCGCTGTGGCTGCTGGATGAGCCGACGGCCGGGCTGGACAAGGCTTCGGAGGCGCGGTTTGCGGGGCTGATGACGAGGCATTGCGCAGAAGGTGGAATCATTGTCGCGGCGACGCATTTGCCGCTCGGATTGGATGGGGCGAAGGAATTGAGGATGGGAGCAACAGGGTGATGTCGGCATTCCCGCCCACCCCCCTCTGCCCTGCCGGGCATCTCCCCCGCAGGGGGGGAGATCAGATGTCATGCCGGCTTTCGCCAATCACCGGCATTGAAAAAGAGGCGTCAGCAGTGGAGCTGCCAATCTCCCCCCTTGCGGGGGAGATGTCCGGGAGGACAGAGGGGGGTGTGAAGGAACGCCACCTTCGGCAAGATGGCGATCAAACCGCAGGCGCGGCTTGGCAATGCTAGCCCTCTTCCTGCGCGACATCCGCCTCTCCGTCCGCGCCGGCGGCGGAGCGCTCACCGGCGTCATCTTCTTCCTCGCCGTCATCGCCACCATCCCCTTCGGTGTCGGACCGGACCTGAAGCTGCTCGCCCGCATCGGTCCGGCGATCCTTTGGATCGGCGCTCTGCTCGCCTGCCTGCTCGGCCTCGACCGGCTGTTTCAGGCCGATCGCGAAGACGGGTCGCTCGATCTTCTGGTGCTGGGCAATGACCGCCACATGCTGGCGTTGACGGTGCTGGTGAAGTGCCTGGCGCATTGGGCGGGCAGCGTTCTGCCGCTGGTGGTTGCGGCACCTCTGCTGAGCCTGTTCATGAACATGGAGCCGCTCAGCATCGGCGCCACCGCGCTCACGCTGCTGGTCGGCACGCCGGCGATCACTTTCATCGGCGCGGTCGGCGCGGCGGTGGCGGTGGCGCTGCCGCGTGGCGGGCTGCTGATCTCGGTGCTGGTGCTGCCGCTGACGATCCCGGTGCTGATCTTCGGGGTGTCGGCGAGCTACGGCGCGGTGGCCGATCCTGATCCGTTCCTGCAGCCCTTCCTCATTCTTGCCGCGCTGACGCTGTTTCTTGCCGTGCTGGGTCCGGTGGCGGCAGCACTGGCGCTGCGGCATGGAACGGATTGATATGACCGCTGCGGCGCGACGATCAATTGCGAAGCCCCAGCCGCAAAGCTAAGAAAGCCGCAAAGCTATGGGAAGGCCATGATCGAGCACGACGAAGTGACGGTGGAAGGGGAGCGAAGCGCATGAGTGCACACGCACTCTATGTCGCGGCCGCCTATGGCATCACGGTGATCGTGCTGGCCGGGCTGATCGGCTGGATCCTGCTCGACCAGCGGACCCGCAAGCGCGAACTGGCAGACCTCGAAGCGGCCGGCGTGCGGCGTCGCTCGGACAAAGCCGGTACTGGGGCCAGCACTGGGGCCAGCAAGCCATGAGCACGGAAAGCGAAACGCCGGCGTCGCCGCGCCGCCGCCTGATCGTGCTGTTGCCGCTGCTGGTTTTTCTCGGCCTCGCCGGATTGTTCCTGTCGCAGCTTTTGTCGGGACGCGATGAGGCGGCAGTGCCGTCGGCGCTGATCGGCCTGCCGGCGCCGCAGACCAACCTGCCGGCGCTGGAAGGGTCAAACCTGCCCGGGCTGGATTCGAAAGCCTTCGCCGGCAAGGTAACGCTGGTCAACGTCTTTGCATCGTGGTGCGCGCCGTGCCGGGAAGAGCATCCGGTGCTCTTGCAGCTGTCGCAGGACAAGCGCTTCGTCATGGCCGCGCTAAACTACAAGGACCAAGCGCAAAACGCGCGCCGGTTCCTTGGTGATCTCGGCAATCCGTTCCAGGCGATAGGTGTCGACGAGGCCGGCCGCACGGCCATCGACTGGGGCGTCTACGGCGTGCCGGAAACCTTCGTCATCGGCAAGGACGGCAAGATTGCCTACAAGCATGTCGGGCCGCTGACAGGGGAGTCGGCGAGGGATGTTCTGTTGCCGCAGATTGAAAAGGCGCTCGCGGCACCGGGCTGACGTTGGCGCCATGCCCCCTCATCGGGCCGCTACGCGGCCCCCTCCTCCCCGTGGGGGAGAAGAGGGAAGCATCGGCACAGGCTAGCTCCTCTCCCCGGGGGGAGAGGTCGGATTGCCCGAATTGCTCATGCAATTCGGTTTGGCAATCCGGGTGAGGGGGCGGTGCCCCGCTGAGGTCTGAAATGCTCAGCCGTAGATCTGCCTGTGGACCTGGTAGAGCATTTCCGAGCGGTCGGCGCGCAGGTCGGCCAGATCGCGGCTCGTCAGGTTTTCGATTTCCGCGACGAGGCGGTTGTAGTGGCGGCGCTTGGCCATCGAGGAGCGCGCGCGGGAGAAGAGGTTGTCAAAAGCCATAGCAAGGGTCCTTTCGTGCCGCATATCAGCGGTGAATTTGTTCCTCCCTTGGTCGTTCGCACCATGACATAGGAATGGTGCGATGCAAAAAGAAGATGTTGCAATGCACCATTGCACAGGGCGCATAGCGGGTTAATACAGCGCTACAGCACCATAAACGGCCGGACAGGCTGGCGGGCCATGCCGGCCGGGCACCTTTTGTCTTACAAATTGCGCCTGCGCCACCTTGCCATCGCGCCCGCAGGCTGGCTTGATCCGCGCGTCACGTGATGCCCGGAGGAAATGCATGGCGACCGCAGACTATTACGAAATTCTGGATCCGCGTTTCGCGCGGCTGTTCAACGGCAACGCCCAGGTGGAAAAGCTGTTTACCGGATGTCAGTGGGCGGAAGGGCCGGCCTGGTTCGCCGCCGGCCGCTATGTCGTCTGGTCCGACATCCCCAACAACCGCATGCTGCGCTATGACGAGACCGACGGCAATGTCAGCGTCTTCCGTCAGCCCTCCGGCAATTCCAACGGCAACACCGTCGACCGCCAGGGCCGACTGGTGACGTGCGAGCATTCCGGCCGCCGCGTCAGCCGCACCGAGCATGACGGTTCCGTCACCACCATCGCGGCCGAATGGAAAGGCAAGCGGCTGAATTCGCCCAATGACGCGGTCGTGAAATCCGACGGCTCGATCTGGTTCACCGATCCGAGCTACGGCATCGACACCGACTATGAGGGCGACAAGGCCGAAAGCGAGATCGGCGCTTGCAATGTCTACCGGGTCGATCCGGATACGGGCGAGGTCGAGGCCGTCATCACCGACATGGTCCGGCCGAACGGGCTTGCCTTTTCACTGGATGAAAGCCAGCTCTATGTCGTCGACACCGGCCGCACCCATGGCGCGCAGAACCCCGCGCATATGCGGGTCTTCAACGTCGGCAAGCACGGCAAGAAGGTCTCGGGCGGGAAGGTGTTCGCTGACTGCACGGCCGGCCTATTCGACGGCTTCCGGCTCGACGAGGCCGGCCGCATCTGGACCAGTGCCGCCGACGGCATCCATTGCTACGATCCCGACGGCACGCTGATCGGCAAGGTCAAGGTGCCGGAAGTGACCGCCAATTGCGTGTTCGGCGGCAACAAGCTGAACTGCCTCTACATCGCCGGCACCACGTCGCTCTACATGGTGCGGCTGATGGTGAACGGGGCGAAGACGTATTGAGGCTGCTGCAAACGCTTCTCTGGCGGCCTTGATGGCGTTTCTGCGCCTGCCGGCGGCGCCTGTTGCGCTGCGGCCGCCGGAACCACCGCCAAGCGGTTCGCCGGAGCGGATTTCGGAGCCGCGGCGCGGCGGTATCAGACACAATTCAAGGGAGGACATCATGCCATTCGTCAACATCCGCATCGTCAAGGAAGTGATCGCCGCTGATCCCGCTGGCAAGAAGGCCGACATTGCCAAAAAGGTCACGGCGGCCATCATGGACGCCACCGGGCTTAGCAATGACGACGTCTGGGTGGTGTTCGAAGAGGTCAACGCGCGCGACTGGTATGTCGGTGTGACCGATGTCGAGACGTTGCGGAAGGGGTAGCACTGCGGCACGTTGGGGTGCGCCGCACCCTTTCGTTCGTCATCCTAGGGTCTGCGCCGCGTCGCTTCGCTCCTTGCTCCGCCCTAGGATGACGAGGCAACGTTTGCGCGTATAAAACTCGCGAAAACCTGCACCGCTTCGCGCATGGCCCGCAGGTTCTCGTCCTCTCCTAGGATCGCTTCTATCTCCGGCGGTTTCTTGCCGAGCAAGGCAATCTCCAGAACCGCATTCTCACAAAGCGCGAACGACATGGTGCGCATGATCTCGGCCAGCGCGGCGCGGGCGTAGAGCGAGCGCGCGGAGGCGTGGGCCAGCATGGCGGGCTTGGCTACTGCGGCGTCGCGCGAGACCAGCCAGTCGAGCGCGTTTTTCATGCCGCCGGGCACGCCATGGGCATATTCGGGGCAGGAGAGGATGATGCCGTCGGCGCTGGTGACGGCCTCGATCAGCCGCATGGCCTCAGCCGGTGTGCGCTCGCCTTCGTCATCCGGGTTGAAGATCGGCAGCAGGCCGAGCCCGTCATAGACAGTTACGCGGCAATCCGAAGGCGCGTTCGCGGACAGCGCCGCCAGCAGCGCCGAATTGGTCGAGGCGGCGCGCAGGCTGCCGGAGATGGCGAGGAGTTCGATCAAGGGCAAACAGGGCTAGCGAAAACCGGCAAAGGACCGCAATGGCGAATCGTACCCGAAATCTACCACAGGGTCTTGCTGTAGGCTTCGTCCAGCGAGCGGTCGAAATCGTCGGCAGTTTCGGCATGCGCCATCTGATCGGACAGGATCTGACCGAGCGTCGGCAACGTCGCGCGGTCGTGCCAGCTGTCCGGCTTCCACAATTCGGAGCGCATGAAGGCCTTGGCGCAGTGCATGTAAGCGGCCTTGACGCTCACCACGACGACGCTTTGCGGTTGCTTGCCGTCGACGGCGAGGCGCTCGCGCAAACCGGCATCGACGGTTATGCGGGCGTCGCCATTGATGCGCAGCGTCTCGTTCATGCCGGGGATGAGAAAAAGCAGCCCGACCGAAGGGTTGAGCAGGATGTTTTCCAGCGTGTCCAGCCGGTTGTTGCCGGGCCGGTCGGGAATGGCGATGGTCCTGTCGTCGAGGACAAGGGCAAAGCCCGGCCTGTCGCCTTTCGGCGTCACGTCGGCATTGCCGGCGCCGTCGGAAGAACCGATCAGCACGAAAGGGCTCTTGCCGATGAAGGAGCGGCAGTGGCCGTCAAGCGCCCGGAGTTCCTTGCGCATTGAGGCGTCGGTCGGCCGCGGGGTCTTGTAGATCGTCCTCAGCTCGTCGCGCGTGGTGACGAATTCCATGGCCGTCTCCGTTTATTCGGACGCAATTCCGGACGGAAAACCGCTTCACACTTTTCCTGGAATTGCTCTACTTGCCGGCTTCTTCCACCTTCTCGGCCTTATCCTCGATCGAATGGTGCAGGATCAGCGGCATCTGGCTGAAGGTGAACAACAGGGTGATCGGCATGATGCCCCAGACCTTGAAGGTAACCCAGAAGTCGGTGGAAAAATTCCGCCACACCACTTCATTGGCAAGAGCCAGGAACAGGAAGAACAGGCCCCAGCGGAAAGTCAGCTTGCGCCAGCCTTCGGCATCGAGGCGAAAGGCCGAATCGAAGACATAGCCGAGCAGCGATCGGCCGAAATACAGACCGCCGAGCAGCACGCCGCCGAACAGGGTGTTGACGATGGTCGGCTTCATCTTGATGAACACGTCGTCCTGCAGATAGAGCGTCAGCGCGCCGAAGATGAAGACGACGACGCCCGAGACCATCGGCATGATCGGCAAGGTGCGCAGCAGCAGCCAGGAGGCGATCAGCGCGATCGCCGTCGCCGCCATGAACAGGCCGGTGGCGACGAAGATCGGCCCGCCGAATTCGGCCAGGACAGGAAATTTCTGCACCAGCCAGGCGCCGCGTGCATTGGCGAAGAAGAACACCATCAGCGGCCCGAGTTCCAGCACCAGCTTGAGCAGCGGATTGACGCTTTCTTTCTTCTTTCGCGGGTCGGACGGGTCGCGTTCGAGGATGGGAGGGTTCATGACTTCCTTCTGACGCATGATCTTGTCCAAAAAAGCCTGCAGCTCTTCGGGATCGTGCTTTTTACGCTACGCCCGCGATCGCCCTGGCGAATTCGCTGGCCGAGAATGGTTCGAGGTCGTCGACCTGTTCGCCGACGCCGATGAAGTAGACCGGCAGTTTGTGCTTTGCCGCGATCGCGACCAGAATACCGCCGCGCGCCGTGCCGTCCAGCTTGGTCATCACCAGGCCGTTGACGCCGGCGACATTGCGGAAGATCTCGACCTGATTGAGCGCATTCTGGCCGGTGGTGGCGTCGACCGTCTGCAGCACGGTATGCGGCGCTTCCGGATCGAGCTTGCCCAGCACGCGCACGATCTTTTCCAGCTCCGCCATCAGTTCGGTCTTGTTTTGCAGCCGGCCGGCGGTGTCGATGATCAGCACGTCGGAGCCGGCCTCCTTGGCGCGTTCGAAAGCGTCGTAGGCGAGGCCGGCGGCATCCGCGCCTATCTTCGAGGCGATGACCGGCGACTTCGTCCTCTCGCCCCAGATCTTCAGCTGCTCGATGGCTGCAGCGCGAAACGTGTCGCCGGCGGCCAGCATCACCGACAGGCCACCATCGGTCAGTTTGGCGGCGAGCTTGCCGATGGTCGTGGTCTTGCCGGTGCCGTTGACGCCGACCACCAGAATGACATGCGGCTTGTGCGACAGGTCGAGCTCCAGCGGCATGGCGACATGGGCCAGCACCTTCTCCACCTCGGCCGCCATGATGGTGCGGACATCCGCGTCGGAGACATCCTTGCCATAGCGGCTGGCGGCGAGCGCATCGGTGACGCGCAAGGCTGTTTCCATGCCGAGATCGGCGCGGATCAGCACGTCTTCGAGGTCCTGTAGCGTCTCTTCGTCGAGCTTTCGCTTGGTGAAGACGCCGGCAATGTTGCCGGTGAGTTCTTTCGAGGAGCGGGCAAGCCCGTCGCGCATGCGCTGGAACCAGGAGCGTCGCGGCGCCGGTTCGGGCGCCTTTTGCGGCTCGGCTTTCTGCTCGACCTTTTTGGTGACGGTGACTTTGCCGGGAGCTGGTTTTGACTGTGGCGAAGGTTGCGGGGCCGGCGCGGGCGCTAGCTCGGCAACGATGGTCTTGGCTTCGACCGGCGCGGGTACAGCTTCAACCGACGTGCGCTTTACCTCCCCCTTGATGGGGGAGGTCCCAAGCGAAGCTTGGGGGTGGGGGTGATTTGCGCTGGCGTCGGCGCCATCACCCCACCCCGCCGCTTCGCGTCGACCCTCCCCATCGAGGGGAGGGTGGGGCGCCTCGTCCTTCTCCCCGTGGCTATACGGGGAGAAGGTGCCGGCAGGCGGATGAGGGGCGGCGCTGACCTCTGAGGTAGGCTGTGCGGGAGGCGCGGACGGTTGCGGCACTTCGATCGGGGCGGCCGGTTCTGCTGGAGTCTCGGCAGGCGTCGGCACTTCGACGGGAGCGGGCTCCAGCTGCGGTTCCGGACGCGATGGTTCGATCTCCGGCTCGGCCGGCGCCGGCGGCACTTCTTGGGGCTGCGGCTCGGGAGCCGGCTCCGGAACGGCTGGCGGCGCAGGAACTTCTTCCGGTGCAGGCGGCTCGGGTATCTCCGGCTCAGGCTGCGGTTCTTCTACCGGCGCGGGCTCCGGCAACGGTTCCGGCTCGGATGGGACGACCGGTTCCGGCGCGGGCGGGATGGTCGGCGCGGGTTCGGGCTTCGGTTCTTCTGGCGCCGACTGCGGCGCAGGCTTTACCTCCCCCTCGATGGGGGAGGTCCCAAGCGAAGCTTGGGGGTGGGGGTGAGTGGCGCCGGCGTCGGCGCTNCTGCGGCGCAGGCTTTACCTCCCCCTCGATGGGGGAGGTCCCAAGCGAAGCTTGGGGGTGGGGGTGAGTGGCGCCGGCGTCGGCGCTCTCACCCCTCCCCGCCACTTCGTGGCGACCCTCCCCATCGAGGGGAGGGTGGGGCGTCGGCGGCTCGGGCTCCTCGCGCTTCAAGAACTCCGGAACGACCTGCTCGGCCGCCGGCTTCAGCGCCTCAAGCGCATCCCATTTGATCGGCGGCAGGGGAGCGGTTTCGTCGATGCGCTCCTCGACGACTTCCTTCTTGCCGAACGAAAATATGTTCTTGAAAAAACCGGCCATGCTTCAATCGTCTCAGGCGGCGCGGGCAGTGAGCGGGGCTGCTATCAGGCGCGCGCCGTCATGGCCGGTGATGTCTGCCTCGACGATCTCGCCCGGCGCGCCCGTGTCGAGCGCCGCAAGCGTGAACCCTTCGGTGCGGCCGAGGCCGTCGCGCTCGACCAGGATCGACTGGCGCGTTCCCGGGAGTGATGACAAATGGCGGCGATAGGCGGCCTCGCCGACGGCGCGCAGCCGGGCCGCCCGCTGCTTGACCAGTTCGCGGCGGACTTGCGGCATGCGCGCGGCGGGCGTGCCTTCGCGCGGTGAAAACGGAAATACATGCAGATGAGTCAGCCCGCACTCCTCGACAATTTTTGTCGAATTCTCGAACATTTCCTCGGTCTCGGTCGGGAAGCCGGCGATGATGTCGGCGCCGAAGACGATTTCGGGGCGCAGCTTGCGCACATCCTCGCAGAAGCGGATCGACTGGTCGCGCAAATGCCTGCGCTTCATGCGCTTCAGGATCATGTCGTCACCTGATTGCAGCGACAGATGCAGATGCGGCATCAGCCTGGGTTCGGTGGCGATGGCGTCGAGCAGATCATCATCCGCCTCGATCGAATCGATTGAGGACAGCCGCAGCCGCTTCACATCAGGCACCTGCTTCAGGATGGTCTTCACCAGCTTTCCCAGCTTCGGCGCGCCCGGCAGGCCGGCGCCGAAGCTGGTCATGTCGACGCCGGTCAGCACGATCTCGGCATAGCCGTTGCCGGCCAGACGCTTGACCTGCTCGACCACGGCGCCCATCGGCACCGAGCGTGAGTTGCCGCGGCCATAGGGGATGATGCAGAAGGTGCAGCGATGGTCGCAGCCGTTCTGCACCTGGACGAAAGCACGTGCCCGGCCCTCAATGGCGTCGACCATGTGGCCGGCGGTCTCGCGCACCGAGAAAATGTCGTTGACGCGCGCCTTCTCGCTGTCGTTGACGCCGAAATCCGGCAGCGCGCGGTAGGAGTTGGCCTTCAGCTTCTCTTCGTTGCCAAGCACGAGGTCGACCTCGTCCATGGCGGCAAAATTCTGCGGTTCGGTTTGCGCGGCGCAGCCGGTGACGATGATGCGCGCCGCCGGATTTTCGCGGCGGGCCTTTCTGATCGACTGCCTGGCCTGGCGCACCGCTTCGGCGGTGACGGCGCAGGTGTTGAAGATAATGGCGCCGCCTTTGAGCGCGCCGAGACCTGCGCTTTCGGCCTCGCGGCGCATCACTTCGGATTCATAGGTGTTGAGACGGCAGCCAAAGGTGACGACGTCTATGCCTTGGGAGTTGGGGCCCTTGGTATCGGCAAGTGCAGACATCAGGCCGCGCTTTCGGTGTCGCGGGCCCAGGTGCCGGTCGACGGATCGAAATTGCCGGAAAACTCCCATTCGGCAGCGCCGGTCAGGATGACGTGGTCGTCGTCGCGCCATTCCACATGCAGCGAGCCGCCGCCGGGCGTCATCAGCGTAACGCTGCGGCCGGTGCGCCGGGTGCGGGCAGCGGCGACGACGGAAGCGCAAGCGGCCGAGCCGCAAGCCCTGGTCAGGCCGGCGCCGCGCTCCCAGGTGCGGATGATCATCGTCTCCGGCGACGTTACCTGGGCGATGGTGATGTTGGCGCGCTCGGGGAAGATCGGATGGTTTTCGAGCAGCGGGCCGAAACGCTCGAGTTCGTAGGACCAGACATCGTTGTCGACCCAGAAGATAGCGTGAGGGTTGCCCATCGAGAGAGCCGAAGGCGAATGCAGCACCGGCGCGTCGATGGGGCCGATCTGCAACTCGATCATGCGGGTGTCGCGGAATTCCTCGGCCAGCGGAATGTCCTGCCAGCCAAAGCGCGGAGTGCCCATGTCGACCGAGATGGTGCCGTCGGCATGTTCGACGGCGTTGAGGATGCCGGCGCGGGTCTCGAAGGTGAAAGTCTTCTGGCCGGTTTCGGCGGCCAGCGCCTGGACGACACAGCGCATGCCGTTCCCGCAGGCCTGCGCGCCCGAGCCGTCGGAATTCAAAATGTCGATGTAAAAGGCGGTGCCCGGCGTGCGCGAATCGTGAATCGCCATGATCTGGTCGAACCTGGTCGCCGCATCGGCGTTCAGCGCGACAGCCGACGCCGCCGTGACCCTATCGGCACGGCCGCGCATGTCGGCGACGATGATTTCGTTGCCGATGCCGTTCATCTTGGCGAAGGGGGCAGTGCCTGCCATGATCTGAGGTAATTCCTGTACGTTTCGCCGCTATATGGCGGAAACGGGCGGGAATTACCAGTGTGGGCTGCGTCTAGGTTACCGCGAAAACGCCGAGCACGATCAGCAGGAAGATGACGAGAACGATGCCGATCAGCACGCGCGCGCCGGTGGCGGCGGCACCGGCCAGCGCCGGCATGCCGAGCAGGCTGGCGGCGGCAGCAACGATGAGAAGAATGATGATCCATTTGATCATGGACAATGCCTCGCAAATTGACTGGCCTGCAGCCGGCTTAAGAACGCATCTGTGGCGCTCTGGTTCCGTTGCCGCGAGGCTCTTTCCGACTGGGCGCGCTATTCGGCAATCTCGAAGTCGGTCGTGAAAGGCGCCGTCTTTGGCGAGTTCTCGTCGTGCATGAGGAAATCCGCGCGGTATTTGCCGGGGGGAACGCCATCCAGGGAGACGTTTAATTTGAAGAACATCTCTCGGTTATGCGAGCGCGAGGCGAGCTGGACCCGACCAAGCTTTTCGACGGTTCCCAGCTTCTCGCCCGACTGGGAAAGCACGGTAAGGTCAACGTAAAGCGCGATCTGGTTGTTGCCGAGCCCATCCGAGCCGTAGCCGTAACCGACCGGCTCCATATAAAGCACAATCTCTTCGCCCGGCTTGTAGACATGGTTCGGGCGCTCGGCGTAGGCGCCGAACCCGCTGGCCGACAGGATATGCTTCACATTTTGCACGCCAAGCGGCATCGCTTGCCACAGAGCGTCCTCGGCGCTGCGGAATTTGTCCAGCGCGCCGACGCCATCACCCGCCTGCAGTGCCTTTTCGGCTTCAGCGGCGCGATCGGAGATTTCGCCCGCGAAAGCGGCCGGCGTCGAAATTACCAGCGCGATCAAAACTGCCAAGATTGATTTCATCTGTTCCCCCTGTTGCGATAGACCATCGGCTAAAACGGCAGTGCCGTAAACGGCCAAATGCAGACTTCAGCCGCGCTCGATCTCGGGAACGTCCCAAAGCTCGCCCGGACGGAAGGCGCGAAACCGCTCACGCGCCAGGCCTTGCGCCTCAAGCGCTTCAGTCAGTTTTGCGCCGGCAGTTGCGCTCGACCGCCGATGCGCCGACCTGCTGCGGGCTCCGGTGCCGCTTTCGCAACCAATGTACCGGTTGGAACCGCGCTAGAGCGAAGACATGCCTTTTGTCCGCCAGCCATTTTGCGACAAATTTACAACAATTCGTGGTGCAAACCCTATTTTAACCATATCGGGTTGAAATTTCGCCACCTTCTCCATCTTGGTGAGGGGTGAGATTGTGCGGACGGCTTCCCCCCAGCCGGATCCGACGGAGGTTGGAATGATTTTTTCGAGAAGCGGGCTGATGGCCGTATCGCTGGCAGCGCTCGTTGCGAGCGGCTGTTCGACCTCGCGTTTTTCATCGATGGATGACCAGCAGCCCGCCCCGCTGCAGCCCGCGCCCGCCGGCACGGTGAGCGGAAGCCAACTGCCGCCCCCGGCAGCGCCGGGCACCACCGACCCATCGCAATTCCCGACCGCGCCGGCAGGCGCGCAGGTCGCCTCGCTGCCGCCGGACGGATCGGCGCCGGCCGGAGCCTCCGACCTTACCGCTGCGAGCGTTGCCGGCGTCTGGAACGCCAGCGTGTCCGGACAGAGCTGCAAGGTGGCGACGCCGCAGACCAAATTCGGCGCCGGCTTCCGCGCCGGGCCGCTGCATTGCCCGCCGCCCATCGACGGCATCAAATCGTGGAACGTCGCCGGCAAGCAGCTGACGCTCTATGACGAGAATGGCGGCACGCTGGCGCGGCTCTATTCCTCGGGCGGTTCGAAATTCGACGGCCAGACTACCAACGGGCTGCCGATTTCGCTTACAAGGTAGGCTGCCTATCCCTAGACAGCGACGTGACCGATGCATCTGCGTGACGGCCTCCAGACCCATGCGACCGTCAGGCAGCGCTACGACCATCTGGTCGCAACCGGCGCCATCGAGCGCGATCCTGCGCAGGAGCGCATCGCCGCCGCGCTCGACCGGCTGACCGACGAGATCTCGGTCAAGCGGCTGGCGCACAAGTCGAGCGCGCTCGGCTGGCTGTTTGCCCGCAAGCGCGAGACGCGCGAGGTCGTCAAGGGCCTCTACATTCATGGCGGCGTCGGTCGCGGCAAGACCATGCTGATGGATATGTTTTTCGAGTTGTTGCCGGTCAGGCGCAAGCGCCGCGTTCATTTCAACGACTTCATGGCCGATGTGCAGGACCGCATCCAGAAGCACCGGCAGGCGCGCAAGAACGGCGACGTCAAGGAGGACGACCCGATCCCGCCGGTCGCGCTTCAGCTTGCCGAACAGGCCTGGGTGCTGTGCTTCGATGAGTTTTCGGTCACCGACATTGCCGATGCGATGGTCCTGTCGCGGCTGTTTTCGGCGCTGTTCGCCAATGGCGTGGTTCTGGTCGCCACCTCGAATGTCGCGCCGCAAGACCTTTATCGCGACGGGCTGAACCGCCAACTCTTCCTGCCCTTCATCAGCATTCTCGAGCGCCACGCCCATGTGCTGACGCTCGATGCCGACAAGGACTACCGGCTGGAAAAGCTCGCCCGCACGCCTGTCTATGTCACGCCGGGGGATGCCGAAGCCGATCGTATGCTCGACGAAGCCTGGCAGGCGATGACGCACGGGGCGGCAACGGCCGAGACCGCGCTGACGCTCAAGGGGCGGCAGGTGAGAATACCGGCTGCTTCCGGCAATGCGGCGCGGTTTTCCTTCGCCGATCTCTGCGAAAAGCCGCTCGGCGCACGCGATTTCCTGGCCATTGCCGGCCGCTTCTCGACCGTCTTCATCGATCACGTGCCGGTGCTGGGCGAAGGCAAGCGCAACGAGGCCAAGCGCTTCATCCTGTTGATCGACACGCTCTACGATCATCACACGCGGCTGGTGGTGAGCGCTGAGGCTCCCCCGCCTGAGCTTTACACGGCCAGGCGCGGCGTCGAGGTGTTCGAATTCGAACGCACCGCCTCGCGGCTGATCGAGATGCAAAGCCGCGACTGGCTGGAGGACTGGGCGGAACGGCAGAAGGACAACGCGGAAGCGCAGGTCTGAGGGTTCCAAGAGGTCATTATGTAGTGATCCTTCGCGCCCCCCTCTGTCCTGCCGGACATCTCCCCCACACGGGGGGAGATTGGCGGTTTCGGCGCTCCGCTCATTCCTGCGGCCATTGGAGATTGGCGAAAGGTCGCGTGACGTCCGATCTCCCCCCTCGTGGGGGAGATGCCTGGCAAGGCAGAGGGGGGGCGCTGTCCCGCCGACGCCTAAAGCTCGTACACATACATCACAAACGACTCCGCCGGCCCATGCACCTCCTTGCGCGATTCATAAAGCGCGCGCGCTGGCACATTGTCCGGTTCGGTGCCGACCCAGGCTTCGCCGCATCCCTGCTCGCGGCCGAGCGCGAACATGGCGTCGAGCATCTTTCGCGCGATGCCATGGCGCTGGTAGGCGGGTGAGACGCCGACCTCGTCGATGTAGAGTTCGCTGACCTTGTCCAGGTGGCGGTGGATGACGGCAGCACACTGGCCGACGACGACGCCATCGGCCAGTGCCACAATCATCATATGACCTGAGGAGGCGAGGTAGGCGGACAGTCTGTCGGCCCGTACCGGTTCATCGAACACGTCTTCGGCGATGCGCTTCACAAGGGCGTCATCGCCTGGATATAGTCTTCTGATTTCCACGTTCATTGTGTAAAATCTCTCAAGTCGGCTTACAAACTTTGACGTTTACGTAAATCCCAATGTTTCTAACCGATTGAAATTATTCACTCGAAAATAATCGATTGAATATATTTTCCACCAGGGCTACTGGATGCGGCGAAATCCGCTGACACCACAGCATTCCGGCCTCTTCCTCGACGCCGTCAACCAGATCGCCAGAGATTTGGGCGTCGTCACAGACAAAGGGAAAATTTCCTCACATGGCACGCAACAAGATAGCGCTCATCGGCTCCGGCATGATCGGCGGCACGCTCGCTCACATGATCGGCCTCAAGGACCTCGGCGACGTGGTGCTGTTCGATATTGCCGAGGGCATCCCGCAAGGCAAGGGGCTCGATATCGCGCAGTCTTCGCCGGTCGATGGTTTTGACTCCCGGCTGACCGGGGTCAATGATTATGCCGGGATCGAGGGCGCCGATGTCTGCATCGTCACTGCCGGCGTGCCGCGCAAGCCGGGTATGAGCCGCGACGATCTGCTCGGCATCAACCTCAAGGTCATGGAACAGGTCGGCGCCGGGCTGAAGAAATACGCGCCCAAGGCCTTCGTCATCTGCATCACCAACCCGCTCGACGCCATGGTCTGGGCGCTGCAGAAGTTTTCGGGCCTGCCCAAGACCCATGTCGTCGGCATGGCCGGCGTGCTCGACAGCGCGCGCTTCCGCTATTTCCTCGCCGAGGAGTTCAAGGTCTCGGTCGAGGACGTCACCGCCTTCGTGCTCGGTGGCCATGGCGATTCCATGGTGCCGATGATCCGCTATTCCACGGTGTCGGGCATTCCGCTGCCGGACCTCATCAAGATGGGCTGGACCTCGAAGGAAAAGCTCGACCAGATCGTCCAGCGCACCCGTGACGGCGGCGCCGAGATCGTTGGCCTCTTGAAGACCGGCTCGGCCTTCTACGCGCCGGCGGCTTCCGCAATTTCGATGGCCGAATCCTATCTCAAGGACAAGAAGCGCGTGCTGCCTTGTGCGGCGCATCTCTCGGGCCAGTATGGCGTCAAGGGCACCTATGTCGGCGTTCCCGTTGTCATCGGCGCCGGCGGCGTCGAGCGCATCATCGAGATCGACCTCAACAAGGCCGAGCAGAAGATGTTCGACGCTTCGGTGGCGACAGTGCAGGGCCTGACCGAGGCTTGCGTCAAGATCGCCCCGCACCTCGCCTCGAAGTAATCCCCCAAAGCAGCCGATCCGGAGACCATCCAGATGAACATCCATGAATATCAAGGCAAGGCGCTGCTGAAGTCGTTTGGTGCGCCGGTGGCCGAGGGCGTGCCGGTGTTCAAGGCAAGCGAGGCGGAAGCCGCGGCACAAGCGCTGCCCGGTCCGCTCTATGTGGTGAAGAGCCAGATCCATGCCGGCGGCCGCGGCAAGGGCAAGTTCAAGGAACTGTCGCCCGACGCCAAGGGGGGCGTGCGGCTGGCGAAGTCGGTGGCCGAAGTCGTTGCCAACGCCAATGAGATGCTCGGCCACACGCTGGTCACCAAGCAGACCGGCCCGGCCGGCAAGCAGGTCAACCGCCTTTATATCGAGGACGGCGCCGACATCGATCGCGAGCTTTATCTGTCGATTTTGGTCGACCGCTCGGTCGGCCGCATCGCTTTCGTCGTCTCGACCGAGGGCGGCATGGACATTGAAGGCGTCGCCCACGACACGCCGGAAAAGATCATCACCCGCGCCATCGACCCGCTGGCCGGCGTGACGACCATCGACGTCGACATATTGGTGGAAGCGCTGGGCCTCACCGGCGATGCCGCCAAGGATGCCGGCACGCTGTTCCCGATCCTCTACAAGGCCTTTGTCGAGAAGGACATGAGCCTGCTCGAGGTCAACCCGCTGATCGTGATGAAAAACGGCCGCCTGCGCGTGCTGGACGCCAAGGTGTCGTTCGACAACAACGCGCTGTTTCGCCACCCCGAACTGATGGAATTGCGCGACACCACCGAAGAGGACGAGAAGGAGATCGAGGCGTCGAAATACGACCTCGCCTATGTCGCGCTCGACGGCAATATCGGCTGCATGGTCAATGGCGCCGGCCTCGCGATGGCGACGATGGACATCATCAAGCTCTACGGCGCCGAGCCCGCCAACTTCCTCGATGTCGGCGGCGGCGCGTCGAAGGAGAAGGTGACGGCGGCGTTCAAGATCATCACTCGGGATCCGGCGGTCAAAGGCATCTTGATCAACATCTTCGGCGGCATCATGAAGTGCGACATCATTGCCGAGGGCGTGATTGCCGCGGTCAAGGAAGTCGGCCTGGAAGTGCCGCTGGTGGTGCGCCTCGAAGGCACCAATGCCGAACTCGGCAAGAAGATCATCAACGACAGCGGCCTCAACGTGGTGTCGGCGGACGATCTCGACGACGCAGCCAAGAAGATCGTGGCGGCGGTGAAGGGCTGAAGGCGAATGCCTCCGCGCAAGATAAACCTGGTCGAGGCGGCGGATCGAACGATCACCAAGGTCTTCGATCCGCATATTGCCGGCGACGTCAATGACAGCCAGGCGAAGGTCGCCAAGTTCGGCGGGACCTTCGACTGGCACGCGCATGAGCATGAGGACGAAGCCTTCCTCGTCCTGCGGGGCAAGATCGCCATCGATTTCCGTGACGGTCCGGTCGAACTCGGCGAGGGTGATTTCATCGTCGTGCCGAAGGGCGTCGAGCATCGGCCGCGGTCGCTGACCGCCGAGCCGGTGGTGCTGATGTTCGAGCCGGCAACGACGCTCAACACCGGCAACGCCAAGAGCGACCTCACCGTCTCCGACCTGAAGCGGCTCTGACCATGAACGCCTTCTCCTCGCTCTCGGCCGATCACCAACGCCTGCAGGCGCTGGTCGGCGCGTGGCGCGGCGAGGAAGAGGTGGCGGAAACACAATGGGCCGATGGTGGACCGGCGACGTCGGAAGTGCTGGCGGAGCCACAGTTCGGCGGCCTGTTCGTGGTGCAGCGCTATCGCCAGCGCCGCGACGGCACGGTCTCGTTCGGCTCGCACTCAGTGTTCGGCTTCGACCAGCCAAACAGGCTCTTCACGATGCACCAGTTCGATTCCATGGGTTTTATGCCGGCCTTGCCGGCCACAGGTGCATGGAACGGCGCAGAACTGATTCTGGAGCGGTCATCGCCGCGCGGCTCAGCGCGCGTGACGTATATTTTCGACACTCCCGATGCCTACCGGATGCGACTGCATTTCAAACCTGCCGGCAGCGACAGCTGGCAAGACATGGTGAGCGGCGTCTACCGGCGCGTTTCGCCTTCCTCGATCAACGGTTTTTAGAAAAGGGCTCCGATGTCCATTCTCATCGACAAGAACACCAAGGTGCTGGTTCAGGGCCTGACCGGCAAGACCGGCACGTTCCACACCGAGCAGGCCTTGGCCTATCACGGCACCAGGATGGTCGGCGGTATCCATCCCAAGAAGGGTGGCGAGACCTGGACCGGCGCCAAGGGCGAAAACCTGCCGATCTTCGGTTCCGTTGCCGAGGGCAAGGAAAAGACCGGCGCCAATGCCTCGGTGGTCTATGTGCCGCCGGCGGGCGCCGCCGAAGCCATCCTCGAAGCCATCGAAGCCGAGATCCCGCTGATCGTCTGCATCACCGAAGGCATTCCGGTGATGGACATGGTTAGGGTCAAGGCGCGGCTCGACCGCTCGACCTCGCGGCTGATCGGCCCGAACTGCCCCGGCGTGCTCACCCCCGACGAATGCAAGATCGGTATCATGCCCGGCAACATCTTCCGCAAGGGCTCGGTCGGCGTTGTTTCGCGCTCGGGAACGCTTACCTATGAGGCAGTGTTCCAGACCACCAATGTCGGCCTCGGCCAGACCACCGCCGTCGGTATCGGCGGCGACCCCGTCAAAGGCACCGAGTTCATCGACATGCTCGAAATGTTCCTCGCCGACGACGAGACCAAGTCGATCATCATGATCGGCGAGATCGGCGGTTCGGCCGAGGAAGACGCCGCGCAGTTCCTCAAGGACGAGGCCAAGCGCGGCCGCAGGAAACCGATGGCCGGCTTCATCGCCGGGCGCACCGCGCCGGCCGGTCGCACCATGGGCCATGCGGGCGCGGTCATATCCGGCGGCAAGGGCGGCGCGGAAGACAAGATCGCGGCGATGGAATCGGCCGGCATTAAAGTATCGCCATCGCCGGCGCGTCTGGGCACGACGCTGGTCGAGGCGATCAAGGCCAAGTGAGTAGCGAGTAGTGAATAGCGAATAGGGAAAAGAGAGTAACGGCGCGACCCGGGAAAAATCCCTACTCGCTATTCGCTACTCACTATTCGCTTTTGAAAAGGAGACGGAGCCAGGCTCCGCGGACAAAAATGGCAAGAGATCGGAAGAGCGTCGTGTAGNACTCGCTATTCGCTACTCACTATTCGCTTTTGAAAAGGAGACGGAGCCAGGCTCCGCGGACAAAAATGGCAAGACAAGATCAGGCCAACGACCAATTTTCGCTCACCTCTTTCCTGTATGGCGGCAATGCCGACTATATCGACGCGCTGTACGCCTCCTATGAGGATGATCCAGAGTCGGTAAACCCCGAATGGCAGGACTTCTTCGCCGGGCTGAAGGACGACGCCGGCGATGTGCGCAAGAACGCCAAGGGCGCTTCCTGGGCAAAGCCGTCCTGGCCGCTGCAGGCCAATGGCGAACTGGTGTCGGCGCTGGACGGCAATTGGGGCATCGTCGAGAAGCATCTGGAAAAGAAGGTCAAGGACAAGGCGGTCACCAATGGCGTCGTGCTGTCGGATGCCGACGTGCATCAGGCGACGCGCGATTCGGTGCGCGCCATCATGATGATCCGCGCCTTCCGCATGCGCGGCCATCTGCACGCCAATCTCGACCCGCTCGGCATCGCCAAGCCGCTTGAGGACTATAACGAGCTGTCGCCGGAAAATTACGGTTTTACCGCAGCCGACTACGACCGGCCGATCTTCCTCGACAATGTGCTCGGCCTCGAATTCGGCACCATCCGGCAGATGCTGGAGATCCTGACCCGCACCTATTGCTCGACGCTCGGTGTCGAGTTCATGCACATTTCCGATCCCGAGGAGAAGGCCTGGATCCAGGCGCGCATCGAGGGTGCCGACAAGGAGATTTCCTTCACCGCTACGGGAAAAAAAGCGATCCTGCAGAAGCTGGTCGAGGCCGAAGGCTTCGAGCAGTTCATCGATGTCAAGTACAAGGGTACCAAGCGCTTCGGCCTCGATGGCAGCGAAGGCCTGATCCCGGCGCTGGAGCAGATCATCAAGCGCGGCGGCCAGCTCGGCATGAAGGAGATCGTGCTCGGCATGGCGCATCGCGGCCGGCTGAACGTGCTGTCCCAGGTGATGGCCAAACCGCATCGCGCCATCTTCCACGAATTCAAGGGCGGCTCGGCCGCTCCTGACGAGGTCGAGGGCTCGGGCGACGTCAAGTACCATCTCGGCGCCTCGTCGGACCGCGAATTCGACGGCAACAAGGTGCATCTGTCGCTGACCGCCAATCCTTCGCATCTGGAAATCGTCGATCCGGTTGTGATGGGCAAGGCGCGCGCCAAGCAGGACTATCTGTTCGGCCGCAGCCGCGAGGAGATCGTGCCGCTGGAAGAGCGCGCCAAGGTGCTGCCGCTGCTTCTGCATGGCGACGCCGCCTTTGCTGGCCAGGGCGTAATCGCCGAAATCCTCGGCCTGTCGGGCCTGCGCGGCCACCGCGTCGCCGGCACGCTGCATTTCATCATCAACAACCAGATCGGCTTCACCACCAATCCGCGCTTCTCGCGCTCGTCGCCCTATCCGTCCGACGTCGCCAAGATGATCGAGGCGCCGATCTTCCACGTCAATGGCGACGACCCGGAAGCGGTGGTGCATGCCACCAAGGTGGCGATCGAATTTCGCATGAAGTTCCACAAGCCGGTGGTGGTGGACATGTTCTGCTATCGCCGCTTCGGCCACAATGAGGGCGACGAACCGGCCTTCACGCAGCCGATCATGTACGCCAACATCCGCAACCACAAGACGACGGTGCAGATCTATGGCGACCGGCTGATCGCCGAGGGCCATATCAGCCAGGCCGAACTCGACAAGATGAAGGCCGACTGGCGCGCCCATCTGGAGTCCGAATGGGAAGTCGGCCAGCACTACAAGCCCAACAAGGCCGACTGGCTGGACGGCGCCTGGTCTGGTTTGCGCACCGCCGACAACCAGGACGAACAGCGCCGCGGCAAGACCGCCGTGCCGGTCAAGGTGCTGAAGGACATCGGCAAGAAACTGACCGAGGTGCCGAAAGGTTTCGAGGCGCACAAGACCATCATCCGCTTCCTCGAAAACCGCCGCCAGGCGATCGACTCCGGCGAAGGCATCGACTGGTCGACGGCCGAGGCGCTGGCCTTCGGCGCCATCCTGCTCGACGGCAATCCGATCCGGCTCTCCGGCCAGGATTCAGAACGCGGCACCTTCTCGCAGCGCCATTCCGTGCTCTACGACCAGCGCGACGAGACCCGCTACATCCCGCTCAACAATCTCTCGGCCGCACAGGCCGGCTACGAAGTCATCAACTCGATGCTGTCGGAAGAGGCGGTGCTCGGCTTCGAGTATGGCTACAGCCTGGCCGAGCCTAAGGCGCTGACGCTCTGGGAAGCGCAGTTCGGCGATTTCGCCAACGGCGCCCAGGTGGTGTTCGACCAGTTTATCTCGTCGGGCGAGCGCAAGTGGCTGCGCATGTCGGGCCTGGTCTGCCTGCTGCCGCATGGCTATGAGGGCCAGGGGCCGGAACATTCCTCGGCCCGGCTCGAGCGTTTCCTGCAGCTCTGCGCCGAAGACAATATGCAAGTCGCCAACTGCACCACGCCGGCAAACTACTTCCACATATTGCGCCGGCAACTGAAGCGCGACTTCCGCAAGCCGCTGATCCTGATGACGCCGAAGTCGCTGCTGCGCCACAAGCGGGCAGTGTCGACGCTGCCGGAGATTTCGGGCGAAAGCTCGTTCCACCGGCTGTTGTGGGACGACGCCCAGCTGTTGCAGAACCAGGCGATCAAGCTCACCAAGGATTCCAAAATCCGCCGCGTCGTGCTGTGCTCGGGCAAGGTCTATTACGACCTGTACGAGGAACGCGAGAAGCGCGGCATCAACGACATCTATCTCTTGCGCGTCGAACAGCTCTATCCGTTCCCGGCCAAGGCGCTGATCACCGAACTGTCGCGCTTCCGCAATGCCGAGATGGTGTGGTGCCAGGAGGAACCCAAGAATATGGGCGCCTGGTCGTTCATCGATCCGTATCTGGAATGGGTGCTGGCTCATATCGACGCCAAGCACCAGCGGGTGCGCTATACCGGACGTCCTGCGGCGGCATCGCCGGCGACCGGCTTGATGTCGAAGCATTTGGCGCAGCTCGCCGCCCTGCTCGAAGACGCGCTCGGCGAATAGAACAAACCCGGCGAATAGAACAGACAGAGAAGAAACGGAACAGGCACAATGGCTACCGAAATCCGCGTTCCCACTCTCGGCGAATCCGTCACCGAGGCGACCATCGGCAAGTGGTTCAAGAAGGTCGGCGATGCCATTGCCGTCGACGAGCCGCTGGTCGAGCTCGAAACCGACAAGGTGACGGTGGAGGTGCCTGCCGCCGCCGCCGGCACGCTGGGCGAGATCACCGCTAAGGAAGGCGAGACCGTCGGCGTCGGCGCGTTGCTGGGTTCGATCTCGGCAGGCGTCGCCACGGCCGCCCCGGCGTCCAAGCAGGAGACCAAGCCGCAAGCGGTGTCGCAGGCTTCGAGCCCGGACGCAGCGCACACGACCAGGCAGGCTGCGGCTGAGACCGCCAAGATAGCCGGCGACGCCGGGCCGGTCGAGCCGCGCACCATGCCGCCGGCGCCAGCTGCCGCGAAGCTGATCGCCGAGAACAATCTGTCGGTCGACCAGGTTTCCGGGTCGGGCAAGCGCGGCCAGGTGCTGAAGGGCGATGTGCTCGACGCGATTTCCAAGGGCGCGCCGTCGCAGCCGGCCGAAATTCCGAAGGCCGCACCGGCTCCGGTCGCCGTGCGTGCGCCGTCTTCGGGCGACGATGCGTCGCGCGAGGAGCGCGTGCGCATGACCAAGCTGCGCCAGACCATTGCGCGCCGGCTGAAGGAAGCGCAGTCGACCGCCGCCATGCTGACCACCTTCAACGAGGTCGACATGTCGGCGGTGATGGCGCTCAGGACCAAGTACAAGGACATCTTCGAGAAGAAGCATGGCGTGAAGCTCGGCTTCATGGGCTTCTTCACCAAGGCGGTTACGCACGCATTGAAGGAAATCCCCTCGGTCAATGCCGAGATCGACGGCACCGACATCATCTTCAAGAACTATGCCCATATCGGCGTTGCCGTCGGCACCGAAAAGGGTCTCGTCGTGCCGGTGGTGCGCAATGCCGACCAAATGTCGATTGCCGAGATCGAGAAGGATATCGGCCGGCTGGGCATCGCCGCGCGGGACGGCAAGCTGTCGGTCGCCGACATGCAGGGTGGTACGTTCACCATCTCCAATGGCGGCGTTTACGGCTCACTGATGTCGACGCCGATCCTCAATGCGCCGCAGTCCGGCATTTTGGGCATGCACAAGATCCAGGACCGGCCGGTCGTGGTCGGCGGCCAGATCGTGATCCGGCCGATGATGTACTTGGCGCTGAGCTACGATCACCGTATCGTCGACGGCAAGGAAGCCGTGACCTTCCTGGTCCGCGTCAAGGACAGCCTGGAAGATCCGGAACGGCTGGTGCTTGATTTGTGATCGGAGCTGATCCGTCATGAGCGGCTGGCTGGCGCGGTTTGGGTTCAAGCTGGGTCGAGTAGCGGGTAGCGTATTGAGGCGTTCCCGGCCGGCGGCTTCCGCCGCCATCTCTCCGCCGGCGACATCGACTGAATGGGATTCGGCGCCGGCGAGCAGCAATCTCGGTGTCTTCGCTCTCAGCGAAGCCGAAATGGCGGAGCGGAAGATCATCGTCACCGCGATCGGTGAGCTTGAGCTACCGACCGGCGAAATCATCGCTTGCGATCCACTGATTACCGGGCTGGAACGGCCTGTGTTTAGCCGTAAGGTCAGGCCGGGATGCTATCCAGTCACGTTGCTTGAGGCGCAAGGCCGTGTTGCTGCAGCGGTATTGCGGTTTGGCACTGGCTTGCCGGTGCGGTGGGAGTTGGCTGCCTTCGTCCGCGACGTCGGCACATCGTCCTGGAAGTCTGGATTTATTGTCGATGATAATGTTGCTTCGTTCATGGACAAGTCGGTTCTGACGCTGATGTCCGACCAGGAGGAACTCGACAGCTATCTTGCTGACGTTGCATGCTCGTTCGACAAGTTCCGCATGGATAATCCGGTTGATGGAAATCCGCTTAATATAGCCATGTTCGACACTGGCTTCGGTGATGGGAACTATTATTCCTTCCGGGGACTGGATGCGGCCGGCGAGCCGCTGGTCTTGATGACCGATTTCGAGGTGCTCGAAAACGCCGACGGCCGCGAGAGCAGCCAGAGCAATTCATGACAAACATCGCTTCGCCAATGATCGGATTTATGGCCGGGCTGGCTGTTCTCGCAGCGGGTTACGAGGCGCATGCCGCCTGCCCGCTGGCGCTTGCTGTCTATGGCGATGCCGAAAGCGAGGCCGGCATTGATTTCCGGCCGACGACGGATGCGGTCACCGTCACCAACTCGTTCAAGATGGTGCTCGACAAGGGCATCGTTCTCGACGGCATTGTCATGTGGACATCCGGTGTTTCGCGACCGCAAGGGTCGCTGATGTACAAATGTCCGACCGGCGACGTCACCGGTGACGAGCTTGCCGCCTGCACGGTCTGGCAGGGCGTCATCTACAGCGCCGACGATAAGGGCAATATCGCGCTCCTGGCGGCGGAAGGCACGGACGCGCCGCAGAGCCTGATCTTCCCCGATCTCGGGCCGTCGCTGCAGATGTCGGCCTTCGGCCCGAACGGTTTCTCGAAACTGCCATGGGACGTGTTTCTGCTGAAAGGTTGCCAGGAATGAGCGCGTCCAAGAAGGTGCTTCTGGTCACCGGCGGCAGTCGTGGCATTGGCGCGGCCACCTGCCGGCTTGCGGCAAAGGCGCGCTACCGGGTCGCGGTCAACTATGCCTCGAACGAGGCTGCCGCCAAGGCGCTGGTCGACGAAATCGAGGCGGCGGGTCGCGAGGCATTTGCCGTCAAGGGCGACGTCGGCGTCGAAGCCGACATCGTGGCAATGTTCGAAGCGGTCGACCGCCGCTTCGGTCGGCTCGACGCCCTGGTCAACAATGCCGGAATCGTCGACGTCAAGGCGCGCGTCGACGAGATGAGCCTGGCGCGGCTGGAGCGCATGATGCGCATCAACGTCATCGGCTCGTTCCTGTGCGCCCGCGAGGCGGTGAGGCGCATGTCGAGCAAGAATGGCGGCCAGGGCGGCGCCATCGTCAACATCTCGTCGGCTGCGTCGCTACACGGCTCGCCCGGCGAATATGTCGACTATGCAGCGTCCAAGGCGGCGATCGACACCTTCACGCTCGGACTGGCGCGCGAAGTCGCGACCGAAGGCGTGCGGGTCAATGCGATACGGCCGGGCATCATCGACACCGAGATCCACGCTTCGGGCGGCCAGCCGGACCGGGTCGAGCGGTTCCGCGACATGCTGCCGATGAAACGAGCCGGCACGGCGGATGAAGTCGCGCATGCCGTTCTCTATCTTTTGTCGGATGAAGCGTCCTACACGACGGGCGCAATCCTGAATGTAAGCGGCGGCCGCTGAGCGCCAAGCTAAGGGAAACGAACATGGCTTATGATGTCGTTATCATCGGGTCGGGACCGGGCGGCTATGTCTGTGCCATCAAGGCGGCACAGCTCGGGCTCAAGGTCGCGGTGGTGGAGAAGAACGCCACTTTCGGTGGGACCTGCCTCAACATCGGCTGTATCCCGTCCAAGGCGCTGCTTTACGCCTCGGAGATGTTTGCCGAGGCCGGCCATTCCTTCGATGCGCTGGGCGTCGAGATACCGGCGCCGAAACTCAATCTGAACAAGATGATGGCGCACAAGGACGCGACCGTTTCGGCCAACGTCAGTGGCGTCGCCTTCCTGTTCAAGAAAAACAAGATCGATAGTTTCCGCGGCACCGGGAAGGTGGTCGCGGCCGGCAAGGTGTCGGTGTCGGCTGAGGATGGCAAGGTCGAGGAGATCGAGACGAAAAATATCGTTATTGCCACGGGCTCCGATGTCGCCGGCATTCCCGGCGTCAAGGTCGACATCGACGAGAAGGTGATCGTATCGTCGACCGGCGCGCTGTCGCTGGAGAAAGTGCCGGGACATCTGGTGGTGGTCGGCGGTGGGGTCATCGGTCTGGAGCTCGGCTCGGTCTGGGCACGGCTCGGCGCCAAGGTCACCGTGGTCGAATTCCTCGACACCATCCTGGGCGGCATGGACGGCGAGGTCTCCAAGCAGTTCCAGCGCCTGCTTTCCAAGCAGGGTTTCGAGTTCAAGCTCGGCGCCAAGGTGACAGGGGTGACCAAGGCCAAAAAGGGCGCCGCCGTTACCTTCGCGCCGGTCAAGGGTGGTGCGGCCGAGACCATCGAGGCCGACGCGGTGCTGATCTCGACCGGACGCCGGGCCTATTCCGACAGCCTCGGGTTGAAAGAAGCCGGCGTCGAGGTCGACGAGCGCGGCCGGGTCAAGACCGACGGGCATCTCAGGACCAACGTGGCCGGCATCTACGCCATTGGCGACGTCATCGCCGGGCCGATGCTGGCGCACAAGGCCGAGGATGAAGGCGTGGCGGTGGCCGAGACCATTGCCGGCCAGGCCGGCCACGTGAATTACGACGTCATTCCGAGCGTCGTCTACACCAGCCCGGAAATCGCTTCGGTCGGCAAGACAGAGGAAGAGCTGAGGAAGGCCGGCATCGACTACAAGATGGGCAAATTCCCGTTCACCGCCAACGGCCGCGCGCGCGCCATGCTGCACACGGACGGCTTCGTGAAGATCCTCGCCGACAAAGCCAGCGACCGCGTGCTCGGCGTCCACATTGTCGGCTTCGGCGCAGGCGAGATGATCCATGAGGCGGCGGTGCTGATGGAGTTCGGCGGCTCTTCCGAAGACCTCGCCCGCACCTGCCACGCGCATCCGACAATGTCGGAAGCGATGAAGGAAGCAGCGCTGGCGACGTTCTTCAAGCCGATCCATATTTGATTCCGGCAGGAAGTTGCGACACGCCGACTGGACAGCACCACCCTCTGGCCGGCACCCACGCTCCGCCAACCTTCGAGATTATGCGTTCCCATTGGGCGCTGTTCGTGAACTGCCGATCTCCCCTCTCGAGGGGGAGATGTCCGGCAGGACAGAGGGGGCGGTGAAGAATCGCGACGCTCGCGACAGGGGCCCAAAATAAAACGGCCCGCTTTTCAGCGGGCCGTTCTTGGTTGGAATCAAGATGCCAGATCAGTTGGCCAGATTACGGGCTCGGCGCCGGAGCAGGCGCCGGGGCTGGCGCAGGAGCCGGTGCGGGCGCAGGGGCTGGTGCGGGAGCCGGTTCGGCGGGCTTCATCGGCTCAGCCGGTGCAGGTGCGGGCGCCGGTGTGCTGGCTGCCGGCGGCTCTGCGGGCGCAGGATGTTCGCCGCTTCTGCCGAAAACATAGTACGCGACAATCGCAAGGATGACGACGACCAGCGCAATCAGCCAGCCGCTGCCACCACCCGACCTGGGCGCTGGATCGTTAGGGTTCGCCATAAAAGTGTCCTCCGTGGATGAAAAGCATCAATCAACACCCCTCAACGCGCAACCGTTGAACGGGTTCATACTAGGCCTTCAAATTGACGAACGCAGGAAAATTCTGATTCGCAACCGCTTGTTGGCCTGTATTTCCCCCGCAAAATCAATCACGAACGAGGTAGAACGAGCTTAGCTGGCCTTTTCCGCCAAAAATAGGGCCAACCGCCTCCGCTTTGCGAATCAGTTGCGCACCGCACAGAGCCGGGCTTACGTGATTCGGTATTCAAGACGGGCGCTGCTCAGTCGACGGCGGTGACGGTATAGCCGGCCTTGCGAAAATCCTCGACCAGGCCTTCGGGGCCGGGAAGATGCATGGCGCCGACGGCCATGAAGGCATTGCCCTTGGCCAGGATCGGTGCGGCATGGTCGGCCATGACCTTGTTGCGGCCGGTGATCATCGTCCGGTCGAATTCGGCGTAACCTGCGTCGTCGTCTTCGTCGGGCGAGATCGAACGCAACAGCGGCCAGAAGGTGCCGGTGTCGCCGCGCTGATAAAGCACGATCATGGTTTCGTTGATGTCGTTTATCTTGTCGCCGAGCTTCAGGGTCTCGACCAGCCCTTTGATGTGGAACGCAATCGGCAGCGAGGCCATGGCGTGCAGCTGGCTGGCAGCGGTCTCCAACCCTTCCACCGGCTTCCCCAAGGCCTTGGCGTCCTGCGCCAGCTTGACGTCCAGAACCGGTGCGCCGCCTGCCTGACGGGCGACCTCACAGACCGGCAGCGCGACCATGGCCGACAGCAGCCACGGCTTCATCTTGGAGACGCTCGCCGGCGGAATGCCGCGCGCATCGAGCCCTTTGTTCACCACCGCCGCATCCTCCGGCGACAACAGCGACGACAATGTCGTGTTGTCGGTGAACATCATCAGCTCGGGTTCCTTGAGCATGGCCTCCATCATCTTCTGCTTGTCGAGCACGTCGGTGGTCTCGATGATGATGGTGCCCGCAGCGTCATAGGCTTTCCTGGCTGCCGGCGGCAGAGTGGTCACGCGCGGGTCGGTCATGTGCATGGTGCCGAACAGGAAGGACGGCTTTTCGCCTGATTTCTCCAACTTCCACAACAGGCCCTTGCCGTTCAGCGTCGCTGCTGCTTCCGTCTCGATCCTGGCATAGGCGGCGGGGTCTTCCTTCTGCAGGGCCGATAGCAGATCGGCGCCGGCGCAGGCCGGGGCTTCGGCATGCGCCTTGCCCATGGCAAGCAGCAACGCGACGAGAAAAGACAGGAAAAACAGGGCGTTGATCGCGACGAGCAGCTTCAGCGACACAAGGGCCGCGCGGTCGGCGATGGCAAGGGCGCTTTTCATGGTGCGGTTCTAGGACTGAAAAGCGGCGAAACGGTTAACCGGCGTGGGGAAATTGTCCTGGACTTATACAGTGTCACGCGCGGGGATGGGCAGATTCGTAGATCTCGAGCAGCCTTGCCGTGTCGACGCCGGTATAGACCTGCGTCGTCGACAGACTCACGTGGCCGAGCAGTTCCTGGATGGTGCGCAGGTCGCCGCCGCGCCCGAGCAGATGGGTGGCGAAGGAATGGCGCAACGCGTGCGGCGTCGCGGTGTCGGGCAGGTTCAGCGCCGAGCGCAGCCTGGCCATGTCGCGCTGGACGATGGCCGGGTTGAGCGGCCCGCCCCGGGCGCCGCGAAACAGCAGGCCCTTGGGATCGAGATGGTAGGGACACAGTTTTCGGTATTCGGCGATTGCCCTGAGCGCCACCGGCAGCACCGGCACCAGCCGTGTCTTGCCACCCTTGCCGGTGACGCGCAGCACGGTGTCGGCTTCCGATGCCAGGTCGGCGGCGCTGAGGCCCAGCGCTTCGGAAATGCGCAGGCCCGATCCATAAAGCAGCGTCAGCACGGCGGCGTTGCGGGCGGCGATCCAGGGCTCTTCAGCCAGCTGGCCTTCCACCGACACGACATGTTTGGCATCGCTGGCGGTCAGCGGCTTGGGCAGCGATTTCGGCTGGCGCGGCGCGCGCAACGCAGCGGCACCGGCGGCATTGGCGAGACCGCGCCGTTCGAGGAAGCGCAGCAGCGAGCGGATGCCGGCGAGGCCGCGTCCGAGCGTGCGGGCGCCGGCGCCGGCGTTGCGCCGCGCGGCAAGAAAGCCGCGCAGATCGGCCGGGCGCAGAGTGGCGATGTCGGAAAGACCAGGCGAGCCGCCGCAATGCCCTGTGAGGAAATGCAGGAACTGGCGCGTGTCGCGCTCATAGGCTTCGACGGTCGCCGGCGCCAGCCGGCGCTCGCGCGCCAGCATCTTCAGCCAGCTTTCGCGCGCTGCCTGGAGGTCGGGTTTTGCCGGGATGAGAAATTCCTGCATGCCGCCATTGTCAGGCAGCCGGGTTAGGAAGCGGTGAAGAACCTGTCATTGAAATGGCCACGGGCGATCATTGAAATGACGCCGGTAGGGCGTTAGAGCAGGGCAAAGGATATCAGCCATGTCGAAGCCCCAGAACCCCGTGCAAATGGCCGTGATCGGCGCCGCCCACGGCATCAAGGGCGAATTGCGGGTGAAGACTTTCACTGGCGAGCCGATGGCGCTGGCCGATTATGGGCCGCTCTATGCCAAGGACGGCCGCGCCTTCCAGATCATCGACATCAGGCCCGCCAACACCGTCGTGGTGGTGCGCTTCAAGGGCATTGCCGACCGCAACGCCGCCGAGGCGCTGGCCGGAACCGAGCTGTTCGTCGACCGCTCGATGCTCCCCGACGATGGCGAGGAGGACGAATTCTACCACGCCGATCTCGTCGGACTTGAAGTCCGCGACGATAAGGACGCGGTCATCGGCAAGGTGGTGGCGGTGCATAATTTCGGCGGCGGCGACATTCTCGACGTCACGCTCGGCGGGCGCAAGGGCGTGCTGATCCCGTTCACCCAGGTCGCCGTGCCTCAGGTTTCGATCGCCGAAGGTTTTCTCCGCGTCGACCCGGCAGCCGCCGGCCTTGTCGAAGATGAGGATGGCGACGCGCCGCGCGAAGAAGATTTCGACACGAAGGGCCGACCGCGCGGGCCGAGCGAAGCCGGAGGCAACCGGTGACGTTCAAGGCGTCGGTGCTGACGCTCTATCCCGAGATGTTTCCGGGCGGGCTAGGCCTGTCGCTGGCCGGACGGGCGCTCGAAGTCGGGACATGGTCGCTGGAAGCTATCCAGATCCGCGACTTCGCCAGCGATCGCCATCACACCGTCGACGACACGCCGGCCGGCGGTGGCGCCGGCATGGTGATGCGCGCCGATGTACTGGCCAAGGCGATCGACCACACCTCGCCGTCCGGCGATCCGCGGCCAAAATTGCTGATGAGCCCGCGTGGAAAGCCGCTGACGCAGGCGCACGTGCGCGAACTGGCTGGCGGGCCAGGCGCCGTCATCGTTTGCGGCCGGTTCGAGGGCGTCGACCAGCGGCTGATCGAGGCGCGTGGACTGGAAGAGGTCTCCATCGGCGATTTCATCCTGTCGGGCGGCGAGCCGGCGGCGCTCGTACTGCTCGACGCCGTTGTGCGGCTGTTGCCCGGCGTCATGGGCAATGCGGTGTCGGGCGAGGAAGAAAGTTTCGAGAACGGCCTGCTCGAACACCCGCATTACACGCGGCCACAGGAGTTCGAAGGCCGCCCCATCCCCGACGTGCTGGTCTCCGGTAATCACAAGAAGATCGCCGCGTGGCGGCGCGCCGAGTCCGAGAAGCTGACCAGGGAGCGCCGGCCGGATTTGCTCGCCGCTCAGCCCTTGGCAAAATAGTAGACGGCGAGAAACAGGCCGACGGCGATGACGAAGCCGCGTACTGCGTTTTGCGGCACGCGCTTGGCGATCCAGACGCCGGCATAGCCGCCGAGCGCGCCGCCGGGGATCATGACGATTGCCTGAGGCCAGGCAACAACGCCGCCGGAAACGAAGACCAGTATGGCAACGGCGGCGATGACCACGGCCAGCATGTTCTTCAGCGCGTTCAGCCGGTGATAGTCGCCGGATTGCGTCAGGCCGAGCGTCGCCAGCATCATGACGCCCATGCCGGCGCCGAAGAAGCCGCCATAGATGGCGGTAGCGAACTGCGCCAGCGAACCGGCCAGAGAGCCGACCGTGGCTTCATGCCCAGGCTTCGGCGTTGGTTTCAGCCACGGCCCGGCGGCGAACAAGGCGGTTGCGGCCAGCAGCAGCCACGGCACGAGGGCGCGGAACGACGGATTTGAGAGCGCCAGCAGGATGAGCGCACCAGCCAGCGCGCCCAAAGCCGAGATCAGGCAAAGCAGCAGCGCGCCGCGCCAGAAATGCTTGATGTCGGTCCAGTAAGCCAGCGTCGAGGTGATGTAACCGGGAAACTGCGTTACCGAGGACGTGGCGTTGGCGACGATCGGCGGCAGGCCGGCCAGCGTCATGGCGCCGAAGGTTATGAAGGTGCCGCCGCCGGCAACCGCGTTGACGGCGCCTGACAGAAAACCCGCGAGGAAGAGCAGGACTGCGTCGAAAACAGACATTGTGAGGCCGCCGGACAAGTGTGCTGCTCCCGGATTAGGAAGCTTGAAGGGCCGGCGCAACCCTGCACTGGACGATTGCGTGGTGGCATGCGACCAAAAAAGACAGGGCCAAGGCGTGACAAGTCAGTGAAATAGCTGTATGTGCCCGCCCGTACTGGCGAGAAAAATCTCCCGGACCCGTCAACAATGACGGTGTAGTCGCCCCTGCCCAATGTTTCGAAGACAAGATGTCTCGGGGACAAAGGGCATAGCCGAGCGGTCATGGAACTGCAAGGCGAGTGTCGGACGCTCTGACTGTCGGAAGAACAAGAAGTGGACTATTGAGATGGATATCATCCGTCAGCTCGAGGCCGAACAGGCCGCCAAGATCGAAGCCAAGCGCAAGCTTCCCGAGTTTCAGCCCGGCGACACCGTGCGCGTCCAGGTCCGCGTGACCGAAGGCACCCGCACCCGCGTCCAGGCCTATGAGGGCGTCGTCATCGCCCGCGCCGGCGCCGGCTTCCAGGAAAATTTCACCGTCCGCAAGATCTCCTACGGCGAAGGCGTCGAGCGCGTTTTCCCGGTCTACTCGCCGATGGTCGAAGGCGTCGAGATCGTGCGCCGCGGCAAGGTGCGCCGCGCCAAGCTCTATTATTTGCGCGACCGTCGCGGCAAGTCGGCCCGTATTTCGGAAAACACCGGCGTGCGCGCCCGCAAGCTCAACGATGAGGAACGCGACGCGCTGAACGCCGAGAAGGCCCGCATAGAAGCCGAGAAGGTTGCCGCTGCCCAGGCGCTGGCCGCCGAGACGGCCGCCAAGGAAGCTGCCGAGAAGAAGGCCGTCGACGAAGCCGCCAAGGCCGCCGACGAGGCTGCAAAGGCGGCGGAAGCGACCCCGGCCGAATAAACCTGGTCCAAGGATTTTGAAAAGGCGGCTTCGGCCGCCTTTTTTCGTTTCACCAGACTGTGAACGATTGCCGGCCGAGAGTTTGGTCATGGCTGTTGACTCGAATTATCTTGTACACTAAATGATAGTGTACAAATAAAATGGAGAACTGACATGGCACTCTACACCACACAGGCTCGCGTCACCGGAGGCCGCGCCGGCCACGGCGAGACCAGCGACGGCCTGCTGAAGGTCGACCTCGCTTTGCCGAAGGAGCTCGGCGGACAGGGTGGCGCCACCAATCCCGAGCAGCTGTTCGCGGTCGGCTATGCCGCCTGCTTCGAAAGCGCCATCCGCTTCGTCGCACGCAAGCAGAAGCTGCCGCTGGACGACGCGGCGGTGAGCGCCACCGTCAGCCTGCTTCCCAATGGTGAAGGCTTCAAACTTGGTGTCGCACTGGCCGCCGAGACCAAAGGCCTTGATCAGGCGGCGGCGGAAGCGCTTGTATCGGCCGCGCATCAGATTTGCCCCTATTCCAATGCGATCAAAGGCAATGTCGAGGTGGCGCTTTCGACCGTGGCGCTTCCGGCAAAGGCAGCATGACGACGAAGACCGAAACCAGGGCCAGCGAAGTCCCGGCGGACACCGCCGGGAGGATCGCCGTTCCGCGCCTCGACCAGCAGCTCTGCTTCGCGCTCTATTCGGCGAGCGGGCTGATGACCAAGCTCTATCGGCCGCTGCTTGACCCGCTCGGCCTGACCTATCCGCAATATTTGGCGATGCTGGCGCTGTGGCAGCATGCGCCGAGCACGGTCGGCGAACTCGGCGAGGCGCTGGGGCTGGATTCGGCGACATTGACGCCTCTGCTCAAGCGGATGGAAGCGGCTGGTCTCGTCACCCGCCGTCGCGATCCGGCCGACGAGCGCCGCGTGCTGGTCGAACCGACTGCCAAGGGCCAGGCGCTGCGCGCCCGCATCAAGGACGTATCCGCAGGCCTTGCCTGCGCCATGCCGCTGGAAGTCGAGGAGCTGAAGTCGCTGCACCGGACCTTGACCGGATTTGTCGCCAAGCTGCGTGAGGCTACGTCACCATCCTGATCCGTCATCTGACGGGTTCCCGTGTCCAGGAGGGGCCTGGTTTGCCGGCGGCGCAATCACGGAATAAATTCCGACCACGGGGCGTTCTAAAACCGCGTTGGTTGAAGGCATTGGAATCCGCTTTCACCGGACGCTGAGCACCGGACCGGCTTGCAAGCCGTCTGCGGACGGCTAAAGTCGCGCCTGGATTTTCATGCGAGCCCGGCTGCAAGCGGGCTTCTCATCCTGGAGCGTGTCATGACCAAATCGAAGCTGCTGCTGGCCGCCCTCGCGGCCTGTTTCCTCGCGCCCGTCGCTGCATGGGCGGCCGATGCGCTGCCCGATCTCGGCGGCAAGAAGGTCGTGGTGGTGACGGAAAACGCCTATCCGCCGCTGCAGTTCATCGACGCCAAGACCGGCAAGCAGATCGGCTGGGAGTATGACGCGATGGACGAAATCGCCAAGCGGCTGAACTTCAAGGTGGAGTACCAGAACACCTCCTGGGACGCGATGATCCAGGCGGTTTCCGACAACCAGTACAACATTGGCATGACCGGCATCACCATCAAGGACGACCGAAAGGAGAAGGTCGATTTCTCCGACCCCTATATGCGTTCGGAGCAGTTCATGCTGGTGCGCGCCGATGAAAGCCGCTTCACCGACGCCAAGACCTTCGCCGCCTTCAAGGACGGGTTGATCGGCGCGCAGGCCGGAACGACGCCGTTCTACACCGCCGTCTACAGCGTGCTCGACGGCAATGAGCAGAACCCGCGCATCAAGCAGTTCGAGACCTTCGGCGCTTCGGTGCAGGCACTGAAATCCGGCGACGTCGATGTCGTCCTGACCGACGGCACCGCCGGCAAAGGCTATGTCGATGCCTCCGGCGGCAAGCTCAAGCTGATCGGCGGCCCGCTCGGCACCGAGGATTTTGGCTTCATCTTCCCGAAGGGCTCGGACCTGGTGAAGCCGGTCAACGCGGCGATCGCGGCGCTGAAGGCCGACGGCACGATCGAGGCGCTGAACAAGAAGTGGTTTCTCGACTACAAGATGGGGCAGTAGGCCGTCTTGGCGCGACGGCCGCTGACCCCCCTTGCGGGGGAGATGCCCGGCAGGGCAGAGGGGGGTGTGAAGGATCGCCTCCCTTTTGTTTTGAGCTTTTCCAAAGAGGCCAAAGGTTGTGACTGTAACCGTTTGACAGGTTGGAGGGACAGCACCCCCCTCTGTCCTGCCGGACATCTCCCCCGCAAGGGGGGAGATCGGCAGATCTTGCGAGCGCAGCTGTTCACCAGCGTTGGGCATTGATGCTCGCCTCAACCTCAAAACCCGATTTTCCCTGGTGGCTTGCCGCCGCGATCGCGCTCGCCGTCGTCGCTGCGCTCTCCATTGCCGCCAGCGATCTCTACGCCCAGGTTTTTGCCACCGTCGCCAAAGGCATCGGCATCACCATTCTTGTCACCGTGGTCGCCTTCGCGCTGGCTTCCGCCGTCGGGCTCGGCATTGCGCTGATGGGGCTGTCGGGGTCGCGTTGGCTCAAGCAGATCGCTCGTTTCTATGTCGAGATCATCCGCGGCGTGCCGATCCTGGTGCTGTTGTTCTGGATCGCCTTCGCCGGCGCGCCGGCCTTCGTGGCTGCGTGGAATGCGCTGACCGCGCCGCTGCAAAACGCCGGCTATCTCGGCGAGCTTTTGGTGCGCGACGTGTCGCTGTTGTGGCGTGCGATCATGGCGCTGACCATCGGTTATTCCGCCTTCATCTCCGAGGTCTTCCGCGCCGGCATCCAGTCAGTCGAGAAAGGCCAGATCGAGGCTGCCAAGGCGCTCGGGCTGACGCGCACGCAGCGCTTCCGGCTGATCGTGTTCCCACAGGCGATCCGCACCATCCTGCCGCCGCTCGGCAATGACTTCGTTGCCATGGTCAAGGATTCCTCGCTGGTCTCGGTGCTCGGCGTCGCCGACATCACGCAGATGGGCAAGATCTACGCCGCCGGCTCGTTCCGCTTCTTCGAGACCTATTCGATCGTCGCCTATATCTATCTCATCCTCACTGTCAGCCTGTCGCTGGCACTGCGGGGGCTGGAGCAACGACTGCGGCGGGCGCAGCAGGAATAGAAGTCCGACGCGGGCACGGCTACGATCGCGGAGGACAGGATTCCGGAGGATGCAGGCGATGACGATCGACAAGGCCAATGCGGCGCTGGGCACCGTCTATTCGGCCGACACGCCGGAAGGGCTGGCCAAGGCCTATGCGGACTGGGCCGCGACCTATGACGGCGAGACCGCTTCGCTCGGCTATCTGCTGCCGTTCCTGATCACCGCCTGGGTGGCGCGCCATGTGAAGGTGGGTGAAGGCCCGCTGCTCGACGCCGGCTGCGGCACCGGCCTGTCGGGCCCGTCATTGAAGGCGCTGGGTTATCACGACATTGCCGGGCTCGACCTCTCCGACGACATGCTGAAGATCGCCGGCAGCCGCAATGCCTATGGCGATCTGAAGCAGGCAATGCTCGGCGGGCCGCTGCCCTGGCCGGACGGGCATTTCCGCGCCTTCTTCTCGACTGGCGTGTTCACCATCAGCCATGCGCCGGCGTCCGGCCTGCACGAGCTTGTCCGCATCACCAGAAAAGGCGGCCACGCCATCTTCACCGTGCGCGACCAGGTGTTTGACAGCGGCGGCTTCCAGGACGTGTTCGATGAGTTGGAACGGGCCGGGAAATGGCGGCCGGTCGAGCAAAGCCCATGGTTCCGCTGCTATGCGATCGCCGAGCCGGATGCGTTGGTAAAGACTTTTGTGTTCGAGGTGCTTTGAGCGCCGCCCCTTCCCCTTCTCTTACAAGGGGAGAAGGGAAAACACGCCGCAATTGCCGAAAAGCCAAAACATTGGTATGAGCCACGCCATGGAAGAGCTTTTTGGCGATCCGGCCTATAAGGGTTTCGTGCTGCAGGACAGAAAACGCCTGCCGTCGCGTTTCTCTTCGCGCATTTCCGGCGCGCTCACCAGCCGACTTAGCTAAGCCGCTTTCGCTGGGCCGAAGGCTTAGGCGCGTCTGCCCCTCCCCTTTTTTGCAAATCGACGGATTTACGCACATGAGCGCACCGCGCACCCTCTACGACAAGATATTCGACGACCACGTCGTCGACCGCCAGGACGATGGCACCTGCCTGCTCTACATCGATCGCCATCTCGTTCACGAAGTGACCAGCCCGCAGGCCTTCGAAGGCCTGCGCATGACCGGCAGAAAAGTCCGGCATCCGGAAAAGACGCTGGCCGTGGTCGATCACAATGTCTCGACCTCGCCCGAGCGCAAGTTCGGCATCAAGAACGAGGAAAGCCGCATCCAGGTCGAGGCCTTGGCCAAGAACGCTAGGGATTTCGGCGTCGAATATTACTCCGAAAACGATATCCGCCAGGGCATCGTCCACATCATCGGGCCGGAGCAGGGCTTCACGCTGCCCGGCATGACCATCGTCTGCGGCGACAGCCACACCTCGACGCATGGCGCCTTCGGCGCATTGGCACATGGCATCGGCACCTCCGAGGTCGAGCATGTGCTGGCGACCCAGACGCTGATCCAGCGCAAGGCCAAGAACATGCTGGTGCGTGTCGATGGCCAGTTACCGGAAGGCGTCACCGCCAAGGACATCATCCTGGCCATCATCGGCGAGATCGGCACTGCCGGCGGCACCGGCTATGTCATCGAATATGCCGGCGAGGCGATCCGCGCGCTGTCGATGGAAGGCCGCATGACGATCTGCAACATGTCGATCGAGGGCGGCGCGCGCGCCGGCCTGATCGCGGCCGACGAAACCACCTTCGCCTATGTCAAAGACAAGCCGCGCGCGCCGAAGGGCGCGTCGTGGGACGCCGCGCTCGAATACTGGAAGACGCTGCAGTCCGACGAGGGCGCGCATTTCGACAAGGTGATCGTGCTCGACGCGGCCAAGCTGCCGCCGATCGTCTCCTGGGGTTCCTCGCCCGAGGACGTCGTTTCGGTGCAGGGCGTCGTTCCCGATCCGGAAGAGATCACGGACGAGAACAAGCGGACGTCAAAGATCCGCGCGCTCGACTATATGGGCCTGACGCCGGGCACCAAGATCACCGACATTTCGCTCGACCGCGTCTTCATCGGCTCCTGCACCAATGGCCGCATCGAGGATCTGCGTGCGGTGGCCAAGGTGGTCGAAGGCAAGACGGTGAGTGCGCATGTCGATGCGATGATCGTGCCGGGCTCCGGTCTGGTCAAAGAACAGGCGGAGGCCGAGGGTCTCGACAAGATCTTCATTGCCGCCGGTTTCGACTGGCGCGAGCCGGGCTGCTCGATGTGCCTGGCCATGAACGACGACCGGCTGAAGCCGCATGAGCGCTGCGCCTCGACCTCGAACCGCAATTTCGAAGGCCGGCAGGGCTTCAAGGGCCGCACCCATCTGGTGTCGCCGGCCATGGCGGCGGCGGCGGCGATCGCCGGCCATTTCGTCGACATCCGCGACTGGAAATAGCGCAGACTGGTTCAAGCCTGATCTGAGCGTATGCAAAACCCCGAACGGCAAAACCGTTCGGGGTTTTGTTTAAAGCGCGCCGCTCTAAGACCCTTGGGGTATATGCCCTAGCCGGCACGCCGGATGATTTCATGAAATTCCTCCCGGCTGCCGGGTTCGTCGGCCGCGACCACCAGCGCCAGTTCGCGCTCGTCGAAGATCTTGAACCACTCGTCCCATTCGACCAGCTCGTAGCCGCCTGCGTTGACCGGGCGTTCAGGTTGATCCTGGTCCTGATAGGCGTGCTGGCCGAAGACGAGCCTCAGCAACGGCTGCGTTCCGGTTTCGGGCGATACATCGACGATCGCCGGAAATCCGGCGCGCCCTGCGGCCCATGAGCGAATTGCTTCGTGGTCGGTCAGCGTGATCGTGTCGGCCATGAATAACTTCTCCTTGATTGCTGTCACGAAACGCCTGCCTCAGGTCCCGGTTCCGTGCAGCAGCTTCATCAGTGGCGACTTGCATATTCGTCCCGGCTTAACCGCTTGTTGGGGCTTGCGCTCTAAGGTCTTCCCTGACGTCAAGCGGGGAAGTCACCGTCCTTTGGACACCGGCCTGTTCATAGCGCTGCTCAATCCGACGATCGCGCTGGCGCTCGGCGCGGCGTTCCTCGTGCTGTGGTTCTACCAGCGCCACCGGCCCTATCTGGCTGTGCTCGGCACGAGCTATTGCGTGTCCGCGCCCGGCTTCCTGCTACAGTATTTCACGCTGCCCGGCGGCATGGTGCTGACCAAGCTGGTCTCCAACCTCTGCTTCACGCTCGCCGCCTGCTGCCTCGTCGGTGCGATCATCTCGCGCTACGGCAGGCGCGTGCCCTATATCGCGATCGGCATTCTGGCGGGTGGCGGGATGGTCGCATTCTCCTGGTTCCTGTTCGTCCAGCCGGACCTAACTTGGCGCATCCTGTCGATCAATTTCGGCTTTGGTGGCCTCAGCCTGCTGGTCGCCGCCGAGCTGCGCGCCGTGCGCAAGAACGGCCCGACGGAAAAAATCCTGTTCGTATTGTCGCTGCTGTCCGGGCTGAACTTCATCGGCCGCACGCTGCTCGTCGTCATCTCGCACGGGCCGTTCACCAGCTATGACGGGTTTTATGGCTCGTCCTACTGGACGACGGCGCTTTTGACGCACGCGCTGCTGTCGTTGCTGATCGCGCTCTGCCTGTTCTCGGCAGCAGCGCTCGACGTGATGAAGGCGCTGAAGACCGAGACGCACACCGATCCGCTGTCTGGCCTGCTCAACCGCAGGGGTTTCGAGGAGCGCGCCTTGCTGGTGCTGCAGCATTGCGCTGTTACCAAGGTGCCGGTCGCGCTGGTGCTGGCCGATCTCGATCACTTCAAGGCGCTCAACGACAAATACGGACATGCCGCGGGCGACCAGGTGATCGCCGACTTCGCCGCCAAGCTTCGCGCGGCCGCCGGCACGCGTGCGGTTGCCGGCCGCATCGGCGGCGAGGAGTTCGCCGTGCTTCTGTCGCTGAGCGATCTTGCCACGGCGCGGCTGTTTGCCGAAGCCGTGCGCACGCACTATTCGGCCGGCAGTGTCGACGGGTTGCCGCCGGGCACCAGGGTGACCGCGAGCTTCGGCGTCGCGGCGCGCACCGGCGACGAAGGGCTGGAGCCGCTGATGCGGCGCGCCGACGAAGCGCTCTACAAGGCCAAGAAGAACGGCCGCGACAGCGTGCGATTGTCCTATGAGCGGGCGGAAACGGTGTTCATCCCGGATACAGGCAGCGCCGGTTAGCGTCTCGCTTAAACGGCCTCTCGGCCGTGCCGGATCATCAGCGGCAAGGGCTGAGGTTGGGCATTTCGCCGTCGGAGAGGCCGTACATATAGGAGCGGCCCTTCACGAACACCGGCGGCTGATAGCAGCCACGCCTGGAGATGTGATCCGCCTCGTCTTCATAAAGGACTTCCGGTTCCGCTTCCGGCTGCCCGGCGCTGGTGTAGTCGGACAATTTCTTGGCCAGCCTGCCTTGGCCGACAATGATGCGCTTGTAGCCGGCGGCGCTGTCGATGACGAGATTGCCCAGGGAATCGGCATAGACGCGGTCATGATGGCGCGACCAGGCCATTGCCGGGGCGGCGAAGCCGAGACTGGCTGTCGCCAGCACAAGCGCCGCAAGGCGCGCTCTTCCTGAATTCGAAAGCATGGTGTCCTCTCTGCTGTGGACCCGATCGAATCGGAAATTAACCTTTTCTTAACCTTTGTTAAGAGGGCAGGCGTATCCGGCGGCGATCTCTCGCCAAACATGGTTAATATCCGACGGGATGGAAAACCCGGGCGTCATCATTCGGCCATGCTTGCCCGCACCATCGGCCGCGACGCACACAACTACGCTGACGTTGGGTGAGCTTGATCTTGGTGGAACACCGCGGCTAGTTAGCCGCGCAGGAGGACAGCATATGGCGTTACGCCGGACGTTTCGGGTGACGCTGTTGTCGATCCCCTTGCTGACTGCCGCAGCCTGCGTGCCGCAGAACGGCGCGCCGACGGCGGTGAATACCGTACCACCCACTGTCGCGCCCGCGCCGGCTCAGCAGTCCGCCGCACCTGTGGCGCCCCCGGCTTCCGCAACGGCTCCGACAGCACCTGCCGCACCTTCAGCCAAGATCGTCACCGATCTTACCGCGCCGCGGTCTGCTGTCGGCACGGCAACTTACAGATGCGGCAATGGCGGCATGATCACCATCCAGAACCTCGGCACGGCGTTGCGCGTTGTCAGGCCCGATGGCACGACCGAGGAGTTTGCCGCATCACCCGCCAACCAGTCCAGCCGCTACCAGGAAGCCGCGTCGCATGACGCAATCGTGATCGACGCGCGCGAGGCGCTGGTGATGAAGAGGGGCTCGACACCACAGACCTGCAAACGATAGCCTGGCGTCGATTGCAAAGGAAATGCCGCACTGCAGCGAACGGTGCGCCCGCTTTCGACGGTGGCCAAATCGATTGAAGCGAAACAGCAGCCTTTTGTCAGACTAAATGACGTTTTCAAAACGATTTTCCGGCTTTGACGCGGTGCAAAAAGAGCATTAGAAACCGGCTGTCTGAAGTCATATATCGAGGCGGTAAGTGCCGCTTTCCACCGCGGCTCCGGACATCGAACTGGGGCAGCCATGAGCAAATCACCAGCCACCCGAACCGCCAGACGTGAACGGCCGCTCTCGCCGCACCTGACGATTTACCGCCCACCGATCACCATGACGATGTCGATCATTCATCGCATCACCGGCGGGGCGCTGTATTTCGGCACGCTGCTGGTCGCCGCGTGGCTGATGGCGGCGGCGAGTTCGCAAGGCGCTTTCGATTGGATCAACTGGGCCTTCGGCACCTGGCTCGGCCGGCTCATCCTGTTCGGCTACACCTGGGCGCTGATGCACCACATGCTGGGCGGCGTGCGCCATCTCGTCTGGGACACCGGCGCCGGGCTGGAGAAACACACGGCATCGAAGATCGCCTGGGCGACGCTCGCCGGTTCCATCCTGCTCACGCTGCTGATCTGGGTCGCCGGTTACATGGCGCGGGGAACCTTGTGATGAGCGGCACGAACAACAACGATATGCGCACGCCGCTGGCCAAGGTCCGCGGTCTGGGCTCGGCCCGCGAAGGCACCGGGCATTTCTGGCGACAGCGGCTGACGGCCATTGCCAACATCCCCCTGATACTGTTCTTCGTCGGGTTCCTGATCGCGCTCAATGGCGCCGGCTTCGCCGAGGTGCGGGCGGCGCTCGCCAGTCCGTTCGTGGCGCTGGTGTTGGCGCTGGTGCTCGTTTCCGGTCTCACCCATATGCGTGTCGGCATGCAGGTCATTATCGAGGATTACGTGCATGCCGAAGGCATGAAGCTGGCGCTGATCGCACTCAGCACGTTTTTCACCATAGCGGTCGGCGTCGCCTCGATCTTCGCCCTGCTCAAACTGGCATTCGGAGGCTGATTTGGCCAAGGACGCGAAATCGGCCACCGGCTATACCTTTGTCGACCACAAGTTCGACGTGGTGGTCGTCGGCGCCGGCGGCGCCGGCCTGCGCGCCACGCTCGGCATGGCCGAGCAGGGCCTGCGCACGGCCTGCATCACCAAAGTGTTCCCGACCCGCTCGCACACGGTGGCGGCACAAGGCGGCATTGCCGCGTCGCTGTCCAACATGGGTCCGGACTCCTGGCAGTGGCACATGTACGACACCGTCAAGGGTTCGGACTGGCTGGGCGACGTCGACGCCATGGAATATCTGGTGCGCGAGGCACCGGCGGCGGTCTACGAGCTCGAGCATTACGGCGTGCCGTTCTCGCGCACCGAAGAGGGCAAGATCTACCAGCGGCCGTTCGGCGGACACATGATGAATTATGGCGACGGCCCGCCGGTGCAGCGCACCTGTGCTGCCGCCGACCGCACCGGTCACGCCATCCTGCACACGCTCTACGGCCAGTCGCTGAAGAACAATGCACAGTTCTTCATCGAGTATTTTGCGCTCGACCTGATCATGGAACCGGACGGCACCTGCACCGGCGTCGTCGCCTGGAACCTCGACGACGGCACCATCCATCGCTTCTCCGCCAAGATGGTGGTGCTGGCGACCGGCGGATATGGCCGCGCCTATTTCTCGGCGACGTCGGCGCACACCTGTACAGGCGACGGCGGCGGCATGGCGGCACGGGCCGGCTTCCCGTTGCAGGATATGGAGTTCGTGCAGTTTCATCCGACAGGCATATACGGCGCCGGCTGCCTGATCACCGAAGGCGCGCGCGGCGAGGGCGGCTATCTCGTCAATTCCGAGGGCGAGCGCTTCATGGAACGCTACGCGCCGTCGGCCAAGGACCTGGCCTCGCGCGACGTCGTCTCGCGTTGCATGACGCTGGAGATCCGCGAAGGCCGCGGGGTCGGCAAGAACAAGGACCATATTTTCCTGCATCTCGACCATCTCGATCCGGCCGTGCTGCATGAGCGGCTGCCGGGCATTTCGGAATCGGCCAGGATTTTCGCCGGCGTCGACCTGACCAAGGAGCCGATCCCCGTGCTGCCGACGGTGCACTACAATATGGGCGGCGTGCCGACCAATTACTGGGGCGAGGTGCTGAACCCGACTGTCGAGAATCCTGACCGGGTGTCACCCGGGCTGATGGCGGTCGGCGAGGCCGGCTGTGCCTCCGTGCACGGCGCCAACCGGCTGGGCTCGAACTCGCTGATCGATCTGGTGGTGTTCGGCCGCGCCGCCGCAATCCGCGCCGGCCAGGTCATCGACCGCAATTCGGCGATCCCTTCGCCCAACGAAGCCTCGGTCGAAAACATCATGGACCGCTTCGACCGGCTGCGCCACGCCAATGGCTCGACGCCAACCGCCGTTCTGCGTGAGAAAATGCAGAAGGCGATGCAGGAAGACGCCGCCGTGTTCCGCACACAGGAGTCGCTCGAAAACGGCTGCAAGCGCATTTCGCAGATATGGACCGAGCTCAAGGACCTGAAAGTCTCCGACCGCTCGATGATCTGGAATTCCGACCTGGTCGAGACGCTGGAGCTGGAAAATCTGATGGCCAACGCCATCACCACGGTCTACGGCGCCGAGGCGCGCAAGGAGAGCCGCGGCGCGCATGCGCGCGAAGATTTTTCGGCCCGAGACGACATTATCTGGCGCAAGCATACGCTGGCCCGGCTAAGCGAGGACGGCCAGGTGAGCCTCAGCTATCGTCCCGTGCACACCGAGCCGCTGGTGGCGGAAAAGGACGGCGGCATCAGTCTTGCCAAGATCGCGCCGAAGGCCAGGGTATACTGACCATGGTGCCGAAGCCCGTCATCCGAAAGGATCTGAGGTAATGGTCGAACTCACGCTTCCCAAGAACTCCAAGGTGCAGCCGGGCAAGACCTGGCCGAAGCCGGAGGGCGCCACCAACCTGCGGGAATACCGCATCTACCGCTGGTCGCCCGACGATGACGAGAACCCGCGCATCGACACCTATTTCGTCGACATGGACGATTGCGGGCCGATGGTGCTCGATGCGCTGCTCTGGATCAAGAACAAGATCGACCCGACGCTGGCGTTGCGCCGCTCCTGCCGCGAAGGCATTTGCGGCTCCTGCGCCATGAACATCGATGGCTCCAACACGCTGGCCTGCACCAAGGGCTGCGACGACATTTCCGGCGCCGTCAAAGTCTACCCGCTGCCGCATATGCAGGTGGTCAAGGATCTGGTGCCCGACCTCACCAATTTCTACGCCCAGCACGCCTCGATCCAGCCATGGCTGAAGACAGTGTCGCCAGAGCCAGCCAAGGAATGGCTGCAGAGCCATGAGGACCGCGAAAAGCTCGACGGGCTCTACGAGTGCATCCTATGCGCCTGCTGCTCGACCTCGTGCCCGAGCTATTGGTGGAACGGCGACCGCTATCTCGGCCCGGCGACGCTGCTGCAGGCCTATCGCTGGCTGATCGACAGCCGCGACGAAGCCACGGGCGAACGGCTCGACGATCTCGAAGACCCGTTCCGGCTCTACCGCTGCCACACCATCATGAACTGCGCCCAGACCTGCCCGAAGGGGCTCAACCCGGCCAAGGCGATTGCCGAGATCAAGAAGATGATGGTGGAGCGGCGGGTTTAGTTGAGGCGAGTTCGCTCGCGGCAATCTCGGACGCGGCGATTCCTTCGCGCCCCCCTCTGTCCTGCCGGACATCTCCCCCACGGGTGGGGAGATTGGCCGTCATCGCGGCTTTCGCCAATCTCCAAGGTTGAAGGATGGCGCGCTGTCGGCGAAGCTGCCGATCTCCCCCCGCGTGGGGAGATATCCGGTAGGACAGAGAGGGGGGCGCTGTCTCGCCGGCGCTAGAAAGGATACTCAACCCAATGAGCGAAGAGCTTCCAATCCTTAATCCGGTCGAAGCCCGTGTGCTCGGCTGCCTGATCGAGAAGAAGGAGCTGACGCCGGATGTCTATCCGCTGACGCTGAATGCAGCACTTGCAGCCGCCAACCAGAAGACGGCGCGCGAGCCTGTGATGGCGCTCGAGCCGACAGAGGTGCATCGGACGCTGAAGCTGCTCGAGCAGAAGGGGCTGGTGCGTCAGATGTTCGGCTCGCGCGTCGAGCGCTATGAGCATCAGATGGCGCAGCGCTTCTCGCTGACGAGGCCGCAGACTGCGGTGATCGGCCTGCTTTTGCTGCGCCGGGCGCAGACGGCGCATGAGTTGCTGGCGCGAGCTGAGCGCATGGCGCGGTTTTCGTCGATCGAAGACCTGCGCGCTGAACTCGACATGCTGATCGGCCGCCGACCGCCGCTGATCCAGGAAATACCGCGCGGGCCAGGCCAGCGCGAGGACCGCTACGTGCATCTGCTCGCAGGACCGGTGGACGTCGCGGCGTTATCGGTGCAGCGGAGCGCGCCGGCCTTGCCTGCTTCCGACCTGGAAGCGAGATTGGAGGCTCTGGAGCAGGAAGTCGCAGCCCTTCGCGCCCGGCTTGATGCGCTGGGCGCTTAATAGTTATCCGAGACGTTGGTGGGACAGCACCCCCCTCTGGCCTGCCGGCCATCTCCCCCTCAAGTGGGGAGATCAGATGTCACGCCGGCCTTCGCCAATCACGAACGTCGAAAGAAAGTGCCAGCTACCGGGCTTCCAATCTCCCCGGGAGATGCCCGGCAGGGCAGAGGGGGGCGCGAAGGATCGCTACCCCGGGCAAAATCGGCGGATCACCCCAGTTTCGCGTCGAGCGACACTTTGATGGCGCCGAGTGCCTTCGAAACCGGGCACTCCGCCTTGGCCTTCTCGGCCAGTTCCTTGAACTTCGCCACATCAATGCCCGGCACCTTGCCGATCAGGGTGATGGCGCTGCCGGTGATGCCGGTGCCGGGCACCAGCGTCACCACCGCCTTGGCGTCGAGCTCGGTGGCGGGCGTGCCGTTCTCGGCCAGGAAATGCGACAGCTGCATGGCGTAGCAGCCGGCGTGTGCCGCCGCGATCAACTCTTCGGGATTGGTGCCGGATTTGCCGCTCTCGTCCTCGAAGCGAGCCTTGAACGAATAGGGCGTGCCCTTCAAGGTGCCGCTCTGGCTGTCGAGCGTGCCCGTGCCCTCCTTCAGATTGCCTTTCCAGACGGCGTTTGCGGTGCGGTCCATAAGATTCTCCTTGATTACAGCGACAGCGCCGGCCACGCGGCGTTCCCTCCAACTATAGCGCGGCGGCAGGGGAAGACCACCGCGCTGTTTCGGCCGGATGCGACGCCGGCGTGCCCTGCAAATTTTCTGGAAAAAATGTGCGTGCAAAAATGTCGACTTGCATCGGCGCCGGCCGTCCTGCGAGCGTCCACGGATTCTCGTGGCGGATGGAGATCCAAGATGAACAATCTGTTTTCTGCCCATTGGAACGACGCCGACAAAAGCGCGCGTCTACACGAGATCGACTGCTCGCGACCTTCCGGCTTCGGCCGGCTGCTTGCTGCGGTCGCTGTGATCGGCATTGCGGTCTGCGTGCTCGACCACGCTGCTGCCGGCAGGGATGCCGCCGGCGCCGTGATCGCATATGCTTCGTCACAGCAAGGGAGCTGGAAATGAAATATGTCTGTCTGGTCTACGGCGAGGAAAAGGACCTCCATGCCATGACGCCGGAGCGTCTGGCCAAGCTCGACGCCGATTCGATGGCCTATGACCGGTCATTGGACCAGCAAGGCAAGCTGATCATCGCGCAGGCGCTGCAATCGGTGAAGACGTCGAAGACGGTGCGGCGGCGCCAGGGCAAGCGGCTGATCACGGACGGTCCGTTTGCCGAAACCAAGGAGCAATTGCTCGGTTTCGTCATGATCGAGGCCGACGGTCTCGAACAGGCGCTGGCGATCGCAGGCGAGATTCCGCTGGCCGAAATCGGCACGATCGAGGTCAGGGCGATCTACGACGTGCCGGGGTCGTAAGGCAGCAGCGGCGACGTCATGCAGGCCGGCGGATCATATCCGCCGCCTTCTCGGCGATCATCACCACTGGCGAGGCGGTGTTGCCGGAGACGATGCGCGGCATGATCGAGGCGTCGACGACGCGCAGGCCCTCGACACCGGTCACGCGCAGGTCCGGGCTGACGACGGCGCGGTCGTCGACACCCATCCTACAGGTGCCGACCGGGTGGAAGATGGTCGTCGCGATCGAGCCGATCTGGTGCAGCAGGTCCTCGTCCGACTGGTGGGCGAGACCAGGCAGGATTTCTTCCGGATGGAAGCCGGCAAGAGCCTTGGCGGTCATGATACCGCGCGCCTGGCGCACCGAACGCAGCGCGATCTCGCGGTCGCGCACCGTCGAGAGATAGTTCAGCCGGATTTCCGGCTGCACGGCCAGCTCGCGGGTTGTGGCGTGCACCGAGCCGACGCTCTCGGGCCGCAGATTGCAGACCGACATGGTGATTGCCGGGAACGGGTGCAGCGGGTCGCCCAGCCGGTCGGTAGACAAGGGCTGGACGTGGTACTCCAGGTCCGGCGTCGCCATCGACGGACCGGATTTCGAGAACATGCCGAACTGGCTCGGCGCCATCGACATCGGTCCCGAGCGGCCAAAGGCATATTGCAGCGCGATCTTCGCCTTGCCGCTCAGGCTGTTGGCAAGCGTGTTGAGTGTCAGCGCCGCCGACACTTTATAGACGGTACGGATCTGCAGATGGTCCTGAAGGTTCTCGCCGACGTTGGGGCTGGCGTGAACCACATCGATGCCGAGCGCGGCGAGGCGATCCGGCTCGCCGACCCCGGAAAGCTCGAGCAGTTTCGGCGTGTTGATCGAGCCGGCGGTCAGCAGCACCTCGCTCCTGGCCTTTGCCTCTATGGCTTGGCCGCCGGCGCGGTAGCGGACGCCGATAGCACGCTTGCCCTCGAACAGCACTGTCTCGACATGCGCGTTGACGACCAGCCGAAGGTTGGGCCGTCGCAGCGCCGGGCGCAAGAATGCCTTGGCTGTGTTCCAGCGCACGCCCTTGCTCTGGTTGACTTCGAAGAAGCCGGACCCCTCATTGTCGCCGTCGTTAAAATCCTCGCGCGGCATGATGCCGAATTCCTTGGCCGCCTCCTGCACGGTGTTCAGGATCGGCCAGGACAGGCGTTGCCGCGCCACTTTCCATTCGCCGCCGGAGCCATGCAGCTTAGTCTTGCCGCCATGATGGTCCTCGGATTTGAGGAAATAGGGCAGCACATCGTCCCAGCCCCAGCCGACATTGCCCATCTGCCGCCAGCCATCGTAGTCCGCCGCCTGGCCGCGCATGTAGATCATGCCGTTGACCGAGGTGCAGCCGCCCAGCACCTTGCCGCGGGGATAGACCAGCGAGCGGCCGTTCAGGCCGGCTTCGGGGGCAGTCTTCATCATCCAGTCGGTGCGCGGATTGCCGATGCAATAGAGATAGCCGACCGGGATATGCACCCAGTGATAATTGTCGCTGCCGCCGGCCTCGAGCAGCAGCACGCGCGTCGCCGGGTTTTCGCTCAGCCGATTGGCCAGCACGCAGCCAGCGGTGCCTGCGCCGACGATGATGTAGTCGTAGTCGCCATCGAGCCGTTGGGTCATTGCGGTGGTTTACTCGGCGGTGTTCTACTCGGTTCTGCCGCCTGTTCGGCCCAGAACGATCGCAGCGTATCGGCAAGGCCGCAATAGGCGCGATAACGCCTGTTGTAATGGTCCTGCATGGCCGGATTCGGACAATAGGCGGCGCTTGACCGGGTCATGGCGTCGACGCCGGCCTCATAGTCGGCGAACAGGCCGGCCGCGACCCCGGCGCCGATTGCCGCGCCAAGCGCGCCGGTCTCGCGCGCTTCGGGGACGGTGATCGGCACGCCAAGCCCGTCGGCGAAGATCTGCGGCCAGTGCTCGCTGCGCGAACCGCCGCCGGACAGCACCGCTTTGTCGAAGCTGACACCGGCGTCCTTCAGGACATTGATGTGGCGCCGGTGCTCGAACATCACGCCCTCGAACAGCGCGCGCAGCATATGGCCTTCCCTATGCCAGCCGGCGAGGCCGTAGAAGCCGGCGCGGAACTCCGCCCCTTGTCCCGACCCGTAGAGAAACGGGTGGAACATCGGATCGTCCCAGGTTGGCGTCACCGCGCCGACAGCCGCGTTGCAGTGGCCGAACGGATCGTCATAATGGGCACCGCGCTCGACGAGTTCGCGTACATACCATTCCAGATTGGCGGCCGATGTAGCGCTGGATTCGATGTTGACGAAACGGCCGGGACCGAAGCGCGCCACCATGAAAACATCTGGGTCGGCAACCGGCGCGATGGAGAAGACCTGATTGACGGACCATGTGCCGGCGATAACAGAGGCTTCGCCGGGGCGCACGACGCCCGCCCCCATGGCGCTGGCGACGACGTCGAAATAGCCGGCGATGACCGGCGTGCCTTCCGCCAGTCCGGTCTCTTCAGCCGCTTGCGCGGCGACCGCGCCGGCGATGTCGGCGCTGTCGAGCAATCGAGGCAGTTTGGCCTGCGCATCCTCAATGCCGTAGAGCGCGAGAAGCTCGGCATCATAGACGCCTTCGGGCATGCGAACGAGGCCGCAACCGGACATGTCGGAGACATCGCTGACCCGCTCGCCCGTCAGGCGGTAGGCGATGAAATCCTTGCACAGCATCGCCGTGCCGGTTGCGGCATAAAGGTCGGGCGCATGCTGCTTGACCCAGGCCAGCAAGGTCGGCGTCTGCGCCGGCCACGGCTTTTGCAGGCAGATCGCATGCAGCGCTTCGGCATTGCGCGAGGCCAGCGTCGACGCCATGCCGGCGGCGCGGGTGTCGAGCGACTGGATGCCGATCAGCGGTTCGCCGGCACGGTCGACCAGATAAAGGCCGTTGCCATGGCCGGCGCAACCGATGGCGGCGATTCCGCGGGCATCGATGCCGGCCTGCGCGATGCAGGCGCGGATAGCGTCGCGCGCATCGGCCCACATGCCGCCGAGGTCGCGCTCGACATAGCCGGGTTGCGGCGTCTGCGAACGGCCGGCGACCGCATGCATGGCGAGCTGCCGCCCGGCATAATCGAACAGCACCGCCTTGATGATGGTGTTGCCGGCGTCGAGGCCGAGCAGATAGGCGGCTTGATCAGCCATTGTTGTAGATGTCCCAAGCCTCTTCGCCGCCGGCGTCGTTGTGGATCATCGCCATCAACGCACTCACTACCGCCTTCGGATTGGCATGCTGATAGATGTTGCGGCCATAGACCAGCCCCTTGGCGCCTTGTCTGAGCAGGGCTGACGATTTTGCCAGCACCGTCTTGAGATCGTCCTTGCCGCCGCCACGCACCAGCACCGGCACGCGTGCCGCCTCGACGACGCGGTGGAAATCTTCCGCGTGCTCGGTGGGGTCGGCCTTGATGATGTCGGCGCCCATTTCGGCGGCGAGCCGCACCAGCGTCACGATCTTTTCCGCATCGCCGTCGACCTGATAGCCGCCTCTGATATCGTTGGGCAGCATAACCAGCGGCTCGATCATCAAGGGCATGCCGTATCGCTGGCAGGCGGCGCGGACCTTGGCGATGTTTTCGACGCATTGGCGAAACAGTTCCGGCTCGTCGGGCAGCATGAACAGATTGACGACGACGCAGGCCGCATCCATCTCCAGCGCGCCGATGATCGGCTCGTCATAATTCTGCAGCATCGACCACATCACCCGGTGGCGCTGGGCATTGTAGGGGTTGCCCATGTCGATGCGCATGACCAGCGCCGGCTTGTCCTTGTCTTTCCGCGACTGCAAGAGGTCGGCCTGGCCATAGGTCAGCTGCAACGCGTCGGGCCCTGCCGCGATCAGTGTGTCGATGACCTTCGCCATGTCCTCCAGGCCAACGAGAAACCCCGGTTCATTGCAGACGCCGTGATCGAGCGCCACGTCGAGGCAATTGCCGTTGGTGAACATCCGGTTCATCCGGGCCTTGGTGCTGACTTTCATGTTCTGCTCCTGGGATCGTGCGTTGGTCGAGCATCTCTTGCGAGACGCCGTGATAGGTGTCGAGTTCGGCGATGAGACTTTTTATCTCCTCGTCGCGGTGCGGATCGCTCCAGCCGCGCTCGGCGGCCAGCGCATCGGCGATCCCTTCGATTGATACCATCGAGATGTCGCCGGCAATGGCAAGCGACGTGCGGCGCAAGACAACATCCGAGAGGCAGGTCACGAACTCATGCCGGGCGAGATAGACGATCTCGGCCGCCGTGGTCTCGGTCCTGTCATCGAGCCTGATATCGTCGGGACGCCCGAGGCAGAACAGGATGATGGCGCGCGCGCGGTTGCCGTAGCGATCGGCGAGATAGGCGGCGCGGTTGGCGCTGATCGCGAACTCACCCGCCAGCTCGGCCGCCAACGATGCCGGGGCCGTGGGGAATCCAAGGCCGCCGCCGATCGGTAGCGCCAGCGTGCCGCGGATGCGCTCGCGGCCAAGCTCGGCCAGCACGTCATCGGCCGCCTGTTCGGCGAAGGCGCGGAAGGTCGTCCACTTGCCGCCGATCATGCAGAATTGCGGGATGTCGCCGGCAATGCGGTGTACGGAATGGCCGCGCGATATTCGGCCAGTGAAGGCATGGTCGCTCTTCGGCAGTGGCCGGATGCCGCTATAGGTGAAGACGACGTCGGCGGCATGGACCGGAATGGACGGGAATACCAACCGCGCCGCCGCCAATATGTAGTCGGTCTCGGCCGGTTCGCAGCGCACGCGCCCGGCCTCGCTGACGCGGATGTCCGTCGAGCCGACCAGCACCTTGCCGAGATAGGGAAACATGATGCAGACGCGGCCGTCGGCATTCTCGAAGAAAATCATGTGGCCACTGAGCGCCTGGTACAGCGGCTCGTTGTCGAGGATGAGGTGCGAGCCCTTGGTGCCCTCGACCAGGGGCGCCGCGGGCTTTTCGGAGGCGTCGAGCCGGGCGATCGCCGAATCCAGCCATGCGCCGGTCGCATTGACGATCGCCTTGGCGGTCACGGTGAAGCCTTCACCACCCACCGTATCGGTGAGCTCGAAGGAGGAGCCCGCGCGCGCGATCTCGGCGCGATTGAGCGCGAGGCTGTCGGGCGCCAGGCGTGCGGTATCGAGCAGCAATTCGATGCCGAGCCGTTCGGGGTAGCTGATCCAGGCGTCGTAATAGGTAGCGGAAAAGCGCAGTTTGGGATCGAGCGCCGGCCATTGCGCGAAGGTCGCCCTGGCGCCACGGAAACTGTGGCGCGGCAGCACCCGGCGCTTGCGCGTCGTCCAGTCGTAGAGCGCGAGGCCTGCCTTGATCGCCAGCGCGCCGCGGCTGGAAGGCGTTTCCGAAAAGCCGAGAAAGCCTGCCGCGCCGTTCATCAGCCCGGAGAAGACGGATCGGATCGGAATTGTCGTCGGCAGCGGCCGCACCATATGCGGCGCATTGGCCAGCAGCGCGTCGCGTTCGCGCAGCGATTCCTGCACCAGGCCGAACTCGCCATTCTCGAGATAGCGCAGGCCGCCATGGATCATGCGCGAGGGTGCCGCACTGCAGCCCGAACAGAAATCGTTGCGTTCGACCAGCAGAACTCGGAGACCCTGCAGCGCCAGTTCGCGGAAAACGCCGATGCCGTTTATGCCGCCGCCCATGACGACGACATCGAACGCGCCGTTGCGGCGGATCGTGTCGAGGATGACGGTTCTCTGATCAGCCATGGCTTTGCCGGGCAAGGTTGGGCCGTTCTGCCGTCCGGTGGACGGCAGCTCAACTTGGTTCGGGTTACTGGTGGCGGTCAGGCGTCGAGATTGGTCAGATGGCGGCTGGCGGCCTCACTGATCTGGTTGATCTCCTGTCCCGACAATTTGATGCGGCCGGCCTTCGCGTTTTCCCTGGCTTGCTGCGGGCTGCGCGCGCCGCAGAGTGAGAAGGTGATGCCGGGCTGCTGCAGCGTCCAGGCGATGACCACCTGCGCCTCGCTGGCGCCGTGCGCCTCGGCACTCGGCCTGATCGCTTCCATCAGCGCTGCCACCTTGCGGCGGTTGGCGAGCGAGAAGCGCGGATTGTCCTTGCGCTGGTCGTCGCCGGTAAAGACGCGGTCGGGACCGATCTTGCCCGAGAGCAGACCGAGCGCCAGGGAGGAATAGCTGAGCACCGACACGTTGTTCCCGGCGCAGAAGGGCAACAGGTCTTGTTCCATGTCGCGCGCAACCATGCTGTATTCCTGCTGGACCGCATCGAGCTGGCCGGCCGCGAGATAGGCCTTCACATCGGCGACGCTGACATTGCTGGCGCCGATGGAGCGGATCTTGCCCTGGGTTTTCAGCCGGTCGAGCGCTTCCATCGTTTCAGCGACCGGCGTCGTCGGATCCTGCCAGTGGGTGATGTAGTGGTCGATGTGGTCGGTGCCGAGACGGCGCAGGCTCTGCTCGACTTCGTAGACGACAGAGTCGGCACCGAGATAGCGATGCACGGGCGCGCCGTCATAGTCGAAGAAGTGGTTGCCCTTTTTCGCGTGCCAGATCAGCCCAAGCTTGGTGGCGAGCACGACCTTGTCGCGGCGGCCCTTGATCGCCTTGCCGACGATTTCCTCGGACAGCCCCTTGCCGTAGGCCGGCGCGGTGTCGATCAGCGAAACGCCTTCATCGATCGAGGCGCGGATGGTGTCGATGGATTGCGCCTCGTCGGTGCCGCCCCACATCCAGCCGCCAATGGCCCAGGTGCCAAGGCCGATCGCGGAGGCGGATATTCCCGACGCGCCAATGGTGCGCGTCAACATTTCAGGCGACATTGCGTATGCTCCCCGCATTGCTCAGGACTGCATTGGCCGTCTCTTCGTCCACGACCAGTGATTTGAGATAGTTGCCGCGAAGCGCTGCGCGGATCGGCCAGACCTTTTCGGCGCCGCTAGCGACGCCCATGACCGACCGGCAACGACCGAGCTCCGAAGGCGCCAGCGCCACCAGGCGGTCGTTGGGCGGATAGTCGGCCAGCGTGCCGTCGTCGCGGATCAGATGCGCAAGGAACTCGCCGACTGCGCCGCTGGCGGCGAGTTTTTCGCGGTCGGGATCGAGGCCCGGATGGAGGTCGTAATAGCTCGACCCCGGCGTCTGGATCGAGCCGACGCCGACCAGCGCGATCGCCGCCTTGCGCGCCAGATCAAAGATTTCGCGCACCGAGGCCATGTCCAGCAGGAGATCGCGCTGCTCGCGGCTTTCGGCAAAGAGCGGCGCATGCAAGAGCATGCTGGTGCCGCCGAGGCGTTCGGCCAGCCGCGTCGCCAGATGGTTGACGTCGGTATAGTGCTTGCCCTGGACGCCGCCGGTCAGCGGCACGACGGTGACGTCGAAGGCGCGCTCGGGCTGCAGGTTTTCGACCAGCGCGCTGATCGCCTTGCCGCCGGTAATGGCGATGACGTCGCCGTCGCGCAAAGTCTCGAGCAACTGGTTGGCCGCCGCGCGCCCCACCTGCTGCAGCGTGCTGTCGGGACTGCCGGCCACGGTCGGCGTCACGATCGCGGCTGCCAGTTGCGCGACCTCGATCAGCTGCTTTTCGATGTCGACGAGGCGCTGGAACGGGCTCTCGACCGCGATCCTCAGCATGCCGAGCTTGCGCCCTTGCGCGATCAGCCGATTGACTTTCGACGCCGAAAGGTTGAGCGCCGCCGCAATGTCGTTCTGCTTCATGCCGTCGAGGAAGTGCAGCACCAGAACGGTGTGGATCTGCCGGATCGCCTCGAAATCTTCCCTGCCGTCAGCCATCTCAGCCCCGCCGCTTGTTGAAGTAGTAGTCGGCGGTGACCGCCGTCAGCAGAATGGACCCGCGGATGATGTCCTGCCAATAGACGGACACGTCGAGCAGAGCGAGCGAGCTTGAAACGACGGAGAGCAGGATGGTGCCAAGGATGGCGCCGAGAATGGTGCCGGAGCCGCCGGTGAGGCTGGCGCCGCCGATCACCGCGGCGGCGATGACGTTCAGCTCCATGCCGGCGCCGAAGGTCGGCTGGGCCGAGCCGAAGCGGGCCATGTAGATCACGCCGGCAAAGCCGCACAGCGTCGAGCACAAAGTTGTCGTCAGGAACACGACCTTCTTGGTGCGAATGCCGGAATAGGCGGCCGCCTTCTCATTGCTGCCGGTGTAGAAAACTTTGCGAAACATCGTCGTGCGGCGCAGCATGAAGTCGGAAAGGATGACGAAGACGATGAAGATGATGATGACGACCGGAATGCCGCCAATGGCGCCCTGGCCGATGAATTTGAACTCGGGCGGCAGGGTATAGAGCCCGAGCGGGCGGCCGCCGGTGCCGAGCAGGCAGAGCCCGCGCGCAATCACCATCACGGCCAGAGAGACGATGAAGTGGTGCAATCCCACCCTGGTGACGAAGAAGCCCATAAAGGCGCCGATGCCTGCACAGGCCGCTATTGCAATCAATGATGCCAGCCAGGGGTCGACGCCGCCGAGGAAGAGCAGGCCGGCAATGACCATGGCGAGTGCGGTGACCGAACCGACCGAAAGGTCGATGCCGCCTGAGATCAGAAGGATCGTCATGCCGACGACGACGATGCCTTCGACCGCGAAGGCCATCGCCATCGCCCGCATGTTGTCCCAGGTCAGGAAGTACGGCGATGCGAGCGACATGACCGCAAAGAGCACGGCGATGATGAGGATCAGGCCGGTCTCGCGCATCCTGATCAGGCCGCCAAGCCTTTCACTGAACCCGATGCGGGCCGGCGGCGTCACGCTGTCCATGTTTTCCCCCACGATGCTCATGCGGCGCTCCGTTGCCGGCCGTCATCGGCAAGCGATGCCAGGACCATGATGTTTTCTTCGGTCATTTCCGCGCCGGTGACCTCGCCGGTGATGCGCCCTTCGCGCACGATCAGCACCCGGTCGCAGACGCCGATCAGTTCCGGCAGTTCCGACGAGATGACCACGATGCCGACGCCGTCGCGCGCCAGCTTGCGCAGGATCCGGTGGATTTCGGCCTTGGCGCCGACATCGACGCCGCGCGTCGGCTCGTCGAGGAAGATCACTTTCGGGTCTACCGACAGCATCTTGGCGATCGCCACCTTCTGTTGGTTGCCACCCGACAGCGTCGAAACCGGCTGGCCGACATGGCCGCACTTCAAGGACAGCTGCCTGCCGATCGTCTCCGCCCGCTGCTTCTCGCGGCGATCGTTGATGAGGCCGAAGCGGCTCGAGATCCGATCCACCGCCAGCGCCGAAATGTTGGCGGCGATCGACATATCGAGGAACAGCCCGTCACCCTTGCGGTCCTCGGAGAGGTAGACGATGCCGGCGGCGATGCTGTCGCCATAATGGGTCAGCGACAGCGGCTTGCCATGCAGGCTGACATTGCCGGTCACCTGACCCTCCAGCCGGCAGACACCCCGAACGATCTCGCTGCGACCGGCGCCGATCAGGCCGCCAATGCCGAGGATTTCGCCCTTGCGCAACTGGAAGCTGATGTCGCGGAAGGTGGTTGCTTCCGAGAGCTTGTTAACCTCGAGCAGGATTTCCTCAGCCCGCTCGTCGTCGCGCAGCTTCTCGGGATAGAGGCTGTCGATGACGCGGCCGACCATGGACGCCACCACCTGTTCGGGCGTCGTCGCCGATATGTCGAGCGTGGTGATGTACCGGCCGTCGCGCAGCACCGTGACGCGGTCGCAGTTTTCGAAGATTTCGGCCATGCGGTGCGAGATGTAGATGATGCCGATGCCTACGCCGGCAAGCTGGTGGATGATCTCGAACAGTTTCTTGGCCTCGCGCTCGGTCAGCGCGGCGGTCGGCTCGTCGAAGATGAGGATGCGGCAATCGAGCGTCAGCGCCTTGGCGATCTCGACCAGCTGCTGCTGGGAGATCGACAGGCTGCGCACCATCGCGGTCGGATCGATGTTGCCAAGTCGCGCCAGGATGGCTGTCGCACGTTTCTCGAGGTCGCGGTAATTCATCAGCAGCGCCTTGCTGGCGTTGGTGATCGACATGAAGATGTTTTCGGCCACCGAGACATCGGGGCAGAGCGCGATCTCCTGATGAACGAAGCCGATGCCGAGCTTTTGCGCCGCCAGCGGCGAGGGGATCGAAACGGAGCGGCCATCGATCTGGATGTCGCCGCTGTCGGGCGGCAGTATGCCGTCGATCACCTTCATCAACGTCGACTTGCCGGCGCCGTTCTCGCCGGCAATGGCGTGGATTTCGCCGGCGCGCAGCTCGAACCCGACATCGCGCAACGCACGGACAGGGCCGAACGATTTGCTGAGGCCGGATATTTTGAGGAGGGCCGGTTTTTCCATGGAGGTTCTCGACTGCTCAGGAAGATGGAGGCAACCGCGCCAAGCGGCGCGGCTGCCCAATGGTCGGATCAGCTGGGATCGCGGCCCTGCATGTACTTGTTCAGGTCGAACGAGTCGGCATTCTCCTTGGTGATGACGGCAAAGCCGTTATCGGCGAAGGGGATGCTCATCGGGTTGTGGCCCGACGTCTTGTAGTCGTTGAACGGGTCGATCAGTTCCGGATGCGCCGCCATGAAGGTGGCGACGAAGCCGAGATAACCCTGCATTCCCTGGTTCGGGCTCAGCGCCATGTGGATGTTGCCGGCCTTGATCTGCTCTAGCGTCGCCGGGGTGATGTCGGCATGCATGATCAGCACCTTGGCCTTGGCTTCGAGAACGGCCGCGACCGCGCCTTCGGCCGAACCGGCTTCCGGAATCCAAAGCGCCTTGAGGTTCGGGTTGGCTTGCAGCATCGAGGCAACCGCCTTGTTGGCGACATTGGCGTCCTGGTTAGAGGCCTGGCGTCCGACAAGCTTCATCTTCGGATAGTTCTTGGCGAGGTAATCGATGAAGGCAGTGACGCGAAGGTCGTGGTTGCTCTGGCCAGGGTTCTCCAGCACGCCATATTCCGCGTCGTCGCCGACCTGCTTGACGATCTCCTCGGCGGCGAACTTGGCTTCCGCCAGATTGTCCGAGGTGATGTAGGAGACGCGCTTGGATTTTGGCGAGTCGGCGGCGAAGGTGACGACGGTGGTGCCGTTCTCGATGGCGCGGTTGATCGGCTCGATGAACGGATCGGCCTGCATCGGGTGCAGCAGCACGCCGGCCGGCTTCTTGATCAGATCCTGTTCGAAGGAAGCGATCTGCTTGGCGATGTCATAGTCCGGCGTGCCCGAAAACACTGTCTTGCAGCCCATCGCCGCAGCCGCCTGCTTGAAGCCCTGATAGACCGGCACCCAATAGGGATGCGCGGAGACCATGACGTTCATCACGTAGGTCTCATCCGGCTTGCACTGAAACTTGCTCTCTGCCGACGCTGGCATCGCCAGGGTCAACGTCATCACAGCGGCGCTCAGCGCGCCCACCAGCCCAATCCTGTTCATTCTCTCCTCCGGGTTCCCCGACGATGAAAGCCTCGTCGCATCAGCTTTGCAAGAAATTTCATGAGATGAAATCTCTGGCAAGGTTGAATACGGCGGGATTTGTGGCATGTCAATGATGGCGCACGAAATATCAGTATATGAAATATCTTGCAGGTGGGGTGGGGTGGATGCGAAGTCGGCGTTATCGCCAAGCGGTTGCATCATTAGTGCCCGTGACGAGCGACCTGAACCCAGGACGTCCGATCTCGGCGTCTGGATGATTAGGGGGCCAGCTCTGTTTTCTCATCAGATACAATTCTTGCGTGTTGAAGCAACGCCGGAGTTCTCCTATCGTCGCCGCAATTTTCGGGGGAATTCGACATGCCTTTCCTGATTGCTATTCTCGGCGTGCTGGGAGCCGGGGCGTTCTGGTGGTATCGCATGAAGGCCATGAACGAAGCCGCGCGCGAGGTCGCCGACGTCGTCGGCCGCGTCCAAGGCAACATAAGGCGCAAGAAGCTGCGCAAGCAGGCGGCGCTGTCGCCGCTGACGGCGATCGACGATCCGGTGGTGGCGGCGGCAACGCTGATCACCGCACTGGCAGCGGAGCACGGCCCGATCCTGCCGAAGCGCGAAACAGTCATCCGCGAGGTGATCTCGCAGATTGCGGACAACCAGAAGAAGACCGATGAAGCCGTCATCTACGCCAAATGGGCCGCGGCGCAGATCGACGACACGACGATCGTCATCGACAAGCTGGCGCCCTTCCTGCGCGAGCGCCTCGATCCGCATGAGCGCGAAGATCTGCTGCAGATGCTGGATCGTGTTGCCAAGAGCGGCGAGCAGAGTTTCAAGGTCGCCGACCAACGCATGCTGCGACTGCGGCAGAAGCTGGGGTTTGAGGTCAACTGAGAAACAGCCCGGGCGCATGTCATTCTGGATAGCGAGCGTGGTAGGATCGGCTGCCGCTTACCTTATCGGCTCTACGCCTGCCGGCTATCTGGCGGGGAAACTGCTTAAGGGCATCGATATCCGGGAGCACGGCTCCAAGTCCACCGGTGCGACAAATGTATTGCGCACACTCGGGAAATGGCCAGCATTGGTGGTGCTTCTGGTGGACGTGCTGAAAGGGGCGGCAGCGGTCATCTTTGCCCGTTGGTTTTGTTTCTGGTCTTCCGCAACGCCGCCGTCGGCAATATCTGATATGCCCGTTTGGGCTCCTTGGGTTGTATGCCTGGCCGGACTCGCTGTTTTGCTTGGGCATAGCCGTTCGATCTGGCTGAATTTCACCGGCGGCAAATCGGCTGCGACGGGGTTGGGTGTTTTGTTGGCGATGTCCTGGCCTGTGGGTCTAGGCGCGGCGACGGCATTTGCCGTGGTGTTGGCAGTTTCCCGAATTGTGTCCCTGAGTTCGATGCTGGCGGCGCTCACCGCGATCGCCCTCGTCGGCGGCATGGAACAGCCATTGCCCTACCGGTTGCTGGTCATTGCCGGCGGCATCTACGTGATCGTGCGCCACCGCGCCAACATTGCGCGGCTGATGTCAGGAGCCGAGCCGCGTCTATGACAAAGCGGCACTCATTCCCGGCCTAAATCGCCTCACCCTTGAGCAGCCGTGGTGTGCCGTTGGACAACCCCGATGCCTGGCGGATGAAGAACTCCTTCAGCCTGGGCATCCGTTCGACAAGGCCGAGGCCTATGTCGCGGAGCTGGCGCAGCGGGCCGATGTCGTTGGAAAACAGCCGGTTCAGCACATCTGTGGTGACGCCCATCTGCACCGTGTCGAAGCGGCGCCATTGCTGGTAGCGCTCGAGCACGTCGAGCGCGCCGATATCCTGTCCCAAGCGATCGGCCTCGACCACCACTTCAGCAAGGGCCGCCACATCCTTGAAGCCGAGATTGAGGCCCTGGCCGGCGATCGGGTGGATGCCGTGCGCGGCATCGCCGGCAAGTGCTACGCGCGGGGCGACGAAGGCGCGCGCGATAGTCAGGCCGAGCGGCCAGGCGCGCGGCTTGTCGGTGACGCGGATTTCGCCGAGCTTCAGGCCGAAGCGCAATTCAAGCTCCTGCTCGAAGACGAGGTCGTCGCCCGAGACCAGCTTTTCGGCATCCTCGGAACGTTCGACCCAGACCAGCGACGAACGGTTGGTGCCGTCCTCGGTCGGCTTGAGCGGCAGCGTTGCAAACGGGCCGGCCGGCAGAAAATGCTCTTCGGCGCGGCCATTGTGCGGGCGCTCATGCGCCACCGTGCAGACGATGCCGGACTGGCCATATTCCCATTTCACCGTCTTGATGCCGGCCATGTCGCGCAATTTGGAATTGACGCCGTCGGCGGCGACCAGCAGCCGCGCCTCAATCGCCGCGCCGTCGGCCAGATGCACGGTGATGCCGGCGCCATTGCCGTCGAACGATGCGACCGCGACACCTTCGATGATGTCGATGCCGAGCTTTTGCGCGCGGCGGCGCAAGGCGCCGTTCAGGTCCTTGTTGGCGACCATGTGGGCGAACGGTTCGCCCGGCGCGACCTCGCCATCGAAGGTGAGAAACACCGGACGCACCGGATCGGCGGTGCGCGAATCGGTGACGATCATCTCGGTGATCGCCTGCGATTGCCCGACGATTTCCTGCCAGACGCCGAGCTGGTCGAGCATGCGGCAGGCGGCGGCGGCGATCGCCGAGGCGCGGCGGTCCTTCTGCCAGACGCCGGCGGGGGCAGCATCAACGACCGCCACGGCGAGGCCCGGCCGCGCCTGTTTCAGCGACACGGCGGCGGCGAGGCCGACATAGCCGGCGCCAGCGACCAGCACGTCGAGCGGGTTTTTTGCGTCCGTGTTGCGGTTCGCCATGTCAATTCCTTTCGAAGTCTCGACCATCCCCGCCCACTGGGGCATTCCGGCCTTGACTGCCCGCCATTCCTGTCGGAAACCGCCATAGCATCTTACGGCGAGGTCACGAAGCATGACGGCGGCCATGGACGAGCTTCTCAGCATTCTCGACCTCGAGCAGCTGGAACACAATCTGTACCGTGGTCGCAGCCCCAAGCTCGACTGGCAGCGCGTTTTCGGCGGCCAGACCATTGCCCAGGCGCTGGTCGCCGCGCAGCGCACCGTCGAGCCCGAGCGCCACGTGCATTCGCTGCACGGCTATTTCATGCGGCCCGGCGACACCAAGGTGCCGATCGTCTACGAGGTCGACCGCATCCGCGATGGCGGCTCCTTCACCACGCGGCGCGTGGTGGCGATCCAGCACGGCCAGGCGATCTTTTCGCTGGAAGCCTCGTTCCAGCAGGATGAGGTTGGCCTTGAGCATCAGCTGCCGATGCCGCGCGACGTGCCGCCGCCCGACAGCCTGTTGTCGCAGCGCGAATTGCTGGGCAAGTTCGGCGAGGCGGTGCCGGACGGCATCAAGCGCTATTGGGAGCGTGACCGGCCGATCGAGATGAAGCCGGTGATGCTGAAGCATTACACCAGCCGCGAAAAGCTGGAGCCGCAGCAGAACATCTGGATCCGCACCACCGGCCCGGTGCCGGCCGACCGCGGCATCCAGGCGGCGGTGCTTGCCTACCTCTCCGACATGACGCTGCTCGACACCTCGACCTTTGCGCACGGCCGCGCCATTTTCGACCGCGACATCCAGGCGGCGAGCCTCGACCATGCGATGTGGTTCCATCGCAGCCATCCGCTCGATGACTGGATCCTGTACACGCAGGACAGCCCCTCGACGCAGGGGTCGCGCGGCTTCACCCGCGGCTCGCTGTTTGCCCGCGACGGCACGCTGATCGCCTCGGTTGCCCAAGAAGGCCTGATCCGGCTGAAGCGGCCGCCTGCGGAATAGGCATTTTCGAAAAATTGCCTACTTTTTAATCAGTGACTGTCCGTTGACAGTGCGCACCGTGGCGCCGGGACTCGAGCGATCCGTTTGTTTACAATGAGTTAACACCCTGCTTCGGCAACTGGCACGGAGCTTGAATCCTGTTGGGCACTCTCCGGGCTTTTTGGGATCGGTGAAGGTGTGCAAACGCGGGGGACCGCAACAGCAAAGGGTGAAACCTTATGAAAATCGTGATGGCAATCATCAAGCCGTTCAAGCTCGACGAGGTGCGCGAAGCGCTCACCGCCGTCGGCATCCAGGGCCTGACCGTCACCGAAGTCAAAGGCTACGGGCGTCAGAAGGGACACACGGAAATCTATCGCGGGGCGGAATACGCGGTCAGTTTCCTGCCGAAAATCAAGATCGAAGTCGCGGTTAGCACAGACCTGGTCGACAAGGCCGTCGAAGCCATCACGGCGGCGGCCAAGACCGGCCAGATCGGCGACGGCAAGATCTTCGTCTTCGGCATCGATCAGGCGGTGCGCATCCGTACCGGCGAAACAGACACCGACGCACTTTGAGCGGCGAACACGTATTCCAATGGAGAGTTCAATGAATATACCTTCCACCTTGAAGTCAGTGGCGCGCTCCGCGCTGCTGGGCTCCTTAGCGCTCGGAGCATTGGGCACGGTTGCTGCCTTCGCGCAGGAGGCGGCTCCCGCCGTCGCGGCGGCAGCGCCAGCAGCGCCGGCTTTTACCGTCGACAAGGGCGACACCACGTGGATGATGATTTCCACCGTGCTGGTGCTGTTGATGACCATTCCCGGCCTTGCGCTTTTCTACGGCGGCCTGGTTCGTACCAAGAACATGCTGTCGGTGCTGATGCAGGTCTTCACCATCACCAGCGTGGTCATGATCATCTGGGTCTTCTACGGCTACAGCCTCGCCTTCACCCCGGGCAACGCCTTCGTCGGCGGCCTTTCGAAGATGTTTCTCTCCGGCGTCAACGTATCGACGCTTTCGGAAACCTTCAGCAAGGGCGTCGCCATTCCTGAACTGGTGTTCGTCGTCTTCCAGATGACCTTCGCCTGCATCACGCCCGCCCTGATCGTCGGCGCATTCGCCGAACGCGTCAAATTCTCCGCCTTGATCCTTTTCGTTATCCTATGGGTGACGTTAATCTACTTCCCGATCGCGCACATGGTCTGGTTCTGGGGCGGCCCGAGCGCCTATGCCGACCCGTCCGGCCTGATCTTCAGCTTCGGCGCCATCGACTTCGCCGGCGGCACGGTCGTTCACATCAATGCGGGCATTGCCGGTCTCGTCGGCGCGCTGATGATCGGCAAGCGCATCGGCTACAAGAAGGACATCATGGCGCCGCACTCGATGACGCTGACCATGGTCGGCGCTTCATTGCTGTGGGTCGGCTGGTTCGGCTTCAACGCCGGTTCGAACCTCGAAGCAAACGCCTATGCGGTGCTGGCGATGATCAACACCTTCGTCGCCACGGCGGCGGCGGCAGTGGCCTGGATCGTGCTTGAATCGCTGCTGCGCGGCAAAGCCTCCATGCTCGGCGCTGTTTCGGGCGCGGTCACCGGCCTCGTCGCGATTACGCCGGCTGCAGGTTTTGCCGGCCCGATGGGCGCTATCGTGCTTGGCATCGTCGCCACCTTCGTCTGCTACTTCTTCGTCTCGGTGGTGAAGAACACGTTCGACTATGATGACAGCCTCGATGTCTTCGGCGTCCACTGCGTCGGTGGCATCATCGGTGCGCTCGGCACTGGCATTCTGGTCAATCCCGCCCTCGGCGGCGCCGGCATCGTCGACTATTCGACGGCCGACTTCGCCGCCGGCTATGCCGGCACGGCCACGCAGCTCCTGGCACAGGGCAAAGGCGTCCTGGTAACCCTGCTGTGGTCGGGCATCGGCAGCGCAATCCTCTACAAGGTCGTCGACTTGATCATCGGTCTGCGTCCGACAGCCGACGCCGAGCGCGAAGGCCTCGACCTGACTTCGCATGGCGAAGCGGCCTACCACTCGTAAGCACCGCGGGGCGGCTTCGGCCGCCCCGCATTCTCCCATCCCGTCGTGACGCTCCCGAAAGGAGTTCACGCTTTGAGGCCCGGGTCATTCCGGGCCTCTCTTTTTGGCAACCGTGCTGGCAGGCCTCGGTCCCTGCGCAATCACGTTCTAGTGATGGCCGCCGGCGGGGAGACGTCGACCGGATTGGTTCCGAACTGTTGAGACTGCCTACAGTGGAGTGAGCAAGATCGTGGCTCCGGGTGCGTATAGTTAATGCGGCCTTAACCTTCCCCCCGATAGTCTGACATCCGAATCTGCCGGAGTGCGTCATGCGCCCGGCCAGTCCATGACAGACGGGGAACGAAGCATGCGTTCAGGGGCTTCAGCACCGCTCGCGCTGACCGATACGGGGCACGGCATCCAGGCATTCGCGCGGCGCCAGGTCGGGCGGCTGGTCGGCGCCGGCCTGTTTGCGCTGGTCGCCTTTGGCGTCGCGGCGCTGGCGACCTGGAACGTCGCCGATCCCAGCTTCTCGCACGCCACCGCCAACATCGTCACTAACGCCATGGGTTATGCGGGCGCGGTATTCTCCGACCTCGCCATGCAGTTCTTCGGCCTTGCCGCGGTCGCCGCCCTGATGCCGGCGGTGATCTGGGGCTTTCTCCTGTTTTCGGCGCGCGGCGTCGACAGGCTGCCGAAGCGCGGCCTTGCGTGGTTCGGCTTCGCGCTGCTCGCGGCGGCGATGGCCGGCTGCGTGGTGCCGCCCAAGACGTGGCCGTTGCCGACCGGCCTCGGCGGTGTGTTCGGCGACATGGTGCTCAATATTCCGGGCGTGGTCATTGGCGGCTACCCGACCGGCATCGTTGCCAGCATCATTGCCATGGTGCTCATTGCGCCGGCGGTGTGGCTGTTTGCCTATGGCTCGGCGCTGATTGCGCGCAAGAACGGCTTTGCCGTCATGGAGCGCACCGCGGAGCCCGATCCCCGAGAGGACGACCTGCTCTTCGACGAAGACGAGGACGAGGGCGACGAGGGGATACTGGCGCTCGGCGCCGTTACCCACTGGTGGCTGTCTTTCCGCGCCTGGATGCATCGCCGGGCTGTGCGCCGCCAGCAGGAGCGCGACGAGTTCGAGCCGGAGATGGAGCAGCGCTCCACCGCATGGCGCCGCGCCGCCGAACGGGTCGAATCGGCGGAATTCGCCGAAGCGCGGATGAGCCCGGATGGCCGCGCCCGCGTCGAGCCGGAATTCTTCGCCGCCATGGTCAATGACCGCAGCGTTTCCGTCGATCCGGACGATGACGACGTCCTCGATGCCGGTTTCGACAATGGCGACGAGGAGGTCGAACTCGACGACGAGCCGGTCCAGCGCCGTGCCGCGCCGAACGCCAAGATGCAAAACTTCCGGTCAGATGCGGCGACCCGCGTCGCCGCACCTGCGCCGCGTCCCGCTCCCGGCGCGCGCGTCCAGCGCGAGGCGCAGACCTCGCTGATCGGCTCGGAAACATTCGAAATGCCGTCGCTGCATTTCCTGTCGGAGCCGAAGAACGTGGTGCGCGACGCCAGCCTGTCCAAGGACGCGCTGGAGCAGAATGCGCGCCTGCTCGAAGGCGTTCTGGAGGATTTCGGCGTCAAGGGCGAGATTATCGCGGTACGGCCCGGCCCGGTGGTCACGCTCTATGAGTTGGAGCCGGCGCCCGGCATCAAATCGTCGCGCGTCATCGGCCTGTCCGACGACATCGCCCGCTCGATGAGCGCCATTGCCTGCCGCGTCGCCGTGGTGCCCGGCCGCAACGCCATCGGCATCGAATTGCCGAATGCCAAGCGCGAGACCGTCTATCTCCGGGAGATCCTGGCCAGCCGCGATTTCGAGACGACCAAGTCCAAGCTGGCGCTGGCGCTGGGCAAGACCATCAATGGTGAGGCGGTGATCGTCGACATCGCCAAGATGCCGCATGTGCTGGTCGCCGGCACCACCGGCTCCGGCAAGTCCGTCGCCATCAACACCATGATCCTGTCGCTGCTCTACAAGCTGACGCCGCAGGACTGCCGGCTGATCATGATCGACCCGAAGATGCTGGAACTTTCGGTCTATGACGGCATCCCGCACCTTCTGACGCCGGTGGTCACCGACCCGAAGAAGGCCGTGGTGGCGTTGAAGTGGACGGTGCGCGAGATGGAGGACCGCTACCGCAAGATGTCCAAGGTCGGGGTGCGCAACATCGACGGCTTCAACGCGCGCGTGCAGTTGGCTGAAAAGAAGGGCGAAAAAATCTCGCGCACCGTGCAGACCGGCTTCGACCGCCAGACCGGCGAGGCGATCTACGAGACCGAGAACCTCGATCTTGAGCCGATGCCCTACATCGTCGTCATCATCGACGAGATGGCCGATTTGATGATGGTCGCCGGCAAGGACATCGAAGGCGCGGTGCAGCGCCTGGCACAGATGGCGCGCGCGGCCGGCATCCATGTCATCATGGCGACGCAGCGTCCGTCGGTCGACGTCATCACCGGCACCATCAAGGCCAATTTCCCGACCCGTATCTCCTTTCAGGTGACGTCGAAGATCGACAGCCGCACCATTCTGGGCGAGCAGGGCGCCGAGCAGCTGCTCGGCATGGGCGACATGCTGTACATGGCCGGCGGCGGCCGCATCCAGCGCGTGCACGGCCCGTTCGTCGCCGACGACGAGGTCGAGAAGATCGTCGCCCATCTGAAGCTGCAGGGCGTGCCCGAATATCTCGACGCCATCACCGAGGATGACGGCGAGGACGATGACGAGCCGTCGGGCAAGGGCGGCGCTGGTGGTGGCGGCAACAGCAATTTCGAGGATTCCGACGATCCCTACGACCAGGCGGTCTCGGTCGTGCTGCGCGACGGCAAGGCGTCGACCAGCTATATCCAGCGCCGGCTCGGCATCGGCTACAACCGCGCCGCCTCGATCATCGAGAAGATGGAGAAGGAAGGCATTGTCGGCCCGGCCAACCATGCCGGCAAACGCGAAATCCTGGTGCCGACCGAGGACGACAAGTTTTGATCAGCCGATACGGCCCGGCGGCAACCTTGAACCTTTTGGCGCGTTACAGCGACTGAGCGCTGTCCGGCCCGCCAAACTTAAGTCTAACTGGGGGTCCACGGACTGCAACGAGACACACACCACACGAGAGTGACCGGCATGAAAAACGATCTTTCCGCGATCAGCGATTTCGCTCCAAACCGTCGCCAGTTGCTCGGTCTTGGCCTGATGCTTGCCGGCGCCGCGGCCATCAACGTCGTGCCGGGGTTCCAGCTCCTGGCCTCGGCGCAGGCGGCGGTGCCGCCGACGGCGCAAAAGATCGCCGACCATTTCTCCTCGGTCAAATCGATGAGCGGCGAGTTCGTCCAGTTCGGCCCCAACAACCAGCAGACCGGCGGCAAGTTCTTCCTTGAGCGGCCAGGCAAGATTCGCTTCAACTATGACGGCAAGTCGAATTTCCGGGTGATTTCCGACGGCAAGTCGGTGGTCATCCTCAACAAGCGGCTGAAAACGTCCGATCTCTATCCGTTGTCGAAGACGCCGCTGAAGCTGTTGCTCGACACCAAGATCGACCTCTCGGGGGGCCGCGTGAAATCGATCAAGGAAGAGAGCGACCTCACCACCATCCAGCTTGCCGACAAGTCGGTGTTCGGCAATTCGAAGATCACTATGATGTTCGATCCGAAATCCTATGATCTGCGCCAGTGGACCATCACCGACGCGCAGGGCAAGGACACCACGGTGATGATCTACAACACCAAGGAAGGCGTCAGCTTCCCTGCGGACACCTTTGCCATCGACTATGCGGCGAACCGCGAGCTGAACACCAACCAGCGCTAGATGCGGTGAGGCCGGCCTGCCAATGGCGATCTCCTGCGCTTCCGGTGCTCACGTGGTTTAAGTACGCTCCGCTCCGGTTCTCGGAGACCGCCATTCGACTCGGCCTGACCTGAATCAGAGCCGCCGCCCGCAAAGGCTGGCTTGTGTTTGTGGCGCTAGGCTGGCAGTAGATCGGCGACCTTGTTCGGACCGCCGCATGCCCTTCTCCATCGCCACTTGGAACATCAACTCCGTGCGCCTGCGCATGCCGATCGTCGAGCGGCTGCTGACGGAGCAGGCGCCCGATGTGCTTTGCCTGCAGGAGACGAAGGTTCCCGACGAGCTGTTTCCGGAAAAGGCGTTCCGCAAGGCCGGCTACGAGCACATCGCATTCCATGGCCAGAAGGGCTATCACGGCGTTGCGACGGTGGCGCGGCGGCCGATCGAGATTGTCGAGAAACGGCGCTTCTGCGAGATCGATGACAGCCGGCATCTGTCGGTCAAGGTGCAGGCCGGCGGCAAGGCAATCCTGGTCCACAATTTCTACGTGCCGGCCGGCGGCGACGAGCCCGATCCGGAGATCAACCGCAAGTTCCGCCACAAGCTCGATTTCGTTGCCGAGATGAACGCCATCCGCGCCGCGCATGACGAGGTGTCAGCCTCGATCCTGGTCGGCGACCTCAACATCGCTCCGCAGGAGCACGATGTCTGGTCGCACAAGCAATTGCTCAACGTCGTCAGCCACACGCCGGTCGAGACGCAAAATTTCGACGCGATGCGGATCGCCGGCGACTGGGTCGACCTGATGCGGCTCGACGTGCCGCCAGAGCAGAAGCTCTACACCTGGTGGAGCTATCGCGCGCGGGACTGGGAAGCCTCGAACCGCGGCCGCCGGCTCGACCATGTCTGGTCGTCACCGAACCTGGTGCCGAGCTTTGCCGGCTATGAGATCCTGCGAGAGGCGCGTGGCTGGGAGCGGCCCTCGGACCATGTGCCGGTGATTGCGCGGTTCGACCTGGATTAGGCGGGCCGATATTCAGGTGAGGCCGGCCTGCAAATGGCCGATACCTGCGCTTCCGGTGCGTACTTTGAGTACGCTCTGCTCCGGTTCTCGGTATCAGCCATTTTCGACTCGGCCTGACCTGAATCTCGACACACCCAAGCGTGAGCGCGGTCGCGGGGACCTACCCGCCAAACCTTGGGGCCAACTTCTCGATGCGGGCGATCATGGCCTGAAAATCATCGAGGATTCGCTGGTGCAGTTTCACCGCCACTTCGGGATATTCCTCCAGGATGCGGCGAAACATCTTGCGGCTCAACCTTATCACTTCCGAATCGGTCTCGGCCGAGGCGCTGGTCAGCCGTCTTGAGTCGGCGATCAGCGCCAGTTCGCTGAGGATCGTGCCGGGGCCGGCGGTGCCGATCGGGATGCGGTCGCCGTCATGCTCGCGGTAGAGCACGATGCGGCCACTGACCACGATATAGGCTGAGTCGGCTTCGTCATCCTCGCGGTACAGCTTGCGGTCGGCCTGCAGATGGGTGGCTTCGGCGCCGAAGGCGAGCAGGCGCAGCTGTTCCTGCGTGAAACCCTCAAAGAGCTTCACGGCGGACAGGATGCGGATGTCGTCATCCAGCGCCATCTCTAGCTGCGTCCCCGAACGGTCAGTCCAATCCCTCCCTTAGAGCGCCGCGTGTCCAATGGACGCTCTAACACTTCAATCTGCGCAGCGGGCCGATCCAGGCTCCCCCAGCCGGATCCTCCCCGAAACAGTCCCGCCCCGACCGCCTATCGAACAATGAAAAGTTTAAGGAACCAGCTTGTAGCCGCCGCTTTCTGTCACAAGAATTTCAGCATTGGAAGGATCGCGCTCGATCTTCTGGCGCAGCCGGTAGACGTGCGTTTCCAGCGTGTGCGTGGTGACGCCGGAATTGTAGCCCCACACTTCCTCGAGCAGGACGTCGCGCGTCACCACCTTCTGGTCGGCTCGATAGAGATATTTGATGATCGAGGCTTCCTTCTCGGTCAGCCGCACCTTGCCGCCGCGCTGGTCGATCAGAAGCTTCTGGCTGGGCTTGAACGTGTAGGGCCCGACCGAAAAGGTGGCGTCCTCGCTCTGCTCGTGCTGGCGCAGTTGTGCGCGTATGCGGGCGAGCAGCACGGCGAAGCGGAACGGCTTGGTGACATAGTCGTTGGCGCCGGCCTCGAGGCCCAGAATTGTGTCGGAATCGGTATCGTGGCCGGTCAGCATGATGATCGGCGCCTTGTAGCCACCCTTGCGCAGGATCTTCACCGCCTCGCGGCCATCCATGTCCGGCAGCCCGACATCCATGATGAGCAGGTCGATGAGCCCGCCGCGCGCCGCGGCGACGCCTTTGGCGGCGGTCGCTTCCTGCAAGACGTCGAATTCTTCGTAAAGGGCCAGTTGCTCGACGAGGGTTCCGCGCAGGTCGTCATCGTCGTCAACGATCAGAATGGTACGTGATGTCATGGATCAATCCATTGTTTTGAAAAGAATTTTCAGTTGACCGCCCCCCATTTATGCGGAAGCTGACCGGCGCAACAGTCCGATCACAGTGATTTGTTCCGTGACACGATCATACAAGAAAAAACGCGATCGCAATGCAGCCGGCGCAATTTTGCCGAAAGGGCTGCGTGTGCTGGTGGTTCGGGCGAGGCCGGGCAACCCCAGCCAGGGGATATTGCAGGCCGGCAGCAAGGTGTTTGCCTGTGCGCTCGGACGCGGCGGCATCTCGGCCAACAAGCGCGAAGGCGACGGTGCGACGCCGCTTGGCGAGATGCGGATTTTGTCAGGATATTTTCGGGGCGATCATTTCGCGGCCGGCCGCAAAACCCGGCTGGCGATGGCGCCGATCGGCGCCGATCTCGGCTGGTGCGAGGTGCCGGACGACCGCAACTACAACCGGCCGGTGAAAATCCCCTATGGCGCCAGCCATGAGCGAATGCGGCGCGACGACCGCCTCTATGACGCCTGCCTGGTGCTCGACTGGAACATGGCGCCGCGCCGGCGCGGCCGCGGCAGCGCCATCTTCTTCCATCTGGCGCGCCCAGGCTTCACGCCGACGCAAGGCTGCGTGGCGGTGACGGCGCGGACAATGGCGCGGCTGTTGCCGCTGGTGTCGGACCGGACGGTAGTGAGGGTGGTGAGGTAGGGAGTAGGGAGTAGGGAGTAGGGAGTAGGGAGTAGGGAGTAGGGAGTAGGGAGTAGGATGGTCTCGGCGTCGTTTCAATCCTTCACTACTCACTACTCACTACTCACCATTGCCTAACGCCTTCTCGGCTTCTGCCACCCAGTGTCCAGCAATCCAAGCCGGCCGAGTTCCCGGTCCACGGCCCGCGTCACGTCCTTGCGCTGCGCGCCGACATCGCGCAGTTGGCGATCCGAAAGGTCCTCCACGTCCTGGCGCGGCAGGTTGATGGCGACTTTCGCCTGGCGAAGCCAGTCCGTTACGGCATGCAACCAGTTCGAGCGAGCCGCTGGCGAGTTCAAAACGAAGATGGACATGATGCGCTCCCGTGTTCCGCCGGATATCAAATCCGGCTTGATGGTGTTTCGATGGATGCATCATGCCGCATTGAAATCCATGAGAGAAACGAGTAGTTCTTTTCGGATCGTCAAGTTTTATTTGAGGATACGTTGATGTCCCGTCTGTTGCCCGGAACGCGCGCGCTGAGGACTCTGGAAGCCGCCGCCCGCCACCTCAATTTCACCCGCGCTGCCGACGAGCTCGGGCTGACGCCGGCGGCGGTCAGCCACCAGATCAAGGAAATCGAGGATCAGCTCGGGCTGGTGCTGTTCACGCGAACCAGTCGTACCATCCGGTTGACCGAGGCAGGTACGGTGCTGTTCGAGGCCTCGATCGATGCGCTCGACCTGCTCAACCGGGCGGTGTCGCGGGCGCGCAAGCTGACGCGCGGCACGGCATTGCTGAAGGTAACGCTCGACGCGCAGTTCGCGTCAAAATGGCTGATGCGGCGCGTCGACGATTTTCGCAAACTTCAGCCCAGTATCGAACTGAGGTTCGACATCGGCTACGAAGTGCGCGATTTCGAACTCGACGACGTCGATGTCGGCATCCGGTTCGGGGTCGGCAAGTATCCGGGGCTTCGCGCCCATCGCCTGTTCGACAACATCCTCATTCCGGTGTGCAGCCCGAGCCTGCTGACCTCCGGCCCGCCGCTGCGCGAACCGCGCGACCTCTTCAACCACACGCTTGCCCATATCGAATGGTCGCGCCAAGGCGTGACATGGCCGAACTGGCGCATGTGGATGGCCGCGGCCGGCATCAACGATTTCGACGACAGCCGGACTATCGTGTTTGGAACCTCTACCGATGCCGTGCAGGCGGCGCTCGACGGCAACGCCGTGGCGCTCGCCGAGTTCGCCATGGTGGCAAACGACCTTTCCCAGGGAAGGCTGGTGCAGCCCTTTGAACTCGGTCTGCGCGTGGGGCCGGAGTTCGGCTACTTCCTGGTCTATCCCGAGAGCACTGCCAACGATCCGCGCATTATCGCTTTCCGCGAATGGATCCTCGACGAAGTCGCCAGGACGCAGACCTGACGACTTCTGCAGGCCTCAGCCGGCGACCGGCGCCCCGAACCAGCCGATCACCGCGCCGATGAGCAACAGCACGCCGAGCCAGTGGCCGCCGTCGATGAGGGTCAGGTCCCAGCCGAAATTCTCATAGCGATGGTTGGCCGTCAGCGTCGTGGCGACGAATCCCAGCCAGAGGACGAAGCCGAAGACCAGCCCTGCTACAAGGACCGGCTCGCCGCCCGTCATCGCGCCGACGACCAAGGCCAAGACCAGCGCCATGATCAGCTCGGCGATGAAGGAGATGATGAAGGGCAATATCGATTTCTTTGACGTTGACGGATCGATCCTGGCCGCCCTCATCCAAGGCTTGCTGAGGGCCGTGTACCAGACCGCGCCAAACAGCCACGCCGCGATGGCCGCGACAACCACCGCCAGCCAGTTCACCACTGAAAAATCCATAAAGTCCTCCCCTCAAGCAAGCCGCCCAAAGCCTGACGGTTCTGGGATAACGACATGCGTATTCTTCAAATCAATGCGCGATGGAACGCCTGTTCGGCAATGCCGTCAAGCGAAGCGCCACACCGTGGTGCGCTTCACCAGGGCGTCCTCCAGCGCCCGCGTCACCGCCACTTCGTAGACTGCGAGCGGCTTCAGTCCCGCCTTCGGCATGTAGGAGCGGCCCGGATCGCCGACGAGGATGTCGGCGCCGCGCGCCTTCAGTGTCGAAAACCACGGCATCAGCGTGTCGGCGAAGGATTTGTCGTAGAAGACGTCGCCGGCCAGCACCACGTCCCAGCCGGCGTCGGTGCCGATGCAGTCCGTGCCGCAAAAGTCGATGGCAACGCCATTGGCCTTTGCGTTGAGGCGGATCGCCGTTTCGCAGAACGGGTCGATGTCGGCGGCGATCACGTGCGCCGCACCCGCCTTGCCGGCGGCGATGGCGACAAGGCCGGAGCCGGAGGCGAAGTCGAGCACGCGTTTGCCCCGCACATCCGACGGATTGTCCAGCACGTGACGGGCAAGGCCCTGACCGCCGGCCCAGGCAAAGGCCCAAAACGGCGGCGGCAGGCCGATTTCGATCAGCTCGTTCTCCGTGCGCTGCCAGAGGTCATGCGCTTCGTCGGCAAGATTGAGCACAATCTCCGGCACATGCGGCGGCGACATAAGCGCCGTGTTGTCGAGAATGAACCTTTTCGCGCTGTTCGGCGTGAGGGCCGTCACGGAGCCGGCGTCAGGCCGCCCATGCGGCAGACTTCCTTCCATTCGGCCGGCGTCACCGGCTGTACGGAAAGCCGTCCAAGCCGCACCAGCGCCATCTCGGCGAGTTTCGGATTGGCCTTGACCTGTTCCAGCGTCGGCGGGTTCGGCACATCCTTGAAGGCTCGGATGTCGACGCATTCCCAGCGCGGATCGTCGGTGGTGCTGTCGGGATGGGCAAGCCCGCAGACTTCGGCAATGCCGACGACGTTCAGCCCTTCATTGGAGTGATAGAAGAAGCCGAGATCGCCGATCTGCATCGCCTTCATGTTGTTGCGCGCTGCATAGTTGCGCACGCCGTCCCACTGCGTGCCGGCCTTGCCCTTGGCCTTCAGCGCCTCGAAGGAGAAGACCGAAGGTTCGGATTTGAACAGCCAGTAGTTCATGTCTTTGCTCCAACTACTATTTTTTGCGCAATTCCGGACGGAAAACCGTTCCACACTTTTCCTGGGATCGCTCTAGGCGCCGTCGGAACTAACTAGCCGCCGGCTTGTTGAAGGTCCAGTTCCACTGGCGGATTTCGACACTTTCGAACAGCCCGGCCTTGGCATAGGGGTCGGCAGCCGACAGCGCCTGCGCACCCGCGAGGTCGGGCGCTTCCACGACGACGAGGCTGCCATTGGGCTTGCCCTCGGCGTCGAGGAACGGGCCGGCAAAGGCCAGTTTGTTGTCGGCGTTCAGGCGTTCGAGAAAGGCGACGTGGACCGGCCGCGTATCGACCCGCACCTGCAGGCTGCCCGGCTTGTCCTTGCAAATCAACGCAAACAGCATGTGAAACTCCGGTTTGTTTGGGGATCAGAGGTCGGTTTCGGTTTTCAGGGGTCGCGTCATCAGCGCGGACACAGCCTGCCGAATGGTGATCGTGCCGTCCAGTATCGCCGACACCGCAGCGATGATCGGCGCGTCGATGTGGCGCTCGGTGGCGATGCGGGCGGCGATCGCCGCCGTCGGCACGCCTTCGGCGAGCGGCAGTCCGGACAAGGGCTTACCTTGCCCCAGCGCCAGCCCATAGGCGAAATTGCGCGACTGGGCCGAAGAGCAGGTGAGCAAAAGGTCGCCGAGGCCGGAAAGCCCCATCAGCGTCTCCGGCTTGGCGCCGAAGGACGCGCCGATGCGGCGCAGTTCGACGAAGCCGCGTGTCACCATGGCGGCCTGCGCGCTGGCGCCGAGCCCAGCGCCGGTGACGGCGCCAGCGGCAATGGCGAACACATTCTTCAAAGCACCGCCGATCTCGACGCCGATCAAATCGTCGCTGGAATAGCAGCGCAGATTCTGCGCCGAAAAGCGCGCGGCAAGCTCGGCCGCCAAGGCGTCGTCGGGGGCAGCAACCACGACAGCGGTCGGCAGACCCCTGGCCACATCGGCGGCAAAGCTCGGACCGGACAAGGCCGAAACCGGAGTTTCGGGCAGGATCTCACCAACGATCGCCGACAGCAGCGCGCCGGTGTCGCGCTCGATGCCTTTGGCGCAGAGAACCAGCGGGATGCCTTTCGGCATATGGGGCTTTGCCGTCGTCAGCATGGCGCGCAGCGCCTGCGCCGGCGCCACGGCCAGCGCGCAATCGGCATCGGTCAGGGCCGTGCCGATATCGCTCGTCGCCGCAATGCCTGTTTCAATGGCGATGCCGGGGAGATAACGCGGGTTCTCGCCGCGGCGGATCGCGGAAACAGTCTCTTCGTCGCGGGCGTAGAGCCGGACATCGTGACCGGCGCGCAGCATCGCCAGCGCCAGCGCCGTGCCCCAGGCGCCGCCGCCGAGCACGGCGACGCGCCAGCCGGTTCTGTCCCTGCCGCTTGTGTTGCCGGCGCTCATGCTTTTGCTCCGCGCCGGCCGGAGCCGACCATCGGGGCCGAAATGCTGTCCAGCGGCCAGCGCGAACGCGGCACGAAATCGAAGCCGTTCTCTTGAGACAGGCCTGCCCGCAACCGCTCGATGCCGGCCCAGGCGATCATCGCCGCGTTGTCGGTGCACAGTTTGAGCGGCGGCGCGACAAAGGCGAAGCCGGCCTCGGCGCACTGCTTCTGCAGCGTCGCCTTGATCGCTCTGTTGGCGGCGACGCCACCGGCAACGACCAGCGCCGGCTCGGCCTTGTCCGGAAATTCGTCGCGGAAGCGGGCCAGCGCGCGGGCCACGCGGTCGCCAAGTGCGTCGGCTACCGCCGCCTGGAACGAGGCGCAGATGTCGGCGACATCCTGCTCGCTTAGCGGCTGGATGGCGGTCGCCGCCTGGCGCACGGCGGTCTTGAGGCCGGAGAAGGAGAAATCGGGCTGCGCCGAGCCCCTCATCGGCCGCGGAAAGGCAAAGCGCGTCGCATCGCCCGACATTGCCGCCTTTTCGACGTTCGGGCCGCCGGGATAGGGCAGGCCGAGCATTTTGGCCGTCTTGTCGAAAGCTTCGCCGAGCGCGTCGTCGATGGTCGTCGCCCAGCGCTGGTAGTCGCCAACGCCGCGCACGGCGACGATCTGGGTGTGGCCGCCGGAAACCAGCAGCAGCAAATAGGGAAAGTCGAGCCCGTCGGTCAGCCTTGCGGTCAGTGCGTGGCCTTCGAGATGGTTGATGGCGATCAGCGGCTTGCCGGCGGCCGCTGCAATCGCCTTGGCCGTCATCAGGCCGACGATCAGCCCGCCGACCAGGCCGGGGCCCGCAGTGGCGGCAATGGCGTCGATGTCGGCCAGGGCTACGCCCGAATCCGCAAGAGCGGCCTCGACAATGCCGTCCAGCGCCTCGACATGGGCACGCGCGGCGATCTCCGGCACGACGCCGCCGAAGGCGGCGTGCTCCTCGATCTGGCTGAGCACGATGTTGGACGCAATCACCGGCACGGAATCGCCGTCCAGCGTCACCACGCTGGCGGCGGTCTCGTCGCAACTCGTCTCAATGCCCAGAACGCGGATCAATTCGTCGCTGTCTCCAGAGATTGTGTCGCCGGACTTTCCTAGTTAGTAGAGGCGGGCCTCGTTAGGGAGAGCGCCGGAAACGCAAAGCCAGCCGGGGGTTATCACGGACCGCGCGCCATGCAAACTTTGAAAATAGGAACACGCGGCAGCCCGCTGGCGCTCGCCCAGGCGCATGAGACGCAGGCGCGGCTGATGGAAGCGCATGGCATGCCGGCGGAAGCCTTCGAGGTCGTCGTCATTTCGACCAGCGGCGACCGCATCCAGGACCGGCCGCTGTCGGAAGCCGGCGGCAAGGGCCTGTTCACCAAGGAAATCGAAGAGGCGCTGCTGGCCGGCACGATCGATATCGCCGTGCATTCCTCCAAGGATATGCCGACAGTGCTGCCGGACGGGCTGGAGCTGTCCGCCTTCCTGCCGCGCGAGGATGCGCGGGACGCCTTCATCGGCAAGGCGGTGAAGCGCATTGTTGATTTGCCGCAAGGCGCCAAGGTGGGGTCGTCTTCGCTCAGGCGCCAGGCGCTGATCCGGCGCATGCGACCGGACCTAGACGTGGTCATGTTCCGCGGCAATGTGCAGACCAGGCTGCGCAAGCTGGAGGAAGGCGTCGCCGAAGGCACGATCCTCGCTTATGCCGGGCTGAAGCGGCTCGGGCTCGGCCATGTCGTCACCGATCTGATGCCGCTCGATGCTTTTCCGCCGGCGCCGGGACAAGGCGCAATCGGCATCGAAACCCGCATCGGCGACAGCGAGGTCGAAAAGATGCTGGTGGCCATCCATGATGTGTCGACAGGCCAGGCGCTGGCCTGTGAGCGCGCCTTCCTGGCGGCGCTCGATGGCTCCTGCCGCACGCCGATCGCCGGCTATGCGACGATATCGGGCGGCAGGCTGGTTTTCGCCGGGCTGATCATTTCGCCCGATGGCACGCAATCGCATGAGGTCAAGGCCGAAGGCTTGGCGCTGGATGCCGCTGACATCGGCACGGACGCGGCCAGGATGGTGCGGGTCAAAGCGGGCGAAACCTTCTTCGACGGCTGGGTCTGATATGCGTGTCCTGGTGACGCGGCCGCAACCTGGGGCGTCGCGAACCATGCGGCGGCTGCAGGAATTGGGATTTGAGCCGCTCCTTCTGCCGCTGACCGAAACGGTGACACTGCGGGTTGGCGCCGATGCTGCGAGCGACAATGCCGTGGCCGTCGCTGTGACCAGCGCAAATGCGGTGCGGCATGCGCCGAAAGAACTCATTCGTGCGCTCGCCGCCTTGCCTTGCCATGCCGTCGGACGCAGGACGGCTGAAGCGGCACGTTCGACAGGGTTCTTGTCGGTCAGCGAAGGGGCGGGCGACGCCGAGCGGCTGGCCGAGGCGATTGCTGCCGGCCTTTCCGGCAAGGCGGTCGTCTATCTCACAGGGCGCGTGCGGTTTCCGGCATTCGAGGCGCGGCTGCGAAAGGCCGGCGTCGAGGTCCGCACCGTCGAAACCTACGACACGATTTCGCTCGATTATTCCGATGCTGAAATCCGTACACGCCTGTCCGATCAGGCGGTCGACGCGGTGCTGCTCTATTCAGCCAAGGCGGCGGCAGCGTTGCAGGCCTTGGCCAGCCGGGCGGAACTGCGCGATCTCTTTGAAAACATGCAGGCTTTTGCGCTCTCCGAGCGCGTGGCAGCGGCGTTTGACAATGCCGCCGGCAAAAAAATACGCATTGCGCGGGAACCGCAGGAGGAGGCGCTGCTTGAGCTGTTGCACCGCGGCGACTGAGCCCCGTGTCATCACGCCGCCCCTTTTCACCTGATGATGATGTGCTAGACCATTTTTCAAACCATCACGCGCCGTCGGGCGCCCAGACGAAGCAGGATTGCGGAGCCCAGGCATGGTCAAGACGCCGAAGATGCGACATTCGAAAAGCCGCCGCGAGCCGGTGACCATCGAACTCGAACCCGGCGCTGTCTCGCGCATTGCCGATGCGGATGCCGCCAAGACGGATGTCGCCAACTCGGACGACGTCGAGGCCCCGGCAGGGTCGGTTGCGGCTGAGGATGCGGCTGCCATGGCCAATGCGCAGCCGGAGACGCCTGACGAGCCCGTTCATGCCGATCAAGCCGATCTCGAGCCGTGGGAGCACTCCGACGCCGCGGCGCAGGCCGCTCCCGAAAGCGCCGATGCCAAGGCGTCCACCCAGGCGGAGCAGCCTTACCCCACTGCTTCGGATGCGCCACCGCGCGCCAGAACCTCCGACTTCAGTTTCGAGGATGCCTCGCCCAAGCCGGGTGCACCCAAGGAAACCCCAAGGACAGCCGGGAACCAGCCCATGGCCGCGCAACCGAAGCGCACGAACGGCATTGCCGCCGGCATCATCGGCGGTGTCATCGCGCTGGCTGCCGCCGGGGGGCTGCAGTTTGCCGGCGTGCTTGGCGCTCCGGGCTCAGGGGCGGGCACGGTCTCGCTCGACGGCGTCAATGGCGAGATCGCTTCGCTGAAGCGCGAAATCGCCGACCTCAGGGAAGCCAGCGGCAATGGCGCCGCAACGGCCAAGGTCGACGGGCTGTCTTCGGCGCTGGATCAGGTCAAGGCCGATGTCGCATCGCTGAAATCGGCGGTCGAAAAGGACGGCGCCGGCGACAATGCCGGGCTTGCCGCGCTTGGCGACAAGGTCAAGCAGATCGAGACGGCGGTTGCCGCCCTTGGCCAGGCCGGTGGTGCAGCGCCCGTCGATCTCGCGCCGCTCAATGAAAGACTGGCGGGCCTCGACGCACTGGTGAAATCGGCCGGTGAGGCAGCCAAGACGCAGGAAGGCAAGATCGCCGCGCTGGAGCAGTCGGTGACGCAGCTCGCCGGCAAGGTCGATGCGCAGGCCTCGCAGCCAAAGATCGCGATGGCCATCGCCGCTTCGGCCTTGAAGGCGGCGCTTGACCGCGGCGCGCCGTTCGCCGCCGAGTTGGAGACCTTCGCGGCGATCTCGCCCGATGCACCGCAGATTGCAGCGCTGCGCCCCTACGCTGAAAAGGGCGTCCCGACCCGCACCGAGATCGCCGGCGAGGCCGACGCCGCGGCCAATGCGATGGTCGCGGCGGCGACGCCGGTCGATGAAAATGCCGGCTTCTTCCAGAACCTTTTGTCGAGCGCCGAATCGCTGGTCAAGGCCCGGCCGATCGGCGCCGTCGAAGGCGCCGGCGCGCCGGAAACCGTGGCGCGCATCGAAGTGGCGGTCAACCAGGGCGACTACGCCAAGGCGCTCAGCGAATACGCAACGCTGCCGGATGCGGTCAAGGCTGCCGGCGCCGACTTTGCCAGCAAACTGAAGGCGCGCATCGACGTCGAGACGCAGGTCGACGCGCTGATTGCAGGTGCGATGAAGGCATGAGGACGACACGATGATCCGCATTCTCATCTTTCTCGCCGCCGTCTTCGCCCTCGGTCTGGGCTTTGCCTGGCTGGCCGATCGTCCCGGCGAGATGGTCGTTACCTTCAACGGTTACCAATACCAGGTCAGCCTGATGGTGGCGGCGGTGGCGATCGTTGCCGTCGTCGCAGCGGTGATGATCGTCTGGTGGCTGATCAAGTCGCTGTGGAACAGCCCATACACGATCTCGCGCTATTTCCGCGTGCGCCGCCGCGACCGCGGCTACCAGGCGCTGTCGACCGGCATGATCGCAGCCGGCGCCGGCGACGGCGCGCTAGCCCGCAAGAAGACCAAGGAAGCCGCCAAGCTGATCCGCTCCGACCAGGAGCCGCTGATCCAGTTGCTCGAAGCGCAAGCCTCGCTGCTCGAAGGCGACCATGAGGGCGCGCGCGAAAAATTCGAGGCCATGCTCGACGACCCCGAAATGCGGCTGCTCGGCCTGCGCGGGCTCTATCTCGAAGCCGAACGGCTCGGCGACCGCAACGCCGCGCGTCACTATGCCGGGCGCGCCGCTTCCGTCGCACCGCAACTGGCTTGGGCCGCCGAATCGACGCTTGAAGATCTGACCGGGCGCGGCGACTGGGACGGCGCGCTGAAGCTGGTGGAGGCGCAGAAGTCGACCAGGCAGATCGAACGCGACGCCGCCAATCGCCGCCGCGCTGTGCTGTTGACCGCCAAGGCGCAGGCGCTGACCGACAGCGACCCCAATGCAGCCAAGGCAGCGGCACTCGAGGCAAACAAGCTCGCGCCCGATTTCGCGCCGGCCGCGGTTGCAGCCGCCAATCTTCTGTTCAAACAGAACGATGTGCGCAAAGGCTCGAAGATCCTTGAGGCAGCCTGGAAGGCGGAGCCGCATCCCGAGATCGCCGAGCTCTACACCCATGCAAGGCCGGGAGATGCCGTGGTCGATCGTCTCAACCGGGCGAAGAAGCTGCAGGAGCTGAAGCGCAACAATGCCGAATCGTCGATGACGGTGGCGCGCGCCGCGCTCGATGCGCAGGATTTTTCCACCGCCCGCCGCGAGGCGGAAGCGGCGATCCGCATGGATCGCCGGGAAGGCGCTTACCTGCTGCTGGCCGATATCGAGGAGGCAGAGACCGGCGACAGATCGGAAGAGCACACGNCGCTTTCGCCTGGCGCGCACCGATGGAGCGGCTGGGCCAGCTCATCGACAGCCATGAAGACGAAGCCGATGTGCCGGTGCTTGCGGCACCCGCCAAGCCGGCAAAGGAAGCCGAAGTGATCGATCATCCCGCCGTTGCCAAGACGATCAGCGAGGCGCCGACCGAGCCGAAGCCCGCTGTGGGCGACGACCAGGTCACGCCGGTCACCGCCGCCGCTTTCGCCGCAATACCACCCGATGCCGAACCCGTCGAACCTGCCGAGGAACTGGCGCGGCTGCCCGACGACCCCGGCGTCGACCCCGATGACGAAGCGGAGAAGTCACCGCGCCGCTTCCGCCTGTTTTGATCGCTGAAGCATGATCCCAAAAAGTGGATACCGGTTTTTGGAAAAGATCATGCTCCAATAATGTGAAGTGAGCACCATGTTTGAACGCGTCCTGGCCTTTCTGAAAGACCTGCCCTCCGGGGCTGGGGCTCGCGCCAATGCGGACGATCCGCGCGTTGCGGCGTCGGCTTTGCTCTATCATGTGATGAATGCCGACGGCGTGCGCCAGGATGTCGAGTGGGAGCGGTTCAAGCAGGTGCTGGCGCAGAGCTATTCGATCAGCGGCGACGAGCTCGATGCACTGGCTGCCGCCGGCGAGCGCGCCGACAATGAGGCGATCGACCTCTATGCCTTCACCAGCGTCTTGAAGCGCCATCTCGACGCCGAGGCGCGCAAGGCTTTCATCGGCCTGATGTGGGAAATCGTCTATGCCGACGGCGAACTGCATGAACTGGAGGACAACACCGTCTGGCGCGTTGCCGAACTGATCGGCGTCGAGCGCCAGGATCGCGTCGAGGCGCGCCGCAAGGCGGCGGCCGCCGCGCCCGACGCCAGCGGAACGTCGAGCGACGAATAGGATTCCGCCTTTCCATGCCGCCCAGACCGAGCTCGAAACCAAAAGTCCTGATCGTGCTGCATCAGGAGACTTCGAGCCCCGGCCGGGTTGGCCACATGCTGCTCGAGGAAGGTTTCGACCTCGACATCCGCCGGCCGCCTCTCGGCGACAGCCTGCCGGAGACGCTGGAGGGACACGCCGGCGCCGTGGTGTTCGGCGGGCCGATGAGCGCCAATGACGAAGATGAGTTCGTCCGCCGCGAGACCAACTGGCTCAATGTTCCGCTAAAGGAGAACCGGCCCTTCCTCGGCATCTGCCTTGGCGCGCAGATGCTGGCCAATCATCTCGGCGGCAAGGTCGAGGGGCATGGCGAGGGGCTGGNTCAGACGTGTGCTCTTCCGATCTTGGTATCCGCTGAAGCCGACCGAAGCCGGCAAGAAGCTGCTGCCTTGGCCCGACATGGTCTACCAGTTTCACCGCGAAGGCTTTTCGCTGCCCAGGGATGCGACGCTGCTGGCGACGGCGGAAACCTACCCCAACCAGGCTTTTCGCTATGGCGACAATGCCTGGGGCATCCAGTTCCATGGCGAACTGACCCGGTTGATGATGCAGCGCTGGGTGGTGCGCGGCGCGCACCGTTTCGAATTGCCCGGCGCGCAGCCCGGCCGCGACCATCTCGGCGGCCGGCTGATCTGGGATATGCACCTCAAGCGCTGGCTGAGCGAATTTTTGAGCCTTATCTTCGGCAAGCCTACTGAGGGATAGAGCAAGATCCAACTACTCTGAACGGCCGAGCTTGCCCAAAGACGACTTACCTCTGGGAGGCGTGTACGATGGATCCGGGACCTTAGCCCGTTCCCGCAGATTTGGATTGCGCCCCAAACACTCCGATGGATCGAAAAACTCCGTGGCGCATTTAAGCTTCGGCTAATAACGGCCCCAGGAGAGAACCAATGAAGAAGACGCTGCTCATTTTAAGCCTACTCATTCCGCTCGCGGCATGCTCCCGCACCGAACAAGGCGCTGCCGTCGGTGGTTTGGGTGGCGCAGCTGTAGGCGCAGCAGTGGCCGGCGACCCGGTAAAAGGGGCGGTTGTTGGCGGGGCGGTCGGAGCGCTGGCCGGGGCGGTCATCGGGCACGCCAGCGAAGCCGGCCAGTGCAGATATCGCGGTCGGAACGGTCGAGTTTACGTTGCTCAGTGCCCGGACGGCTACTGATCTCAAAGACGCGTGATCTCTTTCGATCACGCGTCTTTTCGGGGTAGGATAACTGAATGGCATATAACAGCAAAAGACTGCGGGCTTTCTGGTTCGCCGTTGTCAGCGCTGTCGCGATAAACGCCGAACTTTCGACCGCGGCCTTGGCCGCACCTGTAGAAGCGAAGACGATTGCCGATCACTTCTCATCGGTAAAGTCCATGTCCGGGGACTTTGTCCAGTCGGGCCCAAGAGCGGAAAGGACCAAAGGGAAATTTTTCCTCCAGCGGCCGGGCAAGATCCGGTTCAACTATGCAGGCCAATCAGGGGTCAGCGTAATTGCAGATGGAAAATCCTTGGTGGTCTATAACAAGAAGCTCAAGACATCGCGGCTTTATGCTCTCTCGAAGACGCCGCTCAAGCTGCTCCTCGACAATCAGGTCAACTTTTCCGGCAATCGCCTCAAAAGTATCAAGGACGATGGCGCCCAGGTGATCATCAGGCTGGCCGACAAGTCGGCCTTCGGCAATTCGAATATCACTATGGTGTTTGACAGGGAATCGCTCGATCTACGCAGATGGACCCTGACTGACGAGAGGGGCCTTACCTCGACAGTCACCATATCCAACGTGAAGCAGGGCGTTCGCGCTCCTGCGGGCACCTTCACTATCGACTATGCCGCAAACCGTGAATTCAACACCAAAACGAAATAGTCGGCAGCGCCACGAACTGCCCGTGTAACACTACTCGGCGGCCGTCTCCGACGGCACCTCTGCCGGTGCCGAAGGCTCGGCCTCGGCATGCGGCTTGCGCCGTGAAAACAGCGACCTTAGCGTGACGTAGAACACCGGCGTCAGGAACAGGCCGACGAAGGTGACGCCGAGCATGCCGGAGAACACCGCGGTGCCGAGCGACTGGCGCATTTCCGCGCCCGGGCCTGTCGCGATCATCAGCGGCACGACGCCGAGGATGAACGAGAAGGCGGTCATCAGGATCGGCCGCAGCCTGAGCCGGCAGGCTTCGACGGCAGCCTCGGCGGCCGACAGGCCGCGTTCCTGCGCCTGCCGCGCGAATTCGACGATGAGGATCGCGTTCTTGGCGGCAAGTCCGATCAGCACGATGAGGCCGATTTGCACGAGGATGTTGTTGTCCAGCCCTCGGAACGACACGCCGAGCAACGCCGCGAGCACGCCGAGCGGCACCACCAGCACGATGGCGAACGGCAGCACCCAGCTTTCATATTGCGCCGCCAGCGCCAGGAACACGAACAGCACCGACAGTCCGAAGATATAGACAGCGGCATTGCCGGTGTTGCGCTCCTGATAGGCGAGTTCGGTCCATTCGTAGGAGGTACCGGCCGGCAACGTCTGTGCCGTGATCGCTTCCATCTTGGCAAGCGCATCGCCGGTGGAAACACCGGGCGCGGCGTTGCCCTGCAGCGGCACGGAGACGTACATGTTGTAGCGCTGGACCAGCGCCGGGCCGGTGACGTCGCGGATCTCGATCAACGTGCCCAGCGGAACCAGCGCGCCGGTCGCCGAGCGCACCTTCAGTTTCAAGATGTCGGCGCGATCGAGGCGGAACGCCTGGTCGGCCTGCGCGCGCACCTGGTAGACGCGCCCGAAAGCGTTGAAGTCGTTGACGTAGGCGGTGCCCAGATTGATCGACAGCGTCTCGAAGATGTTGGGGATCGGCACGTTCAGGATGCGCGCCTTGTCTCGATCGATCGCCAGGAAGAATTGCGGGCTGGACGCGGAGAAGGTGGTGAACACGCCGGTCAGCCCCGCCGTCTTGTTGGCCTTGCCGGCAATTTCATAGGCAAGCGCCAGGATCTGCCGCATGTCGGCGCTGTTGCGCTCCTGGATCTGCAGCTTGAAGCCGCCGGCATTGCCGACGCCGCGGATCGGCGGCGGCGGCAGTGCGATAATGAAGGCTTCCTTGATGCTTTGCAGGCTGCCGAACAAATTGCCGATGACCTGGGTCGCGGACTGGCCGGCTTCCAGTCGCTTGTCAAACGGCTTGAACCTGGCGAAGATCACGCCCGCGTTGCTGGCATTGGTAAAGGTGGCACCGGAGAAGCCGGCGAAGGCGACCGCGTAGTCGACGCCCGGCGTTTTCTGGATGATCTGCGACGCCTGCTGGATGACGGCATCGGTCCGCGATAGCGAGGCGCCGTCCGGCAACTGGACGACGACGATCGCATAGCCCTGGTCGAGCGACGGAATGAAACCGCGCGGCACCGTCTGAACCATATAGACCGTGGCGTAGATGAGGGCCGCGAAAACGGCCAGCGTGGCGGCGATCGCTATTCGCGAGCCGACCAGCACGCGCACGATGCTCGAATACCAATGGGCGACCTTGTCGAAGCCGCGATTGAAGCCGTCGGCGAGCGCCCGTCCGAACCGCGCCAGGAAAAAGCGCGGCGGCGCCGCAGCAGTGTGGTGCGGCTTGAACAGCAGCGCGGCCAAGGCCGGCGAGAGCGTCAGCGAATTGAATGCCGAGATCGCCGTCGACACCGCGATGGTGATCGCAAACTGCAGGTAGAACTGCCCGGAAATGCCGGGAATGAAGGCTGTCGGCACGAACACCGCTATCAGCACCAGCGAGATCGCGATGACCGCCGTTCCGACTTCGTCCATGGTCAGGTGCGACGCCGGATTGGGCGCCAGCCCGCTGGCGATATTGCGCTCGACGTTCTCGACCACGACGATCGCATCGTCGACGACGATGCCGATGGCCAGCACGAGGCCGAACAGCGTCAGCATGTTGAGGGAGAAGCCGGCGGCGTAAAGCACCGCCAGCGTGCCGATCAGCGACACCGGGATCGCCACGATCGGCACGATCGCCATGCGCCACGATTGCAGGAAGACGATGATGACGATGATGACCAGCACCATCGCCTCGAGGATCGTCTTGTAGACCTCCTGGATCGACTCGGCGACGAACTCGGTCGGATTGTAGACGATGTCGTAGCTCAACCCCTTCGGGAAGTCCTGGGAAAGCTCCTTCATCTTGTCCTGGATCTCCGCGGCTGCGGCGAGCGCATTGGTGCCTGGCCGCTGGAAGATGGCGAGCGCCACCGCCGGTTTGCCGTTGAGATAAGAGTTGGTGACGTAATCCTTGGCGCCGAGCTCGATGCGCGCCACGTCCTGCAGCTGGATCAGGCGGCCGTCTTCGGCCGATTTGACGATCACGTATCGGAAGTCGCGTGCGTCGTTGAAGCGGCCTTGCGTGGTGACCGTGTACTGGAACGCCGTGCCGGTATTGGTCGGCGGCGCGCCGATGGAGCCGCCCGACACCTGGACGTTCTGGTCGCGCAGCGCCTGCACCACATCGCCCGAGGTCATCCCCAGGGCGGACAGTTTTTCCGGATCGAGCCAGATGCGCAGCGAATATTCGCGTTCGCCAAAGATGATGAGGTCGCCGACGCCGTCCAACCTGAGCAGTATGTCGCGCACCCGCGAGCGGGCGTAGTTCGAGACGTAGAGCTGGTCGTAGGTATTGTCGGGCGACAGCATGTGCACGACCATCATCAGGTCGGGCGAGCTCTTGATGGTGGTGATGCCGAGGCGGCGGACTTCTTCGGGCAGGCGCGGCTCGGCGACCGAGACGCGGTTCTGTACCAGCACCTGCGCCTGGTCGAGATCGGTGCCTAGCTCGAAGGTGATGGTCAGCGCCATCGCTCCGTCGCCGGACGAATAGGACGACATGTAAAGCATGCCCTCGACGCCGTTGATCTCCTGCTCGATCGGCGTTGCCACCGTCGCTGCGACCGTCTCGGCGTCGGCGCCCGGGTACTGGGCGCGAACGACGATGGTCGGCGGCGCGATCTCGGGATATTGCGCGATCGGCAGCTGGGTATAAGCAATCCCGCCGAGGATCAGGAGGACGATCGAAACCACCGATGCGAAGATCGGACGGTCGACGAAGAAATGGGCGAACCTCATTGCTGCAACCCGGCGGTCTCGACCTTGGGCGGCAACGTCACCATCTCGACTTTCACCTTGGTGCCGGGCCTGGCGTGCATCAGCCCGTTGACGATGATCGTCTCGTCGCCGGTCAGGCCCGCGCGGATCACCCGGTAGCCGTCGAGAAGCGGGCCGGTGCGCACGGGCTTCGCCGACACCATCCCGGCCTCATCCACCAGGTACACGATGCGGCGATCCTGATCGGCGCCGACCGCCTCGTCGGGCACCAGGACGCCGCTATGCGGCAGCGACCCCGGCACGTTGATGCGCCCGAACATGCCTGGCTGGAGAACGCCGTCGGCGTTGGCAAACCTTGCACGCACCCGCATGGTGCCGGTCGCGTTGTCGATCCGGTTCTCGGCAAAATCGAGCTTGCCCTTGAATACCGCCTCCGCGCGGTCAGCGACGCGAACCACCACCTCGAGCCCGCCGGCGCCTTCCTGCATGCTGCCGCCGCGCTCCTTCGCGTCGCGGGCGTAGCTGAAATACAGGCGCTCATCGACGTCGAAATAGAAGTCGATCGGATCGCGCGTGACGATAGTCGTCAGCAAGGTGGAATCCGGCTGCACGAGGTTGCCGACCGACACCAGCCGGCGGTCGATGCGGCCGGACAAGGGCGCCTTGATCTCGGTGAACTCCAGGTTCAGGTTGGCCGTCGTCAGCGCAGCCGTCGCGCCTTGCATCTGCGCCTGCGCCGAAAGGTATTCCCGCCGACGGTCGTCGACCGTCGCGGCCGAGATATTGCCGGTCTTGGCGAGTTCATCGGCGCGATCCAGCTGCATCTTGGAGAATTCGAGCAGGGACTTGGCGACGTCTACTTGCGACTTGGCGGCATCGTAGGCCGCCTGGTACGGACGCTGGTCGATGGTGAAGAGCAGGTCGCCCTTGTTGACCAGTGCGCCGTCCTGGAAGCTGATCTTGTCCAGATAGCCGCTGACGCGCGAACGGATGGCGACCTCGTCGACGGCTTCGAAGCGCCCGACGAACTCATCGTCTTCGACGATTTCACGCACCACCGGCTTGGCCGCCGTCACCACCGGCAGTTGCTGGTCCTGCGCAAACGCGTTGCTGCTGAAAGCCATGCCGAGCAGGAATGCCACTGGGACGGCGGAGCGGGCCAGCCAGCCGGCCGATCGGCTGGGTCGCCAGCTTGCGTCGCGATGCGATTGCCGATTCCCTGAAGTGTCCATTTGCGTCCCCGCTAGCTGGACCCGGAGGTCGGGTGGTTCTCTTCTATATTTAAGGTTTCTCGTCGAGACCAGAGCACTGCAGTATTGTGCATGGCAACATAATCATTTTCCATATGGACTGAAATGTCCACCCTGTGGCTGCCCCGCCATCTGGCTAGTTCGCCCAGAACCGGCCCATCCGCTTCCGGCCCATCTCAGCCGTCATCGGCGCAAGCTGATTTGGACCGAGCGCCGGATCCTGCGGCTTACTCGATCAATTGCGGCTGTTGAGATGCCGCACCCTTCGCAGTTGCGGAAATAGCACCGCCCACAGTCCGGCGACGGCAATCGCACCGACGCCGCCGATCACCACCGCCGGCACGGTGCCGATCAGCGCCGCCATGGTGCCGGCGCGGAACTCGCCGACTTCGTTGGAGGCGCCGACGAAGACCTGGTTGACGGCGTTGACGCGGCCGCGCACCTCGTCGGGTGTCCACAGCTGGATCAGCGTCTCCCTGATATAGACGCTGAACATGTCGGTGGCGCCGAGGCCGGCAAGGGCCAGGATCGACAGCCAGGTGATGGTCGAGACGCCGAACAGCACGGTGAAGGCGCCGAACCCGGCGACGAAGCCGAGCATGATCTTGCCGGCACTGTCGCGCAGCGGATGCCCGGCAAGCCAGACCGCGACACAGATGGCGCCGATGCCGGGCGCCGAGCGCAGCAGGCCGAGGCCCCACGGGCCGAGTTCCAGAATATCGCGGGCATAGACCGGCAGCAGCGCCGAGGCACCGGACAGAAGCACGGCGAAGAGGTCGAGCGAGATGGCGCCCAGGACGATCTTCTCGCTCCAGATGTATCGGAAGCCGGCAAACAGCGTCTCCATCGTCGGCTTGTCGGTGGCGCTCTGCTGGGCCGGTTTCGGAATGGTGAAGATCAGCAGACCGGCCACCAGCATCAGCACGGAGGCAACGGCGTAAGCGGCTTCGGCCGAGACGCCATAGAGCAGGCCGCCGGCGACCGGGCCCACAATGGTCGCCGTTTGCCAGGCGGACGAGTTCCAGGCGATCGCATTGCCGAAATCTTCCGGCGGAACAAGGTTGGCGAACAGCGACGACGAGGCCGGCCCATAAAAAGCGCGCGCCAGGCCGAACATAGCCAGCACGATGAAGATCGGCAGCGGGCTGACGAGACCGCGCAGCGTGAAGTACAACAGGACAAGCGCACAACCTGCCTCGACTACCGTCGCCAGCGCCATGATCAGGCGGCGGCCGAAACGGTCGGCGACAACGCCGGTGACCAGCACCAGCAGCAGCGACGGCAGGAACTGGACGATGCCGACAATGCCGAGATCGAAGGGATCGCGCGTCAGATCATAGATCTGCCAGCCGACGGCGACGGACACGATCATGGTGGCGAAGGTGGTCAGGAAACGCGCCGCCCAATAGCTCAGGAAGGAGCGATGGCGGAAGGCGGCGTAACGCCGGTCAGGCGGTGTATGGGAATGGGATGTCATGGATACAGGCCCCGTTGCTTGCATTGGCCGGCGGGGCACTTCCCGGAAATGGGCGCTGTTCCGGCCAATGAAACTTATCAAAGTTCGGGGCGCGTATGCGTGAAAATCGGGCCTGGATCAAGCGGTTTTCCAGCCGCTCGCCCGATTGCACGCGGACGTTACTGCCTCAGCGCGGCGGTGATGGCGTCGAGGCCGCCCTGTAATTCCGCCTCTTTCGGCCAGCCGAAACCGACGCGGAAGAAGCGCTTGGGCATATCGAACCAGTGGCCGGGACCGACATAGGTGCCGTGGTTTTCCAAGAGATTGACGTAGAAACGGTCGAGGTCGAAGTCTGGACTGACATTGAGCCTTGGAAATCCGACGACGCCGCCTTGTGGCCGCACCCAGTCGACCAGCGGCTCGCGGTCGATCCAGTCTTGCACAATGTCGCGGCGTTTCGCCATCTCGGGCAGCAGCGCGCCCAAGAAAGCGTCGCGGCGCCCCAGCATGCCGCGCGCAATGCCTTCGTCGATGACGCTGCCGCAAATGCCGATCTGCTCCTTGGCGGCGAGGAAGCGCTCCTGCAGTTCAGCATCGCTGGTGATCAGCCAGCCAATGCGGATGCCGGGAATGCCGAAGGCTTTCGACAGCGACGAGACACTGATCGCCTTGGGGCTGAGAGAAGCCGCCGCCGGCAGGCGCTGTCCATAGGAGAGGTCGCGATAGGTCTCGTCGACCAGCAGATGGCAGCCGCTCGCTTCGGCCAGCGCAATCAGCGCGTCGAGATCGGCCCGGCCCATCATCGTGCCGGTCGGGTTGTGCGGGCAGGTGACGCTGATCAGCTTGGTGTTCGGTTGCATGCTGGCGGCGACGCGGCCGAAATCGATGGCAAAGCCTGCGTCGAAATCGAGATCGACATAGGAGATGGCGCAGCCGATCGCCTTGGGGGTCTCGATGTTGGTGGCGTAGTTCGGCCGGACGACGACAAGGTGGTCGCGCTCCGACAGAAGCGAGGTCGAAATGATGAAGAGCGCGCCCGCCGCACCGGCGGTCACCAGAACATCGTCAGGCGAAATGCCGGAATCCTGCGCCGCGATCAGCGCCCGCAACTCCTTGTCGCCGCGATGCTCGCCGTAGAACAGCGTGAGATCCGGCAGCGACAGGCCGACGTCGGAGAGTTTCTGATCGGCGATCGAGCTTTCGGAGAGATTGAACCGAATGCGATCGTAGCCGTATTCCTCCGGCGCCTCTTTCTCGATCACCATTCTGGCGTAGTTCATGGCTGCTCCCCCAAAGTCCTGACACTCAGAGGTACAAGCCATAAAAGCACGAAGCCTGCCAAGGCTCATTCGCCGGCAGGCTTCTGTTCCAGTCGTCCAAACGATTGGCTCAGGGCCGAGGCGCTGATCCCACTCAGGCCGGAACTTTGGCCTTCCGACCCTTGGCTTTCGCCGGCGCGGCCACTGCAGCCTTGCGGCCGAGGCCGATCGACTTGGCCAGCTCGGAGCGCGACGCCGCGTAGTTGGGGGCAACCATCGGATAGTCGGCCGGCAGGCCCCATTTGGTACGATAGGCTTCCGGCGTCAGGTTGAAATGGACGCCGAGATGGCGCTTCAGCGATTTGAATTTTTTGCCGTCCTCGAGGCAGATGATGTAATCCGGCGTCACCGACCGCTTGGGATTGACGGCCGGGATCTGCGGCGCCGCCACTGGGGCCGGCGGCTGGCTGAGCCCTCCGATCGACGCCGCAACGCTGGCGATGAGATCGCTCAGGCCGGCAACGGGCAAGCGGTTCTTCTCGACGTAAGCGGACACGATATGGGCGGTAAGCTCGAGCAGGTCGATGTCCTTGTCAGAGTCGTTGCTGTCGTCGGCCAATTTATCTCTCCGTCGCTAGGGGGGGTGGCGGAAACTCCCAGAGTGGTCCCAGCGGAGCCGGAAATCCGCTCTAGTCATTTGTCTTGCCGCATATGTGCGGTTGCGCCAGATGATTCCATCCGGTGCCACCGATCTAATCGCCAAATCTGCGTAACGCAATGACTTCGTATCGCGCCACACGTCATTTTGAACAACTATACTGAATTTTAATACTATCAGACGATCAGCGCCTTGTCGCGCCATAGTCGAAAACCGCCCTCGAAAGCGCGCGTATTGTCGCCGCGCCTGGATGTGGCGGGCAATTCATCCAGTCTGTCGACATTGCCGCCGCCGATGACGACATAATCCGGCTGCAGCGCCGCACGCAGCCGCCCGACGACGTCGAAAACGTATTTGCGCCATTTTTTCTTGCCGTATTTCTCCAGGCCGCGCTCGCCGACATAATCTTCGAAACTGCCGCCCTTGCGGTACGGCAGATGCGCCAGTTCCATCGGCTGGCCGACATTGTCGAGGATCATCGCCGCGCCCAGGCCGGTGCCGAGGCCGAGGAACAGCATGCGCCCGCCATCGTAGCTGCCGATCGCCTGCAGCAGCGCGTCGTTGACGACCTTGACCGGCTTGCCGAAGGCGGCAGCAAAATCGTAGCCGTCCCAGCCCTTGCCGAGATTGGCGGGATCGAGCGAAGGCCTGTTGCGCCTGACCGGGCCGGGATAGCCCATCGAGATCACGTCATAGGCCAGCCCTTCGGCCAGCGTCTTCACCGTGGCGACCATCTGCTGCGGTGTCAGGTCCGGTCCGGAATCGGCTCGGCGCATCTCGCCGCCGGCGCTGGTGAGGATTTTCACATGCGAGCCGCCGACATCGATCGTCAGCACGATCGGTTCGGCGTTGGCCTTCGCGGGCCTGGCTGCCTTGGCCATGTCGTTTCCTCCGCTCACTTGGCGCATTCCCGCGTTTCAGGGAAACGGGGGAATGCTCCAACTCTTTATTTTTACCCAATTTCGGACGGAAAGACCGCTCGCACTTTTCCTGGAATTGCTCAACTCGGATTGATCCAGCCGTTGGGCGGCCCGAAGCTGGCCATGGCGTCGGCAGGCCCCCAGGTCTTCGGCTCATACATATGCGGCGGCGTAGTGTCGCCCAGCACCGGGCCGACGATGCGCCAGGCAAGCTCGCTGGCATCCTGGCGGGTGAACAATTGGCCATTGCCGTTCATGGCATCGCCGATCAGCCGCTCATAGGGCGGCATGTCGCCCTTCGAATCGTCGAGCGCGGTGAGCTCGACCTGCTCGCCGACCATGTCGTCGCCGGGCGCCTTGCGTTGCGCGCCGATCGAGATCGCCACCTGCGGGTCGATGCGGAAGCGCACGTAATTTGCGTCGCTGGGCTTGATCGGATCGAAGACGTCGAGCGGCGGCCGCTTCAGCCGCACGATCACTTCGGTCACATGCACCGGCATGTTCTTGCCGGTGCGGATGAAGAACGGCACGTCCTGCCAGCGCCAGGTGTCGACCATGAAGCGCACGGCAGCAAAGGTTTCGACCGGCGAGTTCGGCTTCACGCCGGGTTCAGCGAGGTAGCCGGTGAACTGGCCGCGCACGACGTCGTCCTTGGTCAGCGTGCGGATGGCGCGCAGCACCTGCACCTTCTCGTCGATCAGATCGTCGGCCGAGCGGCCGACCGGCGGTTCCATGGCGAGCAGCAAAAGGATGTTGAGCAGATGGTTCTCGATCACATCGCGGATAGCGCCGACATCGTCATAGAATTTGCCACGGCCTTCGACGCCGAAGTCCTCGGCCATGGTGATCTGTACGCTTTCGACGAAGTTGCGGTTCCAGATCGGCTCGAGAAAGGAATTGGCAAAGCGGAAATAGAGCAGGTTCTGGATCGCCTCCTTGCCGAGATAGTGGTCGATGCGGAAGATCGACTGCTCTTCGAACACCAGATGCAGCACGCGGTTCAGCCAGCGCGCCGATTGGAGATCGTGGCCGAACGGCTTTTCCACCATCAGCCGCGCGCCATGCGCGGTACCGGATTGCTCCAGCCCCTGGACGACGGTCTCGAACATGGTCGGCGGCACCGCCATATAGTGCAGAGGCCGCTGCGCCGAGCCGAGCGCCGTCTTCAGCTTCTCGAAGGTCGCGCCGTCGCGGTAGTCGCCGCTGACATAGCGCAGCAGACTGGCGAATTTGGCGAAGATCTTTTCGTCGATCTTGCCGAGAGCGTTGACGATGCCGTCGCGGGCCCTCGCCTGCAATTGGTTGATGTCCCAGGCATCGAAGGCGACGCCGATCACCGGCTCGGTCAGCGTCCCCTTGGCTACCATCTGGTAGAGGGCCGGAAATATCTTCTTGTGGGCAAGGTCGCCGGTTGCTCCGAAGAGCACCAGCGTGTCGGACCGTTCCGGGCTCATCTTGCGCGTCTCCCCTGCGGCCTTCACTTGCCGGCCTTCGGCTTTTCGACATGGCCGCCAAAGGCATAGCGCATGGCCGACAGCAGCTTGTCGGCGAATTCGGATTCGCCCTGCGAGGAGAAGCGGTCGAACAAAGCCGAGGACAGAACCGGCGCCGGCACGCCGGTGTCGATCGCCGCCTTCAGCGTCCAGCGGCCTTCACCGGAATCGGAGACGCGGCCGCCGAACTGGGCCAATGCCGGGTCGCTCTTCAGAGCGCCGGCGGTGAGGTCGAGCAGCCAGGAGCCGATCACACTGCCATGGCGCCAGACCTCGGCCACTTGCGGCAGGTCGATGTCGAACTGATAGTATTGCGGGTTTTCCAAAGGGCTGGTCTCGGCGTCCGCCGTGCGCTGTCTTTTGCCGGCATTGGCCGATTTCAGGATGTTCATGCCTTCGGCGTAGGCGGCCATGACGCCATATTCGATGCCGTTGTGGATCATCTTGACGAAATGACCGGCGCCGCTCGGTCCGCAATGCAGGTAGCCAAAGGGTGCGGTTCCGCCCGCCTTGTCGGGCGTGGCGCCGGCATCGGCACCGGGCGCCAGCGTGGCGAAGATCGGATCGAGGTGTTTGACCGCCGTATCGGGGCCGCCGATCATCAGGCAATAGCCGCGCTCCAAGCCCCAGACGCCGCCGCTGGTGCCGACATCGACATAGTGCAGGCCCTTGGCCGCAAGCTCGACCGCCTGGTCGACGGCGTCGTGATAGTAGGAATTGCCGCCGTCGATGATGATGTCGCCGGGTTCCATAAGTGCCGCCACCTGGTCGGCGATCCTGCCGGTGATCGCTGCCGGCAGCATCAGCCAGGCGCTACGCGGCTTGGACAGCTTGCCGACGAACTCTTCCATGGAGGCGGCGCCGATGGCGCCATCGGCAACCAGGGCGGCAACGCTTGCCGGGTTGATGTCGTAGACGACGCATTCATGGCCGTCGCGCATCAGGCGGCGCACCATGTTGGCGCCCATCCTGCCCAGTCCCATCATTCCGATCTGCATGGTCTTGTCCTAGTCGCTTGAGGAAAGAAAATTGTGGGCGAGTTAGTTCTCAATGCCGACGGTGAAGTCGACATTCTCCCAACGGTCGCCATCGGGCCAGAAAAAAGTGAAGACGATCGTATTACCTCGCGGAATATCGGCCACCGGCAGATCCGCCAGATGGACGCCAAAGACATTCACGGACGTGTTGATTTCATGGCTGGTCTGCCACTGGTCGCCGCTCCAGCGGATCAGTCCCGGCTGCAGCAGTTCAACCCGCAGCGTCTTGCCGGCTTCCATGGTGCGCAGCCTGTTGTTGAAGCGCCATATCCTCAGCGGCGAGCCGGTCTTGTCCCTGACATAGCGCTTGACGCCTTGCGGCGGCATGTCGAAGACGGCGCCGTCGCGGAGCGAGCGCAACAGCTTGATGTGTTCCGAATGCGCCCAGACCAGCGGCATGGCGCTGCCCGACGGCCTGCCCAGCCACAATTCGCGCTGCGGTATGTCGGCGCCGTCCCAGACCTGTTCCGGCAGCAGACCGCCCACGCCAGCCGAAGCCTCGAATGTCCTGAGCAGGCTTGCCGCCTTGTCCTTGTTACCGGCGGCCAGCTCGTAGTGGGCGCGTTCGCCGGCCAGCAACGGCCAGGGCCGGCCCTGGCCGTTGCCGTCGAAGGGGGCGCCGTCGGCGTGTTCGCCATAACCGTCGCTGGTGTAGCGATACCAGAGAGGCCCTTGCGGCAGGTCGCAGCGCAGTTGCGCGTCTATGATCTTGACCGTGCCGACGATGCGCGGATCGTCCGCGGCCCTGAGGCCGAAGCGGACCAGCGCCAGCGCGTCCGGGCTGACAATCGCTTCGGCCGGCTTGTCGGTATCGCCCGGCGGACGGTTCTTGATCGGTACGAAGCCGTCCTTCGGCGATGCGGCGCCTGAAGCGTCGGCCGGCGCGATGCGGATGTAGTAGCCGTCGACGCCAGCCTCGTGGCGCTCCGGTGTGCCGCTGACATAGGTCCAGCGCTCGATCTGGTCGTTCCAGCAATCCGCGACCTCGCGCAAATAGTTAGCCGGCTCGGGTTTGCCGTTGACGTCGAACAGATCGGCGGCGCCAAGCAGTGCCGATATTTCGACGGCGAGCGTGAATGGGCTGTAGCCGGCATCCTCTTCCCAGCGGTCCTGCCCGGTGAAGGGACCATTGCGCACGACATAGGACACGGCCTTCTCGATCATCGGCATGAAGGCGGCGAGCTTGGCGCGCGGCAGGTGGCCGGCGCGGTGCAGCCCATCGGCAAGCAGCAGCGGGAAGGCGCATTCGTCCATCTGGATGCCCGGCCAATAGAGCGAGCCGTCGAGCCACACATTTTGTGGCCAGTGGCCGTCCGGCTGCTGGATGGAACGGAGATAGGCGAGGATCTCAAGCGCCTGCGCCGGATCGCCGGCGGCGAGGAAGCCGCCCGCGGTTTCGACGAGGTCGCGCGGCCAGACCAGATGATAGCCGCCGAGGTCGTCGTCGCCCTTGCTCGCTCCCCAGGGGATCGACAGGCTGGCAACGGCCGCACCGGGCCTCGCCAGCGACAGGTGCGTCGCCAGCACCGCTGTGCTGACGCGGTAGGTGTTGAGCCCGGATGCATCATGGTGGTCGAGCTGCGTCAGGCCTGCCTGCCATTTCCGCCATTTCGCGACATAGGCCTTTGCCGCCGGCTCAAAACCGCGTTTCAGGCTGGCGGCGGCGTTTTCGGCCGCTTCATCCGGCGTTGCCCCAAACCCAAGCGCAAGCAAGGCTTTGCTGTTGCGTAAGGAAAAGCCGATCTCGCCGGTCAGCGCGACATTGCCGTCCTCCGCCCTTTGGCAGGTCGGATCGAGCCGGCCGGCGCGGCTGAGTTGCTGCCAGCCGTCGGAAAAGCCTGCATAGCCGGCCGAGCAGTCGCCCCAGGGCAGCGAGGAGGCAAGCGCCAGGCAGACGCCGCGCCCGGACGCAAACAGCATCGGCTTGCCCTTGTGCTCGCCGATCCAGGCGGTGTTGCCCATGCCGGCATTGACCAGATGCGGCGCCAGCAGGGCGTAGACGCGGTAGTCCGTGGCCACGCCCTCGAGTGCCGTGAAGCTGGTTTCCTGCAGCAAGGCCGGGCGCGCCGGATCCGCCAGGATGCGCTTTTCGACCCGGTAACAGGCCGTCGCGTTGACCAGCCGGTAGGCGGGCACGCCGTCCTCGAACGGCTCGATGGCATGTGTGGCGTCACGCTTCTCCTCGGAAAACCAGCCGCCGGGACCGGTGACCAGCAGTCCCATGTCGCGCGTGCAGGCGCTGTCGAGGCCGGGATAGTAGACTTCATTGACGATGCCATGGCTGAGCGTGAACCAGACGCGGCTCGCCGTTGAAAGCGCGGCACCTACGCCGCTCTTGGCGCTTGACGTCCAGCGCGCCGGAATTCCGGGCGCGCCCATTCTTTTGGGTGCACTGGGGGGAAGGGTCGGCGGCGTCGCTGCCATGCATGGTCTCCTGGGCCCTTCCCTAAACCAGCAGGCGAAGGCTTTTCAATCATCGCACCTGAAGTTGATCGCCAAAGCGTAACCGATCGCAGTTGACAAGCGAGCTCATCTGCATTTGTCTGACAATAGATAAAAAACAGGCAGCCAACGCCAAAACCATCAGCAACAGTCGGCGGGGCCGACAATCCATGGGAGGATTATGACATGAAGAAACTGCTCGTCCTGAGCGCTCTGGCGGCGATGCTCGCCTCGGGCACGGCGCTCGCCGACACCAGCGGCAAGAAGATCGCCTTCTCCAACAATTACGCCGGCAATTCGTGGCGTCAGGCGATGCTCGACAGCTACGGCATCGTCACCAAGAAGGCGGTGGAGGACAAGATCGTCGGCGCCGCCGACATCTTCACCACCGCCGACAAGGAAGTGCCGACCCAGGCTGCCCAGGTGCAGAACCTGATCCTGCAGGGTTATGACGCCATCGTCATCAATGCCGCATCGCCGGATGCGCTGAACGGCGCCATCAAGCAGGCCTGCGATGCCGGCATCGTCGTCGTCTCCTTCGACGGGACCGTCACCGAACCTTGCGCCTACCGCGTCGTCGTCGACTTCAAGGACATGGGCAAGCAGGAAGTCGAGCAGATGGCCAAATTCCAGCCCAAGGGCGGCAATTTGCTGGAAATCCGCGGCCTTGCCGGCACCTCGATCGACGATGCCATCCATGCCGGCATCCTCGAAGGCGTCGCCGCCCATCCCGAGTTCAAGATCGTCGGTTCGGTGACCGGCGACTGGGACCAGACGACGGCGCAGAAGGCGGTCGCGACGATCCTGCCGTCGTTGCCCGACATCGTCGGCATCGTCGACCAGGGCGGTGACGGTTATGGCGCGGCACAAGCCTTTGCCGCCGCAGGCAAGCCGCGTCCGACCATCATCATGGGCAACCGCCAGGACGAGCTGAAATGGTGGAAGGAGCAGAAGGACAAGGACGGCTACCAGACCTGGTCGGCCTCGATCGCGCCCGGCGTGTCGTCGCTGGCCTTCTGGGTGGCGCAGCAGGTGCTCGACGGCCGCACGGACATTCCGCATGACCTTTTGGTGCCGTATCTCGCCTTTACCCAGGACAATTTCGAGACCGAGCTGCCGAAAATCAAGGAGGGCGGCGTCGCCACCCACGAATACAGCCAGGAAGACGCAATCGCGGCGATCAAAGCCAATATCAAGTGATGCATTGCATTCATTGCCAGCGGCATGACCGACCGGATATCGTTGAGCATGCCTGAGGCCAATACGGACATCATCAGACTGGGCGGCGCCGAAAAACATTTCGGCGCCGCCCATTTGGACATCATCAGGCTGAACGGCGCCGAAAAACATTTCGGCGCCGTTCGGGCGCTTAACGGCGTCGACTTCCATGTTGTATCAGGCGAATGCGTCGGGCTGGTCGGCCACAACGGAGCCGGCAAATCGACGCTGATGCATATGGTGGCCGGTACGCTGCAGCCCGATGGCGGTGAGATCGCGGTGCGTGGCAATGCCGAAACCGACTACTCGGTGGCGCGCGCGCTGAAACTCGGCATACGCTGCGTGTTCCAGGAACTGTCGCTCTGCCCTAACCTCAGTATCGCGGAGAATACGCGCATCAACCATCCGGCGCTCACCGGCTTCGGCTGGCGACGCAAGGCGGCTGCTCTCATTGCCGCCAAGCTGGACGAAATCTTTCCGGATCACGGCATCTCGGCAGACGACATTGCCGGCGATCTCTCCATCGGCCGGCGGCAGATGGTCGAGGTGGCGCGCGCCTTCACGGTGACGCGCGATCCGCTCGACTTGGTCATTCTCGACGAGCCGACCTCTTCGCTGGACGCGCATACTGCGGGCCAGCTGCTTGCCTTCGTGCGCCGTTTCGTAGCCACCGGGGGCAGCTGCATCCTGATCTCGCATGTGCTGGGCGAGGTGCTGCAGAATGCCGACCGCATCGTGGTCATGCGCGACGGCAAGGTGGTCGCCACGGACGTTGCAAAAGCGTTCGACCGCGACCGGCTGGTGGCCACCATGGGCGGCGCGGAAGCGCGCGAGAAGATCGCGGCGGAGATCGCCGCCAGGCCGGCGGCGGGCCCGCTCAGGGTGCGGGCGCGGCCCGAGCGGCAGCAGGACGGCAAGGAGCTTGTCGCCCGCGCCGGCGAGATCATCGGGCTTGCCGGGCTTGCCGGCCATGGCCAGACCGACCTGTTGCTGGCGATCTATGCCGCCGCGACGCGTAGAAGGCTTGATATCGAGGTGACCGCCCCGGTGGCGCTGGTGGCCGGAGACCGCCAATCGGACGGCATTTTCCCGCAATGGTCTATTGCCGAAAACATCGGCATCCGCTCGCTGGCGCGGCTGCGCAAAGGGCTGCTGATCTCGCCGCAGCGCGAGGCCGAGCTTGCCGAGTTCTGGAAGCAGAAGATCGGCATCCGCACGCCTGACATGACCAACAACATCTTCTCGCTGTCCGGCGGCAACCAGCAGAAGGCGCTGTTTGCCCGCGCACTGGGTTCCGATGCGCAGATCGTGCTGATGGACGATCCGATGCGCGGCGTGGACATCGGCACCAAGCTCGAGGTCTACGATCTCGTGCGCGAGGAGGCGGCCAAGGGCCGGACCTTCCTCTGGTACACCACCGAGACCGAAGAGCTCGACAATTGCGACCACATCCATGTCTTCAAGAACGGCCGCATCGTCGCCAATCTCACGCGCGACGAGCTGACCGAGGAAAAGATCATCCAGTCCTCATTCGGCGACGCGGCCTGAGATGACGGCAATCGCTCCCGGCCCGACGACCTCGCCGCGCAGCAATGCCGCCCGCGCGCGCCTGTTGCGCAGCCTGTTGCCGGCGCTGTCGCTGGCGCTGGTGGTTATCGCCATCGCCTGGCTCAACCCACGCGCCATCAGCTATTTCGGCTTCAGCCTGATGTTGAACCTGGCTATCCCGATCGCGCTGGCGACGATCGCCCAGATGTTCGTCATCGCCGGCAATGAGCTCGATCTGTCGATCGGCACTTTTGTCGGCTTTGTCGGCTGCGTCACCGCGACCTGGCTGAAGGACGCGCCGCTGCTCGGCGTGGTCATCCTGCTCGGCGCCATCGGGGTCTATGCACTGCTGGGCGCATTGATCCATCTGCGCAATCTGCCGTCGATCGTGGTAACGCTAGGCATGAGCTTCGTCTGGCAGGGGCTTGCCATTCTGGTGCTGCCCAAGCCCGGTGGCAAGGCGCCGGACTGGCTCTTGTCGCTGATGGCCTTCAAGCCGCCCTTCATTCCGTTCCCTATCATCGCCGCGCTGGCGATCGCAGCGGTGGTGCATTTTGGGCTGATGCGCACCTCTTATGGCGTCATCCTGCGGGGATCCGGCGGCAATCCGGCGGCGCTCAGGCGCGCTGGCTGGTCGCTGCTTCGAACCAAGATCGTGCTGTTTGCGCTGACCGGCCTATTCGGCGTTCTGTCCGGCATGGCGCTGATCGGTATCACCACCTCGGCCGACGCTAATATCGGCAATGGCTACACGCTGCTGGCGATCGCCGGCGTCATCCTCGGCGGTGGCGAGTTCGTCGGCGGCCGGGTATCGCCGATTGGCGCCGTGCTCGGCGCGCTGACACTGGCGCTGGCGGCATCGCCTCTGCTCACCTTCATGCACATTCCGCCGGACTGGCAGGTCGCGGCCAACGGCGCCATCCTGATCATCGTGCTGGCAGCCCGCGTCCTGATCAGCCGCAGGGAGAGGTAGCGATGACATTTGTGAAATCGCTTGTCGCCAAACCCTGGATCTGGTCGTTCATCGGCGCGATGTTCGTCTGGCTGGCGACCATCGCTTTCACCGGCGGCTATGGCGGCGGCGGCATGATCACGGCGGCACTTTCGCTTGCCGTGTTCACCGTGATCGTCGGCGTCGGCCAAATGTTCGTCATCACGCTCGGGCCAGGCAATGTCGACCTGTCGCTGCCGGCCAATATCGGGCTCGCCAGTGCCGTCGCCATGAAGGTCATGGGCGGCAGCGATTCCATGATCGTGGTCGGGCTGCTCGCCGCGCTCGCCTGCGGCGCCGCCATCGGTGCCGTCAACTATCTCCTGATCTGGGCGCTGAGGATCCCGCCGATCATCGCCACTCTGTCGGCCAGCTTCATCATCCAGTCGATCGACATCAGCTATGGGCGTGGCCTGCAGATCAAGCCGCCGCCCGGCTTTGCCGATTTTGCGAACTGGCAAATCCTGGGCATTCCAGTGCTGGCGATCCTTACCGTGTTGTTCAGCATCGGTGCGGCCATCGCCTTGCAGCGCATGATCTATGGCCGCTCGGTGCTGGCGATCGGCCAGAACATCCGCGCCGCGTGGCTTGCCGGCGTCAATGTCGGCCGCACCCGCTTCCTGACTTACACGCTGTCGGGCGCGCTCGGCGGCATGGATGGGGCGCTGCTCGCCGGCTATTTCCGCGGCGCCAATGTCGATATCGGCAACGAGTACCTGCTGGCCTCGATCGCCGTCGTCGTCATCGGCGGCACCTCGGTCGCCGGTGGCAAGGCCAATGTTCCCGGTGTCTGGGGCGCGGCGCTGTTCCTGGTACTGCTTCTGACCATGCTCAACACGTTCGGCGTCAGCGCCGGCGTTCGGCTGTTGCTGACCGGGCTGATCATCGTCGGCGTCATCACCGTAGCCGGCGGCGAGAAGGCGCTGCGCTAAAAGGCGTGAGCCCGGCAGCAGTCCCGCTAAATTTGACCATGTGGACAAAAGTCCGCACCCGTTCCATAGTTCCGCGTCTGATTTCGGAACAGCCGGCTCGACACGGCTGTCAAACAGAGGGGCACTAGATGGAAAACCGGAAAAACAAATCGCAATCGACCGGCCTGTCGCGGCGCGACGTGCTGGAACTCGGCGCACTTGGCCTGGCCGCAGCCATGCTGCCGGGTGCAGCCTTCGCCAAGGACAAGAAGCTGAAGGTGGCGGCGATCTTCGCCACGCCGATCGAGGAGCCGTGGGACAACCAGATCCACGTCGCCCTGCAGAAGGCCGAGAAGGAACTCGGCATCGAATACAAATGGTCGGAAAAGGTGCAGACCGCCGATTTCAGCCGCGTCATGCGCGAATATGCGCAAGGCGGGTACCAGCTGGTGCTGGGCGACGCCTTCGCCGCCGAGCGTGAATCGCGCCGCACGGCAAAGCAGTTCCCGAAGACGGCATGGCTGTTCGGCTCGGGCGCCGGCCCGGCCGAGCCCAATTTCGGCGTCTTCGACAACTGGATCCACGAGCCGGCCTACCTCTCCGGCATGATCGCCGGCAAGATGTCGAAGTCGGGCACGATCGGCGCGGTGGCGGCCATGGGCATTCCGGAAGTGAACCGGCTGGTCAACGCCTTCTTTGCCGGCGCCAAGGAGGTCAATCCCAACATCAAGAAGAAGGTCGCCTTCATTGGCTCGTTCTTCGATCCGCCCAAGGCCAAGGAAGCGGCGGTCGCCCAGATCGATGCCGGCGTCGATGTCATCTATGCCGAGCGCTTCGGCGTCATCGAGGCGGCGGTGGACAAGAAGATCCTCGCCATCTCCAACATGTCCGACCAGTCGAGCCTCGGCCCCGACACGGTCATAACCGGGCCGGTCTGGGACATGTATCCGACGGTCGAGCAGGCGATCAAGCTGGTCAAGGCCGGTGTCTTCACCGCGCAGGATTATGGCGATTTCTCGCGCATGGCCAAGGGCGGGTCGTTCCTGGCGCCCTACCATAAATTCGACAAGACGCTGCCGGCGGATGTGAAGGATCTGGTCGAGAAGAAGAAGGTCGAGATCCTGGAAGGCAATTTCCGGGTGGATGTGGATGAGAACACGCCGGTTTCGGATTAGCTCGGCGCACCCCCTCCCCTTGAGGGGAGGGTGGCCCGCAGGGCCGGGTGGGGTCCTCCGCGAAGTGCTCCATCCTGCTAAGTCATGGGTTGAGGCAGTTGAGGTGACCCCACCCGCCTCGCTTCGCTCGGCACCCTCCCCTCGAGGGGGAGGGGTATCTCCGCAGGAGCATCCTTGTCCGCCCCTCTCATCGAAATGCGCGGCATCACCAAGAGCTTCGGCGCCGTCAAGGCGAATGAGGCTGTCGATCTAAGCGTCGCCCCAGGTGAGATCCTCGGCCTGCTGGGCGAAAACGGCGCCGGCAAGACGACGCTGATGAATGTGCTGTTCGGCGCCTATGCGCCGGATGCCGGCGAAATTCTTATCCAGGGCAAGACCGTGCGGATCACCAGTTCGGCCGATGCGCTGGCCGCCGGCATCGGCATGGTGCACCAGCATTTTCATTTGGCGCCAAGGCTGACGGTCCTGGAAAACCTTCTGATTGGCTTTCCCGCCAAATCCGGCCGCATCGACCGCGCCGGCGGACTTGCCCGGTTGTCCGACATCAGCCGTCGGCATGGGCTGACGCTGGACCCCAACCTGCCTGTCTCCGCGCTGTCGGTCGGCGAGCAGCAGCGGCTCGAAATCGTCAAGGCGCTGTTTCGCGGCGCCAGCCTGTTAATCCTCGACGAGCCGACGGCGGTGTTGGCGCCGGGCGAGGTCGACGGGCTGTTTTCGGCGCTGCGCTCGATGGCGGCGCAGGGGCTCGGAATCATCTTCATCTCGCATAAATTGAACGAGGTGCGGGCGCTCACCCATCGCTGCACCGTATTGCGGCACGGCCGCGTCGCCGGCCGTGTCGACGATCCGGCGAACACGACATCGGCAGAAATGGCGCAGCTGATGTGCGGCCATGAGATCGTGCCGCCGGCAAGAGGACCTTCGACCCCAGGCGCGGCGGTGCTGACGCTCGACGGTATTTCCACCTCACGGCATTCGGGGACGCCGCTGCGCGATGTATCGCTTGCCGTTCGCGCGGGCGAAATCCTCGGCATTGCCGGGGTCTCCGGCAATGGCCAGCGGGCGCTGGCCGAGGTGATTTCCGGCACGCGCGCGCCCGACGCCGGCGCGATGACGATAGCCGGCAAACCTGTTACGCGGTTCTCGCCGCGCGAGGTGCAGGCGCTCGGCCTTGGCCGCATCCCGGAAGACCGTATGACGACCGGGCTGGTCACCAATCTGCCGCTCGCCGATTCCATGGTGTTGCCGCGCATTGGTACTGCGGCTTTCAGCAGCCGGGGCCTGCTCAAGCCAGATGCGATCCGCGCCTTCGCCGAAGAACAGATCAAGGCCTATGACATCAGGTGCCCCGGGCCGATGACCCGCGCCGGCGCGCTGTCGGGCGGCAATCTGCAGAAGGCGCTGCTGGCGCGCGAACTGGCTTTCGACCCGAAGGTGCTGATCGTCTCGCAGCCGACGCGCGGCCTCGACATCGGTGCCGCCCGCTTCATCCACGAAAAATTCCTCGACATGCGTGCCAAGGGCTGCGGGATCATCGTCATCGGCGAGGATCTCGAAGAGCTGCTGGTGCTCTGCGACCGCATCGCGGTGATGTATGAGGGCCGCATCGCCGGCACGCTGGACAGCGCCGATGCGACCATCGCGCGGCTTGGGCTGCTGATGACCGGGGCGGAGGGCAGAGCCTAGATGGACTTTCTCACTCGGTTCCTCGCAGAAACCTCAAATAATACTGCCCGCTTTTGGCTGACTTTAAGCGTCAGCGCTGCCCCTCACCTGCCTGCCGGCATCCTCTCCCCGTATAGAGACGGGGAGAGGGGCTCTCACCCATGGTTTCGCCAATCACCACAGCTGCAAGAGGGGAGTTGCATAGGGCCCGGATCCCTTCTCCCCGTGTCTATACGGGGAGAAGGTGCCGGCAGGCGGATGAAGGGCGGCGCGACCGTCTGGGCGGCGGAGGGGCATAGCTGATGTTCCGCCTCGAAGCCCGCAGTTCCACCCCCGCCTGGTTCAATCTCGCTTTGCCGCTGCTGGCCATCGGCGCAGCGCTGGTCCTGTGCAGCGGCCTCATCGCGCTGGCCGGCGCCGGCGTGCTTGAGGCCTATGGCGTGATGCTGTCGGCCTCGTTCGGCGACAGCTATGCCATCACCGAAACGCTGGTGCGCGCCGCCCCGATGATCTTCACCGGGCTGGCTGTGGCCGTCGCCTTCCGGGCCAAATTCTGGAACATCGGCGCCGAGGGCCAATTGCTGGCCGGCGCCGTGGCCAGCTGCTTCGTCGGCGCCATCCCAATGCCGGGCGCGCTGGCGATCCTGTCGATGGCGCTGGCCGGCGCTGCTGCCGGTGCCGCTGTCGCGCTTGTGCCGGCGACCCTGCGAGTGAAATTCAAAGTCGATGACGTCGTCAGTTCGCTGCTGCTCAATTCGGTCATCTACTATGCGCTAATGGCGCTGATCGAGGGGCCGTGGAAGGACTCGTTCAGCGGCTATCCGATCTCGCCGCCGATCGAGGATTCGGCGAATTTCCCGGTGCTGCTCGAAGGCACAAGGCTGCATCTGGGTGTCATCGCCGCGTTGATCGCGGCACCGTTGATCTGGTTCCTGATCGTGCGCACCACGCTCGGCTTCCGGATCAGGGTCACCGGCGAAAGCCCGGAAGCCGCCCGCTATGGCGGCATCCACGTCGAGCGGGTGCTGATTTCGACGGCGCTGCTGTCGGGCGCGCTGGCCGGGCTTGCCGGCGTAGGCGAGGTCGGCGGCGTGCATTTCCAGGTGATGAGCGACATTTCGCCGGGCTATGGCTATTCCGGCATCGTCGTTGCCATGCTGGCCAGGCTCAATCCGCTCGGCGTCGTACCGGCGGCGATCTTCCTGGCCGCCGTGATGACCGGCGCCGAAGCGATGTCGCGCGCCACCGGCGTACCGGCGTTCCTCAGCGATGTCATCCAGGGCACGGCGCTGCTCGCCATGCTGGTGGCGCTGCTGTTCACGGCCTATCGCATCCGCCGCGTCGGTGCCGCCTTATGAGCGCGGTGTTCGAACAGATTTTTCAGGTCGGCTTCCTCGCCGCCATTATCCGCATCGCCACGCCGCTGGCATTTGCCACGCTGGGCGAGATGTTCTCCGAGCGGGCCGGCGTGCTCAATCTCGGTATCGAAGGCATCATGCTGCTCTGCGCGATGACCGGCTTCACCGCCGCCAGCCTCAGCGGCAGCCTGTGGCTCGGCGTGCTGGCCGCGGTGTTGACCGGCATGGCGATGAGTGCGCTGCATGCGCTGTTCACCGTGGCGCTCGGCCTCAGCCAGCATGTCTGCGGCATCGGCGTTACTTTGTTCTCGTCCGGCCTTGCCTATTTCCTCTACCGTCTGACCTTCGGCCAGCAATCGGTGCCGCCCAGCATCAAGGGTTTTCAGACGGTGCCGATCCCGCTGCTGTCGGATATTCCGGTTCTGGGGTCAGCGGTTTTCAACCAGTTTGCGCTGGTCTACTTGGCAATCATTGCCATCCCGCTCGCTGCTTTCGTGCTCTACCGCACGCCTTGGGGGCTGTCGGTGCGGATGGTCGGCGAGAACCCGCGCGCCGCTGATTCCGCTGGGGTCAGCGTCATCGCCACGCGCTTCCAGGCGGTCATCCTCGGCGGTGCGCTGATGGGGCTTGCGGGCGCCTTCCTCACCATGGCACAGTTCAACGCCTTCACCTTTGGTGTGGTGTCGGGCCGTGGCTGGGTGGCGATCGCGCTGGTCGTGTTCGGCCGCTGGGACCCGTGGCGCTCTGCGGGCGCGGCGCTGCTGTTCGCCTTCGTCGATGCGCTACAATTGCGCATGCAGGCGAGCGGCCTCGGGCATATTCCCTATGAGGCGTTCTTGATGCTGCCGTTCATTTTCACCATCGTCGCGATGGCCGTGATGTCACGCAACGCGGTTGCGCCGTCGGCGCTGCTGAAGCCGTTTCGACGAGAAGAGCGGTAAGGCGAGTAGGACTTGGCGCCCTTCCTCTCCCCCGGGGGAAGAGGTGGCGCTGCGAAGCAGCGACGGAGCGGGGAACCACCTCGCCACTGTTGCCAACGGGTGCGCATGAATCTTCCTTGCGCCAAGGGTCGACCCCCACTCCGTCGAGCTGCGCTCGACACCTCTCCCCCGATCGACGGGGGAGAGGAAGGGCGCCAAGCCTGGGATACTCACATCGCCGTAAAACCATTTATCGACAAACAGATGCGTGCCATTGACGAAGCTGGACTCATCGCTGGCGAGGTACAGCGCTGCCTTGGCCACTTCCTCCGGCTCACCGATGCGGCCCTGCTGTGCGGCCAATGCGGCGCCCGACACGTCGACGCCGAGCTTGCCGAGATCGGCGACCTCGCGCAGGCCGTGCGGCGTGCGGATGAAGCCGGGACAGACGGCGTTGCAGCGTATGTTGCGGTCGCGGAATTCGACTGCGATGGCGCGCGCGAACATGTGGCAGGCGCCCTTGGTGGTGTCGTAGAGCACCTCCATGGGTGTGGCCGCCACAGCCGAGATCGACGAGGTGCAGACGATCGAACCGCCACCGGCAGCGATCATGCCCGGCAACACGGCGCGCGTCATCAGGAACATCGAGCGGACATTGACCGCATGCAGCCAGTCCCATTCCTGCACTGTCGTCTCCAGGAACGGCTTTATCACGATGGTGCCGGCATGGTTGAACAACACCGTGGCCGGGCCGAGCCTGGCAGTCGCAGCCTTCACTGCGGCCTCGACCTGCGCCTCGTCCGAGACGTCGGCCACCCAGTGTTCGGCGATATGTCCCCGCGCGCGTATCGCCGCCGCAGTGGCTGCCGCCGCCTCGCCATTGCGGTCAATGATCGCCACCTTGGCGCCTTCGGCGGCGAACAATTCCGAGGCCGCTCCGCCCATTCCGGTCGCGCCGCCCGAGATGATTGCAATCTTGCCGGCTAGTCTTGTACCCATGTTCTGTTCCCCGTTCCCGATCGAAATAATCCGCATTTACGCCGGAATGGCGATGCTATCGCCTATGCAGACGTCGGCCAAGCTTGTCGCTCGCTTGTCTCCAACAGGGGTCTCCCAGCAATGCCAAACCAAATAATAAAGAATACTGAGAAAATCATTCTACATATCTCCAAAAAATAGCACTCGACAAAGTCTACTGATTTTATAGATTAATCCGCAAGACGGAGGTCGATATGTCCTATATCCAGAACGCCGAGACGGACCGCACCAGCCAGAGGCTGGCCAATAGCCAGGTTTTCCGCCCGGCCTATGCCGGCGCTTTCGCCTATCTCGTCTTTGCCCTTGCGTTCGTGTTCACCGGGGCAGTCGTGCTCGGCTTGATTCCCTGACCGATCAGGCCGAAAGGGTGGCGACCTAGCGCTTTCAGTGAGTGACCGGAGTTGATGAACCGAACGCGGACGCGCTTTGGCGCTGATGCTTGTTTTTACGCATGTCGTCGTCTCAAAACCGGGGGCGACATACATCCAACGTGATGGAGGAGATGGCAATGCCGATCGAGTTCACGCATGTTCCCGGTAAAACGCACGCCGCCGATGCCGGTTCGGCCGTACCGTTCTTCTATGATTTCGTCGAGACGGCGACCAAGCTGTCGCTGATCGAGGATTCCGGCTTCCAGAACATCGTCGTCGACGACCCGGCCGGGCTGTTGACCAATATGGACATCGCCGCCCAGGCGCTGGACCGCACCTCGTCGCTGGAAGTGGTGCTGACGCACTGGGCCGGCGTGATCGCGCCAGCCGTTGCGGCGCGGCAACTGGCGGCGCTCGACGCCAGGAGCGGCGGCCGGCTGGCGCTGAGGATGCTGAGCGAGCCGCTGGATGACGACGATGCCGAGACGCGTCCGGTCGGCCACACCGTGGTCTGGCAGCGCATCGACGAATATCTGGTGCTGCTGAAGCGGCTGTGGTCGAACGACCGGCCCTTCGACCATGAAGGTGCATTCTACAGCATCAAGGGTGGCTATGTGCCGCGCAAGGGGCCGCATGGCGTCGACGTGATCATCCGCATGGGTGGCCAGTCTGGCACCGCGCTCAGGGCCGCCGGTCGCCATGCCGACGTCTTCGAACTGGCGGCTGGTTCGCTCGACGAGATCCGCCAGCTGATGGAACGGGCGCGCAGTGCCGCCGCCGAGCATGGCCGCGCCGGCAAGCTGCGTTTTGCGCTTCCGGTCCGGGTCCGCTCGGAGGGTGGCGCCTCTACCGTCGGACACAAGGCGGTCGAACTTTCCGGACCACCGGCGAAGATCGCCCTGTCGCTGCTGCCCTATGCGGCGCTGGGCATCAGCGAGTTCATGATCGTCGGTGTCGACAGGCCGCGCGAGATCGCCAGCGTCGGCCGCGAGACGATCGCGCTCTTGCGTAATTCGCTGGCACGCCGTGAGGCGGAGGTGCCGCAGCCCGGCGCGTTTGCCTCGCGGGGCGGGTCGGATATTCACGCAGGGTGAATTTGCGGGTGGAATGAAAGCTATTTCGTAGCGTTCCTTCACACCCCCCTCTGCCCGGCAGGGCAGAGGGGTGCTGTCCCGCCAGCGTCTAATCACCACTCAGCACTGCCAGCGCCTCCAGCACCGCGTCAGATTCCGTCAGCGTACCAAATACCCCGTCCTCCACCGTCACCATATGCAGCGCCGCGTCATGCGCGTATTGGTCGCCGCTGGCGCAGGCATCGGCGATGGTCAGGCACTGGAAATTGCGGTCGCAGGCCTCGCGCAGCGTCGTGTGCACGCAGACATCGGTCGTGCAGCCGGAAAAGATCAGATGGGTGATGCCGCGTGCGCGCAGCACAAGTTCCAGGTCGGTGTAGGTGAAGGCGCTGTTGCAGGTCTTGTCGACGATGATGTCGTGCGGCGCGACGTCGATGTCGGCGACGATCTGAAAGCCGGGGCCGGAGCGCAGCAGCACGTCGGTGCCTTCGAGACCCGCCCGCTTGCGGCGCCATCTCTCGTACGGCGTCATGTCGGCCATGTCGCCGCGATATCCCTGCCTGGTGTGAATGATGGTGAGGCCGGCCGCGCGTGCCGCTGATATCAGTCGGTTAACTGTCGGCAGGATGGCGCGCAGCGGCGCGGGGTCATAACCCTTCCTGGCGAAATAGCCGGTCGGCGAGAGGAAATCCTCCTGCAGGTCGATGACCAGCAGCGCGGTGTTTGCCGGCACCAGCCGGCCGTCATAGGGGAAATCGAACGGTATCGCCTTGATCATCGCAGCCTGCCTCAATTGCTGCCCGGTATCGTGGCCCAGCAACCCTGCGGCCGTCCATCCCTCAGTGCGACGACACCAGGTAGACCGACGCCAAGACGATGTGCCGCTGAGACATCGCGCCGATAATCGTTGGCCAAAAAAGCCATCTTGTTTGTTGACTAGTAAACTCATGTTTTATAGTCAAGCAGGGCACTCGGCCGCCTGAATTGTTTCCAGCGGCTGTGCCGCGTTTGAGAGAAGCCAGAACCAGTGGCTGGATTTTCGGGGTCGACATTCCGTCACCGACCAGCCGATCGGTACGTGCAATGACGAAGCGAGGACGAAGCGTGTCCAGAAATGGTTTGTTGGCGGCGCTGGCCGCGGTCATGCTGTCGGCCGGCAGCGCTGCTGCGCAAGAGCAGCCAAACACGCAGCCCAGGGTGACGACGGAACCCGCTGCAGCTGCCCGGTCGGCGGCCCAGCCTTCCCCGGTCGCAGTCGAACGGCCCGCACCGGCTGCGCCTGTCGCGCCGGCTTCGCCAACTGCCGGGCAGGCGGCGCCGACCGCGCCACAGCCGGCAACCCAGCCCGGTGCATCCGCGCAGGCCGAGCCTTCGGCAATATCGCTGACGCTGCCGCACGATCTGTCGCCCTGGGGCATGTTCATGGCCGCCGACATCATCGTCAAGGCGGTGATGATCGGGTTGGCCTTCGCCTCGCTGGTCACCTGGACGGTGTGGCTGGCCAAATCGCTGGAGATTCTCTTCGGCAAGCTCGGCGCCCGTCGCGCTGCGCGCGCCATCGGCAATGCCGCCACGCTGCGCCAGGCCGGGCGCGCGCTTGGCAACAGTGGCGGCCCCGGTGCGCTTTTGGTGCGGGCGGCCGAGGAAGAGACTGCCCTTTCGGCCGGTGCGCTCGGCCATGTCACCGGCGACGGGCTGAAGGAACGCGTGACGTCGCGCCTGTCGCGCATCGAAGCGGCGGCGGCGCGGCGCATGTCGCGCGGCACTGGCGTGCTGGCGACGATCGGCTCGACGGCGCCCTTCGTGGGCTTGTTCGGCACCGTCTGGGGCATCATGAACGCCTTCATCGGCATCTCGCAGGCGCAGACCACCAACCTCGCGGTCGTCGCGCCCGGCATCGCCGAGGCGCTGCTCGCCACGGCGATGGGCCTGGTCGCGGCCATTCCCGCGGTGGTCATCTACAACGTCTTTGCGCGGTCGATAGCCGGCTACCGGCAGCTCCTTGCCGATGCCTCGGCCGGGGTCGAACGGCTGGTCAGCCGCGATCTCGATTTCCGCACGGTGCCGCAGGCGCCCGCGCTGGCGGCGGAGTGATGGGCCATGGCGGCTAGAATTCGCGAGACTGTCGACGGCGATCTCGAGGAAAGCCACGAGATCAACGTGACGCCGTTCATCGACGTCATCCTGGTGCTGCTGATCATCTTCATGGTCGCTGCCCCGTTGGCGACAGTCGACGTCAATGTAGATCTGCCGGGTTCGACCGCGACACCGGCGCCGCGGCCGGAAACGCCGCTGTTCCTGACGCTGAAGGACGATCTGACGCTGGCGATCGGCAATGACAGCGTGCCGCGCCAGGCTTTCGCCGCGGTGCTCGACGGCAGAACCAAGGGCGACAAGCAGACCCGCATCTTCCTGCGTGCCGACAAGGCGGTCGGTTATGGCGAGCTGATGGAGGTGATGAACCTGCTGCGCGGCGCCGGTTATCTGAAGATCGCGCTGGTGGGGCTGGAGACGGTGCCGGCGGACGCATCCGCGGCGCACCCGGGCGCCGCCCCGTGACGCAACTGGCCGCCGCCGCCCCCGCGGCC